>MWCO01000001.1 GCA_002070115.1 Deltaproteobacteria bacterium ADurb.Bin207
GCAGCAGGCCATCGTCGGTGTACTCGTGATTGCTGACCAGCAGGCCGCGACGGGAGGACGGCACCGGGCCGCCACCGAAGATCGGCCGCGTCGGTTCATCGAAGGGGAAAAAGTGCATGTAACCGCCGGTACCGGTGTCGGTTCCGCACGCATGCAAGGGTTGACCCGGGCTCTCATCGCGAACATGGTTCGCGGAACCTCGGAAGGGTTTTCCAAAACCTTGCTGCTGGTGGGAACCGGATACCGGGCAGAGGTCAAGGGACCCGAACTTCACTTATCAGTGGGGTTGTCCCATCCGGTGGTATTCCCCATCCCTGAAGGAATCTCGGTGACGGTGCCGAAAGACTCGAAGGGAGCGCAGATCGTCATCACGGGCGCCGACCGAGGTTTGGTCGGTGAGACGGCAGCTCGGATTCGCAGCACAAGGCCGCCGGAACCGTATGGTGGCAAGGGCGTTCGCTATCAGGGCGAGCAAGTTCGTGAGAAAGCCGGCAAGGCCGGCAAGGGCGCGAAGGGCGCCAGGTAAATGGCTGATCCCAGCGCGGAGTCTTGACGATGGCTATGAGACTGGTCGGACGCGACAGGCGCAAGGTTCGCATTCGTAAAAAGGTCACGGGCACTTCCGAACGCCCGCGATTGACCGTATTTCGTACTGCGCGGCATATTTATGCGCAGGTCATCGATGACGTGAAGGGCTGCACCTTGGCGCATGCTTCCACGTTGTCGGTCGATGTGCGGGACGCGAATGCACAGGAAGAAAAGAAGCTCAAGAAGACCGAGAAGGCCACCCAAGTGGGTGCCTTGATCGCGAAGATCTGCTTGTCGAAAGACATCAAGCAGGTGGTTTTCGATCGAAATGGTTTCAAGTATCACGGGCGTGTAAGCGCTCTGGCTGCCGCGGCGCGAAAAGCCGGGCTGAAGTTCTAGGTAGCGAGGAATCATGCAATTCGATCAGACACTTCAGCTCGACGAAGAAAAGCTCAAGGAGCGCGTCATTCACATCAACCGTGTTGCCAAGGTGGTGAAAGGTGGTCGTCGCTTCAGTTTCTCCGCCCTCGTCGTGGTCGGTGATGAATCAGGTCACGTCGGCGTAGGGCTTGGTAAGGCCAATGAGGTGCCGGAAGCCATCCGAAAAGGTAACGACCAGGCACGCAAAAGCATGTTTCGGGTGCCCCTCGTGGGAGGGTCGATCCCCCACGGAATCATCGGTCGTTTCGGAGCTGGGCGCGTGATGCTCCGCCCCGCATCGGAAGGTACTGGCGTTATCGCCGGTGGTGTGGTCCGTGCCGTCGTCGAATCCGCTGGAATCAAGGATATCCTCACCAAGTGCATGGGGACCACCAACCCGCATAACGTCGTTCGCGCAACCATCGAGGCTCTCCGTACCCTGGCGTGTGTCGAATCGGTTGCCGCCAAACGTGATAAGAGTGTGGAGGACGTCAAACCCCACACGCAAGATGCAACGCAGCAAGGGGTCGCGCCGTGAAACCCAAGCTCAAGGTCCGTCAGGTCCGCAGCCTCTCCAATCGACCTTATCCACAGCATCAGGTGATCGCTGGATTGGGGCTCCGTGGAGTGGGCTCTGAAGTCGTCGTGGACAACACACCGTCGTTCCGCGGCATGGTCAAGAAGGTCTTGCACCTCGTGCAGATCGAAGAGGTCGAGGGATAGCCATGGCGGACATTCTTTCTAGACTCCAGGCCCCGAAAGGGGCCAACCGACCTAAGACTCGCGTTGGACGCGGTGTGGGTTCGGGACTTGGAAAAACCTGCGGCCGGGGCCAAAAGGGTCAAAAAGCCAGAAATACTGGCCGGTTCAGCAAAAGAGCGTTTGAAGGTGGGCAAACCACGCTCCAGCGACGATTGCCAAAGCGTGGATTTGTCAACGTTTTTCGCGCTCAGGTGGCGATCGTCAACGTGGGCGACCTCGAGCGTTTCGAGTCGGGGACGACGGTAGACGAGGATTTGCTTCGACGATCGCGATTGGTTCGCGGCAAGTTCGATTTGATCAAGGTGCTTGGACAGGGCGACCTTGGCAAGGCATTGACCGTCACCGTGCATACGTTCTCGAAGTCCGCCATCGAGAAGATCGAAAAGGCGGGAGGCAAGGTCATTCCCTTGATTCCTTTGGAAACGCCGGAAGCCGGGGAGGCGTCTGCCGAATAGGCGACGAGAATCATGGCATTCGCCAACTTCGCGAACATACCGAAGGTGCCAGAACTCCGAAAGAGGTTGCTGTTCACCCTCTTTATGCTCGCGATTTATCGCGTGGGAGTTTTCATTACCGCTCCGGGCATCGATCGAAATGTCATGCGGTCGGTCGTTCAGCGTCAATCGGGCGGATTGCTGGGGATGTTCAACCTCTTTACCGGCGGGGCGCTCGAAAACCTCTCGATCTTCGCGCTCGGGATCATGCCCTACATCTCGTCGTCGATCATCATGCAACTGCTCGGCACCGTGTATAAGCCGATCGATGATATGCGACGAGAGGGCGAACAAGGTCGCCGTAAACTCGATCAATACACACGGTACGGAACCGTGGTGCTCAGCATCTTCCAATCCTTTGGGATCGCAATGTATCTCGAGGGCCTGAACCATCACGAAATGGGAGGGAGCGGCGGGATGGGAGATGTCGTCGCCAACCCAGGCTGGGCATTTCGATTGATGACGATCATCACGCTTACCACGGGCACGGCGTTCATCATGTGGGTAGGCGAGCAAATTACGGAACGAGGCGTTTCCAACGGGATTTCGCTGATCATTTTTGCCGGTATCCTGTCGGATTTGCCGTCGGTTGCCGTCGGTTACGTGCAACAACACGAAGGTAACCTGCAGCCCCTGACCATCGCGTCGATGCTCGCGTTGATCGTCGGCACCGTGGCGGTTGTCGTGTTTTTTGAGCGGGCTCAGAGAAGGATCCCGATCGTTTACTCGAGACGTCAAGTAGGCCGTAGGGTTTATGGGGGTCAGACGGCGCATCTGCCGTTGAAGGTGAATTCGGCAAGCATGATTCCCGCGATTTTCGCTTCTTCGTTGCTGATGTTCCCGGCAACGCTCGCGAATCTGAATATCCCGGGGATGAACAATATCCAGGCGGTGCTCAACAAGGGTGGATGGGTGTTCAACACGTTTTACGCGTTGCTGATCATCTTCTTCTGCTTTTTCTATACGGCCGTGACGGTTCGTCCGGTAGATATTGCGGAGAATCTTAAAAAGCAGCAAGCCAACGTTCCAGGGATTCGCCCTGGCAAACAAACCGCCGAATATATTGACCGGGTGCTGACCCGGATCACACTTGGTGGTTCATTGTATGTGGCTGCGGTGTGCTTGATCCCGAACATCGCAAGCGCATGGTATAACGTGTCGTTCCGATTTGGCGGCACGTCCATCATGATTGTGGTAGGGGTGGCGCTCGACTTATCTTCGAGCATCGAATCCCACCTCATCACTCACAATTATGAGGGATTGACGGGACCCAAGGTGTCACGCATTCGTGGACGCCAGGTTTGAGGCATGCGACCAGGAGGAAATCGGAAGGATCGGACGACACAATACGAGGAAGGTAAGCTTGAGGCACGAGGGTTGGTGACGCAGGTGCTACCCAACGCGATGTATCGGGTCTGCTGTGAAAGCCAACGGGAAGTGCTAGCAACGGTCAGTACGAAATTGCGTCAGCACATGATCAAGATCCTTCCAGGTGACCAGGTGACCGTCGAATTATCGCCGTACGATCCCAATCGAGGCCGGATCACATGCCGGCACAAGTAGAGAGGCAGTTATGAAGGTTCGGCCATCCGTGAAGAAGATTTGCGACAAGTGCAAGATCGTCAAGCGCAACGGCGTGGTGCGCGTGATCTGCAAAAAGAATCCTCGCCACAAGCAGCGCCAAGGCGCCTGAGCCGACCCCGATGATCGAGCAGGAGTAGGGATTCTATGGCACGTATTGCAGGTGTTGACCTTCCGCGGCGCAAACACGTTGTGTATGCGCTGCCGTATATTTACGGAATTGGACGAAAGCTGGCTCGCGATATCTGCGAAAAAGCGCAGGTTTCTCCGTCCAAGCGTGTCGAGGACCTCGCGGAATCCGAGATCAAGGCGATTCGCGAGATCATCGATGGCGAGTACAAGGTCGAAGGCGATCTGCGTCGCGAAGTCCAAATGAACATCAAGCGATTGATGGACTTGGGATGCTACCGCGGGCTACGACATCGTCGTGGCTTACCCACGCGTGGGCAGCGTACCCACACCAACGCCCGCACCCGTAAGGGACCGCGTAAGGGCATGATCTCTCGCTCCCGGGCGAAGAAGAGTTAGACGGAGTACCGCGCGATGAGTACGACCAAAGCCCGCGGCAAGGGCGTCAAACAGAAGAAAAAGGTCAAGAAGAACATCGGTTCTGGGATTGCCCATATCCAGTCGACGTTCAATAACACAATCGTAACGATCAGCGACGTCAACGGCAACGTGGTGTCCTGGTCCAGCGCGGGATCCCGCGGATTCAAAGGCTCCCGCAAGTCAACTCCGTTCGCCGCGCAGCTCGCTGCAGAGGAAGCTGCTCGACGCGCCATGGAGCATGGTGTGCGTTCTGTCGCCGTGTTCGTCAAAGGACCGGGTGCTGGCCGGGAGAGCGCTCTTCGCGCTCTGCAGTCCGCCGGTTTCAAAGTCACTTTGATTCGCGATGTAACCCCGATTCCCCACAACGGATGCCGCCCGCCCAAGCGGCGTCGCGTGTGATCGGCTGAGGACTTATTCATGGCTCGATATATCGGCCCCGTTTGCAAACTTTGCCGTCGTGAAGGCGAAAAACTCTTCCTCAAGGGAGAGCGCTGCCAGACCGAAAAATGCGCTTTCACTCGTCGTTCTTACCCACCTGGGCAGCACGGCCAAGGGCGCATCAAGTTGAGCGAGTACGCCATCCGTTTGCGCGAAAAGCAAAAGGTGCGTCGCGTATATGGAGTGCAGGAACGACAGTTCCGCCTCTATTACGACCGCGCCAACCGTATGCGTGGCGGCACCGGTGAGCAAATGCTCGCTTTGCTCGAGCGACGACTCGACTCCGCCGTGTATCGCATGGGATTCGGCGTTACCCGAAGAGAAGCTCGACAGCTCGTGAAGCATAACCACATCTTGGTCAACGGACGGCGAGTCAACATCCCGAGCTATATCTTGCGTATCGGAGACAAAGTCGAGGTGCGCGAGCGAAGCCGTAAACTCAAGCTTCTCGAATCCTCCATCGCCATGGCGGAGGCTCGCCCCGTCCCTGGCTGGATGGACCTGGATCGCGGCTCGTATTCGGCGGTCATCAAGTCGAGCCCCCTGCGGGAGGAACTCAACGAGCCCGCTATCCGCGAACAACTCATCGTCGAGTATTACTCACGGTAGGATAGATACCCAAACGCGGGCAGGGAACGAGCCGCCTTGAACGAGCGGGTTCGGCAAGATGGCTGGGATTCCCGCGCGAACCTTCAAACGAGGAGATGCACGGATGGAACAACTCATTGCGCGCAATTGGCGGGAACTCATTCGTCCCAAAGCTATCCAGATCGACGCGGAATCCCGCTCCGATGTGTACGCCAAGTTTACCTGCGAACCCCTCGAGCGAGGGTTCGGTATCACCGTCGGAAACTCCCTGCGCCGCGTGCTTCTATCGTCGCTGCAAGGCGCTGCTGTTACGGCGGTCCGGATCGATGGCGCATTGCATGAGTTCACCACCATCCGAGATGTCGTCGAAGACGTGAGCGACATCATCCTCAACATCAAAGAGGTCGTGTTCAAAGCCCATCGACTCGACAACTTCGTGGTTCGAATCGATAAAGAAGGACCAGGCCCCGTTTGCGCCAAGGATATCCATTTGGTCGATGGACTCGAGGTGCTCAACCCCGACCACGTCATCGCCGTATTGGATAAAAAAGGCCCGCTTTCGATGGAGCTTACCGTCGGAATGGGCCGGGGATATGTGCCGGCCGAACGCAACAAAACGGCCACCATGCCGCTGGGCACCATTCCGATCGATGCCCTCTTTTCTCCAGTGCGCAAGGTCAACTACACGGTGCAGAACGCGCGCGTCGGTCAGGTCACGGACTACGATAAATTGGTGCTCGAAGTGTGGACCAATGGTGCCGTGCGACCCGAAGATGCGGTGGCGTTCGCTGCAAAAATCCTCAAAGAACAGCTCACCATCTTCATCAACTTCGAGGAAACCGAAGAAACCTCGTACGTTGCGCCAAGCGATAGCGAAGAGCCTATCAACGAGAACTTGTTCCGATCCGTCGATGAACTCGAACTCAGCGTTCGTTCCGCAAACTGCATGCAGAACGCGAATATTACACTCATCGGTGAGCTGGTTCAGCGCACCGACCAGGACATGCTCAAGACCAAAAACTTCGGGCGAAAATCGCTCAAAGAAATCAAGGAAATCCTCGCGAGCATGGGCCTTTCCCTCGGAATGAAGATTGACAACTGGCCACAACTCCTGGAGCGCTATAAGGCGCAGCAGAGCCAGAACTAAACAAGAGGACAGCTCGCCATGCGTCACTTGAAAGCAGGCCGGAAGTTCGGCCGAAACCCCAGCAGCCGTCGGGCGATGTTGCGAAACCTCACGGCCAACCTCATCACTCACGAACGCATCGAAACCACCGACGCCAAAGCCAAAGAACTGCGCCGCGTCGCCGAAAGACTCATCACCAAAGCCATTCGCCTTGGGGATGTCGCCTACAACAAACCAGGGGAAACCCCCGATCGACGCCAGATCGCACGGCGTCTTCACGTGGCGAGACAAATCCGCGCCTTCATCCCTCGCTACGGAATGGTCGCCAACGAAGAAGGGGCGATGCAACGCATCGACCTGGTCGAAAAAGTCCTCATCGACCTCGCCAAGCGATTCCAAGGACGACCGGGGGGGTACACCCGCATCATCAAACTCGGCCCCCGCCGCGGCGATAATGCCCCCATGTCTCTCATCGAATTCGTAACCGAAGGCGAAACGACCGCGACTAGCGAGCCCGCCGCCGAACCCGCCGTGGCTGAAACCGGCCCAAATAGCACGCCTGAAGCCACGACCTGATCGCGCTGCCCGCCTTCGAGTCTCCCCATCTATCCACAAAGACTCCCCCCCGTCCGACGGCCAAACATTCGGTCCGTGATGGGGTAACTATCGATATTTATTAGGGAAATTAGATCCGCCGCGCAAGAAAACCAGCGCTGGGATCAGGCGTCGCACTCGGTCACGAGACTAAATAGCTGCGGCACGGTGGCTCCTTGCCCCGGCTCCGGTCCGGTGCCAAGAGGATCCAAAACGAAAAGAGGCGCGTCTTTCCATGCCTCGGCATCGATGACCCCAAGCGAAAACTTCTCAACAATACCGTCGTGCGTCACGGTCACAAGACGACGACCCGAAGCTTGAGAACTGGTTTTCGTGATCGCGTACGTGGCAGAAACCACACGCCAGGAGATTTCTCCCGTGCTCTCATCATAGGTCTGCTCACCCCACACCGCGGAGCCATTGGCGCCAAAATCGACCTTCACGCTGTAACCGTACGCCCCTTGAGAACGCGCCCAAAATGAGACTCCCTGCTCGAAAAACTCCTCTACATGACTCCAATTCTGCCACGGGGAATCCTTGATCACGAGCAGCTCGCCCGTGAGACTCCGAAGCGTCAAAGAGGGAGCAAGTGCCTGACGAAGAGGCGCCGCCCACGGGCTGGTGCGAATCACATCCCGAAACGCACCGCACGTCATGACCGCGCGCGACGCATTATCCGCAATCGCCCACATGAATCCGTTCTCGCTTTGGCATACCCCGTAACGCAATCGATCCTTCGAATCGTCGACCGCTCGCTTGTAGTATTCAAAGGCCTCTCCGTAGTTGGCGCCACACGCCGTGGCCGCATACTCGGTGGAGTCGACGGCTTCGAACCCTTCATCCTGCACGCCCATGGCGCATCCCGCCGCTAGCGGACACAGGGCGATAACCAGAGAAAATAGACTGTGTTTCATGAAAATATCCCACATGTCGTAAAGTGTACGCGCGAGGGGGTTAGCACGTTCCTCGTCGCATAGCAATCCCTTCCTACCCTCTTTCGACAGCCGGGACGCACTATGGAATTTCCCTTGTAAATCCACCAATTAGCTGGGGTTTTGCGATGTCACCGAAACGACTAGGGTGGTGCGAAGCCGTTCAACCACCGGAGCGAGGTGACGCCGTGAAGCGAATATTTGGGATAACGTGCTTGGCCTGTGGCTGCCTTGGGCTTGGCTGTCATGGTGGCGTCCATGGCAACGCGCAAACCTCTTCTGCCATCCGTTCCACAACGGCATCGATGGTCGCATCGTCGACTCCGCCCGACGAATCAACTCCACCGCTATCGTTTTCCTCCGATGAGGGGATGTGGTTGTTGAACCACTTTCCTTCCGAAGTCCTAGAGCGCCGACATGGCTTCGCACCCACCCAGGCCTGGCTCGATGAAGTGATGCGCTCTTCCGTGCGTTTGGCCCGAGGCTGTTCCGGTAGTTTTGTCTCCTCGCGCGGCTTGGTCATGACCAATCATCACTGCGCCGTGGGTTGCATCCAGCAGTTGTCGACTACCCGCAAAGACTACATAAAAAGCGGTTTCACCGCGAAACAGGCAACCGATGAACCGCGTTGCCCGGAGATGGAAATCAATCAACTCATCGAGATCACGGATGTCACCGATCGTGTGAATGAAGCGACGAAAGGGTTGGACGAGACAAAGGCCAATGATGCGCGCAAACAGCAAATGTCGGCCATCGAGAAATCCTGTGCTACGAGCGATGCCCTTCGATGTGATGTGGTCACGCTATTTCAAGGTGGGCGCTATCATTTGTACAAGTATCGTCGGTATCAGGACGTGCGCTTGGTGTTTGCTCCCGAAGTGTCGATAGCGTTTTTCGGTGGCGATCCCGACAACTTCAACTTCCCCCGTTACGACCTCGATGTGACGTTTCTTCGGGTGTATGAGAACGGCAAGCCAGCTTCCACGCCCTCGCATTTTCGCTGGTCTCCTCATGGCGCCGAGCAGGGGCAGTTGACCTTCGTATCCGGTCATCCCGGTCGGACGTCACGCATGTCGACCGTATCTCAACTTGCTTATATGCGAGATCATGGCGTGCCCGCGGTGCTGATGCGATGGCTCGAGATTCGCGGGGCGGTGCGTGAGTTTCAGAAGCGTGGTGTGGAGCAAGCGCGGGTTTCTGGCACGACTTTGTTTGGCGCGGAAAACGCGATCAAAGCGCTTCGTGGGCGGCAGCAAGCGCTGCTCGATCCGATGTTCTTCTCCCAGTTGCAACAGAAAGAAAACCAATTGCGGGATCGAGTCAAAGCCGATGCGGATCTCGAGGCCAAGTATGGGGATGCCTGGGATCGAATTGCCGCGGTGCAAGCGGCGAAGCAACGATTGGCGAATGAATACGCGTTGGTGGAAGCAGGGCAGGGGTTTTGGTCCACGTTGATGGATCATGCGCGAAAGATTGTGCGCGCGTCCGATGAGTTGCCCAAACCCAATGAGCAACGCCTTCGTGAATATGCGGATTCGAATCTCCCCGCCCTCCAGCAGGAGCTGTTTTCCACCGCACCCATCCACCAAGAATTCGAGGAAATGAAACTTGCGTTGTCGCTCACTCGGTTACGGGAATTGCTCGGTACCGACCATCCTGTCGTCAAAGCAGCCCTGGGAAATGAATCCCCTGAGCAAGTGGCAAAAAAAACAATCGCCGGCACCAAACTCACCCATGTCGACGAACGCAAGCGGCTATACGAAAGCGGAAAGACCGCTGTGCAAGCCTCTTCCGATGCGGCGATCGTGCTGGCTCGAACCATCGACCCGTGGGCTCGCCAGATCCGAGAACGCTTCGAACAACAAGTGGAAGCCGTCGAAACACGAAACGCCGAACGAATTGCCGCGGCGCGATTTGCCGTGTTCGGCACGAGCGTGTACCCCGATGCCACCTTTTCTTTGCGCCTGGCTTTTGGTGTGGTGCAGGGATGGACCGAAAACGGACAGCAAGTCGGTCCCTTCACGACCATGGCCGGCGCTTTCGAACGACATACCGGCGCGCCTCCCTTCGACCTTCCCGCATCATGGTTGACCGCTAAAAGCAAAATCAATGGCTCCACCCCCATGAACCTCGTCTCCACCCACGACATCATCGGTGGCAATTCCGGTTCACCCATGTTCGATACGCAGCGGCAGATCGTCGGATTGATCTTCGATGGCAACATCCATTCCCTTGGCGGGGATTATGCCTATGACCCGCGCTCGAACCGCGCTGTTTCCGTGCATAGCTCGGCCATCCTGGAAGCCCTCGACAAGGTATACGATGCCCGTTCGTTGCGTGAGGAGCTATTGGAAAATAACCAATAAATACAATATGTTGTCGCTCGGTTGCCAAGACGGCGCCAGCGTGGACTAGGCCCGCACGAACACCGAACCGAATCATTACCTCGGCTACCACGTGACGAGTACCGCTCCTACGAATGCCATGGCGACGGCCGCGCCTTTTCGTAAGGTGACTTTTTCTTTTAAAAAGATGGCGGCGAGCAAGACGACAAATAGCGTGCTGGTTTGATTGAGTATGCTTGCGATGCTGGCCAACGTGAGTTTCAACCCAGCAATCCATGTGATCATCGCAAGATAACAGCCGATGATGCCTGCGGGTACAGCGACGCGCCAATGGCGACTGGGGCGAAGAATCGCGAGCACACTTGCGCGATGCCGCGGCAGAAGTCCTTGGATGGCGATAAAAGCGGTTCCGGCGACGAGGCGCATGGTGGTCACCCACCATGCTTGCGCGTGCTCGAGTACGGGTTTGGCGATCACGAGTCCGACGGCCATGAGAAACATGCCGAGTACGCCAAGAGCCACGCCCACGGTGATTTGTTTTCGGGATTGTGGTTCGGAGGGCAGCGAAGGATCCCACGTTCCTACCAAGATAGCCGCGGTCATGATGAGCATCGCTACGAGCACCGCGCTCGAAATCGATTCCTGCAAATAGACGAAGGCGCAAAGGATGACGAACGGACTGTAGAGGCTATCGACGATTGCGGTATTGCCTGCCCCGAGGCGATTGAGGCTTGCGAAAAACAGCGAATCGGCGATGCCAATGCCGACGATGCCGCTGATGGCGAGTGTCAGCAGATCGGTGGGTGTCGTTCCTTCGGGATAGAAGGACACGCCAACCAGCGGCAGCGTGATGAAGAACAGCACGAGCCCCACCAAATTCTTGAATAAATTCAAGGCAATGGGTTCGATTCGTTGCCCGCTCACCCGAAACAGGATGACACCAACAGCCCAGATGAGCGCACAACCGAGCGAGAACAACTCGCCTTCGGATAAAAATCCAAGGGACATCGAGGTTGGGGCGTACCGGTTTCACTTGATGAAAACAAGTGAATCCATGGGGGGTTCGCTTACTTCCAGAATCGCCACCACTGCGATTCCGTCTTGTCTTGCTCGGGGGAATGGGCGCCGACGAGATTGTCGTGCAAGTCGATGAGGGAGGCTCGCTGGGAGGCAGATTCGACCAACGCATCGTGATCGATCTCGAGCGCTGGCGCGATCGCGTCCCGAAATCGATTTCTCTGCGCCTCATTGAGGCTAGCCATTCGAGAAAGAGCATTGGTGACATGGCGCGCGATAGCGCGATGTCCGTTGGCATCGACGCCGCGATTTCTGAGTTGCGTGAGTTCGTGATGGATGGCGCGTAACCGTGCTTCCGGTCCTGCTCGTTGGCTGAGCGTGCGCGCCGCAGCCACCAGTTGTGTCATCTCGGAAAGGTGCTGTTCGTAGCTGTCGATCCAGAAGATGCCGCCCATGGCACCCAGAAAATAACCCATCACCCGACTCGACCCGAGCCGGTGTTGCACCACCCATTGGTCCACGGCGCCCAGAAAACCCGGCAGCTTGTCTCCCGCGAGGGAATTGAGCTGTGGTGGACCTTCCTGGAGTTCTGCGAGCATCAAGTAGCATTCCAACCCACGCTCCGCGTAGGCGCGAAAACGGCTCAGTCGTCCCGACGCCGCCTTCACCACCTCCATGACGTGCGCCTCGTCCATCCCAAGCGCCGGCGCTAAAAGATCGCGCAAAAAAGACTCCTCATTATCCGAAATCACATCGTCCGCGACCACGATCGCCACACTAGACTGCAATATTTCCTGGGCAAGATGCGGACGAATCGTGGGATCTTCTTGCTCAAACAGCTCCTCCAGCTTGCGGATGACCCTGCGGACCGCTTGATCAATCCCATGTTTTTCAATGGAACGAGTCAACTCGTCGACTTGTCGCCGATTGTCCTTTTCGTCCCACTTCGCAAGGTTGAGCAAGGAAAGCGTCATGCGTTCGGCTGGCGCAAGAACACTGTCGATATAGGCCAAGACGACTTGCAGCTCGAGGAAGGCTGTTTCCCACGCCTCGACGCGGTCGGGGCTCTTGGGGTGATGTTGGGAAACCAGCAGCGAGAACGACATATGAGCCTCCCATGACACGGACCATCGCTGTCCTGCCCATCATAATCGGGCGTGGAAGAGCAAACAATGACCCGTGGACCACCCGGCAAAACAAGCAGCAACCCTTGCTCCCATCAATCCCGAAACGCCCGCTCCAGGTCCTCACGAAGATCTTCGACCGCTTCGATTCCGACCGATAGCCGAATGAGCCCATCATCGATCCCGAGCTTCGCACGCTCTTCCGGCGCCACCGAAGCATGCGTCATGATCGCTGGATGCTCGATCAAACTTTCGACTCCCCCCAGCGATTCGGCGAGGGAAAACACCCGACACGATGAAATCACGCGGGCGGCTTGCTCGAGATTGGCGTCGAGGCGCAACGTGATCATGCCACCAAATCCGCTCATCTGTTTGCGAGCGAGTTCATGTTGCGGATGCGATGTAAGCCCTGGATAGATAACGATTTTTACGCGGGGATGAGTCTCCAGCCACGTCGCCAATTCCAGCGCGTTGGATTGATGGCGATCCATGCGCACATGAAGAGTCTTAAGCCCCCGCAGCACCAAAAATGAATCCATCGGTCCCAAAATGGCGCCCGCCGAGTTCTGGATGAACGCAAGCCGATCACGAAGCGCCTCATCGTTCGTAACCAGCAGACCTCCCACCACGTCGGAATGACCGTTCAGGTACTTCGTCGCGCTATGAACCACGATATCCGCGCCAAGGGCGAGCGGCTTTTGAAAATACGGAGTCATGAAGGTGTTGTCGACGACCAGAGGGATGCCGCGCTGCTTGCAGGACCGCGCGGTGGCCTCGAGATCGACGAGTTTGAGCAAGGGATTGGTAGGGGACTCGACCCACACCAATCGCGTTCGATCAGTCAGCGCTGCCTCGAGTTCGCCCGGTCTGGACAGATCCGCAAACGTAAAATCGATGCCGTGGCGTGCCCACACTTTTTCGAATAATCGTCGGGTTCCACCGTAGACGTCGTCCATGCTCACCACGTGATCGCCCGACGACAACAGATGCATGACCGCATCGGTGGTGGCGCAACCGGAGCTGAAAGCAAGGCCGTGGCGACCGCCTTCGAGAGCGGCCACGCAGGCTTCGAGCGCGGCGCGCGTTGGATTCTGCGTTCGAGAATACTCGTATCCCTTATGTTTTCCCGGTGCTTCCTGCACGAAGGTCGAGGTCTGGAAAACGGGCGTCATGATGGCTCCCGTGGTCGGATCGGGCGATTGTCCCGCATGGATGGCGTTGGTCTCGAATCGCATGATGACCTCTTTCATCGCGGTGGGTTGGCAAGATGGGTGATCAAATCGATCTTGGTGACGATGCCGATGACGCGCCCGTCCTCGATCACGACCGCGACGTTATCGTCGGCCAATACTTTTTCGACTTCATGAATCGGTGTGCGTAGCGATACGACGCCTTGCAGCGCGGCAGGTTCGATCGGCTGATCGAGATTTCGATCGCCCGAAAGCAAGGAACCAAGCACGTCGGACTCATGGACCATGCCCACGGCGCGCCCTTGCCCATTGACGATAGGTAGCTGGGAAAAGCCGTGTTTTTGCATTCGCAGGACAACCTGCCGCGTGGACTCTCCCACGGTCGCCACGACAACCGGCGGTTTGTCCTGCAGCAGATGCTCCACGCGGGCCACCGAGGGATCCGGTTCGAGAAAGCCCATGTCCCGCATCCATTCGTCCGAATAAAACTTCGAAATATATGCGCGTCCCCCATCGGGAAGGATCGCCACCACAACCTTCCCCGGACCTGCTTCTTTTGCGATTTGCAGAGCCACATGCACGGCGGCTCCCGCCGATCCTCCGCCGAAAATACCTTCCTCGCGCGCAAGACGCCGCGCCGCGATGAAACATTGCCGATCGTTGACTTGCCGAACATCGTCGAGAACCGACAGATCGAGAGCAGCGCACGCCATATCCTCGCCGATGCCTTCCACCTTGTAGACATGCGGTGTGGAAAGCTTTCCGGTGTGAAATAGGCTGTGATACACGCTGCCTTCCGGATCCACGCCTACGTTTTTGAGGGTGGGCACTTTGTCTTTGAGAAACTTACCCGCGCCACTCATCGTGCCGCCGGTGCCCAGACCCGCGACGAAATAATCAATATTTCCCTCGGTTTGATCGAGAATCTCGGGACCCGTGGTGTGGTAGTGCGCCTCGATGTTGACGGGATTGTGGTATTGATTCGGGAAAAACGCGCCAAGCTCGCCCACCAATCGTTTGGCCGTCTCGTAATAACTGTCTGGATGATCCGCGGGAACGTTCGTGGGGCAGATATGAACTTCCGCTCCAAACGCTTTGAGCGTGTTGACCTTTTCCGCGCTCATTTTGTCGGGAATGGTGAATACACACCGATATCCTTTGAGCGCGGCAGCCATGGCGAGCCCAACGCCCGTGTTGCCCGACGTATTTTCGACGATGACGCCGCCGGGCCGTAGCTTTCCTTCCCGCTCGGCCTTCTCCAAAATATACAACGCCATACGGTCTTTGATCGAACCCCCCGGATTCATGTATTCCGGCTTGACTAAAACCGTGGCGTCGCGCGGCCCTACCATTCGACTAAGCCGAACCAGCGGCGTGCGGCCAATCGCGCGTAAAATATTGTCGTGATAAGACACTGCCGTTTCTCCTGTCCCGAAGATGTCCGCTCCCTGGGGCTCGACCCTTCGAGCGTCAACCGCCGACGATACACCTGCCACGGTCGAATCCCCGTTCTTGGAGGTGTTCACCGACAGCGGTGATGCTATGACGCGCCTCGATGGATACTCCACGTCTCGAAGGAAAAGCCCTCATCACCGGCGCTAGCGGATTCATTGGGGGACGATTGCGCGACACCCTGATCGACCAAGGCGTCGATGTCATCGCCGTACGACGTAAAGGCAGCCCTCCAGCGAAACGAGGCCGCTCTATCGAATTATCGTACGATGACCGCGACGGCATCGCGCGCATGATCCGCCACGAAAAACCAGATTGGGTCTTTCACGTCGCCGGCGTCACCAAAGGCGTTACCTACGACGATTTCCGCAACGGAAACGTCATGCCTACGAGAAATCTGCTCGAAACGGTGCGTGACGAACATCCCGCGGTCCAACGATTCGTTCATGTCTCGTCATTGACCAGCTACGGCCCCTCCGCCCCGGACCAGCCTCATGTCGAATCGAGCCCGCGACGCCCCATCGAATACTACGGGGAGAGCAAACTCGAAGCCGAGCGCATGGTCGAAGCGGAACACGGTGTGCCCTGGACCATCTTGCGGCCTGGCGGTGTGTACGGCCCCGGCGATGTGGATTACTTCGAATTATTCAAACAGATCGAACGCGGTTTCGATGTGTACTTCGGAAATAAAAACCGTGTGTTTTCAGGTATTTACGTTGATGATTTCGTCTCTGCCCTCCTTTTCTCCGCGCAGCATCCGGACACGGTAGGCAAGGGGTATTTCGTTTGCGATGGCGTTCCCGTGACGTGGCAGCGTTTTCAACAGCAGATCGTCAAGGCTTCCGGAAAGCGCGTGCGCACGCTCGATCTTCCGGAAATCATTGTGGATATCGCGGCCTTGGGAGGGGAATGGATGACCAGGCTCGACCACAAACCGCGCCTGTTCAACCGTCAAAAGGCCAAGATGGGCGCGCAGCCCGCGTGGACCTGCAAAAGCGATGCGCTGCGGGCCTTGGGCTGGACCTCAAATACCACCATCGAACAAGGGATTCCCGCAACCCTTGCCTGGTACC
Organism: Deltaproteobacteria bacterium ADurb.Bin207; assembly: GCA_002070115.1. Classification (GTDB taxonomy): domain Bacteria; phylum Myxococcota_A; class Polyangia; order Polyangiales; family Polyangiaceae; genus MWCO01. The sequence continues at coordinate 16,214 of MWCO01000001.1, forward strand.
GCGAACACCATTGGCTTTGAGAGCAGGACGAACTCATGTCGCATCCGTCGCACAGACGTGCTAGCTCCGACGTGTCCCGCATGACCCGCACGTCTCGGCTATTACAGGTTGCCACGATCTCCATGGTGATGATGGGGGCTGGGTCTGCCCATGCGGACGTTTCCTCCTGGCTTTTCGTGGGTGGGGGGGCGCACTGGCTGAGCGAACAGAAGAGCGGCTATGAGATCGCTCCGGCGATGCAGCTCGATCTCGGGCTCGGAACGCCACCGTCGGGACCGGTTGTCCTTGGCGTATTGACCCGTTCGCTCACGCATTTTGGTCGTGGAACCGACCTTGCCCTTGCGTTGCGGGCCACCACGCGGGAGTTTTCGAGCGGCGGTTTTGGTCTCGCCCTCGACGCCGGTGCTTACAAACGTTGGTGGGGCATGGAATCAGCCGGCCCCATGGCCTCCTTACAACTCGGCGCCCCCTACGGGTTGCAACTCTCGCTCAACGGCGCCTTGGGGTCCGACGACCATAAAACTTTTGGAATCACGTTCGGTATCGATTTGCTTCGCCTCACCGTTCATCGTCTCGCGGGAGAACAATGGTGGAAAAACCCGCGCCCGGCATGGCGTCCGGATACCGCTCCGTAATCGCCTATCCCCTTCTTTTCTCAAACGGATTGGCCCGTTCTTTCGCACGGTGATAGCTTCCGCCGCACCATGATCGAGCTTCCCAAAAAGCTGCGCGTCGCTGTCCTCGGTGCCACGGGTATGGTCGGCCAACGATTCCTGGCCTTGCTCGAACATCATCCGTGGTTCGACGTGACGCTGGTTGCCGCCAGCGGGCGTTCCGCTGGCTTATCGTATGCCGAGGCCGTCCACGATCGTTGGGCGTTGCCATCACCCCTTCCCCCGTCTTTCGCTTCCTTGCCTGTCGCGGACGCCTCCAGCGTCAGCCAGATCGCCGATGAGGTGGACTTCGTGTTTTGCGCGGTGGACATGCCCAAAGACGCGATCGCGCGTCTCGAAGAAGCGTACGCAAAAGCAGAAACTCCTGTAATTTCAAATACTTCGGCTCATCGCACCACACCCGATGTGCCCATGATCATCCCTGAAGTCAATCCGGAACACGCCAACGTCATTCCCGATCAGCGAAAGCGATTGGGCACGACGCGCGGGTTCATCGCGGTGAAACCCAATTGTTCGGTGCAAAGCTATGTGCCCGCGATTCATCCGCTGATGGACTTTCGCCCTCGGCATGTGGTCGTGAGCACCTATCAGGCCATCAGTGGCGCCGGTAAAACGTTCGAATCCTGGCCGGAGATGCAAGACAACGTCATCCCTTTCATCGCTGGCGAAGAAGAAAAGTCCGAGCAAGAACCCAGAAAAATCTGGGGACGCCTCGCCCACGGGGTCATCGTCCCCAGCGCGCAACCCGTGATCAGCGCCCAATGCATACGAATTCCCGTGACCGATGGACACCTCGCCACTGTGTTCGTGGCTTTCGAAAAACGCCCTTGTCGCGAGGAAATCCTGGCTCGATGGCGGAACGGCACCAGTTTGCCCCAACGGCTGGGATTGCCCACGGCTCCCTGCCCCTGGCTCACCTACTTCGAACAAGATGCACGGCCGCAGACCAGACTCGACCGCGACCTCGGCAAAGGCATGGGCATCTCCGTGGGACGCCTTCGGACCGATTCCATCTTCGACATTCGTTTCGTTGCCCTATCCCATAACACCGTCCGAGGAGCCGCCGGCGGCGCCGTGCTGACCGCGGAATGGCTCACCCACGAAGGCTATATCACCGCCAAATAACCTCTCGCCCTCAAGGTCGGTGCCGCACCCATACCGCGGTCGTCGCGTCCTCCGATACCTGCATCGTCGCACCGCTGTCTCCCACGCTTACCGCAAGGAAACTCAAGCCTCCCCGGCGCATCGAGGCGGGGTGTTGTGACCATGGCATGAGGCGATGAATCGGTCCTTTTTTCGACGAGTCCCGCACATGCTCCCATCGCAGGGTGGGACCAAGGAAGCCTCCATATTTCGTATCCAGCACCGTGGGGGCAAATGCCGTTCGTGGATCCTTGGCTGTCGATGGCGCAAGCTTTCCATCCAGGTGAACCAGAAGTAGCGCCGTGGCAAAGTCCACGTACCAGGTAGAAACCGGTCGCCCATCCAAAGGGTGGATCCGATCCCATCCTTCTTGTCCCGCGGTGAATGCTTGTAGATAAGCCTTTCCTCCACCATCTTGGATGGTCGCGCCCCCATCGCTCACCACCATCGCCCCTGCCTGGTCGAATAGATACTCCTGCACGAGGGTTCCGAATCCGTACGATGCCAGGTTGGCGGTGGCGTCCGCGAGATACGACGAGGCCGTCAAGCGCGCCAACGACGCTTCCTGCGGGTGTTCGAGGGCGGTTGTCACCGGCCATGCATGCGATTGCCCACTCCAGCCCATCACCAGGCTAGCCAATCCCTCCACCGCGTATATATCCGCTTCGACCCAGGGGGGAATCGATTCCGGATCCGACAAAAACGGCTCCAGCCGCTGACTCAACACGATGAGCTGTGCCACCTCATGCGACATCAAGGTGGATGTTTCCCACACGGGCGCAGACTCATCGATACCGTGGGCATAAACGACCTCTCCATAATCATAGGACACGGAAAATGTCCCCGGCGCAAAGAGCGTGGCGGAAGGATGACAGAACGCTTTGACAGCATCGGGGAGCACGTCCGTGAATAAAATATCAATCTTTCCATTGCCATCCACATCCGTCGGCTCGCCCACCATGGCCTTCGCGCGGGGAAGCACGGCATGGTCGAGACGATCCATCAACTCGTCCAACACGGTGTCGGGGACCAATGTCCCGGCGGAAGAGGTGCTCTGGTCTTCCCACACCCGCACGTGTTGACCGGAGGCACGCAGTGTTGCCGTGCGCGGGATGGTTTCTTCCCCTCCGGTTTCATAGCGAGGAACAAAAAAAGTACGTGTTTCCGCATCGTTAGGTTCCGGCCCAGGCCGTGGGAAGACCGTGGCCGTTCTGCCTTTGCTCATGGGATAACCTCGCGACACGGCCGCGGGATCGGAGACCTTTTGCGGTTCGAGATGACGAAAGGTGGTAGTGACGGGATCCGAGATGGAACCATCGAGGTGCAGCGGATAGTCAACGAATTCATCGTTGGACGTGTCCGTATTGACCACGACCACGGCGTATCTGCCTGGACTCACGGAAAACGGGCCATCGCTGCTCGTCACGCGGACCGTTTGTCCAAGGGGCATGGTGGATTTTTCACAAATACCTTTGGAACAAGCTTCGTCGTCGGCGCAGGTCTCGATGATCTCTAACGACGTCCCGCTGGTATCGCAAACGAGGACTTGAAGGTAATCGTTGCTGCATTGCCTGTCGCCCGGTGAGCACAGGCGTGCCACGCATGTGGAACCAGTGGTTGTGGGAACACAGACGTGATTGCCTGGGCATGGTGTGTTGATGAACGAGAGTCGATCGGGTGCGCACGTCGAGCGATCGGGATCCGTCGGACCTTTTTCACAACGAGATTCTCCGGAGGCGCAAACCGGATCCACGCATGCCCCGCTCGAGGCGTCGCAAACTTGCAAGCCCGCACAAGGTTCGAGCGCCCATCTTTTTCCATCGGCCGCGCATACCGCACGAGCGGCGGTTCCTGGACTTCCTTCGCAACGGGCGGAGCCTGGTTCGCATCCCGTATCCACGCTTTCGCAAGACCCGGTGGTAACGTTGCACGTTGTCCCCGTCGGACACATTTGCGAAAACCAGCCGCGACCGTCGGCCCGGCATATCTCCACACTCCCGTCATGTTGCGAAGAGCATCGTTGGCTAGCCGGTGTACAAGCCTCGCCGGGAATCGCCGGGGGCACATCCATCGGGTTTGGATCCGAAGACGTGCATCCGAAAAAGGGGATGCACAAGCTGAGCCCCAGACAAGCAGACAAGCAAGCGCGATGACAAGAATACACTTTCATAACGAACCTCGACCCCATGCCCCTTGGCGTGGCGATAAGAATAAGATGAGTGGAGCGTAGCATGGCCGCCCGTTGGCGCATCCAGCCGTGGGAATCCATGCGCGAAACGAGTTGGGGACCACGACAGCCAGGTGGCAAGTCTCGCTTGTCGTGCTGTCGTTATCTTGCCATTCAATACTGCGAAAGAGGCGTGGGCATGAAGAGCAACACGAACAGTAGCAAAGTGCCAATGGCGATGGCTTTTCGTCCCCGGCTCAATTCTCCTGGCTCCGTGGGAGGGTGATTCCCTCCGGACAAGGCTCGAAGCAGAAAGAGAAACCCAAACCACACCAACCAAAACATCGACATCTCCGCGGCGCGACCCACGGTTTGCCCAAGGGGTTCCGTCTGGAAATGGCGTAGGAAGTGATAACCAAAATTCACTGCAAATACAGCTAGTAAGCCATAATGCACCATACGCGCGATCGCGTTTTGACGAGGACCAATGAGCGCGTACGCCACATGACCTCCATCGAGTTGACCCACGGGCACCAGATTGATCATGGTGATCAACAGTCCAACCCATCCCGCGAACGCCGTGGGATGAAGGAATACGTCGCTCCCTTCCGGAATGGGTCCCACGGTCAATCGTTTCAACAAGGAATACAGCAGGCATTGCCCTTCGAGCAGCCCCGAACCCGTGATCTCCTTCACCTCGGAATGCAGCAAACCCCAAACGAGGATGGGCACGGCGAAGACCATGCCCGCCAACGGTCCGGAGGCTCCGATATCGAGCAAGGCTTTTCGAGAACCAATGCGTCCTTTCATGGAAATGATGGCTCCCATCGTTCCGAAAGGACTGATCGGCATGGGAATGAAATATGGCAAAGAGGCATGAACGCGATGCCAACGTGCCGCGATGTAGTGTCCAAATTCATGCGCGAGCAAGATCACCATCAGCGGTACGGCGAACGTCCATCCCTTCCATAGATTCGCCAGTGTCAGGGGTTCATCGCCGAGCAATAGCTCTTGATTGCCGGCGAAAAGCACGCTGATCACGGTGGCGACAAACAGGCCGAGATGTATCGCATAACGATTCCGACGAGGAGGCTCGGGAGGTACGCCCGAAACGGGCTCCGGGGATGCGCCTTCGAATACCGAACGCTGGACGTCGGGCGCTGGCGGAGGAAAGTGCGGTGTACTCATGGATAGATTCGATTTCCCAACTCCTGTCGGATAACCTCGACGAGCCGATCGAGTTGCGGCGCCAACTCGCCATCCAATTCCCCCAAATCACTCATGAACCGCAAGCTTCCTCGTTGTCTGCTGTCATCGGCCCTGATCTCGATTCGTTCCGGAGGCATTCCAAACGTTGTGACGTGCTTCGTCAACATGGGCACATCGTGTGGATGGGCATGGATGACCACCCGATGGGACCTCCAGAGATGAACCATCGCCTCTTTTGCCATGTCGGCGATCAACTCCGGATCAAGCTCCAACGATTTTCCCAGCAGCCTTTCTGCAAGCAATCGAGCAATGGCGATCGTTCTTTCCGTGGACTCGACGTCGAGAGTTGCTTCACGCCGCTCGAGGTTCAACCAGGCAGCGGCCAGCTTGGCAGCCCCATCCGCGACTCCTCGCTGTTCGGCTTCTCGACGAACTTCCTCGGCATCTCGTTGCGCCTGTTGCATCAACTCCTGTGCTTGTTGCCGCGCGACGGCAAGTATTCCCGACCGTTCTTCCGAAATCTCCAACCGCTCTCGTCGAACGATTCTTCCGCGCGCCCCTTGGGCAACCATACCGCATGCGGGCAACGTCGGAAGCGATGAAAGAGTCAGCGAAGTCATCGATGGTCCGTCACGCACGATGCGTCCCCGTCCTGGTGTCATCGAAGGCTCCAGCTTTCGAGTTGTACCGACAGCTTTCCCAAGTAGGCGGCTAGCGCTCGGGCTCGACGATCCCGGTCCGTGTCACGCAGCATGCGAATCAGATCTTCGATCGGTTTGAGATTTGCCGGATCCTGCTTATGCGTTTCCAAAAAATCTATTGAATTTTCCAATAGATAGAGTGTCGCCGCGGCAACTCCCGCCGCCTCGTGATCCTCGTTGCACTGACTCATCAATCCCATGTCATGACCGCTCATCGTGGCTCACGCTCCATCCCAAATCCCTAGCATGAGGTGAAGCGTCGTTCGCTTTTTCTATGTCTCGCCTACCCAGCCGTAATATCCCGCGTTGTTGCCATGAACCTTGCCCTCGGCTTGCAGTTTTTCCAAATGAGCCAGCAACGACTTTTTCGCCAAGGGCCAAAGTACCACGGATGTATCGTCGTAAACCAAAGCAAGCATTTCATCGAGCGCAACGAAAGCGGCTGTCGACCGCAACACATCGATGATCTTGTTTTCTCGCATCATTCGATGGGCATGGGTAGCGCGAAGAAAGCGCGAAGGTTGCTCGATGGGTTCCCCATGCGCAGGAAGACCCACGCGAGCCTCCAAAGCTGCCAAACGCTCTAATTGCTTCAGATACTCACGCATATCCCCATCGCTCGGCTCTATCAGGATCGTACTTTTCGTGGCAACCATATCCCCAAGCAACAACACACCCAGGTCACGCTCGAATAGGCAAAGATGACCCGACGCATGACCCGGCGTATGCAATACCTCCCATGTTTGCAACGGATCATCGAGCACGATTCGGTCGCCGTCGACGAGGCTCTTGTCAATCGATAGATGGGGCATCAGCGCTTGCGTGGCTGCATGGGCCCAGAGCGGCAAACCAAGCTCTTTTTGCATCACCGCGGCCGCGCCGATATGGTCGGGATGATGATGCGTGATCACGATGGCGAGGGGGCGACGACCAACCCTTCGCATGGCTTGCACCCAGTCGATCATCGCTTTCTGCTCGGTCTTATCCTCTGGCGCGGGTTCCACGATCAAGACTTCGCTTCCGCCGAGAGCATAGGCATTCGTATGGGTCGCGGGAGGCAAAGTCCTGGTCCGAGTCGGAAAACACTCGATGCGAAAGCCGAAATCCCGTGGACGTGTCACCTCGCCATCCTGGCGTTCCAGCGATGACGAAGCAAGGCCATCGCTTTGTGAAAATGAACGGATGCCGCTACGGTGGCGGATTGACCTGCGCTGGCTGCGAAGCCTTGATCGCACACGTCTGACCGTCGATCCAACGGTTCGACTCAGGTTGATTGCGAAGGGAAAAAGACCATACCCCGTGTTTGCCCTGTGCATCCAACGCGTAAACGGCATCCATGATTTCCGTTCGTGGCAGTCCGGATGCCACAGCCGCTTGCCATGCCGCGTGCCATACACACAACGGTTCGGTAACGGTCTTGGTGGAAGGGTTTTCTTCCACCCTTGTGATCGGCGGTGGGTCCCGCTGAAGCGTCATTTCGACACGCTCGCCCTTGCGCTCCAATGCTTTTTCCGCACGAGGATCGCGATGCACCACCAAATATTGATATGTGACCGATGCTCCCTGGCTGTCGAGATTCACAGCTCCTTCGGAGGCCCCTCGAACAACGATCCCAAGCAAATGAACCTCGGACCGATCGCCCGGATCCACAATCCGCTCGCGAATCATGGGCAACACGTCCGTCGGATCGAACCGAGGACCATCCGCCAACACGATGCCGTGGATGTTGAGCGGCGGCGGCGATGGTGTGGACGATACGACAGGCGGAGCCTCGAGCGGTATGGGCTTGGAGGTCGCTCGAAGGAAAAAAAATGCGCTCGCCGCAAGGAGGGCAAGCACCAACAGAGCCGCTCCCGCCACGACGCTGACTCCCATGCGAGCCACGATGCCTGGTTTGGGTGTCGCTGGGCGAGGACGAATGGGTCGTGGGCGCGCCGCGGCCACGGGATGCAAGGGAGCGTCGAGTTGCAACGCAGGTCCCTGGGGCGCCTCGCTTCGAAGCCCTGTCAGATTCGTGCCACAAAATGGACATGAGTCGGCGTATTGACCCAAAGGGCCTTGGCATTGAGGGCATCGTCCTGGGAACGGGGAATTGGGCATGACTCACCCAGAATAAACCGATTCACCATGAGCGGGAGCTTATGCGTGCGTCGAAGACTCCTCGGTGGGCAGCGATGCTGCTACGAATACAAATAATACAATAATATCAGTAGGTTATAAGACATGTGATGCGGTCATGACACCCCTTATCTGCTCTCCTCATCAGCCACGGCGCCGTGATTCATGGTGACGGTGCGGTCGAGCGGTTCGATGGGGTTTGTCCGACATGACGCTGGTCGCCAGCGTGTTGCTTGGCTATGCCTTGGGGTAAGGAGGTCGCCCATGTACGTGGTTTGCGTAACGATCTGGGTCAAACCGGGATTCGAAGAAGCATTCATCGAGGCCACTCGGCACAATCACGTGGGTACTCGAAAAGAGCCGGGGAATTTGCGCTTCGACGTGCTTCGAAAGGCCGATGAGCCCACGCGTTTTTTTCTTTATGAAGCGTATCGGACGGAGGAGGACTTCGTCGCTCATCAGAAAACGCAACATTACACCACGTGGAAACAAACCGTGACGGAGTGGATGAGTCAACCACGCCAGGGCGTGCGTCATCACAGCCTGTTTCCCGATGATACGGAGTGGTAAGCGATGAAACTCGAGGTGTGTCTTCCGGCACGAGTCGTATTCGCAAGAGGCGCCATCGATCGTCTTGGGGAACTTGCGGCTCCGTGGGGAACCAGAGCGGCGCTGGTTCGTGGAGGGAGTCATCTCGAGCGTTTTGGAACCCTCGAAAGAGTACGGTCTCAACTCAACGCCGTGGGTATTGATTGTGTCGAATTCACCTTCGTGGGAGAGCCAGACACCATCGCGGTGGATACGGCCACGCAACTGGCTCGAAAACACGCCTGTGACATGGTGGTCGGTCTTGGAGGAGGCGCTGTTCTCGATGCTGCGAAAGCGGTATCCGGGCTGCTGTCTTTGGGTGGGGAAGCGCTCGATTACCTGGAAGTCGTCGGACGTGGCAAACCCATTGCAGCGGCTTGTGCGCCGATGATCGCCATTCCCACCACGGCGGGAACTGGGACCGAAGTGACGCGCAATGCGGTACTTACGCACAAATCCTCGCGCTTCAAAGCCTCGATGCGCAGCGTTCATCTGATAGCTCGCGTGGCGCTGGTTGACCCGCAGTTGACGGATTCCGTGCCTCCCCGCGTGACCGCATCCACGGGATTGGACGCGCTTACTCAACTCATCGAGCCTTTCGTATCCACGGGTGCCAATCCTTGGACGGACGGGATTTCGCTCCAAGGGGTGAAGCTGGCCGCCCGCGCGTTGCCCAAAGCTTGGGAAAATGGCTCCGACCAGGCGGCGCGGGATGATATGGCCTTGGCTTCCCTCATGGGGGGTGTCTGTCTTGCCCATGCGGGATTGGGAGTCGTGCATGGTTTTGCCGCACCCCTTGGCGCGATGTTTCCCATACCCCACGGTGCGGCCTGCGCGGCCTTGCTCGTTCCAGGTATCGAGGCCAACGTGCGAGCGTTGAGACAACTCGATAGGGCCCATCCTACCCTTGCCCGTTTTGCGCAACTTGGCGAAATTCTTACAGAAAAACGATTTGCCACGCCCCAGGAAGCCGTCGATGCCACCGTCGATTTCGTGCGGGATCTCGTCCATAAACTTCAGGTTCCAACCCTCTCGTCCTTCGGCGTATCCGCCTCTGACACGCCCGCTGTCGTGGCCGCCGCCAAAAAAGCAAGCTCCATGCGCTACAACCCGGTGGTCTTGTCCGATCAGGCGCTCGAACAGTGTTTTCGAGAGGCTTTATGACCCATTCGCGTTCCTTTTTGGTTTCCGCGGCATGGCGATGGGGGCTCGCCGTCGCTGTCATCATCTCCATCGGCTGTGCAAAAACCCCCATCGCTCAATCGCCCGACCCATCCGTCCAAACCGATCCTGCAGCTCCCCCACCTGCCGTACCCGCACCGCCCACACCCAAAGATGCCACCGAAATTGCGCGTTCGTTGATCCCAACGGCAGTCACGGCCTCCCTCGAAATGGAACGCTTGCTACACCATCCTCTTGGAAAACGGTTAATTCGCCTGCCCGACGTGGTGTCGATTCTCGAAAGCACCGACCTCGATCCGCAAAATGACATCTCCTCGCTGTTCTTGGCTTCGACCGGATTATCCCGGCAAGATGAGGCGATCCTTGTCATTCGTCATTCCATGACGCCCGAGCGATTGAACGAGGCGATCGAAAAAGCCATCGAACGAAGCGATCCTCCTGGGCAGTGGTTGAACAAATCCACGGTTCGCGTCGCGCGTATCCATATTCGATCCGAACCGGTGGGGCTCGTGCTTGCGGATCCGGACTTGCTCATCGTGCTGCAAAGCGAACGCATCGCCACTGCAAAGGTTTTCGACGGACCGCTGATGTATCCGCCTTCGGATAGTCAGGATGATCTTGTGGTGAGCATGCAAAACCCATCGACAGCCCTTCGGCCCTATGTGCGCGGGATTCCCGCAACGCTAAGCGAAGCCCAGGTTCGGGTGCGGCTCGTCGACGATGGTGGCGCTGTCCTTGTCGCCAATGCTCGCAGTACGACAGCGGAACAAGCCGTGACGGACGCGGAAGAGCTGACGCGGTTGGTGGAACGTTTGACGACGGTAAAGGTATCGGTCGTTCGTATTCATTTGTTCCGTCCCGTGGTGTTTCGTGCCGAACAAGAGATGGTCGAGGCGCGGGTGTCTTTGCGTCCCGACGAAGTCCGCAAACTCATTTCGATGATGGACATGCTTATAAGTAAGGGAAATCCATAGGGAATTCTGGCCGAGGGGGTCGAGCGATCGAGGGGCGAATTCTCGCGTTTCCGTAATCGTTGTCATGAATGGGGAAACGGATCGCAGCATGGCTGCATCGAAGCGAGTGGTGAATGGATGGCGCCGGGAAGCAACCGCCCTGGCGTGGCAAACGAAACGCGCCGGGGTGGCAATGCCTTGGCGAAGGACGGAGGAATGCATGAACGTCTCGACGAAAGAACTGCAAGAGCAATTGGTGGTGGACCTGAAGAACTGGCAGAAAGCGGAGGGGGCGGCGGCCAATCAGATGGAGAAACTCTCCAAAGCCACGAACCACGAACTCATCAAGCTGGTGGCGGACGTGATTCACGCCGATTCGTTGCGACACGCGAAAGTTCAGCAGATGGTGGTGGACTCGATCGAAAAAGGCGCTCACGCCCTGTCTCCCGATGATCTCGCCAAGGTGTGGGACATCATCGAGGAGCACATCAAGACGGAACAACACATGGTGGCGAACGTTCGCAAAGCGTTGGATTCGCTACAAGGCCGGAAAATGCTCGTGCAGCAATACTTGCTCGAATACCTGCTGTTCGATGAGCAAAAGCACGATCATCTCCTCGAGAAACTCGAGGGTATCAAAAAGGGAATGTATCCCGACGGATGACCCATTAGTTCTCTCGGAAGATCAAATCATCGTACAAGATTTCGAACTTGAGCTTGTGCGATGCTTCTTCGTTGGCGAGCCACAGGAACAAGTCGCGAACGACCGGATCGTCACAAGCCGTCGCCATATCCGAATACAAACGATAAGCCGCCTTTTCTTTTTTCATGGCGATGATGAGGGCGCCTTGAAAAGACAAGTCTTGGGTTGGCTCGACATCGACGACGTAATCAGCGATTTTGAGATCGGCCACGTCCTTGTGGACCAGGGTGGGGTTTTTCCCATCCAGGATCGATTGTAGTTTTGCTTTGTGGCCGCGCTCTTGGCTGGCAAAGTCCCGAAGCACGTTTTTAATGTGTGTTTCCGATACGTTGTCTGCCATGGCCGTATAGAAATCCACGGCTTCTTGCTCACGCAAAATGGCGAATTCGACCATCTCTTTGAATCGATCGCTGGTCATTGTCTCCTCCACCTTTCGGGCAATGAGTCTTGCAGCTCCTGACTCTGGCGCATAGGACCATCATCAGCCTTTTGCTTTTCGGCATCCGGCATTCGGCATGATGATTCGCGGTATTGGGGGGCGTGTCCAGGCGGAGTGAGTAGCGGGCAGTGTCCTTCGCATCCTTTTCGGATACGTCAGGTCATGGTTGCGGAATCCTGGCCAACGGCAGTTCGTGCGCTAGGTTGGCATGCCATGCAAACGAGGCAAACGAAGACCTGGCCTTGGGTATTGGTGTCCGCGAGTCTGGTTTTCGTCGTGGCGCCTTGGTTGGCGCAAGCCAGTGATCCGTTTTTGGTCGTTCCGGCCGCGCAAGTGGTGGAGCGATCTCCCGCGTACCGATACGCCAACGCTTCGGAACAAGAGGCACTCGACGAACTGGATCGCCGCAAGATCCTTTACCAGCGTGTGGAGCCTCATGGTGCGGTACGAACGCCGATTCGCCTGACGGGCAGATTGCACGGCGTTCATATTCATTCGGTGCTAGCGGAGCATGAACGACCGACCACTCCCTTTGAAATCTGTGATGCGCGGTTGGCTCTCGCCCTCGACGATTTTTCCGCGTTGCTTGCTCGACGGGGTATCGTGGAATTGGTTCATTACACGATGTATCGACCTTCGGTGGCTTCTCCGGCGGCCTCTTCCCAGGCGTGGTTTGGGGAGGCTTCCAAGGTTGGGCCTCCGGAGTCGTGGTATGTCCAGGCCAAAAAAAGCCCCCATCAATCCTCCAAGAAAAAAAAACCACCTCGGCCCGCGGCCAGTGCTCAAGCCGGTTCCCGCACGAAAAAGCCACCCCACCTCGCCTCTTCCACGCCACGGTTGAACGTCAGCCCCCCGCGTCATCCCTTGGGACTAGCGATCGATGCGGGTATTTTCATCAAGCAAGACGGCACCATGCTCAGTGTGGCTTCGCACTTTCGTGGTCAAATCGGCGCTCAAACCTGTGGACCGGGTGTTGCGCCTCCGCAAGAGCCGAAAGCACGTGAACTGTGGGATATTGTATGTGAAGCCTACGACACCAAAATCTTCACGTACGTACTGACACCCAACTTCGATCAAGCCCATCAGGACCACTTCCACATGGACCTGACCCCTGATGTTCGTTGGTTCCTCTACCACTAGCGAGCGAATTGCTCCATACTGCCTGCTCTTGAGGGTTCGAAAACACAACGAACCAACAAGTGGGTGTTTTTTTGCTTCGCAACGTGTCTTTCAACAACGCACGAGGCCTATCGGAGGATATTGATGGAACTCGACGATCTTGTTAGCGGTTTGATGAAACAATTGTACCGGGTCTCCAACTCCGAATCAGTGGTGGGTAAGCCCATGTCTTTTGCTGATTCGGCTGTCGTGCCCCTATGCCGGATTTCCGTGGGATTCGGAACCGGTTCGGGCGACGTTTCTGGCGAAATGAGGAAAAAGGGTGGAGCCGTCGATGTCGGTGGCGCGGGAGGCGGCTTGTCCGTCGAACCCCGTGCCTTCGTCGTCGTGGGAAAAGGTGGCCACGCGCAAATGCTGTCCGTGCGAAGAGGCGCCCGCGCGATCCTTCAGCGCGCCATCGACGTGCTGCCCGAAACCGTCAACCAAGTCCTTCCCGCAAAGGATGATGACAAATAGTCACGAACGCAGGAACCGTAGGAACTCGTGCTGTGGGTAGTGCTCGCCGTCGCCGTCGTTTGCTTCATCACCTTGGCCGTGGTGATCGTGGCACCCGTGCGACTCGAAGTATCCATAAAAGGTCAGGGCGAGTTCGGAAAATTCTGGGCCGTTGCCATGGGCGGCCAACTGCTGTTCTTTACGGTTTCGTTTGCCATGGCCTACGGTATCGACTCGGTCTTTCAACTTCACCTGTTCGGCCGGCGATTGTTCCGATCCTCGCCCGTCAAACGCAAAGGTCCAACGAGCGAGCCGGCTTCACCATCGCTCGAGGTGATGTTGCAAAAAGCACGACGTTTGCGTCGCGAAGTCGAACGGTGGTTCGATCTGGACGACCTGTTGGTGTTCGCAGTGGACTTGCGTCATCGCGTCCGAATGGAACGGCTCAACGGTCAGTTGTCCTATGCCACGCCCGATTTGGCGATGACAGGAATCCTTTTGGGTTCCCTCTATTCTTTCGCGGGATTATTTGCCCCTTTCGGAAGCTTTCACATCGAACCGTTGTGGGTGGATGTCGCAAAAGCTTCGGGCAACCTCGAGTTGGCGTTTCGGTTCTATCCCGGCAGGATGGTGCTGGACGCCATCGTATTCACCTTCAAAAAAATCAAGCTGCGGCAGCGCGAAAATACTCGATCCGTGCCCGCGCCGCCATGACGATGGGAGCGCATCATGTCCGGTAAGCTCGATCAAGTCGTTGACCATCTTCTCGATGGAATGCATCAGATTTCAAAGATTGAAACCGTGGTGGGGGAACCTTTGCAAGCGGGAGACGCCATGCTGGTCCCCATCCACCGCTTGCGCGTCGGTTTCGGCGTGGCCGCCATCGGCGCCGGTGGACATGGGGAAGCCACCGAAGGCAATTACGGAGGACGCGGTGTGGGCGGTGGCGTCCAAGTCGAACCCATCGCTGTCGTGGCCATCGCCAAAGACGGCAAACCTCGTCTCATGGCCATCGATGGTGAACCCGAACAAATGGTCGGACAACTCTTCGAACAAATCCCCGACCTGCTCGGGCGTGTCCTCGCCCTCGTGACCCGAAAACGCGAAGAACATCATTCCGCACGTTTCGAATCCGGCGACACACCGAAAGCTGAACTACCCGAAAAAGAAGAGGAATAACCCTCCCCCCCCGCCCATGCTCGATGGCGCCTGCATTGCGGTCGTAGTGCCCGCTCATGATGAAGAACACTTCATCCATCGCGTCCTCGATACCATCCCCGCCTACGTCGACTTCATCTTCGTCGTCGATGATGCCAGCTCGGATCATACCTTCCGTGTGGCTCAGCAGCATGGCGACGCTCGTGTTCACATCCTGCGCCATGCTTTCAACCGTGGCGTAGGAGCCAGCATTGCCACGGGGTATCGTCTCGCCCTTCAGGCCAATGCTCACGTCGTCGCGGTGATGGCAGGCGATGGCCAAATGGATCCGGATGATCTGCTGGCCGTGCTACGCCCCGTGGTCGATGGGAAAGCCGATTATGTCAAAGGAACCCGCTTATCCCATGAGGAGGCGTACCGCATGCCTGCCTTGCGACGACTCGGAACGCGCGTCTTTGGTTGGGCCACGAGCCAGGTGGTTGGCTATCCGTTAACGGATAGTCAATGCGGATATACGGCGATTTCTTCCAACGCCATACGAAAGCTCGATCTGCACGGTCTGTGGCCTTCGTTCGGTTATCCCAATGACCTGCTGTTTCAGCTTCGTATGTATGACTTGCGCGTGGCCGAAGTGTCTGTTCGTCCGGTCTACGACAAGGAGCGAAGTGAGCTCAAGCCAAGACATGCCTTTGTGATCGCCTGTCTCATTGCGCGCGGCGCCTGGCGAATCCGACTACGATCCCCATCGATCATTCGAAGGCACGAGCCAATATCTCATCGACATGGCGAAGCGAGTGCTCCAAATCGAAACAGCGAATGAGAGGCTCTCTTCCGATGCGTTCGACAACCTGCTCGTCGGACAGAAGGTTTTCTAGCAAGGAGCCGTGTCCTTCGATGGCTTTCATGGCGTTGCGCTGCACCATGACATAGGCTTGTTGGCGTGCGATCCCCCGGTCGACGAGCGCGAGCAGCACGCTTTCACTGAAGCACAATCCGGCCGATCGCTGCACGTTGCGATTCATTTGCTCGGGGTAGACGACCAGCCCTTCGATGAGTTGCGTGGCCCGATCGAGCATGAACGCCAGGGTGGTGGTTACATCTGGCGCGATCATTCGTTCTACCGATGAATGGGAGATATCGCGCTCGTGCCAAAGCACGATGTTTTCGAGCGCGGGAGTGACGGCCGCGCGAACGATTCGCGATAGGCCGCATAAATTCTCGCTCAAGATCGGATTGCGTTTATGGGGCATCGCGCTCGATCCCTTTTGTCCCGTGGAAAACAATTCTTCCGCTTCGGAGACTTCCGTGCGCTGCCAATGCCGCACGTTGGTAGCCAAACGCTCGATACCAGCGGCAATCAACGCCATGGCTCCGAATAGGGCGGCATGACGATCCCGCGCCACCACTTGGGTCGGCACGGTTTCGGCTTTGAGCCCGAGAGACTCGAGGGCTTTGCGTTCGATCGCAGGAGAAAGATGCGCGTAGGTACCCACCGCGCCAGCCAATTTGCCCGTTCGAATCTCCTCACGGCTGACCATAAGCCGCGCCAACCCCCTTTTCAATTCGCAATAATGCCCAGCAAGCACCACCCCAAAGGTGACGGGTTCCGCGTGAATACCGTGGGAACGTCCCATGAGTACCGTGTGGCTATGCTCTTTGGAGCGACGCTTCAGGACTTCGAGCAGTGATTCGAGGCGAAGGAGCAACGCATCGGTGGCCCGTGTGAGAAGAATCGCAAAACCGGTATCGAGCACATCGCTGGAAGTCATCCCGCGGTGAAGGTAGCGAGCGGGAGCGCCGGCGAGCTGTTCGACGTGCGTAAGGAAAGCGATCACATCGTGGCGTGTGGTTTTCTCGATTTCGTGGATGCGTTGGGGATCGAGCACGAGATTCAGGTTCCGAATGGTCTTGGCCGTACCGATGGGAACGAGGCCTTCGGACTCCATGGCTTCGCAAGCTGCCAATTCGATGTCCAACCAGATGCCAAACCTGGTTTCATCCGACCACAGTATTGCGAACTCCGACGGGGTATACCTGGGGATCATGGCAGCCGGATGCCTGGGCTTGGTGCGGAGGTCAAGGCGTATGAGGGGGTATGTCGTTTTGGCAGGTCGTTGCTACCTCCAAGATTCGGCCTGTGCCTAATCCGTTCATAATGTAGGATTATGACCCAATTATATCGCACATGGCGCTACATTTCGGCATTGAATCCTGCATATTGCATTCGTGAAAGATGTTCAAACCTTCAATGTTGTAACTACCGAATAATATTGATCAAATAGATGGTATTGGGATTGCATAACAAACTGGCGCAGCGTCGGTCGAGACCACCCCCCTTATCGTCCCTGACGTTGCCTCAACTTCTCAACGCCCGGTCACGTGCCCCCCCCCGTCCGGGCGTTGCTCTTTTTGTCACCCCCGCCGCGAGCCCTACACCAGCCAGTCGCGTTTCGTGATTTTCTGCGGGATGTAAACGTCGGTGACGAAGCTGATGTCCTTGTTGGACAGCGCTTCGATTTCCATTTTGAATCCGGCTTTGAGCATGTCCTTGATTTCAGTCTGCCAGTGCTTGGCCGCGAACCACGGGTAGGAAAGCATCTGCCGCGCCCGATTCTCATCCTCTTTTTCCAGGGCGATACGCACATCATCGCTCAGGCCGAACGTCTTGAAATCCCGGGTGCGAAGCCCGAGAAATCGAGCGGTGGGAACCGCCATGCGCATGGATTCGTAAGCGAGGGAGATCGACCCTTGTTTGACCACGCTGAAGATATAAAGGCCCCAGGGATCGTTATCGACGAGCACATACAGCGGGATTTTCAATTCGTTATGCATGCGCTGGAGCAGTCGACGAACGCCTCGGGTCGCCTGTCCGTTTCCGGTGACCAAGATGCATTTATGTTTTTTCCAGAACTTATCTTCATTGAGGCGGTGCCAGACGGCCTCTTTTTCTACGAGCAAAATATACTCTGCTTCGCATTGCTTGAATTGGATGACATGGTTTTCCGTGATGCTCGGTATGCTCCATCCCCCTGAACCCATGCGAGCGAGATTGATGGTATCTCCCGCATCGACGATGGTCATGGGGCCGACCATCGAGCCGCGTTTGGCGGCAAAGAGGTGCAATTCTTCGCGCAAGGCATCGACCGTGACTTCGAGGTCTTCGATGATGGGATCGCTTTCGGTTTGATCATCGAAGGTGTTTTCCCGAGAGCCTTTGATCGTGTGTTTGGTCATATAAAAGAGATCACGAATGCTCGTGGTCTTGCCCGATTTCAGTAGTTCTTTGCAGGCCGCGGCCACCAAAAAAGTCTGCATGAACTTTTTGGCCATGTTCAGGTTGAAAAATTCGCGACTTTGGCGACGGTCCCCCAGTTCGATCAAGCGTCGGTCTTCGTTCCAGGACACGTTGGACAGCGCGCGGATGGGAATTTGAAGGGTCGGATTATCGCTCGCTTGAATCTGGGCGAGGGTCTCTGCCGCGAGTTTTTCGATTTTGCGGATGGTCTGTTGGGCTCTTTGTTCGCGAGTGTGTGTCGTGGCCATGGTGCTTGTCATTCCGAACGGCTTGCGAGCGTGTCATCAACGTGGGGCGAGCGTTGGTCGCCGTGGGGCGGACGATTCCGCGTCGGTTCGTCGTGATTCATGAAGACTTGCCGCCCCTTTCGATCGTCTTCGATAGGCAAAAGCCTTCCGCTGATCGGAGCTTCACCATCCAAGGCATCGGCGGGAGGTGGCATGCTTGGGCCTTGGGGCGTGGGGTCGGGTTCCCCTTCTGATTCCGGTACCTCGATGTTGACGAAAGACGTGAGGGTCTCCAACAATGACTGGACGATCGCTTCCTGTTGTCGGCCGGTAAGCGCTGCCAAGCTTGCCCCCAGCTCAGGAATATACCGTTCAAATAGGCTTTTTCTTTTGAGCGCGTTTTCCGTGCGATGCCGTGCACGAAGGTGGGTGGCGAGTCGGCGCCCTGCTTCTTGAATTGCAAGGCGCATATCCTTGAGCAGTTCGGGATAGTGAGCCACCGCTTCCTTGGCTTCACTCGTGAACGGCACCCACACGCTGGCGAGATGAAGAACCACCGCCACAGGACCGATCGGCAGCGACCCTTTCGGCTGTGCAAGCTGATACGCTTTCCAATTCGTCTGGTAAACCGCTTCGGTCATCGCACAAGCTTTCGGCTGGTATTGCAGCGGCACCCGGTTGGCAAAACGCATGATTTCCGCCGGATTTTCCCGCTCCAATCGACCTCCGTAGGCGATGCCACACTCCACCACGAACGGGTTTCCCCGGTATACCGAGGGAGGACGAGTGACCGCTGTATAAAATTCAGCGTCGAAGCGGCGACGGAGCCCGGCGATGATCAACTCCTCGCCGATGGGCACGACGCAAGATGCGGGAGGGGCAAGCACGCGAACCGTCCCGAGAGCGTGGTGGATGGCCTCGATTTGTTCGGCGTCCAATTGGCTGGCTTTGGCTGAAGCCGGAACCCCCGCCTGATCGCAGATCTGCTGTGCAATCGACGCCGACACACGCGAAAAGCTTTCCACCAACGTTTTCTTGACCGTCTGCCCCCGCGCTTCGAGCATCATGCGAATCAGCAATCCAAGCTCCACACCGTGAGGATGCGGTTTGATCTCCAACGGTTCCCGAGGCAGTTCGTGTGCTGCTCGCTCGAATACCAATGGCTCCGCCATCTTCGGAAGCTTGTACGACAGAGACATGTGCGGATTCGCAATCACCGTCTGCTCGAGGTAGGCGTCGATGCTCGTTCGTCCGCCCCGATAGGTTCCCGCCAGTTCCAATTCAACCCGGGTTCCGTGCTCTACCGCTTGCCAATCGTGTTCCGTGTCCGACAAAACCTCCGGCTTGTTGTGACGGGTATCGATTCGAAGCTCGATACGTCGAGCCATCTTTCCATTTCCCGTTTTCGAAAGAATGACGACGGGTTTTCCGGTGGTGAGTTGCGCGTATAGGCCCGCGGCGCTGATACCGATGCCCTGCTGTCCACGGCTTTGCTTCAACCGATGGAACTTCGAACCGTACAGCAGTTTGGCGAAAATTTTCGGCACTTGGCTTCGGACGATTCCGGGTCCGTTGTCTTGTACTGCCACGCGGTATCGGCCTTCCCCGACCTCGTCGACTTCCACGACCAAGTCCGGCAGGATGCCTGCCTCTTCACAGGCGTCGAGGGAGTTGTCGACGGCTTCCTTGATAGCGGTCAGCAGGGACTTGGCGGGATTGTCGAATCCCAGTAAGTGTCTGTTTTTAGTGAAAAATTCGCTGACGCTGATTTCCCGTTGTCGAGAGGCCATCATTTCCGCGGTGGCGCGACGGGTGGGCTCATTTTTCGTGCGGCTGCTCCTATCCGGCGCATCGTTGGCGTCGTCGGGGGAGTGAGTCTGTTCAGTCTCGTCATCCAAGGATTTTGTGCTGGTTTCCGAAAGCGGTTGTTCGAATAGGTCCAGCAACAAAGAGCGCTGACCGTGGCTCGGATCGGGGTTCCGGGGTCGATTCATCACAGCGTTTGACGTAGGTGGTAGCCTGTACAAATGTCAAGCAAACGGTCGGGTGGGCCTGGTTCACCGGACATGGGAAACCAACACCATGCCACGGGTAGCGTGCGGCGCAAGACTGGAATCTTGCTTCGAGTCGAGTATGGATAGAGTTTGTGCCAGCTTTATATTCATTGGTCGCGTTGACGTTTTGTCTCGATGGGCAACGGCGTGTACTTGTCGTGCAGGAATCCAGGCCGGATTGCTGGGGACGGTACTACATTCCCGCGGGTCGTGGGGCGACGGGGGAGGATCCTTTGCGGCTCGCGTGTCGGGTGACCCTCGAAAAAACCGGTATTCACGTGGAGCCTCTGGGAGTCGTGGGCTTCGAACACAATCCACCCATTGGGCAATATCCAGGGCAATTGCGCGTACTTGTGGTCGCTCAGGCCATCGGTGGAACCCTGAAACGCGTCGAAGACAGCCATTCTCTGGGTGCTGCATGGATAGCCCACGACGATGTGAGGGGTCTCAAATTGCGTTCGGATGACTTTTTGCCTTGGCTCGATGACCTGATGTTGGGTGCTTTGCCGGTCTTGCCGGCGACCTCGTGGAGAGCGCTGGGGGGACGACCGTAGGAGCCTGGTCCCATTGCTCCTCTTTCGTGATGGATACGTTGTTTTCTCGTAGCCCTGGTTCCCGAATACGCGCGTTACATGGTAGGTTCCCGGCTCTCTGCAAGGGAATTCGCCATGAAGATACACGAATATCAAGCCAAACAGATCTTCGCTCGTCACGGAGTGCCAATCCCCAAAGGTTACCCCGCGCTTTCTGTCGATGAGGCGGAAGCCGCGGCACGCCGTCTCGTTGAGGAAACCAACAGCCAAGTACTCGTGGTCAAGGCTCAAATTCATGCCGGGGGCCGAGGAAAAGGCGGAGGTGTCAAGCTCGCGAAAAACGGAGTGGATGATGCGCGAAAGCTCGCCGAACAAATTCTCGGTATGCAACTTGTCACGCATCAAACGGGACCGGAAGGGCAAAAGGTTCGACGCCTTTACATCGAGCAAGGGCTCGATATCGAACGCGAACTATACCTTGGCATGGTTGTGGATCGAGAGAAGCGTCGAGTTGCGATGATGGCGTCCACCGAAGGTGGCGTGGAAATCGAGAAAGTGGCGGCGGAAACGCCAGAAAAAATCCTTACGGTCCACCTCGATCCGGTGGTCGGTCTCACCGCATTTCAGGCGCGTCAGCTCGCGTTTGGGCTCGATCTTGCCAAGCACGGAAAAGAAACGGTTTCGCACTTTGTCAAACTTGCCATGAAGTTGGCATCTCTTTTCACGCAAGAGGATTGTTCGCTTTGCGAGATCAATCCGCTGGTCGTCACCAAACAAGGGACGGTGGTCGCTCTCGATGCCAAGATCAACTTCGATGACAACGCGGACTTTCGTCATAAGACGTGGAACGAGTTGCGTGATGTCGACGAAGAGGATGCGGTCGAGCTTGATGCCAAGAGCGCGGGGCTTTCGTATGTATCGCTCGATGGCAACATAGGTTGCCTGGTCAACGGCGCTGGTCTTGCGATGTCGACGATGGACATCATCAAGCATTTTGGTGGTGAGCCCGCGAACTTCCTCGACGTGGGGGGGAGCGCAACGGAAGAAGCTGTCACGAAAGCGTTTCGCATCATCTTGAGCAGCCCCAAAGTGAAAGCGATTTTCGTCAACATCTTCGGCGGAATCATGAAGTGCGATCTCATCGCCGCGGGCGTGATTGCCGCCTCCAAACAGGTGGGTCTAAAAGTTCCTTTGGTCGTCCGTCTCGAAGGCACCAACGTGGAATTGGGTCGTCAAATGTTGGCGGATAGCGGGTTGGCGATTCAAAGTGCGACATCCATGAAAGACGGCGCGCAGAAAGTCGTTGCGGCGGCGAATAAGTAGAGGTCCAAGATGGCAATTTTAGTCAACAAAGACACCAAGGTCGTCGTCCAAGGCATCACCGGCGGAGCTGGCTCCCAGCATGCCAAGCAGTGCCTAGAATACGGCACGAAAATCGTTGCGGGAGTGACGCCCCATCGTGGCGGCGAGATGTGGGAAGGCAAAGTGCCGGTGTTCAACACCGTCAAAGAGGCGATTCAAAAAACCGGCGCGGACACATCGTTGATCTTCGTTCCTCCTCCCGGCGCTGCCGATGCGATCATGGAAGCGGCCGAAGCTGGCGCACGTCTCATCGTATGCATCACGGAAGGCATTCCCACCATGGATATGATTCAGGTGCGCCGTTATCTCGAGGCAAAGCCCGTGCGTCTCATCGGCCCCAACTGTCCGGGCATCATTACCCCTGGGCAGTGCAAAATTGGGATTATGCCCGGTCATGTTCATTTGCCTGGACACGTCGGTGTCGTGTCTCGAAGTGGAACGCTGACCTATGAGGCGGTGGGTCAACTCACGGCCTTGGGCATCGGTCAATCCACCTGCATCGGAATCGGAGGCGATCCTGTGGGAGGTATTGATTTTATTGATGTTTTATCGGAGTTCAACGCTGACCCGGATACCCACGGCGTGATCATGATTGGTGAGATCGGGGGCAATGCGGAGGAGCGTGCCGCTGCTTGGATCAAAGCCAACATGAAAAAGCCGGTGGCCGTGTTCATCGCTGGTTCCACCGCGCCGCCAGGCAAGCGAATGGGGCATGCGGGCGCGATCATTGCCGGTGGAAAAGGGACCGCGGAGGATAAAATCGCTGCCATGAAAGCGGCAGGCGTTGCTGTCGCCCCTACACCCGGAGACATGGGCGTAACCATGCAGGCCATGCTGCGATAAACCGTCGTCGATGGGGCCTCCTCACCTCAGCAAATCTGTGAAAATCCTAAAGAATATCTCCGGTGGTCGGAACAGCCCGTGCCGCTGGCTCGTGCGTATGCCTCGAGCCATCCCCCCCCGATAAAATTCCTGTAGCGGCTGCCCGTCCAAGCGACTACACAGCGGTCGCAACCCTAGGATCTTGCTTGTAAGCTAGCGAGATTCCAATTCTTTCATGGGAGGTGACCGTGGCGCTCGAACGCACCCTATCCATCATCAAACCCAACGCCGTCGAGGAAGGCCATGTAGGGGCCATCCTCCATCGATTCGAACAAGAAGGCTTTCGCTTCGTCGCGATGAAAATGATCCAACTCAGTCGTCAACAAGCGGAAGGGTTTTATGCCGTCCACAAACAGCGTCCGTTCTTTCAGGACCTGGTTGCTTTCATGACGCGGTCCAAGGTCGTGGTGATTGCGCTCGAGCGTGAGGATGCGATCCGCAAGTATCGGGAGGTAATTGGGGCTACCGATCCGGCCAAAGCGGCGGAAGGGACGGTGCGCAAGATGTACGGAAAGAACTTGGAGGAGAATGCCGTACATGGTTCTGATGCGAAGGAAACGGCAGCGTTTGAGATTGGGTGGTTCTTTGCGGAAAACGAGTTAGCATAGGCATTACCCGCGGGGGTCATGGCACCTTGGAGCCGACAGGTCGGTGGGGGATGCAATACCAAACACGAACAACGACTCGTGAAGATGGTTTCGATACCGCGCAAGGCTATGTGCGTGATGGTCTTGCGAGTTTGCGCAACCTTGAGAACTTGCTCAAATCTCCAAAGATTGGGCCGCGAGCGCTCGAAAAAGCCGTGGCCCAGATCCACGCCGGATGCTCGCCATTCAGAGATGCTTTGGTGTCGATCGTCGATATGGTGGGAAGCCGAAAAGCGGAGCTGCCGGTGGGTAGCTTGAGCGATTTTGCGCGTGATCGTGTCGATCAGCTTTGCCACGCGGTATCGAATGCCGCCAAAAAAGACATGGGAGCCAAATCGAGGCTTCGGCTCGAAAGGCAGATTACGGAGGTTCTTCCGGACTTGGATGTGGTTCGAGAACTCATCGATTTGCTGGACAGTGCGACATATAGCGCGCCCACGGAGTTGGACTTGAATGCCTTGCTATGGGAGACGTTGACCCATCGTGTCTCGCCGCATCCAAACCAACCTGAGGTTGTGCCGGTGGCGCTATCTCGTGCCGCGGAAGGAGCCACGGTGTGGACCGATGCACGCGTGTTGATGCCGATGATGAGTATTGCGTTTGGCTCGGTAGCGCATCAAGGGGCAAAGCAAATGCACGTGTCGGCGGAGTTGGATGAGCAAGGGGGAGCGTCTGTCTTGTGCCGCAGGGATGACGATCATCCCGCGGCGAACCTGCCGTGCGTTTGGCCTCGTGTGGTGATGCCGAGTCGTGACGTCTTGTCCGTGGCTTCTGCGCTCACGGGGGTGACGTTATCGATGGAGCCAACGACAGTGACTCTTCGAATTTTACCGCAGCGCTCGGCGGATGACCTGGGTATGGCCGTGTCGAACCGTTTTCTTTCGTAGGCTCCCACGAATTCGACGTAACCCTTGACGGCAGGGCTTGTTAGGCGACAAGGTCGATATGGATGGGTAACGATCCAAAGCTTCGTATGGTTGCAGAAAAGCGTGTGGGGCAGATGCTTTGTGGAAAGTGGCATCTGGATAAGCTTCTCGACATTGGGGGAATGGCGGCGGTGTACGAGGCCACGCATCGAAACGGCAATCGCGTGGCGGTCAAAGTATTACATCCCATCTTTCCAAAGGCATCGAGTGTTCGCGAACGGTTTTTGCGCGAGGGATACTTGGCGAATCGCGTCAACCATCCCGGGGCGGTTACCGTATTGGATGATGATACGGCCGAGGATGGAGCCGTATTTTTGGTGATGGAGCTATTGGAAGGCCAATCGATGGAAGCGCTGTTGCAACGCAGTGGCAACGTCTTGTCAGTGCAACACGTGCTTGCCATTGCCGACCAAACCTTGGACGTTCTGGCTACGGCGCATGGCGCTGGTGTCATCCATCGGGACATCAAGCCAGGCAATATTTTTCTGACGAAACAAGGACAGGTCAAAGTGTTGGACTTCGGTCTGGCCCGTCTCAAAGAGGCCGATCCGAAAACGCAGCTCACGGGTGTGGGAGTCGTGATGGGAACGAGTTCCTACATGGCTCCGGAACAAGCTCGTAGCCAATGGGATCGTGTCGATGGTCGGACCGACTTGTTTGCGGTGGGAGCGGTGATGTTTCGGTCCTTGGCGGGCCGGGTGGTGCATGAAGCGGAAACACCGACGGATCGATTGTTGGCGGCCATGACTAAACCCGCGATTTCCGTGGGTGAAGTGGCACCGCACCTTCCCAAGGTCGTGGTGGGTGTCATCGATCGAGCGTTGAAGTTCTCCATGGATGATCGTTGGAACGACGCCAAAGCCATGCAGCTTGCTGTTCGTCAGTCCTTTGCGCTCATGACGGCCCATGGGCAACTTTCGACACCCTCGTCCGCGCCCCCGCCGTCGGAGTCGACTTCGGATAGCATTGTGGTGGACATGACCTCGGAGGTGCATGAACTGGGTGTGGAAGATATGATGTCCATCGCCCCGCAACTCATGGATCGACTTCCGGAGGTTTCCGCCTATCTCGTTGAGGAGATGTTGACCGAGGCTGATCGACTCGATCCGAGCGACAACGGAAAATAGACGCGTCTTGGTGGGGAATCGTATAATTATAATGTAATATCAATAGGTTACGAGTTCGTCGGATAGTCCGAACCGAGTCTTTCCGGTCTGTCGTGCGTGCCGATGCGAAAACGGCGCGGCCGTGGATGGGAATGGGTTTCGGAATCGCCTCCTTGAAAGCGTTTTCGTTTTTCTTTCCCGGCGTTTTGTGCGCAAGGGCATTGGGACATGCGATTGGCTCACCTCATCGGTCCTGAGATTCACGACCTTCTCCGTGACAATCCGGAGGACGTGCGTGAGTTGCTCGATGAGATCCATCCCGAGGACTTGGCAGACGTTGTCCTCGAGCTTGACGATGACGAAGCGGGTGCTTTGCTTCAGCGTCTCGCTCCAGATGCGGCCGCGGATATTTTCGAGCGTTTGCCTGAAGGACGTCAGGAAGCTCTCGTCAACAAAATCGGGTTGTTGAAGGCGGCGCGCATTGCCACGGAGATGTCCGCCGACGATCGGGCGGACTTGTTTTCCGCGCTCCCTGACAACGTGGGGGAAAAACTCCTCGAGACTCTCGAGAAGTACGACCCTGAAGCGGCCGAAGAGGTGGAAGAGCTGACGCGCTGGCCGGAAACCAGCGCGGGTCATCTCATGACCACGGATTATATCGAGACGCATCGTGATGCGACCGCGGAAGATGCGATCAAGGAGGTACGACGCCAGGGTGAAGACGTTGAACTCATCCACTACGTGTATGTCGTCGACCCGCAAGATCGACTCATAGGAATCGCATCGTTGCGGGATATCCTTCTTGCGGATCCGACGGAACGCATCGATGAAATCATGGTTGAAAACGTGATTTCCGTGACGCCGGAAACCGACCAAGAGCAAGTGGCCAAGCTCATGGCGAAGTACGATATGCAGGCGGTTCCTGTCGTGGATGGACGTGGGGAGTTCCATGGGATCATTACCATCGACGACATCGTTGACGTCATGACCGAGGAGCAAACGGAAGACGTTCACAAGCTTGGTGGTGTTCAGCCGATCGAAAATCCGTATTTTGATACCACGACGTGGACGTTCATCAAGAAGCGTGGTGTTTGGCTTATGGTCTTGTTCCTTGGTGAGATGTTTACGGGCACGGCCCTTCGGCATTTCGATCATGTGATCGAGTCCGTGGCTCAGCTTAGTTATTATGTTCCGCTATTGATTTCGACGGGGGGCAATTCGGGAGGGCAATCCTCGACGTTGATCATTCGGGGGTTGGCGGTTGGGGAGATACAGATGGGGGATTGGTATCGGGTGTTGGTTCGGGAGATGGTGCAGGGGGTTGTGTTGGGGTTGATTCTTGCCCTGGTGGGAGCTGTTCGTGTTTTGTTGTGGGGGGATGGGTGGAATTTTGCAGTGCTCATCGGAGCGGCTCTCGTTGCCATTTCGATCATGGGCTGCACGATTGGGGGAATGCTTCCGTTGATGATCAAGCGAGTGGGGCTTGATCCGGCGACGAGTTCCACGCCCTTCATTGCGAGCCTCGTGGACGTTTTTGGAATTCTGATTTATTTCGGGCTGGCGCAGGTCATTTTGGCTCGGGTGATTGCGCAGGCGGGGCATTAGGCTGAGCTTGGCCCAGTGGGAGAACAGGCTCGTCGTCGATCTTCATCATCCCCATTGCGTCTGGGTGCGACGCGAGGTAGTCGCATCGAGTCATGACAGTCGAGGTTCGTGAGACACGCTTGGGTGGCAATTTGCGACCCTTCCTCAATGTGGTGGACACCATATATCGTGACGATCCTTGTTATGTTCGACCTTTGGACATGGACGTGCGGGATCGGTTGAGCTTGCGGAACCCTTTTTTCAATCATGGAGAAGGGGTTGTCTTGACCGCGTTTCGCAGGGGCAAGTGTGTGGGCAGGTGTACGGCCCAGATCGATAGGGAGCATCTGGCACGTTACAACGATGATTGTGGGTTCTTCGGATTTTTCGATACGGTGGATGATGAGCAGGTAGCCAAGGCTCTGCTCGATCACGCGGGTCGTTGGCTTCGCGCTCGTCAGATGAAGAAGATGCGTGGCCCGATGTCCTTATGTGTCAACGAGGAGCTTGGATGTCTGGTGGAGGGCTTCGAAACGCCGCCGTTTTTCATGATGCCGCATCATCGTCCTTACCAAGGAAAGCTCATCGAAGCGGCGGGATTATCGAAGGTCAAAGATCTATTTGCTTGGCATTATACCATCGGGCAGATGCCTGAACGGGCTTTGAAAGCCCATGCAGCCATTGCGCAAATGCCCGAAATCACTTCGCGTATGGCGGACATGAAGCATGTCGAAAGAGACATCCGCATCGTGATGGATGTGTACAACGATGCGTGGAGTTCAAATTGGGGATTTGTGCGGCTCACGGAACCAGAACTCGCGAAGATGGCTTCGGATATGAAGTTGATCTTGATCCCGGAACTGACGCGAATTGTAGAACTTGACGGCGAGCCGGTGGGGGTGGCGTTGGCGTTGCCCAACCTCAATCCCATGATTGGGGATCTGCATGGTAAGTTGTTGCCGTTCGGTGCTGCCAAGCTGCTGTGGCGATTGAAGGTGCGCGGTCCGCGCTCGGCGCGTCTGATCATCCTCGGTATCCGCCAGAAGCTCCGTCAAATTCGTCGTTACGCGGCATTATCCACCTATATGTACGTGGAAATGCATCGTTCGAGCCAGCAATTGCATCTTCAAGAAGGCGAGTTGTCCTGGACGTTGGAGGATAACTCACCGGTCAACGTTGCCATCCGCTTCATGGGTGGAAAAAAATATAAAACCATGCGCTTGTACGAACGCTCCCTGTGACCGTTTGCGCGCGAGCGAGGTTTTCGCGCGGACGGGTGAGAAAAACGTTATTCCATTCGATGGATCCACGAGGGTGCGTGCTGGTTCCGTGGGTGCATCGCAAAGGCAGTCGTGGCACAGTTGTCCCGTTGTGGGAAAAAGGTGCAACAGCAGGCCATGACCGATCGTCGACGCTTTCTCAAACGAACCGCTTCGACGTTTGGCCTTGGTTGGATGGGATACGAGGGATACGAGCAATTCGTACGTGGGCGTGCGCCTTCGAACGGGGCATTGGTGTTCCGCAACGATGCTCCTTTGCCTTTGGATGAATACAGTCGGCGAGCCGAGTACTGGACGTTACGAGGGCGGGATGTGGAGTGCCTTTTGTGTCCCCATGGTTGCGTGCTCGGGGAAGGAGATCGCGGATTTTGTCGAACGCGTGTGGTCGACGGTGGCGTGATGCACACGGTGGCCTACGGAAATTTATGCGCTTTTGCTGTCGATCCCGTGGAAAAGAAGCCGCTCTATCACTTCTTACCGCAAACTCCGATTGTTTCGGTCGCCATGGCAGGATGCAACTTACGATGTCCTAATTGTCAAAATTGGCAAATTTCGCAGGCCAAACCCGAAGAGGTGATGCGCCATCCGCTGCTGCCGGAGGCGTTGGTAACGCTCACCAAGCAACGGAGTATTCCATCGATTGCGTTTACGTATACCGAGCCGATGGTTTGTTTCGAGTATGTGCGGGATACGGCGAGTCTTGCTCGGGAGGCGGGGATAAAAAACGTGTTGGTGACGGCGGGATATGTCAATGAGGAGCCTGTTCGTGAGTTGGCGAAAGTGGTAGATGCGGTTCAGCTCGACGTAAAAGGGTTTGATGAGGCGGTTTATCGGGGGCTTGCCCGTGGCCGGTTGGCACCCGTCCTTCGAACGCTGGCGCTGTTATGGGAACAGGGTGTGTGGGTCGAGGTGAGTTGGTTGATGGTCAGTGAGTGGACAGATAAGCCGCAAGATGTGGCGACGTTTGCCAAGTGGATCGTGTCCCATCTTGGAGCGCAAGTTCCCCTTCATTTGTTGCGATTCCATCCAGCCCATCGCATGACGCATACACCCCCCACATCGGTGGCTTCGATGCAACGAGCTTGGGAGTTGGCGAAAGACTCCGGCCTTCAACACGTGTATTTGGGAAATGTACCGTCCTTAGGGGGCGGACAAACCCGCTGTCCCCACGATGGGCAATTGCTCATCGAACGGCGCGGCTATCAAGTGGTCAAAAATCGATTGAAAAACCATGCATGTCCCGCGTGCGGCACACGTCTTGCGGGAGTGTTTTGATAGAGTATTTGACAGCGTTTCGAGGTTGTTCATGGGGCGATGGTCATGGCCATGGGGGTTGATGCTTGCGGTGGTCGGTTCCGTGGAAATCGGGTGCCGTTGCGCGGGGGATGACCCGGTGGCAAATTCCGGGTACGGTTCGGTCGTGGACAGTCGTGACTTCGATCTGACGGCGGAAGAAAAACAAGCATTGCTAACGCTTGCTCGCACGAGTGTGGAGACGTGGGTGCGTGATCACCAGCGGGTTCCGACCGACGAGTTGGTTCGAAAATTCCCAAAATTGAACACGCAACGCGCTTGTTTTGTGACGTTGCGTCGCGACGGTCAGCTTCGAGGCTGCATTGGCAGCTTGGAGCCTTATCGAGCTTTGGTGCAAGACGTACGCGACAATGCGGTATCGGCTGCCATGCATGACACACGTTTTCGTCCCGTGGAGGCATCGGAACTATCGTCTTTGCGGTATTCCCTATCCGTATTGGATATGCCCCGTCCGTTGCAAGGCGTGCCACCATCGCAGCTTCCGCAGTATCTGTCACAGCATCGCCCGGGAGTCATCATCGAGCTTCGAGGTCGTCGTTCGACTTTCCTTCCATCGGTGTGGGAGGATCTTCCGGATGCAAAGATATTTTTATCGAAATTATGCATGAAACAGGGCGCACCATCGGATTGCTGGATGGACGCGCAGGCTCGTATCAGTACGTATGGTTCGATCAATTTTGGCGAGCCATGAGAGCCTCGAAACTGGAACGCACCCTTATCAGGAGCGTGGGACGTGCCCTTGAACGATCGTGACTTGGCGACGGAACAGCAGATACCGCAAAGCGAGGATAACGATGATCGATTGTCATCCGCCGTCCACGCGGTATTGGAAGGAGTGGGAGCTGAGATTTCCGCATCGTTTCCAGGAATAACTCGGTTGGGGGGGCAGATTGTCGCCGTGTTGTACTTGGCGGACGGTCCTCGTTCGATGGATACGCTGGCCGAGGAGTTGGGACGTTCGAAGAGCAATATTTTCACGAACCTTAAAGCCCTCGAAGGAGCCGGTATCGTAGAACGTCGACGTGTTGCAGGACTGCGCCACGATACGTATGCGCTGACCGGACCCTATCCGGATGTCATCATCGGAGCGTACTTGGGACGTCTTCGTCGCGTGGTGGCGGACAAGCGTAAGCTGACGCAGCGAGCGCTGATGTTGTTGGGGGATGCACCAGGACCGCAAGCGGATTCGTTGCGTCGCCGATTGCTTGATTTACAGCGAAAATACGAGCTATTTGGACGAATGTTTTCGTTGTTTGGGACCGCGATCGATGGTCCGGTGGATTTGGAGGCGTTGTTGAGTTCGATACCTGGTAAGACGCTGGAGATGTTTGTGGACATGGCTCGGATGACGCTTGGGAAGCTATCCCGATCCGGTGAGTCAGGAGGAGAGGGGAAAGAGGAGTGATGAGCCGTACGTTGACACATGCTGCAACATATGCATGGTCAGATGGTGCGAGTGAGAAAGAGGGATAAGGCGGACAAAAGAAAACGGCGCGTCCATGACGCGCCGTTCGAGTTTATGGGGGGGTCAATCAGGAAACGGCAACCTTGATTGCCTTGACGGGACGAGCTTTGACCGCTTTGCTTGCAGGCTTTGCAGCAAACGTCATGGGCTCTTTGGTGAAGGGGTTGATGCCCTGGCGTGCGGGACGCGCGGCCTTCTTGACCACGACGAACTTAGCAAAACCCGGGAGCACGAACACGCCGTTCTTCTTGAGTTCTTTGTGGCCGATGTCTTGAAGCGCTTCGATGGTGGCTTTCACTTGTTTGCGTGAAGAAGCCTCGCCCAGCAGATCCGCGATTGTCTGAATCAGCGCACTCTTCGTCATTGCCTTCTTCGCTGCTGTCTTTGCCTTCGCCATGTCACATTCTCCTTCAATTGACCGTGTGCCTGCACGGTCTTTGCAGTGTACTCAAGCTAGACCACGGTTTTTTCCCGTAATCAAGGGGACAAACGCATTACCGGGTTGGGAGATGACGATTTTATCCTACGCTAGAAGGGGTTTCGGTACCTGGGGGCAACGTCTGTGCAGCAGTTTATGGGGTAGGATTAATTGCAAATAATATGGATTATATATAAGAAATTCGATGTTCAACGATTTGATTTATCATTATATTTCCGACGCTTACGATACTCGCGGACGTTCTTTCGCGATGAAATTGGGGTGGTGGATAATTTCTTGAATGTCTTAGTATTGAATATTCTTTTGCCGATAATGACGCGACGCGTTAAATCCGTGGATACCACCTCGACTTCCAGACGAGTCCCCAACGAAATCCGGTCCCCGGACCTTCGCGCCACCCAATGAAGACCATCTTCACTTCGTTGGTAACCTCCGCTGCCCAACCCCTCCTCTGGGATGAGGATTTCGACGAATGGCTGGTCCAACGTCACCGTGACCGCGTTCATTCCCACATCCGTAACGATACCTGAATATCGTTCGCCAATTCGATCTCGCATCAATACACAGCGATATACATCGAATACCTCCCGTTCGACATCGACGACCTCACGTTCGCGCCGCGTGCAATGCATGGCAATGTCATGCCAGTCCGTCGCCTGAAATCGATCGGCCCTCAACCGCGCTTTCACGATCCGATGATTGACCAAATCCGGATAGCGACGAATGGGCGACGTGAAGTGGGCGTACGCATGCGAGGCTAAACCATAGTGACCAACATTCACCGTATCGTACGAGGCCGGCGTCAGAGAGCGAAGGGTGAGTATGCCGATGATTCCCGCCAAAGGATGATCCTGTACGTCACGGAGAAAGGCTCCCAGGCGCTTGGGATCTGCCGCATCCTCGTATTCAAAGGGAATATCCAGGGAAAAACATAGCTGTGCCAGACGCAGAAGCCGCGCTTCCGAAGGCGGAGGATGAACGCGGTAAATCACTTGCTCCTGCAAATCCTGTAGCCACTGCGCCACGGCTTCGTTGCTCGCTACCATCAACTCTTCAATGAGCCGATACGCGCGTTTCACCCCGGGATCCTCCGCATGTCGAACCACATCCACCGGATATCCGCTATCCGGATCGAGATGGATCTCCGGCTCTGGTGCCGTAAGCTCCAACGCCCCTCGACGCATTCGTCGACGTCGAAGCAATCGTGCTAGCTCGTCGGCTTGCTCCATCATACACGCCACTTCGGAGTTCAAACCCTCGGCGCACGCGTTGGACCATCCCATGGCCGACGCGACTTGGTGATAGTTCAGTGTGGCTCTCGAACGCATCACGCCTTCACACAGTCGACTGTGGGTTCGTCGACCACGAGAATCGAACTTCATCCACAACGCTACGCACAATCGGTCCAGTCCTTGTTCGAGGGAGCATAGAAACGACGAGAGAGTCGGGGGCAGCATCGGTACGGCCCGATCGGGTAAATATACAGAAAAGCTACGTATTTTGGCTTCTTCGTCGAGTGCCGAGCCCGGCTGCACATATTCGGAAACATCCGCGATCGCGACCCACGCTTCAAAACCATCCTCGAGTTCACGAACCCAAATCGCGTCGTCGCGATCACGGGCATCGATCGGATCGATCGTAACGAACGGTACGTCTCGCAGGTCTTCTCGCGCCCCGACCAAAGAGTCATCCCACGGCGACGCAAGATGCTCGAGGTTTTGCCATACCGTTTGTGGGAATGACTCCTCGATTCCTTGTCGAAGAAGGATCTTTCGCGTTTCGACATCTGGGCTCCCCGGTGGCCCCAGCGCGGCCACCAGAATCGCTTCCGGATGCTCGTGCTCGGATTCGGGAAAGCGAACGATCTGTACCACCGCGGCGTCGCCGTTTTCTCCGTTCACGTCGCCACGCAACACGATGGGACCGCGCACACGAGCATCATCGACTTCGAGCCAAGCGCCATGCGCTGTCTTTCGCAACACGCCTTGTACTCGATGGTTGGCCCGTTGCAGCACCTCCACGATACGTCCTTCGAGCCCGCGCATGGATCGTGTCATCACCTGCACACGCACCGTGTCGCCGTGCATGGCACTTCCGACTGCTTCCCCATGCACGTACACGTCGTCGGCGATACCGGCGCTGCTCACGAAACCGAATCCCCGCGGATGCATCCGCAAGCGCCCTTCTCGCACCTCCCGGTTTCGGTCTTTTCGAACGGAACCGAACCGCTGTCCGCGAAGTCCACGAATGGCACCATCGAGCCTCAGGGTTTCAAGCAACGAAAGCAAAGCAAGATAGTCACCGTCGCGAACCTGCAAGGCTGCTGCGATTTCACGGGCGTGCAGCGCTCGCGGACTTCGTTCGTCCAGCAACTGCAGCACCTGTGTTCGTTGTGGCAAACTCGTTTTGCTCATCGTTTCGATCCTCGAGGCGCGGATTGCCCATCATTTCCCACACGTTTTTGGGGACAATGGCCCTTCGGCATGCGGTATGGGCAATGAGACTGTCGAAAAAAACAACACGAACCAGGTCGTGTCATTGGGGAACGGTCTGTGCGAAATAGGCGCCCGCGGCGGCCGCGGCTCCCAACAGCAACACGACAATGGCAATGATGAGACCCAGGCCTTTCTTTTTTGCGGCAGGCTCCGTGGGTGTTGGAGAATCCATCGAGGGACGAGACGATTCGATCGAGGGCGGGGAAGGGGGGGATGAGGCAGGTTGGAGAGAGTTTTCCAAGGGATTTGGGCCCGTTGGCATATCCTCCAACGCCGACAGGTTGCCTACCTGCAAGTCCTGAAGCGAAGACAAGAGTTTGTCGTTGGCACCCGTTCTGCCAATGCCATAAGGATTGTGGATTTGGATTTCGGACTCCCAATCCGTGATCATGCTGCCATCGTGAGGAGAAGGTGTTCCTGTGGGTGTCGTTCGACCGGAGGGCGAAGCTCCGCTTTGTTCTTGCGAGGTACCGAGGGAAGTGAACTCGAAGAGGGCTTGTTTGATGAGTTGGTCGATGATGTTGGCGCTTGCGGGTTTCTGTCGCTGTCGTTCATCGAGGGCTTGCTGCACCAAACGCGCAATATCCCAAGCGCCCACGGGTTGACCGTGGTGATACAAAAATCCGTTTAGATCCTCTGCCAAGGCGAGGGCATGCCCATAGCGCTGGTTCAAGTCTCGCGCCAACGAGCGCAGGATGATGCGTTCCAAGCCCGGAGGAACCTTATGATTGATTTCGGGTAAGGAAGGGATATTGGCCTGTTGGACGAGTTTGACGGTGGCGTAGTCGGACTCACCGAGAAATAGTTTTCGTCCGGCCAGCATTTCCCACAGGATGATGCCCACGGCGAAAATATCCGCACGCGCATCGACGTCGTGGCCCATCGCTGCCTCAGGGGCAAGATACGAAAACTTCCCCTTGATGATGCCGGGTTCGGACTTTTCGAGCTGATTGTTGGCCTTGGCGAGCCCGAAGTCCGTGATTTTTATCTCCCCATACCGGGTGATCAATACGTTCGGAGGGGACATGTCCCGATGAACGATGCCCAGGGGCGTTCCTCGGCCATCTTTCAAGTCATGGGCATACGCCAATCCCTCACAGATCTTGGTGGCGACATAGACGGCTGCCTCCAAGGGAAATGGTTGCCCCCGTTTGCGAAGCATCTCGATGATGGCTTTGAGATCGGCACCATCCACGTACTCCATCACGATGAAGTACGTGTCGTCGCCAATACCAATATCGAACACTTGCACGACATTGGAGTGACTCAAGTGAGCGCTGAGCCGTGCCTCATCCAAAAACATCGACATGAACTTCCGCTTCTGGCTCAAGTGCGGAAGCACCCGCTTGATGGCGACTTTTTTCTTGAAGCCTTCGATTCCGGTGCTTTCCGCGCGGAATACTTCGGCCATGCCGCCCGCGGCAATCTTGTCGATGACCCGATATCGTTGCTGGTGGTGTCCGTCCGGCATGTTGGTCGTGCGAGGCACACTCCTGCGGAATGAATCGTTGCCGCCCATGGACGTTGCCACCTCCCGGTTTGAACGGTCAAGCTATCGACGACG
This sequence comes from Deltaproteobacteria bacterium ADurb.Bin207, assembly GCA_002070115.1. GTDB lineage: Bacteria > Myxococcota_A > Polyangia > Polyangiales > Polyangiaceae > MWCO01. The sequence continues at coordinate 52,036 of MWCO01000001.1, forward strand.
GATCTCGCTTTCATGACCTTGGCTGAGCGTCTCGCGCCATCGTGTCATGTGGGCGTTATTCACACCTATGCATGAATTCCCCTGTTTTTGGCGGATATGCCCTATCCGGACCCCCCATTTTAGGCGGAACAGGGCTGGGGCTCCTATTTTTTGCCAATGATCGCGTCAATGGCGGGGATGTCCTCCGGTTCGACCGCTCCGTGGACGATGCAATGCACTTTGCCTTTAGGATTGACAAGAATCTGGATAGGAAGTTCAGGCGAGGATTCCACCCCCAGATCCGCCAACCAAGCGGCTCGGGTTTTTCCTTCCGGCAACCAAAAGCTCGTCCGTAACCCTTCCCGCGGCTGTTGCTGCAAGAAACGCAGAAACTGTCGTTGATCGTCGTCGAGGGAGACGAATACGAAGTCTGCGGTGGCTTCCCATTTTTGTTTCCAGCTCAACAATAGCGGCAATTCTTCTTTGCAGGGTCCACACCATGCCGCCCACAAATTGACCCACACCCATTTGCCATGGCCGGTGCGGATTTGCGTTCCCATCGACTCGTGCCCGGGAGCCTCGCCATGGCCGAGCGCTTGGGTGGGAAAGTCGCGATCGACGGGTTTTCCCTTACAAATCGTTCGTCGCGGCCGTGGTGTCGAAGGTTTGGTGGAAACCGCCGGAACCGGAACGGCCGCGGATGGGGACGCACTGACCGCATCGGCGCGTCGGAGCGAGGGAGCAGGTTTGGGGCGCTCCTCACAACAAACCAACGCGATACCCGCCAGCAGAAGCGGCGCTATAACCGGCAATCGACCCATGAAATGAAAGCGCTCCTGTTGATGGTTTCTTCGTCGCACTTGCTTTCTCTCGACCGTTTCCACTCACAGAATTCTTTGGGAAGTTGGGCAAATTCTTTTCCGAGCCAGAGCATTCCCACCTGTTTTTCGAGGTTGGGATCCTTGGATTGCTCGCTGATATGGAAGAACACGGAGTTGGCTCGTTTGTGAGAAACCACCCGATTTCGTTCGATGGTTCCGGTTTTGGAACCGCGCGCCACGATGAAAAAATATCGGGCACCTTGCCGGTCGAGCCATCGGTCTTCGATCATTTGATTTGCCCCGGCATCGAGATTGTCTTTCCCCTCGTCGAACATCACGATGCCTCCCCGCTCTTTGAGCGGAAGGAACAAGGCATTGAAGTCCGCGTCGGAAATCGATGCGATATTTTTCACATCCGCGGGTTTGCATCCGCGACGTGATCCGGTGCCTACCAGGCCGCATGCGTTGAGCACGCGTTGCAGCACGATTTTGAACTCCGGGGTGCAATACGCGGCTTCCGCGTGGGAAGCGATGGCGGTTTCCGGTGCTTTTTGAGGATTTGCCAATCGATCCGCGGCCGCGTCGATTTGGCCTCGTACCCAAAAACTGGCTCCCAGAACAAGCACCGTGCCCAATGCGGGACCTACGAAAACGTGTGGTCTCAAGGCAGCACCTCCGGAGCAAGCTGCGCCAATGTGAAGCGAAGCCCCAGATCCGAATCCTCATCACAGATTCGCAGGTCCCCAAGATAAAGCTGGGGCGTGGATACCGGAAGCTCATTGGTAACCGCGTATTGCAGGATGTTGTTGAGACGGACCGCGGTCTGCTTGGCATCGATGCATGTGTCGATGGCTTCTCCGAAATGCGTTCGAAGCCGTGCGCGCAACAGGGAGTCGCCTGCTTTGCCGAGCGATGCCAGCTCTTCTTGGTTTCGATACATCCACTCCAGAGCGTCGCGCGAGCGCGGATCGGCGCAAATGACGGCTTTGGACAGAATGCAACTGCCCGGGTGCAAAGACCGATCGAGCATCCAATTGCATGTGCTATCCAGAGGCATCAGAACCAAGGAGGCGTTGATATTTTCCATGGCGCCTTCCCCCTTCAGACGTTCGTGAAGTCCTTTGCACGTGGGGCATAAGGGGTCGGCGACGATGATCATGTCTCGTTTGGGAGATGTCGTGGCAAGAGATACGAGAGCTTTGCTCTTGGGTTGTGGGATGGTTCCGCAACTCGCCAACAGCGGTCGAAAGTCCGGCAACGCGTTGACGTAGATAATGGCGGGAACGCCTAATCCCAACGAAGCGAGCCACAACACGATGGCACCTGGGTTTCCTGGCGGCATGGGACGAACGGGTTCATGGGGTGGACTCGGTGAGGGAGGAGGAGGGCCGCCCGCGGGGCTTGTCGGTGGAGACGTCGAAAACGCATCGAGAAAGGATAGTTTTCGAAGTTGAACCATTCCCCAGATTCCCGCAGCGGCCAGCAACGCAGAAGCCACATATAGACCCACGCATGTTTTGCAAAACACGCCGAGGCGAACGGCGGCGATGAAAGCCATGATCACGGAGACGAGCAGGGGACCAAGGCTCGAGAATCCAAGAAATTGGTAGGCTCGTTTGGAGACGTTGGCGCCTCCCACGAGCATCGCGACGGCAAAAGCGGCGAAGAAAACGTATACCCCGAGAGCAAAAAGGGAAACGGGAACGCCTCCCCACCAGGTTCCTCGGAACAACGCGCCATACACGGAGTACATGGCGGTTCGACAAGCGTTTTCCGTGTCGGTAGCTTCCGCGAGGCCCGGAGTAAACGAGCAATGCACGGCATGAAGCTGCCGATCGAGGTGTTGGATGTAGTCGTAGGTGGAGAACCCGGCGAAAATAAGCCCCAAAGCAGAGGCTACGAGGGCCAGGATGATGGGCATGCGCGATAACTTCCACATGGTCGACGCTCGTTGCGTTCGGTGGGTCAACGGCTAGCGATTCGATCCACTCCGAGATAAGGACGAAGCGCATCGGGAACCCTTACCGATCCGTCTTTGCATTGAAATTGTTCCAATACCGCAACGACAGTTCGTCCTACGGCCAAACCGCTTCCATTGAGGGTGTGAAGAAGCTTGGGTTTTTTGGTCTGGGGGTCACGGTAACGAATCGACGCGCGTCGCGCCTGAAAGTCTCCGAAGTTCGAGCAACTCGAGATTTCTCGATACGCTTGGAGGCCGGGGAGCCACACCTCGATGTCATAGGTTTTGTTGGCGGAAAAACCGAGATCTCCGGTGCATAGGGTGATGACTCGATAGTGCAACCCGAGTCGTTGCAGCACTTGTTCGGCGTGAGACGTGAGCAGTTCGTGTTGGGATGGCGAATCCTCCGGGGTGCAGAAGCGCACCAACTCGACTTTGTCGAATTGGTGTTGTCGGATGAGACCTCGCACGTCTTTTCCGTAACTGCCCGCTTCGCTGCGAAAGCAAGGTGTATAGGCCGCATAAGCGAGGGGTAGTTGCGATGATTCAAGGATCTCGTTTGCGTGCAGGTTCGTCAGGGGAACTTCCGCGGTGGGGATCAAAAATAGGTCGTAGGATTCATCGACCTCGGACTTGCGCGTTTTGAAAAGGTCCTGCTCGAACTTGGGTAGCTGTCCGGTCCCCCGCAGGGCGGTGTCTTTCACGAGGAAAGGAGGCAGGACTTCGAGGTATCCATGTTCGCGAGCCAAGTCGAGCATGAAGGTGGTCAGGGCGCGTTCGAGACGTGCTCCCAAGCCCATCATCACGGCAAAGCGTGGACCGGAAAGCTTTGCGGCACGCTCGAAGTCGATGATGCCCAGCGCGGGACCGATGTCCCAATGTGCTTTCGGTTCGAAATCGAATAGGGGTTTTTCGCCCCAGGTTCGAATGACCGGATTGTCTTGCTCGGAGGAACCCGTGGGAGTCGATGCATCCGGCAGGTTGGGAATTCCGAGCAAAATCTCGGAGATCTCTGATTCGATTTCGTCTTTTCGCTTTTCCAACCCTTTGATTTCATCGGATACGATTCGCAGTTTCTCCCGACGTTCAATGAATTCAGGGGATTGTTTCGGGAGCTTGGACATCTCCTTGTTGGCATTGTTGCGTTCCGCCGCTTTGCGCTCCACGGCGCTTATGGTTTCCCGGCGTTGCGCGGCAAGTTCCGTGATGGCGTCGAGCGAAGCCGCTGTTTGAGGGTTGCGACGCGACAGGGCGGCGCGCACCTCATCGATGTGGTCTACAACATACCGTAGGTCGAGCATGGCGTGCGCCTAGCACTGCTCAGGGTTGTCGGCAAACGGAGGGAACCACACAGGGAGTGGCGCATGCATTTCCCAGGGCATGCCGTTCGATTTGCTGGGTCGTGCCACGGGGGGCTCCTGTCCCCGCGAGACAGAGTAACACCGCGTCTTCATTGGTGATTTCTGAAGATGGCTCAATGCAAAGACCGTGAGTACAGGTTCCTGTCGACAGCCCCTTCGTCCACGGGCAATCCCTGTCATGTTGACAGGTCAAGGCGCGACAGTCCGCGGGGTGGGTACCATGAGCGCCGCCTTGGACCCATACCTCACAGACAGCCATGAGCCTCGAAGCCGTGTGAAGCACGAAAGCTGCTTTGGCTCCTTTCGGCTGGCTTGCGGATGGATTCGCCTCACCGGCGCCGATCAACGCACACGACGAGTCTTTGCACGAAGCTTCGAAGTGGCGTCCTTCGGTGTCCGTGAGATGCACTTGGACAGGTTTCGAACAACCGACGAGCGTGAAGAATCCGAGGGGGATCCATAAGGTTGATAGTCGACGGGCCATTGTGATCAGCCTAGCAGAGTCATGAAGGATCATGGTTTGGCTTTGGGTTGAATCACTCCTGGTTGATTTGCTGATTTGACGAAATGGGTCAACGCGTGCCATAGGCCAAGGACCAGGCGTGGACAGAGAATCCGATGGGAGACGCGAATCACCTTTCAGAGCCGCCGTTTATGGCGAGCGATCCACCTCCTAGCACGGGAGGAATGCTTTGGAGAGTGGTGGGTGGCATCAAAACGATGCGTCCACACCAGTGGGTCAAGAACGTATTCGTTCTTGCGCCGGTATTTTTTTCCAAAGAATTCTTCCATGCCGATTTGCTGTTACGCGCATTCGGCGCATTTTGCGTCTTCTGTTTGCTCGCAAGCGCCGTCTACACCATCAACGACTTGGTCGATGTACAGGCGGATCGAGCCCATCCCGTCAAGCGCTACCGTCCCATCGCTTCGGGGCGATTTCCTGTCACAGCCGCAAAAGTGCTAGCCGTCGTTCTCGTGGTGATTTCCCTGGCGGGCGCGGCATGGGGACCCATCTTTTTTTTCGCGACCGCGGTCGGCTACTTCGTTCTGAACCTTGCCTATTCGTTTCGCCTCAAGAAGGTCGCATACATCGATGTGGGGTGCATTGCGACAGGCTTCGTGCTTCGTGTTCTCGGCGGGGGGTTTGCCGCCGGGATCCTTATTTCATGGTATTTGCTCGCGTGTACGGCGCTGCTGGCCCTGTTTTTAGGGTTTGGCAAACGACGCCATGAGTTGGCGCAGTCTACGCGCAAAGGTTCGAAGACGCGCGTTGCGTTGGACTCTTATTCTCCTCGTGCGCTGAATATCGCGTTGGTCTTGACCGCGAGCGCCACGGTGGTGACGTATGCGGCTTACACGCTCGATCCGGTGATTCAACGCCAATTCAACTCCGATTGGCTTTGGTTGACCATACCGTTTACGATTTTTGGGGTGGTTCGGTTTCTTCAACTCATGGCAGGACGGCCGCGGGCGGAATCACCAACCCAAGAGATGCTTCGCGACACGCTATTCGTTTTCAACATCGTGGTTTGGGCTTTGGTGGCGTTTGCGATCGTTTATCGGGTGCGCCCCGAGGTTGGATTCTAACAGGGACTCCGAAGGAGGCACAGGTGGCTGGGGGCTTGCGCGCGCTCAAACAAGAGCTTGGAAAGCTGTACTCCGCCAAGAGCGACCCTTGGGTCGATCTTGGTCTAACCCTACCCATCTTCCTCGGATACCACCTGGGAGTCGTCTTTCTTCCATCACGAAACGCCGCGGATATCGTTACTTCGCAACTCGTTCGACTCGCCAATTTCAGTATCCTGGCCTACATGGGCCTGACCGTTGCGCTCGCGGCATCGTTCGTCGGTCTGTTGGTGGTCCTCGGACGAGGAAAAAAACTGGTTTGGAAGCGTTTTGTCGGGGTCATCCTCGAAGGAGCCGTCTACGCCATCGTGATGAGCACGACTGCCCGCTTCGTCGTGGGCTCGTTGCACCTTGCGGGGACCGCAGAACCACGATCGGCCTTTTCAGGACTGGTTATGTCGCTGGGAGCCGGGTTTTACGAGGAAGTGGTATTTCGTGTCCTGTTGTTCGGCGCGGGACTTGCCTTGTTGCAACGAGCCATCCCACGTCGTGAGATGTTGCTAGGGGTGGGCTGGGCGATCGCATCGGCTCTCATTTTTTCGGCTTGGCATTACGTGGGGGCGTATGGCGATGTTTTTCGCCTGTCTTCTTTCGTATTCCGTTGGGTATGCGGCCTTGCTTTCGTCGCGATTTACCGATTTCGAGGGTTTGCCCCCGTGGTTTGGTGCCATGCCCTTTACGATATTTGGGTGTTGGCTCTGTAGAATGAGGTCAATCCGCCAACGGTTCTGGGGCTGCTGACGGTCGGTTCAATCCCACCAAAGACAGCGCTTGTCCGGCACGCACGGGTGGTGTAACCGCAGCATCATGAACACCCTTTCTGGCGTCCCGCGACACGTGGCGATCATCATGGATGGCAATGGACGCTGGGCCGTACAACGAGGGTTACCACGACAAGCCGGTCATAAAGAGGGAGCCAAAGCCGTTCGCGAAGTCGTTCGAGGTTGTCGAAAAGCCGGCGTCGCTTTTTTGACCCTGTATGCCTTTAGCCTCGCGAATTGGAAACGCCCAAGCGCGGAAGTCAATGCGCTCATGCGCTTGCTCATTTTCTTCGCCGATCAGGAAGTCGCAGAACTTCGCGAACGGGAAATCTCAGTGGATGTGGTGGGCCGTCCCGAAGACCTCCCCACCGCCACACGCAACGCCCTTTTCGAACTCATTCGTCAGACCGCCGGGGGAACAAAAATGCGACTGTCCCTGGCTCTCAGCTATAGCGGACGCAACGATATCGTCTCCGCCATGCAAGGAATCGCGCGTGAAGTCGAAGCCGGTACCCTGCCCGCCGCCGCCGTCGATGAATCCCTGCTTCGTCATCGGATGACGACCAAAGATCTTCCTGACCCGGACCTGGTGATCCGTACCGGCGGAGAATATCGCCTGTCGGACTTTTTGCCCTTCGAATCGGTCTATGCGGAATTGCATTTTCCGCAAATTTTATGGCCGGACTTCAAAGAGCAGCACTTGCAAGAAGCCTTCGAAGCCTATGCCAGTCGAGAACGACGTTTCGGCAAAACGAGTCAACAAGTTGCCGAAGAGAAGTGACGTAGGGCTCATCCGCGGCCATCGAAAGACTTTCTCGACGGGAATCACTGGCTTTGAAGCGTGGTTTTTACCGCGGATGCCGTTCGGTCGACGAGCTTAGCGCACAATTCGATGGCTTCGACGTAGCGATACACGCCCGCTTGTAAAGCAATCATTCCGCGCGCGTCATCTTCTTGCGATCCCATGGATAAAGCGGCGTGAACGACACGCTCTCCTCGATCCACCTCCCTTGCCAACTGATGGAAAACATCGCGAAACGAGCGGGAATTGGACGAAGGATCGATCGTTGACGTCGAGCCGGAAGAGGCAAGGATGGGACGAGCACAGGATTGATAGCGAACGATGTCCATGGGCGCTCCTTGGGTGCTCTTTTCCTTCGGCCAAACCCTGGCGTGGGTTGCGTCGAATGACAATTACAATCTCGATTGCATTCTTCGCGAGAGCTTGGTGATCGCGCGTGCGAGAATGCGAGATCCCCACGACTTTGACAGCCCGAGGGATGCGGCGATCGTGTCGATATTTTCGTCGAGAAAAAAGTGACGACGAACGAAAAGCTCTTCCTGTGGCGTGAGGTTCGGGAGTTCTTGATGAACCAGTTGCATCAACTCCTGCGTTTCGAGGGAGGAATCGGGACTGTCGACGGATAAGGCGACGCGTTCGCCATCGAGTACCGACTCCTGACCGCTGAATCCAAGGGCCATCGCCGTGGCGAGAACCGCGAGGTGGTCGGATAGGCGTTGGTCCGTGTCTTCAGGAGAAAGACCACGGATGGCAGCGTCTTGGGAATCATCGAAAAATCCAGAAGCTACGACATTGGCGGCCTGAAGAGCGCGTACTTTTTCATGAGCGCGACGGGGAAGGGCGCTACAAGAACGCATTCCGTCGAGGATGGCACCTCGCACGCGATAATAGGCGTATCGTCGAAAAGGAATTCCGCGGTCCGGCTCGTATCGACGAGCTGCCATGAGCAGCCCTTCATGACCGAAACTCGCAAGTTCACGAACGTCGATGATATCGCTCACTTCGCGGTAAAGTTGTTTCGCAACAACGTCCACGAGGGTCAACTCACGATGGAATCTTTCCATCACCTCCGGTGGATCGACGTGGGTCACGCTTGCACGTTTCGTTATCAGGGCAATTTCTGTCAAGCAAAGCCCACCTTGGCAGTCCATTTTCTGCCGGAACGCTCCCCCGAACGCCAGAAAACATGGAAATGGCTCTCCGGTTGGCAAGTGTGATACCGTTATCCCCGCATGAATAAGGCCCGTGTGCTGGTCATCGATGGCGACGATTGGGTAGCTCGACTCCTTGCGGACGGATTGCGAGAACACGGATTCGATGTCAGCACGTGTCTTTCGGGCGGAGATGCGTTGGCCGTTGCCGCAACCATCGAAGCCGATTGCGTGATCACCGAAATGGTGCTGCCGGAACTCGATGGTCCTTCGGTGGCTCGCGCCATTCGATCGGAGAAGCCGCCGTTAGGGTTCGTGCCGATTTTGTTTCTGTCCAACGCCGACGACATGGTTTCCCGGAGCGCGGCATTCCAAGCAGGAGCGGACGTTTACCTCACCAAACCTTTTCGCTTGGATGAGGTCGCGTTGCAAGTCCGTGGGCTGGTAGCCATGTCCACCCGTTTGACAGGATCGGAGAAATCACGACGATTGCCCCCTATCGCCGCCGCCGAGATCCCCGAAAGCATCAGCCCCTCCGTTCACGCCATCGAAGGAAATGTCGCGCAAATGTCCGTCGCGACCGTACTCACCTTGCTCGAAATGGAACGTCGCTCCGGAGTGTTGAAAGTCAGCGAGGGCAAACATAAGTGCGAACTCGATATCATCGCGGGATATGCCGTGGGGGGAGCGATCGATGCTTCCCAAGTCACTCCTTTGGCCGTACTGCGGGAGATCCTTCAGTGGAAAGAAGGACGCTTTCGCTTCATCCCCGGTTCGGATGGAGCCATTCCAAACAATCGTCGTTCCATTGGCGCCCTGTTGATCGAAGCCGTTCGCCTCGATGACGAAGCCAATCGGGAGCAATGGCCTGAAGAAAGCTCCACCGCACGACGTTCTTGGCCCGCGCCCGGTCGAACGAAAAAACCTGTGACGTCGCCTAAAAAACCGTCACGCCCTCCCCCGCCGGCACGCCTATCCCAACCTCCAATGCCATCGAATATGGGACGAGCGGCTCCAAGACCCACGGCACCGCGTCGCGCAAGACCCGCTCCTCCACCCGCACCTTCGCTGAAGAAAAAGTAGCCAATATGATAACATATTGATTTTGTTGAATATTTTGAATAGCAGGACCTACCTTCGGAACGCGGGTTGCCCTTCCATCTGCTTGGCTCGGTCTTGCCGAACATACAAATAGTGAAAGAATTCCGAGGGGGCGGTGTGCATGGCGGGCGTAAGGTGGGCTTCTACCAATTGATAGCCCTCACGACGATAATGCGCGAGTGTGGATAAGTGCCGGAGGGGATAGTCTCTCGAATAATCATCGACAAATACGAAAGTGGGTCTTCGACGCATCATATAGTCGAAGGGGGCGAAGCGTTGATGACCTGGTCGAGAGGCTACGATCGCACCATGGTGTGCCACGAATTCGTCGCATAAACCGAAGGTATCGAGGTTGGAGATGCCGGCGAAATAGGGCATGGCACCAGCCGCTCCCACGGCCATCCAATCATCGGGTTTGGCAAAGGAGGCGACCCAACGACCCATGGCGGCCCACCGCAGGGCGTAAAGCCTGGTCCAGCCGAGGGCCTCGATGCCATGAGCGATACGCGCGGGTTCGGTGATACTTTGGGCACGTTCTTTCAACTTCCACTGGTTGAAGCCATGCAGACCGAGCAAAACGGTGGTCAAGGCAAGGAGCGCTTGCCAGGGCAAACGTAGTTTCGCCGCTGTCGTATGCATTGCCGCGGCAACAAGGACGAAGCCCAGGGGCAGAAGGGGCGCAAAAAAACGGTAAAGATCGAGAAAATCGCCGCCGATGCGGATGATATAAGGCACGAAGCAAAGCCATAAAGCAAACGAACTCCAAAGGATGAGTCTTTTGGCGTGGATGTGGGGATGCTCTTTGGGATAGGTGTGCAACCAAGGCAGCAGCAGGCCCAAGGCGAATAGAAAGACCAAAGGCCATCCAAGTTCCTGTCCCGCGAGCACGACATACGCCCATCCGCGTTTCATGAGTGCGGCGGATTCCCCCGAGGATTTGAGGTAATACGTATTGGGGAGCCAGTAGCCGTAGTAGCCGTATCGCCACAGCACGTGTGTGCCCGTCAACAAGGCGTACACCCCTCCGACGACAGCCGTTTGCCGAAGATGGGGGCGATCGAATCGCAGCACCAGCAACAAGGTGATGACGATGGTGGCGACGAGGGCACCTTCGGGACGAGCCAACGTGGTGAGTGTCAACAACATCGCCGTGACGAGGGCGTGTCGAAGGCTGGGAGCACGAGAGGCCAGATGGGCGGCCTCGGCGATGGACCACGTAAGAAGCGCGCCAAAAAGGGGAGTTTCCAGCCCACCCATGGTCCATGCGGCGATGGGACAGGACAGCGCCGTTCCCACGAGAACGAGGGCTGCGCCCTGGGAAGCCTGCGGTTCCAACTGCCACCACAGACGAGCCAGCCCGATGAGCCAAAGTACGGCCCCCACGCCTCCGAACCCTTGCATGACCCGAACGGGATCGCCAAGTCCGTGAGCGATCGCCGCAAATACCATCCACAATGGGCTCGTATAGCCTTCCACCCGCTGGCCGAGATTGTATACCGGCTCGCCGTGCTCCCATAGCATGCGCCCATACCGAAGCGTGATGAATGCATCATCGGCAAAAAAATCGTAGGACCGCGCGTGGATCCACAACCCTGCCGCAGTCACGATGACTAGCGAAATCAAGATGCGAAGATGCAACCGCTTCACAAGGCCATCCTAGTGACGGCATAGAATAGATCGTACAAGATTCGTGCTGGTCCCATGACCGACATCCACGCAACTCGGGCCGTCTGTGCTACGCCTGCCTCATCTTCGCCCCCGACGATGAACACCATGACACAACCCGATTCCCATCCCCTTGTCCTGTCCGTCATTGCCCCATGCTTCAACGAGGAATTCAATGTCCCAGCTCTCGTCGAACGCGTTTTGCGCGTATTCGATCGAGGAGACCTGCAAGGTGAGCTGATCCTCATCGATGACGGAAGCTCCGATGGTACTCGTCGCGTCATCGAAGAGCAGCAAAGCCAGCATCCCGATCGTGTGGTAGGCCGTTTTCATGCAAGAAATAGCGGGATTGCAGCTTCTTGGAAAACGGGTGTGGCTGTCTCTCGCGGCGCGTACGTTTGTATCATCGATTCGGACTTGCAGTACCAACCCGAGGATATCCTTCGGTTATTTCGAACCCTCATCGAAACCAGCGTCGATATCGTACAAGGTTGGCGCAGCGCCGTGGGACGGGAAAGGGGCACCCGGTATCACCTGAGTCGTGGTCTGAACACGATCCTCAATTCCGCTTTCGACATGAGCCTTCGCGACAACAAAAGTGGGTTTGTGGTCTGCACCCGGGAGGTCATGCAAGACCTGCTTTCCTACGAAGGCAATTACCACTTCTGGCAAACCTTCCTCATGGTCGCTGCCCATGCGAAAGGCTACTCCTACCGCGAAATCGAGATCCTTTTCGAAAATCGTCGTCAAGGAACCTCCTTTCTCGACAAAGGCGCGTACCGGGCCTCCTTGCTGTCCTTCGCGGATATCGGAAAAGCCCTGTGGGAATACCGCTTTCGCCGTCCTGTGCCCGATGTGGCCACCCACTTTCTCAAACGTTATCCCGTGATCGATCGAACGCCCAAGCGGGGAATGGTTCGCGACCTCGAGTGGAAAGCCTATCTCGCGAGCTTCAACCACACGCATTGGATGATCACGCGGGATGTGGAGCATTACTACGAGACACTCAACAAAACCCAATGGCTGTCCATGAGCCAGATGCGCGAGCTTCAAGACGAAAAGCTACGGCGGCTCATTCGCCATGCGTATCGTAACGTGCCGTATTACCGTGTGAAAATGCAGGAGGCGGGGGTTCATCCCGACGATATCCGCACGCAGGATGACCTTCATAAGCTCCCGTTGTTGTCGAAGCAAAACGTTCGCGATCACCTGTACTTCGACATCATGTCGGAAAACCACGACAAGTCCGAGATACTCAAGATTTCCACCAGCGGTTCCACCGGTGAGCCCTTCGTTTGCTACGCGGATCGCGCGCAACTCGAGTTTCGATGGGCAGCCACTCTCCGCTCCCAAGAATGGACCGGTTACCGTTTCGGGGACCCCTGTGTTCGTCTTTGGCACCAGACCCTCGGTATGTCCAAAGAGCAAGCCATCAAAGAGCGTCTCGACGCCCTGCTCGTTCGCCGAAAGTTCGTCCCCGTCTTCGAAATGAAAGAGGAGATGCTTGCCAAAACCCTTCGTGAGATTTCCGATTGGCAACCAACCCTCATCGACGGTTATGCCGAGGCCCTCAATCTGCTCGCGCAATTCATTCACGCCTCGGAAGGATTACCCCACAAACCCCGCGGCATCATGTCTTCGGCACAAACCCTGCCCGAGGCGAGTCGTCGGATCATCGAAGATGCTTTTGGATGCAAGGTCTACGACAAATACGGGGGTCGGGAGTTTTCCGGTATCGCCTATGAGTGCGAAGCCCACGACGGTCATCATGTGGTCGGTGAAGGCTATATCGTGGAAATCCTTCGGGATGGTAAGCCCGCGGAACCAGGCGAAACAGGCGAGGTCGTCATTACGGACCTGAACAATACCTGCATGCCGTTCATTCGCTATCGCATCGGAGACCTCGCGGAAGCGGTCGACAATAGCCGTACGTGCTCTTGTGGACGTGGCTTGCCCCGCATTGGCAACATCGATGGTCGTGTGCAGTCGATCATCCAAGGCATCGATGGGCGATATCTTCCAGGTACGTTTTTCGCCCACTATCTCAAAGAATTCGATTTCGCTTTCAAACTCTATCAGGTGGTGCAGGAAGAGCCCGATGCCATGTCGTTCAAGGTCGTGAAGGGCTCCCGCTTCTCCAACGATATCCTCGAACAGGTGCTTGCGACCTTTCGCCAATACCTCGGCGATTCCATGCGTATCGATGTCGAATTCGTGGACGATGTAGCCATGGTCCGCACAGGCAAACGTTTGGCGAGCGTGTCGCGTTTACCCGTGGACTTTCAACGCAATGCGCCGCTTAAGATGTCGGGAATATAGAAATAATTTAGTGTATTCAACTGGTTACGAACATGGCGACGAGCCGGGGGCTGGCCTTTCGAATGGCAGCCCTCGAAGCAGAAGGCGGCAAACTACATGGCGGTAGGGGGAGCCGGCTCATCGGGGGAACCGGCATGAGCCAGGGGAATCCCGATGAGCAGCAAGGCGAGAAAGACGAGAATGCCGATGGCGAGCCAGTTCGCGCCCATCCACGCGATCGAAGGAAATGGACTGTCGGTGAAAAAGACATAGCCGGCGATCACCAATCCCATGAGCGCTTCGCCAGCGATCAACCCCGAGGCTACCAATACACCAGTGTTTTCCGTGCGTGCCTTCTGCGCATCGTTGAGTTTGCGGCTTTCGACGAAGCGGTCGGTAATCCACCGGATGATGCCGCCGACAAAGATGGCGAACGTGGTTTCGAGAGGCAGGTACATGCCGACGGCTACGAGCATGGGGCTTTTCACGCGAACGAGCACGAGCGCGAGACCCATGATGATACCGACGATGACAAGGGGCCATGCCATTTCGCCGCCCACAATACCTTGGGATAAGACGGCCATCAGGCCAGCTTGTGGTGCGGGAAGTTTGGGGTCACCGAAGCCCGTTCCGCCCTCGGTGATATTCGAAGAGTGCAGAATATAGAGGGGAAAGAACATGACCGCGCCGGAGACGACGACGCCAAGGATATCGCCCACCTGCATTTTCCAAGGGGTGCCACCGAGGATATGACCGACTTTGAGGTCCTGGAGCATTTCGCCAGCGACCGCGGATGAAACGCAAACCACGGTGGCCACGCCGAGAACGGCGGCCACGCCGGCCATGCCTTCCGCGCCCACGATGACCATCAACAGCGCGGCGATGATGAGCGTGGAGAGTGTGAGCCCGGAAATCGGGTTGTTGGAGGAGCCAATCGTACCCACGAGGTTTCCGGATACAGCACCGAAGAAAAAGCCTGTGATGGCCATGACGACGGCGGCTACGAGGGCCGGAACGATGGCGCCCGCGAACCAGAAGTACACGGCGACCATCGCCAACAGCACGAGAATGAGACCCAAGAACACGACTTTCATGTTCAAGTCTTTGTCCAGACGGCCCGTTTCCGCGTCGTCTCCTTGCGTGCTCTTTTTCAAATCCGAGATCGATCGTCGAATGCCCGTAGCCAAGCTTTTTCGCATCTTGAACAAGGTGTTGGCAGCACCGACGAGCATGCCACCGACGGCGATGGGGCGAACCACGAACTTCCACACGAGCAAAGCTTGGGAGGACCAATCCAACGCTTCGCCGCCAGCCGCGGTGTGCTCGGCAATAAAAGAAGGTCCGAGCAAGTACATGAGGATCGGGACAAATAGGCCCCAGGCAAGCAAACCACCAGCGAAGTTCAAGGCACCGAGTTCAGGGCCGATGATATATCCCACACCGAGATACGCGGGGCTGATGGCGGGAGCCGAAAAGGTGGCCACACCACCGGCTTTGATGGTTTCTGCAGACTTCTCGATACCAAGGCGAATCGTGCTTTTGCCAATCTCGCCCACGTGAATGACGAAGTCGCGCGAGGCGGTGAAGACCTTGACCGCGCCCAACAGATACACGCCCGCACCCGCTGCCATCGCGATGAAAAGCTGCTTCGCGGCACCGGCCCCCTTTTGCCCTGCCTTGTGGATTTCCGCCGCGGCCACCGATTCGGGAAAGGGAAGGTCCTTGTCGTTGACCATGACCCTTCGCAACAACGTCACGAAGAATATGCCGAGCAATCCACCCACGATCATGAGCGCGGAGGCTTTGGCATAGGCTTCGAAAGTTCCAAAGTCCCGATCCCAGGCTCCGGAAATGACAAATGCAGGGATGGTGAAGATCGCTCCCGCCGCGATCGACTCCCCAATGGAGCCCACCGTACGTGCAATATTCTCTTCGAGAATCGATCCTTTCAGAAGTTTGAGCACCGCCATGCCAATGATGGCGGCGGGATAGGTGGCGGCGATGGTCATGCCGGCGCGTAAGCCAAGATAAGCATTCGCTGCCCCCAGGATGACCGTCATGACCAAACCAAGGAGAAGGGCGGCGACGGTAAACTCCCGCAGCGTCGTCTTCTCCGGCACGTAGGGCTTGAATTCGTTGGACACAAGTCCTCCGATCGTGGTGATGGGTTGACTGCGAACCGACTCGCTGCGTACTCAGCTTCCGGTTTTCTGTTTTGGCCCAAACAACGGGCCTCCCCCCTTTACCATTGCGTCATGCCCGGATTCAAACCATCGATATCCCTTTTCAACAGGAAAACTGTTGCCGTCGTTCTCGCTTCCTTGTTTCTCGTCGCTTGCCCTTTTTTCCTCATGCTTTTCGAAACCTCCTTCATCTATTACCCCTCCCGGCAAATCCTCGGCTCCCCGAGCGATGAAGGACTCATTTTCGAAGATATTCATCGAACCACCTCCGATGGTCTGCGCATTCACGGTTGGCTGATGAAACCCACTTCCGAACCCGTGGCCTGGCTCCTGTTCAGCCACGGAAATGCCGGAAATATCTCCGGACGCCCCCGCATCGCCCAGCCCCTCGTCGCACGACGTGTTGCGGTATTGCTGTATGACTACCGGGGTTATGGAAAAAGCGAAGGAAACCCAGATGAGCAAGGCACCTATCTGGATGGACAAGCCATGCTCGAGGAGCTTTTGTCCCGAGCCAGGCAGCCTCGTCAGGTTTTTCTTTTCGGTCGCTCGCTCGGAGGTGGCGTAAGTCATGAACTCGCCGTTCGGCATCCGGAGTTGGGGGGCCTCATCACCGACGCCACGTTCACGAGCATTCCGCAGCTTGCTCGTATTCTATTTCCGATTCCCGGGGTGTGGCGAGTGATGCGCACACGCTACGACAACTTGTCGAAAGTACCGCAAATCAAGATTCCCCGGCTGGTGATGCACGGGACCCAGGACGAAATGATACCGTTTTCCATGGCCGAGCAGTTGCGCGACGCCACCAACCCCCCCGCGCAATTTTTCCCCATCTCTGGTGCAGGGCATAACGACACATTTCTTCGAGGCGGTAGCGAATACGCCGATGCCATCGTTCGTTTTATCGAACAATGCCAGTCATCGCCATGACGCCTGTTTTTCGTCGGCTTTTCGACAGCACGGCGCGCATGCGCTAGCGTTTTTGCTTCCTCGGCCCGAACCATGACCAAAGAACGTACGGAATTCACAATCCCCCACCGCGCTGGATCGATACGGGAGGTCTTCTCTCTGGCGGCACCCTTGATGATTGCTCATGCGAGCCAGTCGATGATGGGCGTGGTCGATACGTTTCTGATGGGCAGGGTGGGCAATGCGCAACAGGGAGCCGTGGGCCTGGGTGGCGTGTTGCACTGGGCCGCCGTTTGCTTTTTCGCCGGCACGATGACGATCATCAGCGTACTTGTCGCGCAGGATTTTGGCGCCGGGCGCCCGGATATCGCTCGCCACGTGCGCGCGGGGTTGGTCTTCGTGGCCCCGATGAGTTTGCTCGTCTTCGCCTTGATTCCGTGGATACCGGAAGCGCTTTCCGTGATGCATCTGGCCGAGCAAGCCCGTCCCCACGCTGAAACATACTTGCAGATCCGCCTTTGGGGCGCGCCCCTGCTGCTTACGGCCTTTGCGTTGACCAGCTACTTGCGAGGCATCGGCGATACGCTAACACCGATGGGTGTTGCATTAATTGCTAATATTTTCAACGCGTTAGCTTCTGCTGTCCTGGTGTTTGGATGGATCGGATTTCCAGCGATGGGCGTAGCAGGGGCAGCCTGGGGAAGTGTAGCAGCCAGCGGACTCGAGGTGTTGCTTTACGCCTTCGCCTACTATTTCAGCCCGACGGCCCGAGCCCATGGGTCGCGTCGGATCATCCTTCCTCGACGAACCGAGCTGTCGGCCTTTGTTTGGCTTGGCGTTCCCATCGGTGTGGCCTGGCTTTTCGAGATGGTGGCCTGGACTTCGTTTTCCGTTTACGCGGGAAGCCGCCCTCCCGAAGAACTCGCCGCCCATACCATCCTTTTTCAATTTACCGGCTTCTGCTTCATGCCCGCGATGGCCATTGGTATCGCTGCTTCCACGCTGGTGGGCCAGTATTTGGGCGCTCAACGCCCCGATCTTGCCCGAGCCAGCGCCTACAGCGCTTCAGCGATCAGTGTGGCGTTCATGCTGGTAGTGGGATTTGCTCTCGTTTGGCAACGAGAATCCCTGATTCATGCTTTCAACCGGGATGCCACGGTGGTGGCGCTAGGTTCGAGTTTGGCGTTTATTGCGGCCCTGTACCAACCCTTCGACGGACTCGGCATGGTAGCGCAAGGTGTGCTTCGCGGGGCAAAACACACCGCAATTCCCACCATCGTCATGCTTGGCTCCGGACTTTTCGTGTTCATCCCTCTGGTTTGGTGGCTCGGCACCGAAAAAGAATTGGGAATTCGTGGGGCTTGGATCGCGGCCCTCGTGCATGTCGTCGTCGTAGCGATCCTGCTCGGTATCGCCGTGATGCGAAGTCGCGTGGTCCATGTTCCGACCTCCTTGCCCGTGGAGGCTTGAAGCAGGCAATTCTTCGGGATAATCTCGGGAAAATCAGGGTATAGACGAAAGGTGCGAGGACTCTATGGGCGGCATGAGCTGGAAGTATATCGCGCCTTTTGGCGCTGACCCTGCACGCGTTCTGGCCGAAGCACATAAGGACGCTTTCGAGCGACGCGCGTACGGTAAGCCCTATTCGCGCCGTGAGCCGAGGGCTCGAAGCATCACCGCGCTGCGTCGCGCTTGCGCCGAGGACGGTACCTGCAGCATCATCGACGTTCTGCGGGTGGAGGAGGAGCCGTCGCCGGGTGTGGCCGGCAGAATGCCTCGGGGCTTGATCGAGTCCGTTTGCGGAACGCCTCGCCCCGGTCTTGCGCAGGTCGAGGATGCTTTACCGATACTCTATGAGCAGCTCCATCGTGGGGAGGCCGGGTTCGTCGTCGCCTACGACGGTGAAAAGCCCGTACACGTCGGATTTTTTGGCTGGTCCTTTGATTGACCGGGACGGATGTCCTTGAAGCCGGTTTGAGGTCGAAAAAAGCAGCGGTTTCGGCGGCAAAGGGCGTGAGGGATGTGCTTCGTAGCTTCTTCGGGCGTGCCTTGACTTCCGCCTGGTGTTCGGTTTTCCTATGGCTCCGGGATGGTGGACGCAAGGAATCGTCGGTGAGAAACGTGAATGCGTTCGTGACGCCCTTCTATGTACCAATTTTTCGATATTCCCGATGATTGCAGACGGTATTCCTGTTTATGAATACGCCTTGAAATTCGGAACCTTGACCATAACCCTCATCGGGGGTGATTGAACTCCGTCACTGGTGATACGCATGGGTGGTTTTGATTTCACGAAAAGGGGTTCGTTTGGGAGCCGTCTGGGCGTATTGGCGGCAGCGGCCGGTTCTGCCGTCGGGCTCGGAAATATCTGGCGTTTTCCGTATGTCACGGGGGAGAATGGCGGCGGTGCTTTCATTCTAGTTTATCTGGTCATTGTATTCGCCATTGGTATTCCGGTCATGATGTCGGAATTGGTGATTGGGCGTCGGTCACGGCGGAATCCAGTGGGGGCGTTTCGAATTTTAGCTCCCAATAAGCCATGGTATTGGGTAGGCGTGATGGGGATTGCGGGCGCATTCATGATCATGGCATTTTATACGGTCGTCGCGGGCTGGACGTTGGAATATCTCTATCAGACGGTGATTGGGGGGTTTCAAGGGCGGGATTCGGACGCTCTCAAGCAGATGTTCGAGGGCTTTCGCGGGGAATCGTTACGACCGGCCTTATGGTTTGCGGTTTTTCTATTGGCCACTTCTGGCATTGTATGGGGCGGTGTGCGCAAAGGGATTGAGAATTCTTCCAAGATTATGATGCCTTTGCTTTTTATCTTGCTGATCATATTGTGTATCAAATCGCTTACTCTGCCGGGATCGAGCAAAGGGTTGGTCTTCTTATTTTCGCCAGATTTTTCGAAAATCACGGGCACGACGGTGTTGATGGCTCTTGGTCAGGCATTTTTCTCCTTGAGCATTGGTATGGGAACCTTGATTACTTATGGGTCTTATATTCCAAAGGACAACAATTTGGCATTGACATCGGTCCAAGTATCGATGGTCGATCTTTTGGTGGCAATTTTGGCTGGAGTAGCGATATTTCCTGCGGTTTTTGCCTTCGATATCTCGCCGAAATCCGGCGAGGCGCTTACTTTCGTAGTTCTCCCTGGAATTTTTAATCAGATGACAGGGGGCATGATATTTTCGTTCGCTTTTTTTACCCTCCTCGCCATTGCAGCGTTGACGTCGACTGTGTCGGTATTGGAAGTGATTGTAGCCTATTTATCGGAGCAGCTTGATTTGAGTCGACGTATGGCAATTATTATTTCCACCGCCGCGATTTTTATTGTCGGGGGTGCTACCTCCCTTTCCTCAGGCATGTTCAAAGGGATAAAGCTATTTGGACTCAACATTTTTGATCTGTTCAACTTCACCACGGCCAATATCCTTCTACCTCTTGGAGGACTGTTCCTCGTTGCATTCCTGGGATGGTTTTTCCCACAGAAGCATACGAAAGACGAGCTATCGAACGGTGGAACGATAAGTATCGGGTATTATCGATTTTTTATCATTACAATAAAATTTATAGCGCCGGCTGCGATAGCACTAGTTTTTCTCAACGGTCTTGGAATCATTTAACCAATCACGTCGATTCACCCATGCAATCGATCAACGATTTCCTTGTCATCCTTGACGGCTACCTCGGTGGTCATCCATGGTTCATGGTATTGCTTATCGGTACGGGTGTATTTTTTACGTTTTATCTTGGTTTCCCGCAGCTAAAATATTTTTCTCATGCGATCAGAATTACGTTGGGAAAATATGATCATTCGCAGGATGTTGGCGATACGTCGCATTTTCAAGCTCTTGCCACTGCGCTTTCTGGGACCGTTGGTACGGGAAATATAGCGGGGGTGGCTCTCGCCATTCATACAGGTGGCCCTGCGGCATTATTTTGGATGCTGATTACTGCTTTCATTGGTATGTGTACGAAAATGGTCGAAGTTTCGATTTCTCATAAATATAGGGATATTTTGCCGGATGGAACGGTTTCCGGTGGCCCGATGTATTATATGAAAAAGCGCTTGAATATTACCACGAGAAAAGGAAAAGTAATACGAATCGGCTCTGTCATGGGAGCATTTTTTGCCGCTGCGACCATGCTTTGCTCGTTCAGTACCGGTAGTCTCCCGCAAATCAACAGTATTTCGAATTCCGTATTCGCTACCTTCGGAATCGATCATATCATCACTGGTGCTATTTTATCTTTCCTCCTTGGTCTCGTGATTATCGGAGGAATCAAACGAATCGCAAAAGTAACGTCCATTCTTGTCCCCTTCATGGCGCTGCTCTATTTCTTGGGCTCCTTGGCGGTAATTTTATCTAACCCTGCGAATATATTACCTTCTTTGGCATCGATCGCACGGGATGCCTTCAGCGGATCGGCCGCTTCAGGTGGTTTTCTTGGTGCCTCTTTTGCCTTTGCTATGAATCGTGGGGTCAACCGAGGCCTGTTTTCGAATGAAGCCGGTCAAGGCTCCGCGCCCATTGCCCATTCCGCCGCGCGAGCGCCTGAACCCGTTTCCGAGGGAATCGTGGCCTTACTTGAACCCTTCATTGATACGATCTGTATCTGCACCCTCACCGGTTTGGTATTGTTGGCTTCTGGAGCGTGGAATACAAAGACGGATAATCAATTTCAATTGACTGATGTTCAGGTCTTGTCCGGCAACTATGACGATAATAAAGCGCAGGATGCGCAGCGTCTCGGGTTACACATCCGGGGTATCAAACCGATTGAGCCTTATTCTGGAGTCCTTCAGGTAAAAAACGGGATGATCCAGCCCACCGGGATTACCCTCCTTCACGCGAGATCAGTGGCGGAAAACGTCAGAGTGCTAACCAATAAAATGCCTTACTCCGGTACCCTCGATGTCGATTCCGGAAAACTTATGTTGCCATCCACCACGGTATTGCGAGGCAACTCCCTCGTTCATAGTGCTCCTTTGACCACGTTTGCCTTCACGCGTAGCATCTTGAAAGGCTTCGGCGCTTATATCGTCACGTTTTCATTGCTTCTTTTCGCGTTCTCGACCGCCATCTCATGGTCATATTATGGTGATCGCGCCACGACATACCTTTTTGGATATAAATACGTCCTCCCTTTCAGGTTGGTATTCGTTGCCGCGTTCTTTGTAGCGTCGTTTACCGATACTACTGTCGTATGGTCGCTTGCGTATGTGGCGATCGTATTGATGGCCGTACCTAATCTAGTAGGTATTTTATTGCTAAGAAAAGAGATGAAGACAGCCGTCGCCGAATATTGGCAGACCTTTTCGATACAATACCCAAACGATAAGATGTCGATTAAAATGAGAAAACATTTTCGAAGGGAACGATAGTTTTATTGACATTTCGCAGGAATAGGGCCTCTAGGCGGGTGAACGGGGCGGGGAACGCTGTCTGGTAAATCCACAGGCTTATTCGATATCGATCAATCGGGATCGAGAACAATGCCCTTGGGATCCTCCGGATCATAGCAAATGGCCAGGACGTCACCAGGACCCGGCGGATTGGTGTTTCCCGACCAATTGACACGGCCTTGTCGCATACCCGAAGAGGTGCGCCATTGGAGTGCAAGAACCGCTTGTTGTGCGCCGCTTTTCATGACCATGGACGAAACGATGGTCTGAACCTGCGCATAGGCCGGAATGCCGTATCGGAGTGCTTTCAGGAGCCGTTGTCGTGTACGAAAAACGTGAGCCGACAAAAAAAACATGCCAAGGCCAGAAGCGGCAAACACCAGCATGACAATGATGCTGGAGACGACTTTGCTCGTGGGGCCGGACTCGATGAAAGCGGTATAAACAAAAACGCTACTGAGCCCGAGGAAGAGAAAACCAATAAACACAAGACAACCAGAATTCGATAGCGTCGGCAGCACCTTGCTCTCGATGGAATGCACGTAACGCAACCTCGCTTGCGGCAGACTCGTCGGTACAAGGCGCATCGTCGCATGGATTCTCGCGAATTCCGCCATCCGCCTTCGGCCTCGCACGCCCGACCGGCCCATTCGTTCGAAAAGCAAACGAATGGCGGTGCCAACATCTCCGTGTTGCTCGTAAGCATCGGCCCGAAGAACCGCGGCGTCGTCCGCGAGCGCTTCCGCGATCGGAATATCGTTTTCATCACGGCCGAGAATCGATACGACAGCCGCAGGATCGCCCCTTGCCGTAGCCAAAAGTGCTTGAGATAGACGGTATTCCGAATCGCTTCCGAGGTTGTCGGAACGGGGATCGCAACCAGCCAGCCATTGCCGCGCGGAATCGAGATCGCCTTCCCGTATCGCATGCCTTGCGAGCATCGCCCGTAAGCATGTTCGGTGACGTTCGAGAACCACGGATTCGAGGGCGGTTTCGAGCACCGTGCGAATTCGGACGGTGTCCTGGTTCTGCAGCAACGTATCGACGACCACATGGGTGAGTACGTACAAGCGCTCGGAGGCCTCGACACTACCGCTACGTTTGAGTTCTCGCCGGGTGGCTTGAAACGTATCGAAAGCGTCTTTCATCCGGTAGTCGGGGATCGTCGCTCCGACGACGAGCTGAGCGATGCTGGGAGCAAGCGGTGCAGCGGGGCCTTGCTGCATGCGCAGGCGTGCAAGGCGCTCGGATTCGGAAAGTTGGGTCGAAGGAACGCTCTCGAAGCGGTCGAGCCGCGGTTGCACGATATTGGTTGCGTTGCAAAAACCACACGAGATGCTTCCGCCTTGGATCGTCGCTTCGAGCGGGGCACCGCAGTGCTCACACAATAACATGCGGATATCGGTCGCGAACGTCGTCGGAGGCATCTCGGTCCATTGTATCGCAACACCTTGTCGTCAGGTCGTCATAGGAGAACACCGAGCCACGTGAGCCTGATCGCTTTTCGCATTCTCCAACACGATCATGGACTACCGATCCATTCGATCGCCTACGGGAGGCTGAACCTTTCGATGGTCAGACGAGCACAAGGGGCGTCATCGCCGAGTTACCGTAATAGTATGCCTCCCGCTTCCGCGATGGCCTGCCGTTCGTGTTTGGTTCCACCCTCATAAAATCGGTCTGATTGAGCGCGTGAGGCTGGAACTGTCGCTGCTGGCCTGCTTGCCGACTGCATCGGTGCGGAGAGGAGTCAGGCCTTGTTCCTCAGTGAACCATGAGCAATGTGACGGCCATGACGGCCATGCCACCGAGCAGACCGTACATGGGTAGATGACTTTTCCCATAAGCATGGGCATTGGGGATGAGTTGGTCGAGAGAAATGAAAACCATCACCCCGGCAACAGCGGCTTCGATCATGCCCATGGCGTGTTTTGGAAGCAAAAAATAGGCAAGTGCGTAACCAACGACGGCACCAATGGGTTCGGAAGCGCCAGATAGAAAAGAGTGAAACAGAGCTTTTCTCTTGTTCCCCGTCGCATAATACACGGGAATGGCCACGACTATCCCTTCCGGGATATTATGAATGGCGATGGCGAGCGCGACGGACGCGCCTCGGGCCGGGTCGGACATGGCGGCGACGAACGTTGCCATGCCTTCTGGGAAGTTGTGAATGCCGATGGTAAGGGCCGTCATCATTCCCAATCGCAACAGGCGGGAATCTTCTCCGCTCTTGCATGGGGGGCCTTTCGCGTCTTGTTGCAAGAAAGCGTCGTGGGGGTTTTCGGGCTCGGGTACGAGTTTATCGATGGTGGCAATCAGGGCCATGCCGGCAAAAAAGCCACCTACCGCCATCCACCCGCCGACGCCGCCGCCATAATGCGAAGCCAACGAAGCCTTTGCACCGGTCAGCAACTCGACAAACGAGATGTAGACCATGACTCCGGCTGAAAATCCAAGGCCGAGAGATAAAAAAGACGGATTGGATCGGCGGAACGTAAAGACGATGAGCCCGCCCAACCCGGTGGATAACCCAGCGAGGAGGGTCAGAATCAGAGCGAGGATCAGAGGCTCCGTCATGGGGGATTCGAACGGCTATTTGGAAAACATACGGCATTCGTGGATGGGACCACGTTTGGCGACCTGCGCACACTTCTGAAAGACAGCCTTTGCTTCGGCGCGCTTTCCCATCTCCTGCAAGGCCGTCGCACCATACAAATACGGAGTCGCATCCTCGGGATCGGCGTCGATCGCGGCTTGTGCCAATTGCTCGGCACGGGCCCACTTGCCTTGCTCCAGAGCTTTGAGCGCCTCTTTGCGCGCATCGACACCATCGGGTAGCGCCGGTGCGATGGCCGATTCTGGTGCGGCATCTTGAACGACGGATGCATCAGCCACTGCTTGTGCTTCGAGCGGCGCATCGGTCGGTCCAGCGTCGAGCGACGATTCGTGGGCGTCTCGTGCGGAATCGGAATCGGTGGCGGCGTCTTGTCGTACGGAAACCGAAGAGACATCTGCTGTGGGCACAGGCTGGGTTGCCGAAGCGCGAGGTATCATGGACACGGTGGTCCCCGGACTGATGTTTTTGGCGGGATTACCGCCATTTTTATACATTTTTACACCTGCCAAGGCAGCCACGAGCGCGGCGGGAGCAAGGATGTATCCGACGATTCGTTGCATTTTTCGTCGGCGATCGATGACTTCTTTGGAGGTTCTCAGCTTGGCGAGACGAATTTGTCCGGTATCCTCGAAGTGAACTGGCCCAGCGTGGGCGAGAGCCATATTCTCTTTTTCAACCTCTTCTCCTTCGCGGAAAAAATCGTCGTGCAATCGATCATCTTGAACAGTGTCGTCCTTGGATTCCGACTGCCGTTTGCGATCCTTCGCTGGGGCGTCTTCCTCGCCTTTGGACTTCGCCACCTTCTTTTTCGTGTCCTTCGATTTGGCTTCCGAAAGACCCTCTGTCTGTGGCTGCGGCCCTGGGTCCTTTTGTTCCAAACGGGTTGGCTTGTGCTTCGTATCGTCGGCTGGTTCGGTCGACGCCTTTTGCTGCCGCGTTGACGTTGGGGCTTCGCTGGCAGGCGGTTCGCTAGCAGGTCGTTTGCTGTCGCGAGATTCGGTGGCAGGCGGCACGCTCGAAGACGGCTGAGCGTCGGGTCGTTTGCTGTCGCGTGATTCGGTGGCAGGCGGCACGCTCGAAGGCCGCTCATCCACGGTATCCCTATCTTGGGGAACATCGAAAAACGAGCGTGACTTAGGCGCCGAACTCGTTGGCCGTACCGAGGCTGATACGGGGGGAGGAGTCATCGACCGGGAGCTGGAGGGGTTCTCGGATAGAGGACCAGAAGCTGTCGATCGGCGCTTCATGGAGCGCTTCTTGGCCATAAACGCTTGCTCCTAATCGCTGGGATCTGATTTGATGAGCCCGACCAGCAGCGCACTGGATAGGCACGTCAGGCGTTCTTTTGCGAGAAACGTGTACCACGTTCTTATGCTGGACCTTACACAACTTCGCAAGATCGTATCGATGGGCCAGCCCCGGGGAAGAACCATGTTCGAATGGGCCGATACCGTCTGAACAAGACGAAAAACGACCGTCGCAAAACCGTGAGAACACCGTTGGACGGCACCGTTGTGTCTTGGAGAATACTAGAAAACTATGTGTAAATTCAAGTGGTTATAAGACAAGGATCCGCGGATTTTCGTGGTTGTTATTGTTTTCGGAATGGTTCCGAGCGAATCCGGGCCGTGGGGAATGTCCCAAGCACATTTCGAAGACGCTGCATCTCGTTTTCATTCAAGTCGCCGGAAGCTTGTAGTGCAGCGCGATCGCCTTGGGCGTACACCCGCAAGGAAGCGCTTGGCACAGGACGTCGTCCGAGAACATCATTCAATTCCCGCACGAGTTTTTTAGGGGCGCGACCTCGGAGAGAAACGATCCTCCCTCTTTGCACTTTTGCAGAAAACAACAGAGTGGCGTTGCGGTTCATCACGAGCATGATTCCCAACGCCAAGACTGCCAAACCGAGGATCACTGCCGTCGTCACGGGCCCATTTTGCCAGAATGGACGGGATTGTTCAGCTTTCGAATGACGAGGCATCAAACAGATGGCCCAGGTGCTTGACCCGATGGCCTTGCGCTGCCACAAGGCAGGTTAGAATTGACTAGCGCTCCTGCCCTCACCCAGCTTGCTGCACCCCGCACGTTCGGTCGCTATCAACTCTTTGATCGTATTGGCGCCGGGGGAATGGCCGAGATTTATCTGGCAAGAGCCACCACGGAACTCGGCGGCGCACGCCTGACCGTTGTCAAGCAAATCCGTCCCGAACTATCCGGCAATGAAAAATTTGCCGAAATGCTGACGGTCGAAGCCAAGCTCGCCGCTCGACTCAACCACGCCAACATTGTGCAAGTCTTCGACCTAGGACGTCATGAAAACGTTCTTTTCATCGCGATGGAATATGTCGAAGGCTTCGATCTCAACGAATTGTTACGACGTTGCGCGCGAGCGCATATCCCACTGCCGGTCGACTTTGCTTTGCTCATCATCATGGAAGCCTTGCGTGGCTTGAGCTATGCGCATCGGCTGGTCGATGATCGGGGCGAGGCCATCGGTCTCGTGCATCGCGATGTTTCTCCTTCCAACGTTCTCATCAGCTTCGAAGGGGAGGTCAAGCTATGCGACTTTGGTATCGCACGGGCCAATGACATGGCGGACCTGTTGTCGGATGATGTCATCAAAGGAAAAGCGGGCTATATGAGCCCAGAGCAAGCCTTTGGCGAGCCCCTCGACGCGCGAGCCGACCTTTTTGCCGCGGGAATTGTGCTGTGGGAACTGCTTGCGGGGAGAAAATTGTACCGTGCGCCCAAAGAAAATGAAAAGCCCACACTGCTCGATCAAGCCCGTGCCGCTGTCATCCCCGACCTGCCCAGCCGCGGACTTCCCGACGAATCCGTTCTGAACGGTATCGTACGACGCGCCCTCGCACGCAATCGCGACGACCGCTACGCATCCGCGCAACAAATGCTTCGGGACCTCGAACAATATGTGGGACAAGCCCGCCTGATGGCTAGCCCCATCCGATTCGGCGAATGGCTTCGCGAAAACTTCGAAGAAAATGTGATCGCCCTGCGACGCTCCCGCGAACGCGCTGCAAAAGCCCTACAACAAGGCCCCGCCGCTACCGTCGAACCCTACGGAACCCCTCCGCCCCCCCCCACCCTTCCGCCATGGAACCCGCCCCCGTCGTCGAACAGACCCCGAACTCCTCTCCACAACCTCGTTCCAACCTGGCGCTGTACATCGCCCTCGGGGTTTTCATCGGCTTCGTCATCGTCGGCGTCCTATGGGCTCTGACCTGAAATTCATTGCAGTATCCAAAATAATTTACTGCTTAATCAGCTCGTTGGCAGGTCCATACCACTCTTGAGGCTATGCCATCGCCTATTGTCGCCACGCATCAAGCGCAATGGCCTATCGCAGCCTGGCCGCGTGACGCCGGGCCGTTTGTCTCTCCAGAGAGTATATAACTGTATGAATTTATATGATAATTTGGAATTATCCCCCTCTGCTGTCGCGGCTCGTTCGCGGTATGGCTTGTCCCCTTCGACAGGTGGGTTGTTCATCCAGCACGGTGCCGAAAGCAGGATGTGCTAGCAGTGGGATGTGCTGCTCGCACAAGTTGCCATCCCCATTCCTCTCGAACGCGCCTTTACCTACGCGGTGCCCGACCAGTATGCCCCGCGGATTGCTCCCGGTATGCGCTGCTTGTGCAAATTTCGTCGTCGCCTCGTGGTGGGGGTCATCATCGCGGTGGAGCAGGCGCAGGCTCCCGCGGGAATCAAGCTGATTGCCTTGGAGGAATTGATCGACGACATCCCTTCGGTGCCGGAGGAGTTGCTACAGTTTTTGTTGCGTCTTTCTTCGTACTACCTGGCGCCGATCGGGGAGGTGTTGCGGTTGGCGTTGCCGGTATTGGAGCATCAGCGGGCGGACCGACTTCGGACGAAACTTCCGTTATTTGCTGAGCCGCCTCGTGCTGTGGAGCGATCGGTGTTGGTGGCGTATCCCGTGGCGAGCACACCGCAGACTCCGGCTCTTCGTGGGGCTCCTGCTTCCGTCTTGACCCATTTGCGAACGGTGGGGCCCACGGCCATCGTGCGATTGGCGGAAGAGTATGCCAATGCACGGTCGGCGGTGAAGCGATTGGAGTCGTTGGGATTGGTGACGGTTCGACGGGAGGCGCAAAAAGAGGCGCCATTTTTTCATGACACGAAGGCCCGGGAGTCGGCGCCGGTGCCTACCGAGTCGCAGAAAACCGCGATCGAACATATCGAAAAGGCGCTCCTGGCTGGAATCCCACGGTCATTTTTGCTTCACGGCGTGACGGGTTCGGGCAAGACGGAGGTGTATTTACGAGCGATCGAGGCGTGTCTGCGGGCCGAGCGGGGGGCGTTGGTCCTCGTGCCCGAAATCGCGTTGACTCCCCAGCTCATCGCTCGTTTTCGATCCCGTTTTGGCGATGGGGTTGCGGTGATTCATAGCGGATTGAGTCGTCGGGCCCGATACCAAATGTGGAAATCGCTGAGGGAAAACAAGGTGTCGGTGGCGATCGGCGCGCGCTCGGCGATTTTTGCCCCCGTACCTCGCTTGGGGTTGGTGATCGTCGACGAAGAGCACGACGGTTCTTTCAAGCAAGAAGAAGGGGTTCGCTACCAAGGCCGGGACATGGCGTTGTTGCGGGCGCATCTGGCGGGGGCGGTATGTGTTTTGGGATCGGCCACGCCGAGTCTCGAGTCGGAAGGTTTGGTGCAACAGGGCAAGCTGACACGGCTTCGACTGCCAGATCGGGCCACTCGTGCGGCTTTACCCGCGGTCGAGTTGGTGGATCTACGACGGACGGGATCGCTGCCATCGACGCATTCCATGCTGTCTTTGCCGTTGTATCGCGCCATAGAGACGGCGTTGGCGGCTGGCGAGCAGGCCATTGTTTTTCTCAATCGGCGGGGCTTTGCGCCGAGCATTCAATGCGAAGGTTGTGGCACGATACTACAATGTCCCACCTGCTCGGTATCTACGACCTTGCATCGCGCGGGGGGAGCGCGTCTTCGTTGTCATTATTGTGACTACGAGGCCGCGATGCCGTCTGCCTGCGCCGCCTGTGGTTGTCCGCGTCTTGCCATGGTGGGGATTGGTACCGAAAGGCTGGAAGAGGTACTCGCCCTGGCTTTTCCGCAAGCGCGGGTCGCGCGGCTCGACCGGGATGTGGCGCCGGGAATTCGCAGTGAAGCGGTGATCGAGCGGATGCGACGCAAAGAAGCGGATATTTTGGTGGGAACCCAGATGGTGACGAAAGGGCATGACTTGCCAGACGTCACGGTGGTGGGGGTGATCAACGCGGATGTAGCGTTGTCGATGCCTGATTTTCGAGCTTCGGAGCGGACGTTTCAGCTTTTGGTGCAAGTGGCGGGTCGAGCGGGCCGGGCCGAACGCCCAGGGCGAGTCCTCATTCAAACCCGCATTCCAGAGCATCCCGTGCTTGCCCACGCGGTTACCCACGACGTGGCTTCCTTCACGAAAACGGAATTGGTGAACCGCAAAGAAGCAGGCTATCCACCGTATTATCGCCTGGTGCTCGTTCGACTCGATGGGCCAGACCTTGACGAAGTGATTCGGGAGGCCGAACGACTGGCGAGCCATGCTCGCGTCCAGACCCAAGTGCTGAGCCATGGGGTCGAAGTGCTTGGTCCATCGCCTGCTCCCATCGAGAAACTTCGGGGAAGATTCCGTTTTCGGATTCTGTTGCGTGCCGTGCAGCGACCGGCGTTGCGAGCGGTCGTCGCCGCTATCCAACAAGTTCGAGAACATCGCTCCTCCCGGGTGCGCGTCGTTCTCGATGTCGATCCGATGCACATGCTTTGACGCAACACCGAACGGAATTTTCGTGTGTGTTTCCCCGTGGTTCGTGTCCAAGGGAGGGAGCGGTTGCGGAACCATGAAATTCGCTGGAAATGTCAGCTCCTTTGGCTGCTTGTGGTAGCGGTCTTTTCGTGGATTCGAGCCAAGACTCCGAACAGAAAAAACGTTTCCGAGGGTTGTCCAGCCCCCATATTTGGGTATCTACGACGTATTTTGGAGAAGGTTTTCCCTACAGCATCGTCAATAACCTGGCGGAAATCCTGTTCAAAGAAATGGGGGCGAGCCTCCAAGCGATTGGATTGACGGCGTTATTTCACCTTCCGTGGAACCTCAAATTCCTTTGGGGACCGTTTTTGGATCATTATGAAACCAAGCGGCGATGGCTGCTCGGTGTGGAAGTAGCGCTGACCATCTGTTTGGTGGCGCTCGCGTTTTTTGCTTGTGGCCGACAACTGCTTGGCATCATCGCGGCAAGCTTTTTTGTGCTTGCGTTGTTGTCCGCCACCCATGACATCGCTGTCGATGGGTTTTACTTGGAAGGACTCGATTCAGCGGGGCAATCGAAGTTCGTGGGATACCGGGCGATGGCCTACAAGGTTTCGAGCCTGGTGGTTCGAGGACCGCTCATCATTCTCATCGGTTGGGTCGGATGGACGGGGGGACTGCTCACCGCGGCGGGACTGTTTTTTTTTCTGACCCTTTTGCATTGGAAAATCCTTCCCGATGTAGAACGTCCCGGCCCATCGGTCACGGCGTTGTTGCGCGAAATCCTACGCCCGCGAGTGCTCGTTTTCGGAACGGTGGTTGCCGGGCTCGTTCTGCTTCAACGCAAGACCAAGTTTTTTGATCCATGCATCGAGGCGCTGCGGGGCGCGTTGCAGCATGCTCCCGCGCTTTCCCAACTCTCTGTTCCAGGATGGATAACCCTTGGTTTGCTAGGGGCTTTGCTGGTCACGCTCGCTTTGCTGGGTCCAATCAAGCGCCGCGTGGCCACTTCAAATTCGCATTATGCGACGGCATTCATCGATTTTCTTGCACGTCCGCGGGTGGGCGTGGTGCTTGCGTTCGTGGTGTTGTTTCGAGCGGGGGAATCTTTCCTTCAGAAAATGAAGTGGCCATTTTTGCGGGATGAATTGGGGCTTTCGCTGGAACAATACGGTTTCGCCAACGGTACGCTTGGCGTCATCGCCTCGTTTGCGGGTACTTTCCTTGGAGGTTGGCTGATTGCGCGGCATGGATTGAAAAAGTGGATATGGCCTTTCGTGTTGGCTCAAAACACGTTGAATTTGCTTTACGCTTGGCTGGCTTGGGCGGGAAAGCAAGGGGCGGTCGGATTGGGCTCGATCACGGCGGTGATCATGACCGAGCACCTTGGAGAAGGTCTGGGAACCGCGGTGTTCATGGTCTATCTGATGCGAAGCTGCGATCCCGCCCATAAAGCGGCCCACATGGCTCTGTTGACCGCGTTGATGAGTGTAAGTTTTACGATCGCCGGTGTGGCAAGCGGATTCTTGGCGAGTTGGCTAGGGTTTTGTCCCTATTTCATCTTCACCTTCCTCGCGACCCTTCCCGGCATGGCGTTGATTCATTACCTGCCCCATCGTCAATGAGCGGTCTGGGATTCACGCCGTTCCCGTGCATCGATCAACGCCCCCGCCATCTCCTGGTGGAAAAGCGTATCTGCGCGAAATGACTCGGATTTCGAGATCTCGAACGGAAACCACGAGCCAGGCGAACGACCCGTCGCAAGATGATTCGAGGGTACGACCGCAAACGCTGGACACGCCACGAGCAGATGAGTCGAGCCGTTCGTCAGCGATTCGCCGGTGAGAGAATAAATCGGTCCCTGCATGCGAACACAAGATTGCATCCCCTCGATGTCCGAGCGGACGCGAATCAACCGAATCGCTTCATCGATGGTGCTGGATCGAAGGAAAGGGTGGCGTCCGTCGAGCAACAAAACATGGGTCGACCAAAGGGCATCTGGGCTTCCTGCACGTAAGCATCGTTCGGGGGGACCGGAAAGAAGACGAATGGATGGGTGGGATGTCTTTTCGAATCGTTCGACGAGCGCCGCATCATCGAACCAAACCGCCTTGTGCTCGGCCTCGCCCACACGGAGCAACACCGACAGCATCCGATCGAATAGGCACGTCGAACCGAGGGGATCGAGCATACCGGGGCTTTGTGGTTGTTGTGCGTCGAGCCCCTTGACCGAGAACACAACCGATACGGAACGCGCTCGAGGCGATGGCGATTCACGGTTCACGAAGGGTTTGATGTCTGTCATGGAATCGTTCGAAAACCTCTGCCGACAGCGATACCGAATCCCGCGGCAAGCAGCAAGGCGATGGCGGCCATCCACGGATCGCCAGAAAACGATGTAGATTGCGTTGGTTTGGCGGGGGGGTCGACGATGGGCTCGGTCAATCGCGGGACGTTCACGCGCGGCGCCGAAGCGAGAACCGGATCTTTGTTCGTATCAGCCAAAGGGCGATAACGGGCGAGACTTTGCTCCTCGAGGGTGGCATCGCCCTGCACTTCGTACATCGTGTGATTGTTGTATGTCCAATCCAACCATTCGCTCGCGCCGCCTCCTCGGGTGGTCACCACATGACGGTTGCTTCTGCCGCCGAAGTACTCGGCTTTTCCCGCGGGCGTCTCCCCAAATCCCGCGTTCGCATCCATCGGCACCCACCCATAGCCGGGCATATAAGCTTCTGCCCAACGGTGATAGACATCATCGAAGCTCGCTTCGTCACCACGTTCGGAGACAGCACCCGCGTACCGAGCGGGAATGCCCGCGCGTCGAAGCATACCCACGAGAGCGAAGGTATATTCGCTACAACTTCCCGTTCCTCGGGCGAGCACGGTCGCGGCATTGTTCCATCCTCCGGAACGGTCGTACTTGATGACGCGAGCTAGGTGCTCATAGATGGCGCGGGCTCGGTCATAATACGAGGTTTTTCCATGGGTTACCTCCTCGACCAGCCGCGCGAGGGACTGGGCGCCAAGGTCATATTTTTTGTCATCCTGCAAATAGGCATCGAGTTGGGCAGGTAAGGTGGCGCCACGAACACGGTCCGGATCGATCGGAAAGCGAACGCGATACAATAGGAAGTCGCCGGTCCATCGAATCGAGAAGGTCGTTCCTGCCTTCAACTCCTCGCGTTCGAAGAGTGCAATGGGTTGGCCCCATCGATCCATGGTCATTCGTGTGGGCTGCGGTTCGAACGTAACCTTGTCGAGCAAATGCTGACCCGGAAGTTCTTCCGGCACCGCCAAAGCTGCTCGAAGATGCGTGACGGCACCGGTTCCGCGTACGCGATAAACGACTTCATAACTGACCCGAACGCGACGAGGCATGTCTTCGAGGTACGGCTCATCGTGCGGAAGAGAAACGCGGAATAGCTGTTGGCTTTGGTAATCAGCCACCCAAAGACTTCCCTGATGCATCGCAAGCGCCGATGGATAAGGGCCTGGAGATGGCAAAATGGTTACGACCTTTCCGTCGGAAGGGTCGACTCGGTACAAACTGTCTTTTCCATGATCCGCCACCCATAGCATTCGACCGTCGAACGCAATGCCCGTGGGGTGTTTGTCCGGCGCATCGAACGATTCGATCGTGGTTCCATCCACCGGATCGATGCGATGCAGCTTGGCGCTACGAGCATCGACGACCCATAAGGATTGACCATCGTGGACCAGGCCCGTGGCCCATCGCTCATAGTACGGGATGGGAGAGGGGTGGTCGTTTTTTCCAAGGCGCATGCGGGCCATGAAGTCCTGTCGTCGATCGGCTAGAAATAAGGTGCCCTGAGAGCAAGCGATTCCCGTGGGCAAAAAACCTTGGGCGGGGATGCGTTCGAGAATTTGTGCGGTGCAAGGATCGAATCGAACGATCGATCGAGTCGCCATGTCGGAGATGAACAGGTTGTTGTCGCAGGCGGCGAGGCCCATGGGTTCTTCGACGGGGCAGGGGAGTTGTTCGAGGATTTGTCCGCCGTGGGCGAAGGCGAGGGAAGAGCTGAGCGACGAGCAAACCACTAGGAGCAGGGGAAAGGGGCGGTACATGGCAACCTCGGTGGGAAAGAGCATGCCGTGGAGGAGTCATGGGTGGCAAGAACGTGAGCTATATATACGGATAATCAATATGGATTGTATCGTGTAACCATTTGTATTTATTCAATAATTATGATAATATATCCGTATACGTATATTGAAAATTACAGGCGGGAAACCCTGTTCATCTCGTTGTGAACCCCACGGGATTCATCCTGTTTGGGGGATATGCAGCGTGAAGGTCGAGCCAGTCGGCGACGACGTGACATCGATTTTTCCGCCATGTTCTTCGGCAATTTTTTTTACGATGGCCAGGCCTAGGCCTGTGCCATTGGCTTTGTCGGCGGTCACGAAGGAGCGAAATAGTTTGCCGCGTATTTGCTCGGGAATGCCAGGCCCCGTATCGCTTACGCGCAGCACCAGCCCTTCGGTGTCTCGATCGATCTCGATGCGCAATAGGCCTCCGGCGGTCATGGCATCGAGGGCGTTGCGGGCGAGGTTATGCAACGCTCGCATCACTTTCGCCTGATCGAACCTTGCCGTTCCCCGATCCCGAAGCTCCATTTGCAGTTCGATCCCCCTTCCCTCGAGTTCTTTTTCCATCTGCAAACGAAGCTCATCGAAAAATTTTTGCAAATACACCTTGCTGACCAACAGCGTTCTTTCTCCGCGTGCAAACGCCAGCACTTCCCGCTGCATGGCCGTAATGTGATCGAATTGCTTGAGAACCAGCTCCGAATAACTCTTTCGCTGCTCGGCGCTTTCCGTCGTGGCCATCAGTTGCACGTAGCCACTGATGACCGCCATCGGCGTCTTCAAGTCATGCAGCACATTCGACAACAATCGTCCAATCGTCGACAATCGATCGTTGACACGCTGAGATTCGCGCGACCGCAACAAGCTGATCGCCGTGGACGCATTGGCAGCCACCAGACGCAACAGTTCCTGATCATCTTCGGTGAAGGGAGCCTCGTCTTCCCGGTCATACAAAACCAACGCTCCGAAGGCGTCGCCCTCTTCGCTGAGCATGGGCACGGCCAACACCGATCGGGCGTGCAGTCCCATCAGAGATTGTTCGGCGGTGGCTTTGGATCGACGACGCACTTGTTCGATGCTCACGGGACCTTTTTGTTGGATCGCTTGGAGAAATGCGCCCATGACGTGGTCGACGAGGTATTCCGTTACGGTGTTGGGCGCCTCTCGCTTGAACACGAAAAGATTGTGTTGTGTACCTCCCTGATCGAGCAGGAATACGGCGCCCGCTTGGGTTCGTGTGGCTGCCACGGTCAATCCAAGCAGAGGTTGCACGAGGCTTCGTTGATCGGTGGCGCGTGACATCGTGCTTTCGAGTTCGAAAAGCAGATTCAGAAAATCCACTTTGCGTTCGAGCGTGTGCCGAACTTGTGCCAGCACGTTATTTTTTTCGACGACGGCGAGATATAGTTTCACGTTGTCGA
This sequence comes from Deltaproteobacteria bacterium ADurb.Bin207, assembly GCA_002070115.1. Classification (GTDB taxonomy): domain Bacteria; phylum Myxococcota_A; class Polyangia; order Polyangiales; family Polyangiaceae; genus MWCO01. The sequence continues at coordinate 88,005 of MWCO01000001.1, forward strand.
TCGAGATCGCGGCTTGCATGGCCAACACGCCGAGCAAGTTTTCATCCTCATCCGTAAACGGTTTCCCCTCGCGTTTGTTGAGAACCTGCAGCACGCCGATCGTCTGTCCCACGTGGTTTTTCATGGGTACTGCAAGAATGGAGCGGGTTCGATAACCGGTTTTTCCATCCCACGATCGGTTGAATCGATCATCCGTGTAGGCATCCGCGACCCGAATGGGTTTTCCGGTTTGCACTACGGCACCAGCGATTCCTTGTCCCACGGCGAGACGGATCGTCTGCTCACCCCCGCCCACCACGAGTTTGCTCACGAGTTCGCCGGTGGCGTCATCGATGAGGTAGAGCGTGGCTCGGTCGGCATCGAGCAAGGCCGAAGCGCGGTCGAGGACCAAGCCGAGCAGACGATCGGCATCCGCGGGCGCGGCGAGAGCGCTTGCGATATCACAAAACGCTGTCAAAACCCGTCGCGTACCGATGAGCTGCGCCTCCAGGTCCCGCATTCGCTGGGACTCGGAGGGATCCGACGTTCGGTCTTTGCGCGGCCGTTTTGTCTCGCGACTCACGAGGGCGATTCAAGCATGACCCAGGTAGCTAGGTCCACCGGGCGATGAGCCAACGCGGAAACGAAGAGCCTTTCGCACGATTCCCATAGCCTCGCTGGCTCCGTTCTTCTATGTAACGGTTCGTTGGCCGTGGGCTACGGTCCGCGACGCGTTTCATTTCCAGCTCAGGAGGGCAGAATGATTGAGTTTGCGCCAGGAAACCTCAGAGTTCCGAAGTGGTCTCGCCCGGTGTACATGGTTGCTGCGGGCACATCGGATTTCCGCAAACGCTATCCAGAAAAAAAGCTCGAAGAGCTGTGCATGGATGCCTTCCGGATGCTTTTGGAGGAAAACGACCTAAAAATGGCCCCCCTCGATGTCAAGGGGCTCATCAATATGTGCAACTACGGCGAATTCGCCGATCACTTCCAGGACCAACTCCTGTGTGAGGCCAAGGTTCACGACTACCTCGGGCTCAACCTTTTACCCAACTGGGGTGTCAAAACCGGTGGTGCTACCGGTGGCTACACCATGCTGTCCGGCGCCAATACCGTGGCCTCTGGATATAGCGATTGCACCCTCGTGCTCGGTTGGGAACGCATGGACGAAGTCATTACCTGGACAGGCAACTACTACATCGCCTGCGCCGCCTGCAAAGACTTCGAAACCCGTTTGGCCCGCAATTACGCCAGTTATTACGCTCCCATGGCGCGAAGATTCGGCGAGATGTACAAGGTCGATGAACGCATTCGCGCCGAAATCGCCGTAAAAAATCGCTATTACGCGTGCATGTCGCCCTTCGCCCAACAACCCGGACGACATACCGTCGACGAAGTGCTCGCGGGTGCCATCGTCTCCGATCCTCTCCGGTTCCTCGAATGCTGCGCCATGAGCGTCGGATCCTCCGCGGCTCTGCTCTGCTCCGAAGAACTCGCCTATAAACTGACCGATCACCCCGTCAAACTATCCATATGCGGTGGCTCGGATACCCTGCGCACGGGGGATCGACGACCGATGAAAATTCCCTTGCTTCCTCACGAAACCGAGGAGGATTACAAGCAACTTTATGAAGACATGAAAAAGACCGATGGCCGATGGCCGGGGTTCGAAAGCTTCGGCGCCACACGCTTCGCCGCCTATATGGCCTATCGCATGGCCGGTATCCAAAACCCCATCGAAGACTTGGACTTGGTGGAAACCCACGATGCGTTCACCATTTCCGATCTTCAAACCTACGGCGATGTCGGATTGACCTTATACGGACAGGAACAGGAATACATTCGATCCGGTGATTGTTACCTGCACAATCCCTACACCAACAAGCCAGGCAAGTGCCCCTCGAACCTGTCGGGCGGATTGCTAGGCACCATGCATGCGGTCGGCGCTACCGGCATTTGGCAATGCGCCGAGGTGTTCTGGCAATTGCAAAACAAATACGACAAGTTCCATGGCGACCCGAAAATGTGGGAACGCTTCGGAAAGAAAAAGCCCGATGATTGGAAGAGCTTGCAGGTCCACAATCCACGACGGGGCCTCGCGATTTCCCACGCGGGCGTGGGAAGTCACGTGACATGCGCCGTACTCGAAAAGGCTTGGTAGGAGGTCCACCATGAGCGAAAAGGTCAAGCTGAACACCACTCCGTCCAAGATCGACGTCAAAAATGAAGCTTGGGTGCTGCACTTTCCTCGCTTCGGAGCCGAAGGAACCCACTTCCATACCTACGGCCAACTCACGCCCTACTTCCAAGGACTCACCCAGGGCAAATTGATGGGTACCCATTGCGTCAATCCTGCCTGCCCCATCTCCAAAGGAAACGGCGAATTGTGGGTCCCGCCCCGTATCGATTGCCCCGATTGCCACGCCAAAATGGTGTGGAAGGAAATCAAAAACCCACAAGGCTATATCTACACCTATACGCTCGTCGAACGAGGAGGTACCGGACTCGAAATCGAAACCCCGTATTACCAAGTCGACGTATTCGTGCAGGGCGTATGCACCATCATCAAAGGCTATCTCATCAATCGCACTCCCATCCGCATCGGTGACAAAGTCAAAGCAGGATTTCTGACCGGCGACCAAGCCACCCATACCTGCCTCGACATTTACTGGGAACTCATCTAACCCATCCTTCCATTTCGCCTTTCCTCACACGCTTGCCAGGCGCCTGCGCGTGGCCGCCCCGTTGCACGCATCCGCGCGCATCCTGACTCATGGCGTTTTCAATGAATCGAGCCGTCTTCTGCTCCTTCGCCACCTTGTCGATCCTCGCGACACATCCATACGCAAGCAACCAAGAAAATGTTGCGACTCGCCTCCCGCAATACGCATCGACGGAAACGTTGCAAGTGTCCGCATCAAACGTGTACGAGCCACGACCCGACGCCTTCGGTCGATGGTCTGTCCCCTTTGACCATGACGGACAACACGGCATCGTTGGAGATGCCTTCGATTTCAAGAATCGAAAACCCTATCCGAAGCAGGATAGATCGTAGAATATCTTCCTCCTCTGCTCGCTGATATTATTGAATAGTATACAATTCGTGACCAGAAGACGGGATCGGGTATTGAGTATCCGTATATGTGTTATCGACGCCCTGACAAAGCATGCTGATGCCGATCCGGGCTTAGACATGATTTCGGACGGTTTTTAAAAGGACCACGGTATGACCAAGTCATTGCCCTTCATCCTGGCGGTGCCGACCGCTGCCCTGGGCAAAGGCATGAAGGACACGGGTTGCGTCTGTCCAGCCACACCCCACACAGATGTAACTATTAGAAATATAACGATATTATAATTGGCCTTCGGTTTGCTTGTCATGTCTTGCATGAATCTTACGGCCAAGGACATGGGGCAACGACTCGCGCTTCTTCGACCAGAACTCATCTCTCATGGCTTACGGTTGACGAAAGACATGAGCCAGGCAGAGGACCTAGCCCAGGACACCATCGAGCGGGCCCTTCGATTCGAAAGTCGGTTCGAAGAGGGCACGAATCTTCGTGCTTGGGTCCACCATATCCTTACGAATTTATTCATTTCGGGATGCCGTCGCCAACGCCGAGAAGTCAAAGCTTTCGCTGTTCTATCGACGGATCCTTGCGCGTGGACTGCCAGCGGCACGGATCGAATCGCCATGGAAGGTTTTACGCGGTCGGTGCAACGGGCGATCGACGATCTTCCTAGTCGATTTCGCGAAACCTTGGTTTTGTCGGATATTGAAGAGCTGTCGTACAAGCAAGTCGCGGAACGGTTGCGTGTTCCGGTCGGCACGGTGATGTCACGTCTTCATCGTGGTCGGCGCTTGTTAGGGCAAGCCTTGCAGGATGGGGGCGAGTGTTTGATCGATCGAGCAGCTTGATGTCATTTGTTTTTGAGCTTTTGCTCGAGTTCACGCACCCGCAGTTCCGCTTCCCTACGACGTCGGGCTTCCCGTTCTACCGGCGTGGGCAGCAACCGCCCTCCACTATTGTCTTTTGCGAGGCGTAACACACGTCCGAGCGTCGCGTTTTTGATCACCACCCAATATAGTCCGAGCATCGACGATTCAGCGATCCTTGGGTCTTCGAGGTCCCGTTCGACCAAGTCGCCATGAACGCGATTCCACACGCGCAAACCGTCGGCGGGGGCAACCGGGTCGAAGCGGACGACTTCTTCGACGCCAAGCTCATGATAGTTACGAAGCCGGTTTTGCCAGGCGAGTTCGGTTGCATCCGAATCACTCAGGATTTCGACCGCCACTTCGGGTGCCCCTCGCTCCCACGCGTACCACGATTCGAATAAGGAATCGGGGGATTCGAAACGAATGAACAGGTCCGGCGTGACAAAACGAGACGGATCGGCCGCGTTCCAAAACACGGGCTGCGCCGAGCCGATGGAACACTGCGAAGACAATGCTAATTTCGCGATTTGATATAGCATCGTCCGCAACTCGTAATGCCGTCTGGACTCTGGGAAATTCGTATCGACAGAGAAGTCCAAGCCACTTGGTTTCACACGGTAACGGAATAGATGATTCCGCTTGGCCTTCGAATGTCTGCGCAGCGTTTCGGTCACGGCGTTAGCTTACCATGAACCTTGCTTGCCGACGCTCACCCTTTGTCGGGTAGCCAAGGAACGTCTTCGACGCCCTGATGCATGTTGGCTAGCCGAGCGAGGACAAACATAAGGTCGCTTGCACGATTGATGTATTCAAGAATCTCTTGACGAACGGGTTCAGAGTTGGAAAGAGCGACAAGCATCCGTTCGGCGCGACGAACTACGGTTCGAGCCAGATGCAGGGTGGAGGCGGCAAGAGAACCGCCAGGCAAGATGAATGAGTGCAAAGGCGCCAACTGCTGCTCGGCTTCGTCGATCGCTTTTTCGATACGCTGCACGTCAGCAGATCCAATCAGCGGCATGCGGAGCTTGCTCTGCGCATTGCGGCCGCTTGCGATCTCGGCGCCCAACGTGAACAAGTCACGCTGTATTTTTTGCAAAACTTCATCGCTCCATGGATCCAACTTCATCGCTCGCGCTAGGCCAAGAATCGAATTGGCTTCATCCACCACCCCATAAGCCTCTACACGATCACCCGCCTTGGAAACCCTTTTGCCACCAAATAAGCTCGTGGTCCCATCATCACCCGTGCGTGTGTAGATCTTCATCGCTATCTCTCATGGATGCATCGTCGATACGGTCCGTCGCGCGGCCCAGGCTCAACATATCTCCCAAGTCCGCGGCAATCACGTCGTACAAGCCTCCGAGACATCGAATACCGTCGAGCTGAACGTCCACGCCCACCAAGTCAGGACGTTCGAACGGCGAAGGTTCGAGGGTCGGCTCATGCAGATGAAGGAGTTTTCCTATCGAACTGTTGGTCATGTCCCCATAGCGATCGAGCAAGATGGCCGCTGCTCGTTTTTCATCGCCCTGCCATGAACCCGCCAGACGAATCGCAAGATTCATTTGCCCGTCATCCAGCAAGCGGACCCGCGCCCCAATCACCGAGGTTACCCCTAGCATCCCACCCAATGCCTTTTGCCAATCCCCTTCGAAAGGTCCGGGGGCCAGGACATGCACGACCCCATCGCCAAGCTCACCATACACACGCTTCATGTCGGGTAAGTCGAACGCTCTCGGAGAACGATGCAGCCTGCCGAGGGCAAGCAACAACGCGATCTTGGAACGAAAAGCCTGTCCTCCCTCCACCGCGATGACGTTGGGTGACAAGGCCGCGATCGCTCGAACTTCGTTGCCTGCAACGATTCCGTGACTCCAAACGGCGTCCGGACGATACACTTTGCGGGAACCATTTTGAAGGAATCGGTTGTGAAATACCTCTTCGGTGGCTCGCGGATCGAACATTCCATTCATCAAAAACAATACGGATCGTTCGTATCCCGCCACCACCAACCGTTGCATGGCATCGAGATCGATTCCGGTGAGCCGATGAAAGATGTGGCGCCGAGTCGGTGGAATGAATCGCGCGAACGACTGCGACAATACTTTGTGTCTTGCAAGGTCTTGAGGAGACGCCACCACAATCCATTGCAATCCAGCTCCGATGGCCAGGTCGGTCAAAGGCTCGAGTTGCAAAGGTTCGTGCTGCGACGACGGTTCGATGACTTTCGAGGACGACGATATCGCCGGCTGACACGCGCTCGCATACACCGATGCCAGGCTGCCAAGCCACGCAAGCAAGTGCGCGCCGAAATCACGACGCGTCGCCGCACCGAGCGTCATCCGACTCTTAGGTCTCGTCGCCGTTGTCTTTGATGCTCCCCGACGAGCGACTCGCGTTGACCAATTCTTTGAGTTCCTTGCCCACCTTGAAAAAGGGGCGGAGCTTGGGCGGAACATTGACCGACTTGCCCGTGCGAGGGTTGCGGCCCTGGTAAGACTTATGCGCCCGGGCCTTGAGACTGCCAAAGCCCCGAATCTCAACGCCTTCTCCGTTTCGAAGCGCCTCAGTCATGGCGTCGAACACGCAGTTGACGACCATTTCCGCACGTGCCTTGCTCAACTCCGCACGCGCTGCGATGAACTCGATAAGCTCACTCTTCGTCATGGGTGCCATTCCGTGGGCATAGTTGTCGCCCTGATCGAAACGGCACTGTATCACGAGCCGTCCTTTCGCAAGCCAGAAAAGTCACTTAGCTTCCAATACTTGCAACTCAACCCGATCCAGCGCCACCCACGAATCCGTAGTGAGCACGTCCCACATTATGTGTTTTTTGAATACATGAACCGGGACCCGCTTCGTTGCCACACAATATCGACCGTCCCCCGTTGCCGTTCCCGCAGCACCCACCCCCATCGCGACATCCATATCCTCGGACCAGAGCCGCGACCGAAGGCTTGGAACAGGCTCATTTGCCACAAAAAATCCCTGTATCCAATAAGTTCCAGGCGATGGGACCGGAATCTCCGTCATGACACGGGCTTCTTCGCCCGTTCGCACCAAAGATAGGACACGTCCGCTGGGAATGCATGGCTGCGCCATCAACGGAGTCGGGACCGCATATCCCCCTTTTTGTGCCAACGCGGGCCACTCCGCTTCCGCTTCGAAAACGTAGGACCCGTGAGGTTCGGTGGGCATGAAGGGCTCTATTCGTACCACGGATTCCTCTTGCCCATATCGATACACGTATCGGTAGGTCGGTGGACGTCCCAACCGGTTCCATCGAAGATAATCGCGAGAATCGTAGCGCGCTCGGGCAACGACCAACGACCTTTTCGGGTCGGTAGCACTAGGGTCGAAGCCGAGAAAAAAACCGTGGTCCGAGTCTACGAAAAGCAGTCCTCGTGGTTCGGCGCCAAGAGCATCACGCACCACCGACGGCTCGTACATGGGTCGGCCGCCCTCGCGCTCCCGCAAACATTGGTGCATTCGACTGCCGTGCAGCGCAAAGCCGAGCAGACTTAGCGAAGTTGCCATCGCCACCGCCCAGTGTGCTCCCCGGGCTGGATTGCGGAACGCTCGGCCCCAAGCTCCAAGCCCAAGTGCCATGAGCAGATGCTCGAAAGCCATCGCATCGACCAGCAATCGAGCACCTCCCCCCGGATAGGAACCATCGAAGTAAAACGGTGCGTAAGCAGCGATCAATGCCAAGGGCATCGCCACGGCCAGCCAGGTATTTTTCTCTCGCCACCCCTGGATCACGCCAAGGGGGAGAAATATCGCGAAAGGCGCGTAGTTCAGCAAATCCGCCAGATGCAGGTACAACCGCCTTCCGGTCGTCGTAAAGGCAGCTCGTAGGCCAAACCCATCCGGTGCCACGGAAGCAACGTAGGGACCATGTTCTGCCAAACACCCAATTCCTGATCCAAAACCGTAGCGGAAACAGCCCTCGGGCCCATCGGCTAGCGAGTAGTACAGCCCCTGACTGCTGGTGAACCACGCCCCCGTCAGCGCATGCTGATGCAACACGGTCAAAAAAAATACGGGCAGCATTCCCAGCAGCGACCACAACGGTGCCAAGCGCCGGTGCATGAGCATGAAGCGCGCAACCAAGGGACCCCCAACCACGACAAGAGCGAGAGCCGTGGCTGGACGGGTGGCTGCCAACCAAGCCGTAAGCGCTCCACAAACCAACCAATATCCCCATCGATGGTTCGACGCATGAAGGGCCACCACCACGGAAGTGGTTAGCAGCACGGCCGCTAGCCCGTGAGACATGGTGTCCGCGGTATGATAGCGAAGGCAAGCGTTGAGGGCGGATAACACCGCAACGATGCGAACGATATCGTCTCTGCGTGTCAGCCGGTGCGCGAGCAGGCATGACGACACGGTGAAAGCGCTGGCCAGGATTGGGCCCACCAACCAAGGGACGTGCAGCAGGAATCCGAGCGCCAACAGTGCGGGATAGCCAGGGGGAAAGAGCACACCGACACGAAGTCCCTCGGCGCTTGGGTGGTGGACAAGGAAACGACCTCGAATGGCGGCGGTGGGCTCATCGGCGATCCATGTCACCATCCCCGAAGCAAAGCCGCGAGCCTCGAGCCAATACCCGGTAGCATCGATGATGCGAGGGCCTCCACGAAGATAGGTGTGGATGTAGGCCACGGACAGCAAGGCAGATACAAACGCCCAAACGCCAACCCAGCAGGGGAGCGAAAGCCGCGGAAAAGCACGGAGGAACCATGGGGTTGCCAACACCAAAGCCCCAAGGAAAAACGCGATCCACGCCGCTGAATCCGCGGGCCAAGCCACATCGAGGATCGAGTTGAACGGTGTCACGGGGAAGCGACCAACCAGACATGATAATTCACCCAGCGCGAAGTCGATCGCGCCGTCATCGTGAATGTCGCGGTTTGGTTTGGTTTCAGTGGAGAAGGTAACGGTAACGACAATTCGACCCACGTATCCGAAGGTTCGAGAGTCAACTCCCCGATGAAGTGGCCGTCCATCGATACCTCGACTTTTCCCGGAAAAGCAGGGGCAGTCCGCACGATCAGACGCATCGACGAGGCCAGCCGTTGGGATGTCAAACGAAAAGACTCCGTGCCGTTTTCGGGAATTCGACGCCCACCGTCGAGCACGTCTCGTCCTTGGGTCGGCTCTGTCAGGATTCGGAGTTCGACGTAACCCGCATCTGGGGAAGGAAAACGATAATCGTGTTCATGCTCATTGATCAGATCGGCGACGTCGAGCCAATCGGTGATGATTTCGTTGTCATCGAGGGAGAAAGGCAGTTCACCCGTGTTGAGCAACGTCCAATCCGCGGCGTAGATGACCTTTTCGTCACCGCCACAAATGACATTGTCCCGCACGGGAACGGCAGCGATTTGTTTTCCGAACCAGAGGGGCAGGGTGCTCCACCAAGAGGGATAGATGGCGAAAATATCGGGACGGTCTTGGTTTGGGATTCGTTCGATCAATTCGATGATGGCTGCGAGGCCGTGGGTGGAAGCGCGGGCGAACGGCATGCCGTGAAACCCTCCAAGGCCGATGATATCGAGCCCTGGTAAGTCCGAGGCATACATGATGGCTCCCGCATCTCCGACGAGGATACGTTGTGGAGTGGGGTGGATATGGTGTCGAAGTAGACGACCGGTCGTAATGTGTTGATCGCGAATATTTTTAGAGGCCTTTGCAAAAAAGTGGATCTGGTCGCGCATGCGCGGTGCTTGGCACACACCGAAGGTGATGACCAACGCCAGGGCGATGACCACCCGTGGCACCGAAGTGAACCACGGCAGCCGCGAAGGACGTCGAAATAGAAGGACTCCCAGCCCCAAGGATGCGGCGATGAGGAGCCAAGCGACCGCTGGCATGGTGTAGCGCTCATTCTGCCATCGGACTTGTCCGTTCATGGCAACGAGACAAAGGAAGGAGACGGCGGAAGAAAGCAGGATGGCGGCGGAAGTGCGGGTACGAGCCGAGAGCAATGCGATGACGGCCAAAACGACCGGAATCCAACCGATACGAGGATCGACGGAGAAGTGGTAATCGATATTTCGCAGAAAAGAGTATTTCAGATGATCGAGGTAGGTTTCCCACTTTTCTTGGGGTGGCATGTACGGGTGGTACCAAGCGAGTTTGACGCGGGCACCCGCGGCGGCGAAGTCACCGGTGAGCCAACGGTTGACGAGAGCCTGAATCACCAAGGTGGCGATGGAGGGGGCACCTGCTCGTACCAAGGTAGCCAAGGCGGGTCGCAACCGTGAGGTGGAGCGAGCCACGAAAATGGCGGCTGTCAATCCGAGCACGGCAATGGAAGTGGCCGCCTCCGGGCGTGTAGCCACGAGAACGGCTCCCGCCAATCCGAGTTTCCATCCAAAACCGGGACGTTGCCGGGCGGAGCCATGACGATGGTTCAGGGCATACGATAGGGCGATGGCCCACACCGCAAGAAACCAGGCGACTTCCATGCCGCTAAACAGTGACCAGGACAACGCGCCGACAGAAAAAACACCGATGGGCAAAAGAAACCTGGCGGCAAAGGGCAGGCCGCGAGCCAAGCGTGGAATGAGCATCAACAATGCGAAAATGCAACAGCAAGCCACGATGGCGGCCCACATCATGAGTCGCGCATCTCGAAAACCAACCCAATAGCCAAACGCAAGAATGAACGGATAGGTCAGACTGGTGTTGCCGCTCGAGTAACCATTGCCCTCCGACCATTGGAATGGGTAACCGCGCGCCGTCGATCGAGCAAAATCGAAGTGAATGAACACATCATCCAACGGTGCGGACCACTCACCCCCGGTAGCCTCCAGCATGGTTCCGTAAAATACCCGGGCGATCGCCAGGACCAACCATCCCGAAAACAGGGGATAGACAATCACCGAGAGACGACGAAGCGTCGATTCGGCCAGGATATGGGAAAAAAAACGTCGAAACATCGATAGCGGGTAAGTCTTTTCATAGACACAATGAGCCGCATTGAACATAAATAGCGCGCGTCGGGCTCATCTTGTCATCGTGGCTTCGCGAACACCGTTGACCCTTTCTGAAGCACTCGGTACACCATTCGGCGCGGCGTGTCGCCCCCTTGGTCGTAGAGGCCCCATGCGTTGGTTCGTCGAGATCAATTCCCTGGGAAAGCCAGAGCAAAAAGCGGTCCGTTCCTGCTTGGAAGCTTCCCAATGGTCCGTGGCATATCAAGAGATTCGCCGTTCCAGCGGGCAAGACGATTCTTTGGGATATCTTTCCATCGAGTTGCTGGATGATGGTGTGCGAATCGTCGATCCAAAATCGCGTCAGCGATACGAAATCCGGCGCGCGCCAGACGATGCTGCCGTCACGGTGGCAAACACCGAAAATACTGTGACTACCGCCTCGGAACGTGTTTCCGAGCGTCCTTCGGAACCCAAGCCACTGTCCCAGCCGCCCGCGCACATGCCTTCCGCGACGCCTTTGGCTCGGCCCTATTCCCGTGCCCCATCGGTTCCGCCTCCTACCACACAGCCACGAATTCCTTCCGTTCCGCCGCAAGCACCGCCTCATGTAAAGACTCCTTCGGTTCCACCCCCAGCTCCGGCTGTTCCGCAACCAATCCCCACTCCACCCCCGCCAGCAGGGCTCGCACCCATCCCCAACGAACCCTATCAGGTGCTCGCCAGACGCGAAGAACAACCGTCCAAAACCTCTCCGCTCACGTACCGCGAATACGCCTACGCCATTGCCGAAGGTTCCACCGAAAAGGAGGCGGAGACCTTCATTTTCCAACGTTTCGAGGAAATCAAAGACGAACTGGCCTCCACTCGCTCGGCCAAACTCGTCAATCTCGCCGTATTCGACCACGCCTTTTCCGATCGACCCAAACGCCCGCCGCTGGTCACACTCGTGTGGAAAGATTGGAAAGGCAATCCGGAAATCCGTTATACCTCACGTCCCGGCGTGTCGATCCCGCCGCCATCGCTCGGGCGCCCCTCGTCTCAACCTGCCGCCGAGCCCCCATCCGTCGCCTCCAACCCACCGCAACCCATAGAAACCCCATCGGCAGTTTCGTCACTACCGAAAGAGTTACCATCTTCCGTCCCCCCCGCGGCCCCTTCCCACGAAAAAGAAGTCTCCACTGCCGCAACGGATGAACAACCCGCTCGCTCCCGTGCCGCGGATAGCTCTTCGCCATCCTCTGATTCATCGCATTACACCCCAGCTTCCACACCGGTGGCCAAACGCCAACGTCGAAGCGATGCTCCGCAACCCGCCACGGCATCCTCGGGTCAAGCGGCGGAAAAAGCGCAACCGGTTTCCCGATCGGAGAAAGTGCCGCCTTCTCCCCTATCCGATCGACAAGCTCGTAAGTCATCGCAAAGCGGTGAGATCATCGCCGATATTTTCGAATCGATGCATGATCTTTACTTTTTGCGAGATGCCTATGAAGGCGCGGATTTCGTGATCGCTTTGGCGCTCGATAAAATGCGCTGCACCCTCGGCATGGCCCAACTTTACGACATCAATCGCCGCGAGTTCGTCGTGGCTCACGTCGTCGGTCCCAACGCGCAAGACACGCTCGGCCATCGTACGAGCGAGCATGATCCGCTGCTTGTCGAGATCATGAATCGGCGGCTTCCTTTCATCATGCAAGGCACGGATCCGCGTATCGATCGAGGTCGTTGGAAGCAGCTTGGAGGTTCTCCCCACAGCATTCTCGCTTGCTCCGTGGCGCAAGGAGGGAGGTTTTTGGGGATTCTCGAGGTGGCCCACGAGGATCGGAAAAAAACCTTCCGAAAAGCCGACGTGGATGCCATGGCCTATATCGCACAGAGCTTCGCGGAATTCATTGCCAAGATTGGCCTTCAATTCGGCAGCGTGACTCCGTTCAATCCGAAGTGACCGAGCTTTTCGATGGCCGAGCGGACCCGTCGAGAGGTGTTACTCACCTTCTTACTCACTCCCGCCGTGGTGTTGGGTGTGGTCGCGCTCGCTGTCATTACCTTCCGTACCACCTTCCAGATTGAAACCCTTCGACAGCAATCCGTGCTCGAAGCCACCGTGTCGGTCGCGAATGAAAAAGCAGACCGCCTCGACAAACGCATCATCGAAGAAGACAACGTCGTGGTGGCCGAAGCCGATGTCACCATCCTAGGCTCCCTGGCTCGTCGTTGGCTCCCCACCGCTTCGCGCGAAACCCCAACCGTTCGAGCCGTCGTCATCATGCGAGCCGATGGCGATCACGACGTATACGATTTTGCGACTCAGAATCCAGGACCTGAAGACGATGCATTTCGGCGCATGCTCGTTCATCGTCTCCTGCCTCATCTCGACTTGCAACAGGGGGCTGCGGAACAGCTTCGTCACCTTCACCGCACGCTGGATGGACGCTCGTATCTCATCAGCTATTGGCAACGAGAACACGAGGGCAGGAAATACCTCGTTGTGGCATGGCACGATGTTCCACGCATCGTTCATGACCTATTTCCCCGTATGCTCGAGGATGCCACCGGACATGCTCGCGTCCATGTCGTCGACGAAGAAGGCAGAACGGTGTACGGACAACCCACCGTGGGTGGTGTGTTTACGGTGGGACGCCCGTTCGAAACCACGTTGTATGGCTGGCGGTTGTACGCAACCTTGACGACCGCGGAAGAACTGAGCGAGAGCGTTGAACGACGACGAGAATTGGAGATGGTTTCCGTGGCGGTTTCATTTCTCGTGGTGGCGGCGGGGGTCATTATCGTGGTGGTGGCTGCGGAGCGAGAGCGACGGTTGGCGGCGCTAAAAAGTGAGTTTGTGGCCAATGTGAGTCACGAACTGAAAACGCCATTGTCACTGGTGAGGATGTTCAGCGAATTGTTGTCCACCGGACGAGTAAGCGACGAAGCGAAGCGACAAAAGTACCTATCCATCATTGTGCGGGAGAGCGAACGATTGTCCGCTCTCATAGAAAATGTGTTGGATTTCGCACGGTTAGAGCGAGGGAAAGTGGCCTATCAATTCGAATATGCCGACGTGGTGGAGGTGGTTTCACGGGCGGTCGAAGCCTTCCGGCATCGAGCGGAACGGGAGGGAATGGTGTTGGACATGCAAGTCGAGTCGAACATGCCCCGCACGGTACTCGACGAGCAAGCGTTGGAACTCGCGCTGGTGAATCTTCTCGATAACGCGATGAAATATGCCAAAGACGGCAAGCTCATCCGGGTGGAGGTTCGTCTTCGTTCCGCGAAAACCATTGAGATCCGCGTGACGGATCAGGGGCCGGGTGTGCCCATCGATGAGCAACGTCGCATCTTCGATAGGTTCGTTCGAGGAAAAGGGGCGCGAGACAAGCAGGTTCGTGGCAGTGGGATCGGTTTGGCGTTGGTGCAACATATTGCCTCCAACCACGGTGGTCAGGTGTGGGTGGAGAGTACCGTCGGAAAAGGCTCTTCCTTCTTGTTGACGCTTCCGGTCAGAAGCCAGGTATCGCCTAGCCGAGCGGCTTTTGCCCAAGCTCCGCCCAACGAGGCACATCGTGATGCATCCGAGTGAACGCCACAACCAGGCCATCGATTGGGGACGGCTTGCGCCCTTGAGACTACGCGCCAAAAGCGTTGCCGATGGCGTATTCGCGGGTGTCCATCGCAGTCGGCGTCATGGGCCGGGTGTGGAGTTTGGTGGTCATCGCGCGTATGTGCCCGGGGATGATTTGCGATGGATCGACCGACATGCCCTCATGCGTCACGATCAACTCTTGGTTCGCCTGTTCGAAACGGAAACGGACCGCGGCGTTCACATGCTGCTGGACGCAACGGCATCGATGAGTTTTCGTGGCGCGCATGCCGATTCAGCCAAGGTGGCTTTCGCCGCCCTCATCGTCGCGGCTCTGACGCGGGTCGTCTTATCCGCGGGAGATCCCGTATCTCTTGGTTGGATCAGTGGTGTCGGTTCCCGACCCGTCGCGCCTAGCGCAAGCGGTGATGCCTTCGATCGCATCGTGCAAGCATTAGAAGGATTGCAAGCCACGGGAGATGCCATGCATGATCTGCGCGCTTTCGACCGCGTCATTCAGTCCATCGCCCGACGAGCGCGCCGCGGAGCCTGCGTCATTCTGCTATCCGACCTTCTCGACTTGCCTGACGGTGCGGCCGAACGATTCGCCGCCCTCGGCAGCCAGGGACGACGATTGGTCGTGGTCCAAGTCCTCGATCATGAGGAGCTGACACTTCCGTATACGGGGACGGTTCGTCTCGCGTCTCTGGAAGGCAATACAGTGCTCGAAACCAATCCGGATGTCGTTCGCGAACGGTATCTCGAAGCCCTCGACCAATGGACGGAGCGATTCGTGCAACCGCTCGCGAATCGAGCCGGACGTTGGTTACGTGTCGATACCCAGCAAGATCCAGTGGATGTCGTGATTCGAGTGCTTCACGCCATTGCCGAGGTTCCCCCGTGACTTTCGTGTTCACCGCGGCTTTGGCTATCGCATTGCTTGTCATTGCGCCTTTCGCCGCTCATTTGCTGCGCGTACGACGTGCGAAGGAGCAGCCATTCCCGCCCGCACATCTGGTGCCGGCATTGACTTCCTCCGCTCGGCAACGAAAAAAACTCGAGGATCGAGCCTTATTCAGTATCCGACTGCTGGCAATTCTCGCTCTTGCCGTGTTGGGCGCTACACCCCTGCTCACTTGCTCGAAGTTGTCGATTTCGCGAGATGGGGGAGCTTCCCTGGCTGTCGCCATCGTGCTCGATGATTCGATGAGCATGCGCGCGCGCGATGATGGCACCACGACTCGCTTCGCTCTCGCAAAACAACAAGCCCTGGACCTATTCGCAAGCGCGCGACAGGGCGACGCCATAGCCATCGTGTTGGCGGGCGCCCCCGCCCGTGTCGTTCTCGCGCCAACCATGGACCTTTCCCTTGCCGAACACACGCTTCAACGACTCGAACCTTCGGACCGAGCTACGGATCTGGAAGGCGCCATGGCACTAGGCGCGTCGCTGCTTTCGGAACTGCCGCAACCACAGCATCGTATGGTTGTCCTTACGGATCGTTGCGATGGGATGCCCGATGCTCCGCCTTTGGGAGAAGGGCTTTCGGTACCCACCTGGATCGTAAGTCGCCAGCTTTCTGAAAATGCTAATGATTGCGCTGTGTTATACGCGGAGCAGCGAAGTGGACGCGTCTATGCCCGCGTGGCGTGTACGGGCAACCAGCGTGATCCCCACCGAAATTTGGTCGTGCGTGAGGCAGGACAAACCATCGCTCGTGAACCTATTTTCCCACATCTACCGCAAGACACGGGAACCGCGGAATTGGACGTGCCCATCGCTTCATCAGCTTTCCCCGACGAGGTTGCGCTCGAGGGAAGCTCGGATTTCATTGCGGAAAATGACGTGGCCCCCGTAGCACGACGATCCACGTCGTTCACCGTTGGCGTGGTGTCGGATCGTTCGCTGTCCAACGTCGAGACTGGAGGTCCACCTCCCGTCGAGCAAGCGCTTGTCGCATTGCATACGGGAGCCACGATTCATCCGATGACGGTCATGCCTGACACCGTGGAGGAATTGAGCAAGCTGACGATTCTGGTCATCGATGATCCTGCCGGGTTCACGCCGGAGACAAGGGAATCGTTGCATGGCTGGGTGGAGCGAGGGGGTGTTGCCCTCGTGGGGCTAGGTCCTCGGTCGGCGCGGGCGCCTTTGGGTGCCACGCTCGAGCCTTTGGTTTCCGGAATACCGCATTGGGCCGAAGATGCCCCCGACAGCGTGAACGAACGAGATTGCCTGCATTTCGGGCCCAGCGGTCCAAGTCTGCTTCGGCTCGAAGCCAAAGGCAGAGCCCATTTCCCATTCGACGGGCCCACCGAACCCACCGCGATCCTACGCTGGTCCGACAACCTGCCTCTGATCGTGGAACGAACGCTTGGACGTGGCACCATAACGGTCGTGGGGCTTCCTTTCAGCCCCCAGTGGAGCGATCTTCCCTTTCGACCCGCGTTTCTTGCTCTGCTCAAGCAATTGGTGGATGACGTTGGATTGCGGGCGGGCTCCAAGCGAATCGATGTCGGACAATCTTGGGTAATCGACAGCGAATCCGTGGAGGTCCGAACGAAATCCGGCCCTTATCCAGTTGCTCATTCCCAAGGCAAAACGCGTATCACTCCCCACGAAGCGGGGCGCTACGATTTGCGAATCGCCCAGGAAGTCGATTCCCGAATCGCCTCGATTCCCGCCCATGAAGTGGACCTTCGCCCTCGCAGAATCACCGAAACCAACCAGGAGAATCGTCTCGGTACCACCTCCGGAACCATCGATATTTCCCGTTGGATAGCCCTATTTTTGCTTTTCTTGCTGGCCGTGGAGTTGGGATTGCGCGCTCGAAATGCCCGCTTGCTGGCGCGCGATTCCGCTCGATGACGCCTGTTTCCCCAAGCAACAGCCACGCCGGTCGCTCCCCATGCCCATGCTCACGAGGAACGTCGGGGAAGTGACGAAGACCCGGTGTTTTGAACGTCTTTCGGACCGTCCTCGGAATTGACGAAAAGCGTGGTGGCCGCGCTATCGTCCACATCGTCCGGATCACTCGGCATCCGCGTCCGTTTCGCCGTCGATGGACGCGTCGCCGATTGTCGAGGCGTGTTTTTCGATTCCGCCGCGCGATCATAGCCCCAGACTGGCCCGGATGGCTCAGAACTACTTGAAATCATTGAATAACGCCCACCAACATCGCGATCGATTTCCCCTTGGGGTTTGTCGACGCTTTCGACCAACCGATCCGGTACCACCGCCCGAGACTTCGGCCCTCCACTTTCGGGGGTTTTTCCGAGATGAGAAAACAGCTCTCCTCGCAACGCACCGGTCGGATCGACAATCGTGTCGTGGACTTCATCCTCTGCCATGCGAGGCTCGAAACCAATCCGTCCCGCTACCATCGTTGGATCGTCATCCACGACACGAGGTCCCGTATCCAATTCAACCTCCACGTCGCCGGTTTCAAGCGTGACGGGATGCTGTCCGGTGCCGGTTTCGGAGAAGTGAACGGGAATGTCGATGCTGTCTGACGCAGGAGGCTCGCTGGGATACTGGGCCATCGATTGTTCGTGGGCTTTTTGTGACAACCGATCGACCGGTGCGTTCATCAAAGGATGCTCCAACTGCATCGCCACTTCATCGAGCGCGGCGATGAACGCTTTGGCATCGTCGTAACGCTCGGCACGATGCTTGGCGAGCGCCTTGAACACGACGGAAACGAAAGCATCCGGGATCGCGGGCCGTAATTCGCGAGGATCACGAGGGGTCGTCGACAGGATCTGAATCACCAGCGCGTTGTAGCTGGGCGCAATGAAAGGACGACGTCCCGTGAGGATTTCGTAGAGCATGACGCCACAGGCGTAGATATCGACACGATGGTCGATATGCTCTCCACGAGCTTGCTCGGGAGCCATGTAATAGGGGGTGCCCATGACCATCCCCGTGCGCGTCAAACCAAGGTCCGATTCATCCGCGGACTTGGAAATGCCAAAGTCCAGGATCTTAGCGATCGGAACACAGCCCACACGCTCGGCTAGGAAGATATTCTCGGGTTTGATGTCTCGATGAATGATCCCTTTGGCATGGGCCGCAATGAGGGCTGATAACACTTGCTTGAGCGTGCCAATCACGTCCGTGAACGACAAGGCTCCTTCGATTTGAATGCGATCGGCCAGGGTTCTGCCATCGAGACGCTCCATCACCAGGTACGGAGCACCGTTTTCGAGCCTTCCCACATCATAGATTTCGCAGATGTTGGGATGGCCGATCGTGCCAGCGGCCCGCGCTTCTTGATGAAATCGTGCCACCGCCTCCTTGCGCCCAAGATGAGCCCGGTTGAGCACTTTGATGGCAACGCGACGACCGATCTCCAAGTGTTCGGCACCGTATACCGTTCCCATTCCCCCTTCACCGATGAGTTCCGTGATCCGGTATTTGTCGCCGATAATTTTTCCGATGAACCGAGGATCGGCGCCTTTGGGTTTGACCAACGGAATGGGCTTGAGTTCGGAACTATCGTCGGAGATCGCTTTTTGAATCCGCTCCTTACGAATGGGTTTGCCCGTGATTGGACAAACTTCCTCCGTCAGATTGTGCGGCAATCCGCAGTGATGACAACGTAAAAACCGCTGACTCAACGGTGCGAGGTCTCCAAGACCAGAAGCCTGAAACAACAGCGAAAACAATTCGCCTTCTCAAGCCTAGCGGAGGATCGGCCATCGCTCAACGATAAGTCGCGTCTTGCACCTTTGCGGAAATGGTTCGATTTGCCCGTCCATCCCTTTTTCTTTCTGCCATCACCCCCGTTTGTCACCCACAATCATGGAATGGATCAGCCAGTCGCCCCACGGCCTTCCTATGTCACAGCCCTTCATCACGGCATTCTCCAATCCCGTGTGAATACCGCTTTGAAACGTCTCGCCCGCTGCCGACTCTGCCCCAAACACTGCGAAGCCAACCGTTTGGCCGACGAAAAAGGTGAATGTCATACAGGACGACTCGCCATGGTGAGCAGTACACATCTGCACTTCGGCGAAGAATCTCCCCTCGTCGGAACCGGCGGCTCCGGAACCATCTTCTTCACCCACTGCAATCTTTCGTGCGTCTATTGCCAAAACTACGACATCAGTCACCTCGGTCACGGCTACGCCGTCACCGCCCCACAACTCGCCTCGCTCATGCTTCGATTGCAACACGCCGGCGCACACAACATCAACCTCGTCAGCCCAAGCCACGTCGTTGCGCAAATCCTCGAAGCCCTTCTGCTCGCCGCTCAAGCAGGATTGCGCATCCCCCTGGTCTTCAACTCCGGCGGCTATGACGCCCTGCCTACCCTCCGCCTGGTCGAAGGAATCGTCGATATTTACATGCCCGACGCCAAATACGGCGACCCGGAAGTCGGCCAACGACTCAGTCGCGTTGACGATTACCCAACCGTCAATCGTCAAGCCATCCTGGAAATGCATCGCCAAGTGGGACCCCTAACACTCGACGCCTCCGGGATCGCTACCCGAGGATTGCTCGTCCGTCACCTGGTCTTGCCAGCCAGTCTCGCCGACTCCCGCACCATCCTTCGCTTCCTCGCTCAACACGTATCGACCACCACCTACGTCCATATCATGGACGAATATCGCCCTTGTTTTCTCGCTTCAGACCATGAACAACTCGCCAGACCCTTGCGACGCTCGGAATACGAATTCGTCATGCAGGTCGCGAGAGAAGAAGGTCTCGAACCCCGTTGAGATCGCTATTGTTGTATCTATTGGAAATTATTGAATAAATTATGCTTGCGGTAGGTTAGCGATCCATCGCCCAGCGAGCCGATAGATTCGTCACCATCGCCGCGGTCGGATGCCCATGCTGCCAATCGCCTCCTTCACAGGCGCTGCCCCCAAGGTCCAAATGCACGAAAGGCAACGGCGTTCGCGAATCACCCCCATGCTGTTCGAGCCCCGACGCCCGCAGCAAAAACGCGGCGGGAAATTGATGTCCTCGCTCCGTGGCCGACGATGGCGCGTTGTTGCATTGGAGCACATCGTCTGCCTTTGTCCTCGGACGAATGAAATCGAAGTCCTCCCGTCGCAATCTGGATAGCTCGACAGGATCCGCCCATTGATCGCCCAGGCTGGCAAGACCCGCGGCAAGACGAAGCTTTCGCGCGGGACCGTTTTCGATGGCGACCGTATAAGGGCCCACGGCTCGGGCCGCATGACCCGTAAGCGTTGCTACCGACAATAGGATCGGAGCCCGCGCCTCGAGGGCCCTGTGCCGCAAATGAGACAATAAATCCGCCAATACCAGACGTCCTTCCGCATCCGTATTGCCCACCCGAACCCGTACTCCCGCATGCGACGTAAGGATTTCATCGGATACATACGCGTTCGCGCCAATGCTATTTCGGACCAGGCCGAGTTCAGCGACGACGCGCCGACCCGCGGGGGCCAACGCGGCCAACGTGCGAATGAATCCCGCGACCGTGGCCGCTCCCCCCTTGTCCCGACTCATCCCCGTGCCCGCAAGAAGAAGCGTCTCCCGAATATCCCCCGCCCCCTCGTAACAAAGACGAAGCACACAAGGCCGATGCCGTGGCACCGCCGAAGAGGCCCGAGCCACCGCTGCCAATAGTGGGTAGGAATTTTGAATTTCATCATTGTTATCAATTAGTTGCACCTTGACCGCCGTGTGAGCGAACGCGTCTCGGCAATGCTCCGCAAAAGCCATGGGCGTCATCCGCTCAGGCTCCGTACCCGCCAAGTCCCGCGCCAAACGACGCCCGGTTTCGATAGCCGATACCGTTTCGATGATCCGTGCTCCCTGTGCCCCCGTCGAAGCGGCGAATCCAAGATGAGTCATAGGTTCCAATTCCTGTTCGCCTCGCACTTGCCGTGCCTCCAACGGCTCCCACAATCCCTCGAGCGCGCCGAGCAACGATACTTCGAGCGCGTGGTCATAAGGGCCATCCACGGGCACCCGCGGCACCAACAACAATGGACGCCTGGCCCCCGCATCTCGCGCCCTTCGCACTCCCGCCTTCGCGGCATCGCCATAACGCCGCACATCGTCCCAATCCCGTTGAATTGGCCCTGTCGGCGCAATCACCAATCGCCCTCCTGCCACCTGTTTCGTATGAACCATCGTGACTTCTTTGCCCACGCGTTCGTCCACCTCCGCCGCCGCGCGAATCGGCCCATACACAGCCGTCAAGTCCGTCAAGTTCAAGGTCGGGGTTACGACAACCACCGCATCCCAGTTCTTGGAGTCCACAGAGCTTAGCGATCCATCAGAAACTTCGATCAACGTAGGAATGGCCACTTGTTCACTACCTCCAGCAATTCACACCGTAGTACACGCTCTCGTAAGTTGGTACCGCCCGGTGACCTCGTCACGACGATAAACGGCCGACGCCTCGATGGAACCGCTCAGCGCCACCCCGGGCAACACCAAGCGCCACAAGCCGATCAGGTCCTTGCACCCATGCCCTTGCCGGTGCCGCCGCTGGAATGCAGAATCATCGAACCAGTGATTTCACGCGGATTGTTGCCCTTCCTCCAGAACCACAGGGGCTGTTGTCCCGCCGGGATCAAGACGGATCGCTCGTTGCGCCACATCGGGGAGAGCGTCGATGCCGTGGGATTGGGGGGCCGTGAGATGACTTTTTTACAAATAAGTATTTGAAAATAAAGACAAATTTGGTTTTCCGGGCCAAAGGGAAGGCCGCGGTGCCTCTCAAGGATCACGTTCCGCAGGTTCATCGTCCGCAAAACAGACCAGCTCATGCTTGCGATCGCTTTGCGAATCCCATACCGCCATGGTGACCCCCTCCGAGCCCGCCCCTTTCGGAAGCCGCTCGGTCCCGACTTCGCGCTCGGTCGCCCGTCCTGTCATGGCTTCCACACAAATTCGATCGCCACTAACTCGAAGACGCAGCCGCACACTACTTCCAAACGCCCCCCCCGAACGCAATCGAAGACGCGGCGATACCGGCATTTGCGTGTCCACCAGCCAACCGTTTTGCCCGGGAGCACAACGTGGCGGAAAACGTCCGTGCAAGTCTGTGGGCCCACCATCCTGAATCGGCATCGTTTCGCCCGTTTTCGTATCGATCGGAAGCGCAAAATACCTCGACACCCCATCGCCATCCATGGCGGTGCCCCATAACGCAATCCCTGGCCCATAGACTCGTCGGACAAGTTGTAATCTGTCGAATTGTTGATGAATGATGCGGGGATAGGTGCCAATTTTCTCAATATTTCCCGTGGCATCCACTTCGTGTACGTCGACGAAGCCACCCCCTTGACCACTCAATAAGTACCATTGGTCTTCCGAACGCACGGCCGATTGAACCATGGGAAGCCATTGCGCGCCGGAACCAAACGCCAAAGGAGTTCGCCCTTCCGTAAGGCCAAAAATTTGGCATTGGTTGCGCCCCGGACACCAGCCAAGCACTGCCGAACGCCCCGCGGGATCCAACACCGCGGTTCGAACGGCGTTCAGATACATCGAAGCCAACGTGATATCGGACCATGGCGATACCGTTTCCATCGTGGTCACCGGCATTCCCACCGGATCGAACGGATCGTCAAAAGCAACCACCCATCGTCCCACACGCCCCCAATCGGCGTCTTTTGCCCCCCAAGCAAAGGACTTGAACCGGAAATCGCCATAATCACGCCCCCCGGCCACGCCTACCTGATCCGCGCTCAGAGGCGGGGTGGGCATGGGTCCAAAAGCGAACCAGCCTCGGGAAGCAGATATATGGGGAAAAGATAGGGTTGTGGCAGAAGCTGGCCGTGGTATCGCCGCGGGCGAAGCGCGTCCTGTTGGGCTGCACACCATCCGCAAGGGAAGATACCGGTGGGAGGAGGGGTAAAGGGTCTGAGCGGACGTCCGGGCTTCCTGTAATTCATCTGTTTTCGCGGACTTACCCCAACCGAGGCGCAACCATCCCTCCACCGCGCAGCCCACGGCAGAACACCCTTGCCGCCCCTTTTCGTCCGTCAATGGGGCGAAAGGCAAAACAACCTCTCGCCACGTCCGTCCACCATCCGTTGTTTCCAACCCCTTGCCATCCCGCCGCCAGACCAACCCCAGAGGACCCGATAGAAGCATTCTGCCCGATGTTTGTATGTCCCCTGCTTCTACCTTTCCATCCAACCCGATCCGCAATCCGACAACCGGTCCGCCTCCTTCCACCCACACGCCCACCGAGCCCGGTTCGAGTTCGATGGCCCCTTGCATCCAAAGCCCGTTTTGCGCCAGCGCGCGCTGTTTGGGCGTCAACGTGTCGAGATATAAGGTTTTTGTCGTGGTCCGCTCGCCTTCGATGACGACAAGACGAGCTTCCGCCCCCGGACGTGGCGCAATGACAACGACGATTTTCCCATCGGCCATTCCCACCACGCGCTCCGCTCCAATATCCCCTCGAAATAGTAGCTGTCGAAATGCTCCCGACCGTCCCCGCACACAATAGGGCTGCATCCCCGTCGGCACCGCGGTAGCGGGACACGGACCCCTGACCA
The DNA here is from genome assembly GCA_002070115.1 of Deltaproteobacteria bacterium ADurb.Bin207. GTDB lineage: Bacteria > Myxococcota_A > Polyangia > Polyangiales > Polyangiaceae > MWCO01. The sequence continues at coordinate 111,945 of MWCO01000001.1, forward strand.
CCAACACCCCATTGCCACTCGAATAGACAGCCCTCGGCGCGGGATCCTGGAATACCGCCTGCAGCGCGTACGACGGATCCACCGCGTAGATAGTCGTTGCTCCTTGCCGTTGGCCGCATACAAACCCTATCCCCGTTCCGAGACGCACGCCCTGGCATTCGGTATAAGAGTCCGGATAGGCGTCGGCGATGGTGCGAACGATGGAACCATCCTGCATGGATATTTCGAGCAGCTTTCCCCCTTCGGCCACGAGGACATGCGACGATGACAGGGGGATTCCGCGCTCGACCGCGAGCCGAAGAGGGTGTCGACGCACCGCGGACGAAGGGGTTTCCCGCGTGGGCGGTGGAGGCGGCGTTTCGAACGTCAACCGGCCATCGGCCTCGATGGCTACGACATTTCCGGCTTTTTGTGTGTGAATCAGGATACGATCGGCATCCAGCGCCAGGGAACTTACCGTGTCTTCGAGAGCAATGGGGATCCAACTGGAACCGGCGTCGAACGTGATCAGTGGGCCTTGCAGGTCCGCCACGACAACCCCCCTCCAGGCGTCGGCAAAAATCATCGATCCTTTGCCCACCGGCATCGGCAACGGCCCCAATGGACGAAGCTTACCGGATGCCAAATCGACCGCTACCGTCGCAATGTTGCTTCTACGACCGCTGAGATACAGACGGTCGAAGCCCGCTACGGCCGTATCGTACCTGCCCATGATCCGTAAGATGGGTTCGAGCGGAGAGACCCAGTCTTCGGCGCGCCAAAGCTGCGTCTGCCCGGTCGTGGCGCTGGCAAATAAGAACCCACCTCCGAGACGTGACGGTAACGACAAAACCGTCAATTCGGAGCGCCCTGCCGGCAGCAGGTCGGGAGCTTTTTGAATCGAACCATCAGGACGTTCCCGCAGACGCATCTGCAACGTCAAAAAAAGACGGGAACCATCGGGCTCGATGTCATAGGGGCGCTGGGATTCGAGATCCGGAATCCATCGAGGCGCTTCGATATATTGGGGAATCGATGGGAAAGAAGGGCTGGGCGGGCTGGTTTTGGGCGGCGCTTTCCATGGACCACAGGCCGGTTCGCATAACGTCAACGCAACCAGGCCAAGGAACCAACGACGCATGATCGCATGGTAGCGCGTTCCCAAGCTTGGTGTACTCATTGCCGGACCTCGAATCGCATGTTATCGCAATGGCGTAAGGATGGCTCGTGATTGATCTGGAAGGGTTGGTTGAGCAAATCGATTTGATTTCATCACGATATGTGGATGAAATCACACGGGATTGGGATCGGCAGCTCCAGCGATATTTTGTGGATCTGCGCAAAGATCCCCGCCCCCTTTCCGCTCCTTATCGTCCGGCCAATACCAACGGCTCCATTTTGCTCGACAAGTATGCCTACTTCGCAACTTCCGAAGCGGTCCACTCGCTGGGGTGGCAGCAGGTCATGACTTTGATTGCGCTGGGTGTGGTGACGGAAGGAGATCCGCTATTCCGTTCTTCTCAGTGATGGGGAATTTGAAAAGTGCAATAAAATTCAGCGGTTGACTGTGGTCGGGGAGGACTTTTGCTGGGTACCGTCCCATGGATCCGGTTGAGGTTTTGCCGGGTCCGAGGGCGCGGATTGTGGTGAAACGCTCGGGCCTATCATTGAACGGGAAGTCGAAGGATCCGAAGCCGAAGGGTCGGAAGTATCGACACCATCGTTTCCTCGGAAGGAATCTGGTTGGACACCACGGATGGCTTCGGAGGTCGAAGCGATATCCTCTTGCGCTTCTTCGTCGAGAGGCGCCACCAGGCAACTTGTCAGGCCGAATGCGGATGCCATCAGCCCCATGATGAGTTTCCGAACCATCATGATGGATCCTCCAACAACCCTTCCAGCAGGGAGTATTGTTTGACGAGTTGAGACAACCGAGGCCGCTTCATTCCCAGCAGGGCAGCGGCGCGCGTGATGTTTCCTTCCGAATCAGCCAGCGCTTGTCGGATGCACTCGCGTTCGATATTCCGTTTGAGATCCGACAGGCTCGTGCCTTGCGTGCGGATCTGGTCATAAGCAAGACGCAATGTTTGGTGATGGCTATCGACGGTGGGAACCGAGGATGGCGCGGATACCGTCAACGGTGAAGTGGGAGTCGATACGGGCTCGATGGACGTGGGGATGTGTTCGAGCACGGAATGGACTGAGATTTCCTGTGTTTCCGAGAACAAGCTTGCCGCGCGCAATACGTTGTCCAACTCACGCACGTTGCCGGGCCATCGGTGACGATGCAGCAGAGCCAAGGCATCGGCCGAAAGGTGTTTAACCTTTTCGCCTCGTTCGGTGGCGATTTGTTCAAGCAGATGCTGGGCGATCTGGTTCAAGTCGGACAAGCGCTCCCGAAGGGGCGACACGCGCAGTGTCACGCCACTGAGCCGATAGAACAAATCTTCCCGGAAATTGCCTTGCGCCACCATGGCAGCCAAGTCGCGATGGGTAGCGCAAACCACACGGACGTTGGCGTGTAACGTGGCTCCTCCTCCCACGCGTTCGTAGGTGCCATCTTGCAACACCCGCAGAAGAGCCACCTGGGTTTTCGGCGAGATATCCCCGATTTCGTCCAAAAACAGCGTTCCGCCTTCCGCCACTTCGAAGCGCCCACGACGTCGTGCCGTTGCACCCGTAAAAGCCCCTTTTTCATGGCCGAATAGTTCCGATAGCAGAAGCGTATCGACGAGGGCGGCACAATTGACTTTGACCAAGGGGCCGGAACGACGATCGCTTCGATGGTGCAAAGCCTCTGCAATCAGCTCTTTGCCGGTGCCGCTCTCGCCCAATACCAACACGGGGGCATTGGATTTGGCTACTTTTTCCACGGCTGCAAGCAAGCGCAGCACGGTGGGATGCCTTCCGATGAAACGACAGGGCTCCAATCGCGTAGCGTCTTTGTCGGCAGCCGGTCGAACGGAGTCCGTATCCGATGACGTTTCCGATTCCCCTTTTCGGATCGCATCTTCAACCGCCATGAGCCGATGCATGTCGCGTCGCGCCAGGTAGCGCGCTTGCAAAGCCGAAGGCAGGGCACCAACGATATGATCACGAATCCGTTTGGCTTCCTCAAGGCTCCGTCGCGCATCCTGCGCTCGACCATCGATGCGATGTAGCTCCGCAATCAAAAGATGAGCATCACGCAACAAGTCCTCGTCGTTGGCTTGCCTGGCCTTATCGAGGGCCTCGCTTGCAAGTTGCCTTGGATCCTGTCCTGCCGCTTGCGAAAGCTTTGCCTGTAGCCACGCGATTTCCGCGCGCGCATACGGCTCGCTGGCATGCGGTTGCGCAAGCTCGATCGCACGCGCAGCTCGCTGCACATCACCGTCTTCCAAAGCAATTCTTGCTTCTACGCGGTGGCACTCGCCCATCATGGCCCCATCGCTGGACCCCGAACCATTCGCAAGGGCGACCCCGATTTGCCGACTGGCTTCGAACGTATCGCCATGGGCGAGCCGGATTCGAGCCGCCACGAGGGCAAAATGAGCCACTCGCGTGGGGGGAAGGGCGGGACGCAAGGCTTGCTGTCCGAAAGCGAGCGTATGTTCTGCTTCCTTGAGCAGCCCGAGCCGAAGACGCAATTCCGCCAGATTGGTGATGAGCCGTGCTAGCCCAACTTTATCCCCAAGCTTACGGCGTGCGTCGATGGCCGCTTCGAGAAGATCGATGGCTTGCGGATAATCGTGGCGGTCGATCGCCAGCACCGCGAGGTTCGACAAGGCGAAAGCGGTGGCTCGATGGTCTCGGCGAGCGGTGGCATCTTCGAGCACTTGTTCGAGGATGGCTCGAGCCGTTTCTCCTTGGCCTCGGGAAAGCAAAGCGATGGCCCGGTTCACCCGCGCCCGGACGACGCCGAGATACAAACCGGCCGCCGCTGCCGCATTTTCATTTTCCGAAAAATGCGCCTCCGCCTCAGACCAACACGATCGAGCCAACAATATCTTTCCTAACGTATTGCTCGCTTCCAAGCGAACCGCAGGCGATGTCGAGCAAATACCCGCTTCCCGTGCATGACGGCTCGCTCGATCGAGATCACCCACCGTATAAGCCACTTCCGCCAGTTGTGCGAGAACCCCGCCCCGCTCTTCATCCGTCGCACATCGAGAATACGCCCGCTCCAATGCCACACGCGCCCCTACCACATCCCCCCGCGCCAGCAACGCTCGCCCTAGCGCGAAATGAGCTTCGAATGGCGCCGATACATCACCACCGCCAGCAATATGCGCAAGCTCCAACGAAGCCTCGATATCATCTCGATCGAGCGCCAACTCCGCCGCGAACAAGGCTTGCGAACGACGCTGCTCGAGGGGCATGCGACGCAACGCATTGCTCCAGCCTTCCCAAATATCACGCCTCGCCAACCCATCATCGAGCGCGATCATCGCTTCGGATAAACAGCTTTCGCTTTGCTCTTTGCACCCCGCGCGCGCGTATAACACGCCCGCCCTCGCCAATGCCCAGGGCTCGTGCGAAAGCTTGGACCGAAGGGCCTCGGCCACCTGTCGATAATCCTCTGCTGTAGGCTCGTGCTCGATCGCATGCGCCTGGAGCGTGAGACTGATATGACCACCATGCTCCCGTATCGCCGCGGCTTCGCGCAATTCCTCCCACGATCGTGGTGAACCAAGAATAGTCATCCATCGCGAAGGCCACGATCGTCCCGTCAACCGAAGCCGCGCGAGAAGCCCTCGGGTCTGCTCGCCCAACGATGGAAAATCTCCTGTAAAAACAGGGGGTTTCTGCTGATCCGCCCAGGACCACCAAGCGTCGAGTTCGGCGATGGACTCACACGTGGTCCGCGATGCTGCCTCCTGGATCATCGCTTCCCACCAAATATCGAAATCTTCCCGAGACCCATCGACTTGGATCATCTTCGGGGATCCCAATCGTTCCTGCTCTTGTCCCCATTGGATCATCACCACGAGACAAGAAGCCATGCGCTCCAACTCGACCCGAACCGTATGATCCCAACCTCCGGGCGGCACTTGCCCCACCACCACAATCACGCCACGGCCGCATGCTTTCACCAAAACTCGCGCCGCTTCACAGGGATCCGCGGGCACCTCGAGCACTCCAAGCTGCATACACGCATCCCGCCAACACGAGTCCGCCTGCGCGTATACACTGATTGCCTTTCGCTGGTGCGCCTCACTCCTACGAAGAATATGACGCTCGACCGCCGAGGCTACCTCTACCGTGGGAACCCACACGGATACCACACCCCGGCTTTCCGAACCGCACACGAAACCGTCGACGGCCAACAGACCAGACGGTTGATGCTCCTGCTGCACGGCAGGCAGAGCACCCGCGGGCCAAAGGGGCGATACCACGATAACGTAGCCTACGCTCCCCGCCGGAGTCGTGCAACCGAGGAATTCGCTCGACGACCCAGAAACCCAACGCCCAATAACCCACGGGGCGCAAGCTTCGGAACTCGAAGTGCGGGGCTCGGGATGTGGGTCAGAGCCCCACTCTGCCGGAATAAGTGCAAATATAATAAAATCAATTAGTTACAACAGCAGGACTCAGGTTTTCGAAGCCGTACCCTGTCCACCCATCAGGGGACATCCCCTTGTCGAATCCCCTCCCGACGCCTATGAACCCGACCCAATCTCCGAGATTGCCGTACCAGCCGTGAACGATTCCTCCAAGTCCCGTATCGTCATCGCCATGAGCGGCGGGTTGGATTCGTCTGTCGCCGCGGCACGTTTGGTTGACGAGGGTTACGAAGTCATCGGGGTAACCCTTCATTTATGGGAAAACGCGGATCCGGCGCTGCAAAGCCGCTGCTGCGCGCCCGAGGACCGTCGCGACGCGCGTCGTGTGGCTGATCAACTTGGCTTTCCACACTATACCCTCGACCGCAGAGAGCAATTCGGCAGGGAAATCGTCGAGCCGTTTGTCGACGCCTACCTGACAGGCCGAACGCCCAGCCCTTGTGGTCCGTGCAACGAGCGAATCAAAATCCCGGCACTGCTCCGGTTCGCCCAACTCATCGACGCGCCGTTCGTGGCGACGGGACATTACGCTAGGATTGTGGGCAAAGAGTCACCGCGTTTGGCCCGGGGAGTCGATCGGCGCAAAGACCAGAGCTATTTTTTGAGTACCCTCGATGCTTGCACGTTGCGTCGACTACGACTTCCTCTTGGGCAAGACACCAAAGAGCAAGTACGGGCCGAGGCGATTCGTCGGGGATTGGTGGGTTCGAGCAAAGGAGAAAGCCAGGATTTATGTTTCGTGCCGGACGGTTCTTATGCGCGATTCGTGGCGGAGCGAGCTGGTGAGCGGGTTCGTCCGGGGTGGGTCGTGGATGAGAACGGTCGACGATTGGCGCGTCACGAGGGAATTCACCACTTTACGTTGGGTCAACGCAAAGGGCTTGGGATTGCCGTGGGGCGTGCCGTGTTCGTCACACGAATCGATGCGGAGCAGGGGTTGGTGGTGGTGCAAGATGCGGGCGCGGGCCGTGTGACGGCGGTGACCATCGCTCGACCTACCCTGGCGCTGGGAGTGGAGCTTCCCGTTCACGCGGTGTTGCAGGTGAGGTACCGGGATGGCGGGGCAGCGGCATGGCTCGACATGACCGATGACGGTTGCGTGCGTGCCCGGTTCGACGAGCCCATTCGTTGTGCGAGTCCGGGGCAGCTTGCGGTGGCGTACGTGGATGATGAAGTGGTGCTCGGTGGGACGATCACGGCTTGTGAACACTGAGGGCCTGTGGTTTTTTCGCGACACTGGTTGATCGGGGCCGCCCGCTCGTCGGCGATCGGTTCGGGCCGACGGTGGTTCGAAATATCTGAACATAATTGGCCTTTCTGTCGTCCATACCCCGAAAGACCGTCCGTGCATCGTAGGAAAACTCGGAGAGAACCAGGCAGGCACATCTCATGCATCAAAGCTTTTGGAAAGCTTGGCGATACCCGTTTCAGATCATAATCTATCGCAGAGGATGAGCACCATGCACCGTTGGATTCGAAGAGCTGCCATTGCCCTCACGGCTTTTGCCCTCATCGGTTCGCCCACCGATGCTTCCGCAGAGACACAAGACGAAATCGTTCAACGTCTTCGAACGTCGCGTGATTCCGAGCGATATGAGGTTGCGGTCGACGGTCAGAGCATCAAGGCTGGTGGGGCGCGTATTTTGGTTCAGGCACCGCTTGCGGTGGTGCGAACCATCGTTCAGGACTTCGCGCATTATCAAGACTTCATGCCACGCTTCAAGCGCAGTCGCGTCGTGGGACAAAGCCCGAAAGCCTCGCAGGTGTACTTGCAAGTACCGATTTTGCACGGCGCCGCGAACGTATGGAGTGTCATCAACTTCACCGCGCCGGTGAAAAAACCGGATGGTTCGGAAACCATCCGAGGCAGGATGATTCCCGGTCAGGGTAACGTTCGGGACTTCCGCGCGACATGGTATCTCGTGCCCATCGATGCGAATACCACGTTGTTGCGGTCCGAGATTCTCATTGTTCCCACGCTTCCGGTGCCGGGTTCCGTGGTGACGGGAGAACTAGGATACGCCGCCGATATGGCTGTGACATCCACGCGCAACCGAGCCGAAGCGCAAGTGCGCGAAGCTGCGAAAAAGTAGGTCATCCCCGCAGGATGGCCCAGCCGAGCAACCCCAACGCACCGATACAAATTCCTGCCGCAAGCCATAGCAACCAACGTGGTGTGGTTTTTTGCGGCGAACGGCAGTTTTCCAATTGCTGGGTGGCGAGCACGGTCAGCGACTGGAGCATGGCCTGGGCGGTGGGTTGACGTTCTGGGTTATCGAGCTGTTGTCGATACCACGCGGCCACCTGGCCCAATTGTTCTCGTTGCCATCCCAACTGCATCAGGCTTTCGTGGGCTTTGGGATTGTCCCATTGCGTCAAGACATGGTTCCAAAGAACGTCGAGCGGGTCGTTGTTCTCGTCGTTCATGTCAGAATACTTTTCGTGAATCGATGAGAATGGTCACCGGGCCGTCATTGTCGACCAGCACCCGCATCATGGCTCGAAAACGTCCGGTTTCCACGGCAATTCCCGTGTCGCGAACGCGGGTGACGAAACGGTCGAAAAGACGTTGGGCCTGCACCGGTTCCATCGCATCGTCGAAACTAGGCCGTCGTCCCCTTCGCACATCCCCGAATACCGTAAACTGGCTGATGGCAAGAATGGCGCCGTTTACTTGTCCGACGCCGAGGGACATTTTTCCCAAATCATCTTCAAAAACCCGCAAGCCGGAAATTTTTGAAGCAAGCAGATCGGCATCGTTGTCCGTATCATCGCGGCCCGCGCCCACGAATGCGACGAGGCCTGCACCGATTTGTCCTACCACGCAGCCGTCGACTTCGACTCTGGCGGAAGCAACCCGCTGCACCACCGCACGCATGGGTTCAGGCTTTCGTCAGCGCAAGCTCGCGGGAGATGCGTTGGGTGATTTCATAATAGGTTTTGCGGTCATAAGGTTCGTTGAGGATGTGATAATCCTTGTGGGAAAGGCCGACACAACCGAAGCAGTAGTTGCAGGAAGTCAGGCCGACGCATCGGATGAGATAGGCGCTTTGCACGCAGCGCTCACATCCGACACAGTGGTGGCAAGCGAGACAGCCCACGCACTGACGGCCATGAGAGCAATCGGAGCAGTCTTCGCAGGCGACACAGAAGTGGCAGCGAACGAGACCTTTGGAATTGCGGCAGAACGTGCAGGAAGAGCAACGTTCGCAGCCGATGCAGTCAATGCATCCCTGGTTGTCGCGCAGCGAAGCGTAGGTTCGAACGAGATCTCGGAAACGGGATTCGAATTCGGATTTGTTCATCAGATGCTCGTAGAGGAAGGGGAGCCAGTACCACGACCATGAAGCATTCTGCGCAGCGATGCAGCAGCCACACGGGTATCGTGCTCATCGGCTTGTTCTTCGATGCGGCGTAGCCGCTGCTCGACAATGGGGCGTCGTCGAGGAACTTCCCCCGCGAAGATGGTCACTAGCTTGGCGATGGAGTCCCGGACCCGCTTTTCATCCAGATGCTCGAGCATTTGCACGTGAGTTTCCTGGTCTTCCGGTAAGGAGAATCCCGCGGCGAAAAACATATCTGCTGCTTTCGAGATGGATGCAGGACCGGTGGCCGCGAGAAACTTCCCAAGCAAACGACGTCGTTCCGCATGGTTGGGGTCGGCTTCGGGGACCGGAGGCAGGACGATACGAGCGGCGGTTTTGGGTAGGACGGGTTGATTTTCTTCCGCGGCTTTTGGAGAAAACAGGGCTTCCAATGCGTTTCGATACTGTTTGGTGGCGGCATTGGCTCGCGCGATGGATTCGCGTTCCTGGTCTCGTTCGCGCTGGCGATGCGCCGACCCATCGCGCATCTGATCGATCTCACGCCATGATTTTTTCTTTCTTTCTCGCATCACTTCGTCCTCGTTGCGGTGTGATGATTCGCTGGAGCTTAGTCTCCGCGTGCAAACGCGCTACGCGCGACCGACGTTCGATCTCGAGTCAGACCATGTTGTGTTCGATTGCACGATCGCAGTCATTCCGTGCCGCCGCGTGCCGATGCGGGGACGGGATGGGAAGAGTCTTAGATTGTTCCACCCCTTGTTGGGGAAGGACGGTGGAAAATCCAAGCACGGACGCAGGCAGAGTGCAAGCCATCCGCGCGGCTTGGGTGCCCTGGAAGGATGAAAGAGTCGATATCATGAACGGATCCTGGTTGTCCGCCTTGGGGAAAGGCTCCGCAATAACATCATAACAGTTGGATATTATTACGTTTTATTGTATCTCCGGGAGGATGGATGCAAAGTTGTCTTGACGAATGACCTCGGCCGCTATGAGCATGGCCGACCTTGTGAGAACCGATGGATAAGAAACAGCAAAAGATGATCGTGGTGGGCGCGGCGGGTGGGGTGGCGCTCCTTTCGTTGGTGATTACCTGGCGTGTGTCCGCGAGTCGCGCGGAGCAACGGGCTGGCGAATTGCTGAGCGCTGCGGCGGATATGGCGCGTTGCATGGCCGGCGATGATGTGGAACTGCAACGAACGCAGGTCCATCAAGGTTTTGAGCGCAGGATGGTGCTCGATCTGCCGGATATCAACACGGCCAAACCGTGCCTTCTGGCGCTCGATGTCGTCAAGGAGAAGTGGGACGCCTACGAGTCGACGTGGTTCAACGCTTCGGGAGCCAAGGGGCAGGATGGAGTCGCGTTCAAGCAGCGATTCGACAAAGCGTATGAAGCGTTTCGCGCGCTTCCCTTGGATAAGTCGTCGGACCAGGTGTTTTTGCGCAAGGAAAAATACGGCAGCGTTCTTCAAGCGGGCGAACTGTCGTTCGAGATGCTTGATGCCGCCCGAGGCATGTACAAAAGCGAAGGGGCAAGCGATGCGGAAATTCAAAAGGCAGGCGAGACCCGCTTGCGCAAAGCTCCGAACGTTCCCGATCGAGTCGCCAAAGGCCGCGCCATAGCCACGATTTCAGGCAAGGTCAATCCGGCACACTGGCGGCTCATCCCTTCGGGAAAAGGTCTGATGCTGCACGCCGTCAATGAACAGGGCGAGATGGCAGTGGCCTGGACCGATGATGGTACCACGTGGAAATCAGCTCGGGGACCTGTTGGCTTCGCGGGCAAAAAAGACATGGAATTTCGCGCTTTCGATGCCCCCGGGGGCGAACGCTGGTTCTCGATCGCTTCCGGTCAAAAAGAACAAGCACAAGTCCAGGTAGGCAAGATCGTCGAAGGACAACTGCCAGCGCCAACCTCCTTTCCACCCCCGCCCGAGGATTGGAAACGCGCCCCAGGCGGTGAGCGGGAAGCCGTCGTGCTTTCACAAGGTACCGTGGCGTTTCCCGTATGGCGCATCGTCGAGAAAACCAACGAAGAAAAAAAAGCAGAGAAAAAAGAGCGCGAGGAGTGGGAAAAAAACTTTGCGGACAAGGATGTGCAAGCGCTGATCACGTTGGCTGAGCAACGTCGAGTCGCGCGCGCGGCTCTTGGTATCGATGACGATCATAAGCGGGAGGACGGCATCGCTTACGCCGTGGCGAATCAGCCGGTGACCGTGCTGTCGCTATCAGGATATGGGTTGGCTGGGCTGGTTCCTGGGGCCGAACCCATGGCGCTCGTGGGGGAAGGAAGCCTACCAGCGCAAAAAATGGCTTCGTTTTCGATTCCACCGCCAGGAGAGCCCATCGGTATGATGGCGTCGTCGGTGGTGGTCAAGCCGGTGGAACCAGCGTTGCGTGGCTCGCCGTGGTTCCGTTGTGTAGGTAGCGATGGAGTCTATTGGGGAACGACCACCACGGGCAGTTTCTTGATCGGCATGCAACCCAATTTTCTCCAACTCGTGCAGATGACAGCCCTGGCTGACGAAGGCTCCCATATTGGGTGTGGTCCTGGCGTGGCGACGGTGGCGCTTCCCTTCCTGAAGGATCGTATCTTCGCGAATTTACTAACGATTCGAGGAGGAGAACTCGAAGGGGGCAAGATCCACACGACCGCGGGGACCGATATTGCGTTGTATAACCAAACCGCGGCCACGAGCGCTGCCACCGGTGCGGTTGTCCTTGGGTGGGTTGCGCGGGGATACGCGCTTTATACCATCAACAACAAAACGGATAATGAGTTCGTGGCACCTCGTTTTCTTGCCGAAGTGGGAACGGATGGTTCTACGATTTCCGGCCTTGCCTTCGTGGGCGTGGGCAAACGTATGGTGGGGATGGTTGCGCGGGAAAGCTGCCCGGACGCTTCTCATTGCTCGACATCGTTCGAGATTTTGGTGAGCGACGACGATGCCAGGACCTGGAATCCCGGCTGATGAACGCGTTTACGAACGGAGCGAATGCCCGCGTCGATGGCGTCGAAGTCCGAAACCGATAGCGGCCAGGGCAAGCACGGCAAGATGAGCGTATCTGCGTGATTGATTTCGCGCGACAAGGCAAGCGCAGCCATCGGCTTCCTGATCAGAAGGCCACGAAGCGGGATGATTCCCTGCTTCGGGGTGGGCGTCGGACATGCCACTATCGCGCGCATCGGTATCGGAGTGGTCGGCGTTAGCATCGGAGACGATCCCGGTTTCGCCGTGGGAGCTGTCTGCGGAAGCCTCGGTGGTCTCGTCGCCGGAAACGTCGGCATGAGCGTCTTCACCGCTGCTTCCGCCACTGCCGCCACTTCCCGCGGACCCATCGGGAGTTCCTGCATCGGGACTTGCTTTGCTGACGAGGTGGAAGCGAACGGCGTCCCATCCGACACACTCCGTACTCGTGCCCTGATTCGTCATGCGTACGACGGCTTTCGATTCGAAGGGCCAGGTGCCGAGTTCGACGAATCGTCCGCCGATTTGAGACTCATCCAAAGTAGCTTCGTGGGAGCCGTCCTGGGCTTCGACGGTCACCTTCCCTTTTGTGACGGTTGCCTTGTCCGAATAGGGGATGAAGGCGCTGACGGTCCAGGTTCCCGCTACCGGGAGGTTGGCTGTCCAGGAAGCGGAAACGGGGGAAGAACTCGAAGCTTCGCGCCATGTGAAATGGCCTCTCCATCCCTTTTCCCCGAGGAATTTGGCTCCGGGGGGTGCTTTGAAACCGGGGTCCAGGTCATCGATGATGACATCGTCGACCAGCGCTTTTTTCCAATCCTCCTGAATCTGGTTCCAGGACACGATTACCATGGAAAGGACATCGCTGTAGTGTTGCCAGTTGGCGGATTTGCGGTAATATTCGCACCAGCCAGGATAAGAGTTGCTTTTGTAGCATTCCCATGCTGTTGCGGCGGGGGATTCGAGATAGGCGCTCATGGCCATGTCGCGAAGGAGCACGGAAAACCAGTAGCTATTATGCATTCCCGCGGTGATGCCGCCGGGGCTGGAGACCATGGTGGCGATGGACAGGCCCGTGGGAAACGTTTTTTCTTGAGCGGCGATTTTCAGGACCTCGTTTCCCACCTGGGCTTCCGTTTCGTTGGGGTGCGTGGCGGAAAACGCTTTTTGTCCTCGTGAATAGCTATCGCTGACCTGCACGGCGAGGCCGACTTGCCATATATTTGAGCCCCATGGCAGGACGGGGCAGTCGAAATCGATGTCCCAAGAATAGTCTCCGCAGTTGCTCATGCGCCATGGGGCCAAGTAGGCATCGGCCGCGGCAAACCACGCTACCATGACAGGATCACCGGTCAGCTCTGCCGCCCACGCCCCTTCGAGCAAGTAGGCTTCGAGCTGAGAATGGGCTTGTGGGTTGTGCGCGTTGAGGTTGGCGCTTGGGTTCGATGGGGAGCGAAACCCATAGTTTTGAATATAGCTGCTCATGGGCGGAGCTGGTTTGGTGTAACGTTTGGCTCGGGCTTCGGAGGCGACCATACCGATCGCCACACCCATGGCTCCCCCGAGGAGAAGTGCGTTGGTCGTTTTCCGACGAAATCCAGGCTTCCAGCCGGAAAATCTCATGGTTTTTGTGGAAAAGCGCCACCAATCCGTCAGGTCGAACATCCAATGCCTCCGAGGTGCATAGCCATCAACCATCTTTGCACTTCCGGTGATTCTACCACCAGCGCTCTCAAGGGTCATGCTCACGGCGTCCGTTGGTGCTGAATCATTGATCGACTCGACGGCTCCCACGCCAATCAAACGCTTACCGGCTTGGGAAGGCGCATAGGCCATTGGCAGCGAGGTGCATCATGAATACAGCGGATATCTGGAATTTCTTAGTGACACAAGGCGGGGATTTCGGGCTCAAACTGCTGACAGCGATCATCGCATGGGTGGTGGGGCGTTGGCTGATCACGTTTTCCGTAACCTTGCTCGGCAAGCTATTGAGACGTGGTGGAAAAATCGATGAGACACTCGCCAACTACTTGAAATCCATTACGATTGTTCTACTCAACATCGTTCTGATCCTTGCGATTCTCGACATCTTCGGAGTCAAGACGACGTCTTTCGCGGCGTTGCTCGCGGGGGCAGGGCTGGCCATTGGCGCGGCCTGGAGTGGAATGCTCGGCAACTTCGCCGCTGGCGTGTTCATGCAAGTCTTGCGACCTTATAAGGTGGGGGATTTCGTTTCCGCGGGGGGAGTGACGGGGACAGTGACGGAATTGGGATTATTCGCCACCACGTTGGTGACGCCGGACAACGTGTTTACGGTGGTGGGGAACGGTAAGATTTTCGGAGATAACATCCATAATTACAGCACGTTACCGTTTCGACGGGTGGATTGCGTGGCCAAGGTGGCCAACAGTGTCAATCCATTGGACGCGATTGAACGGTTGAAGCCAGTGATCGCCGCCATTCCGAACGTCTCCAAAGATCCCGCTCCGGATATCGAGATTCTCGAGTTCACGCCGGAAGGTCCCAAGCTTTGTGTGCGCCCTTATACGCATACGGATCATTATTGGCAGGTGTATTTCGATACTCACAAGGCGATTGTGGAAACCTTCGGTGCGGCGGGATACCCCGTTCCCGAGACACCCCTTGCCTACCGCAACTCTCCGGTGCAGGCGTCCTGAAGCGTTCGAAGCCCCGCGCGGTTTTATCCCCATCCCCGATTTCTTGTCGCGATCGCCTTCGAGCCTCATTTGGCCCTAGCGAAGTCCTTGCGGATACCCCCATCGGTTCGACCGTTTCGTCGCGCGCGCGCGGGATCGTTGGCAAAGCAAGGATGCTAAAAGGCCGTGGGTACGGTGGGGTCAACGACTCGAGGATTGGTGGGAAGATATTGTTTTTCCGTCCTTTTGTTCGTACTTGGAAGGGCATTTGGCAAGGACCTGGGAGGCAACGAATACGTTGTCTTGTCCCAATGTTCCTTCGGCGGTGACGGTGATGTCGGCTTCGGGGCGGTCTTGCAACGAGTCGGGAATGACGCATTGCGGGTAGCGAACCTGGACAGTGGCCTCGTTGGTTCGGAGCTGAAAGCGGTATTCGCAGGGAGAATCGCGCTTCATGAGGGAGCCTTTGACGAGGATGCCTTCGACGCGGACACGTCTTCCTTTCAAGTCGGGTTCGGAAACGAGTTGGTCCACGGTGGTAGCCCAGACCGCGGACCCTTTGAAGGTGAAGGGTAGCAAGGCAAGAACGACCACGGCGATGACGATCAACCCAATAAGCAATCCGAGATTTCGTTTGGGTGTGGGAGCGTCTCGTCGGGGACGGCGCGCGGAGCCTTGTTCTTTCTGCTGGATGGCCTTTTCCAGCTCGTCGTCGATGTTCATGGGCAAAGCGCAATCTAGCGTTGGTTCGGCGTGCCGTCGAGGGGTGGTGAAAGGAGCATTCTGGGGCTTTCCCGATTGAGCAAGGCGTGTCAGAGGACAGGTCATGATGACAGACCCGGGACGATGGGAAGAACGGATCGAGCAAGCGTTTACGGAGTATCGATTGGGGTTGGTTTCTCGCAGGTTGGGCGGCTGGAGATCGGGGGATATAGGGCCTTTGGTTGCGTATCGCTCCCTGACGACCCGAGAACGTTTCGAGCAGATGGCGGGATACCCGAAAGAGGTACCGAACGCGGATTCTATGCTTCGGTGGCAAGCGTATTTGACGATCGAACGGGTGACGTGGGAAGAGCGAGCGGCGGTGGAAGTGTTGCGACGCTCTTTTGATCATCGGGTGGATGGGCTGGGGGAGGTAGCGTGGAGTCTTCGGTCGTTGGTGCTCGAGATGTTGGCGAGCCGAGATTTGGGGCGACGAGCGAACGTGGCGCGTGGACTGGAGCAAGCGAGCGCGGAGGCATCGGAAAGCGCGTTGAAGTGGGCGATTCGTCGCCATGGGGCTGCGTATCATTTGGGAACGGAGGGGTTGGAGTGGCTCGAAGTGCCCTTGCGAGACATGGGTGTGAGGCAGGTAGCCGAACGAGTCATGGCGGGCACGGATGACGCGATGGCTGCGGGGATAAAAGCGGAGAGCTGGCAAGAGGTAGTGAGGGTTGCGGCGGCGATGGATGCGCGGTCGGGCTGGCCTGCGGCGCTAACGCCTCGTTGGTTTCGCTGGATGTTTGGCGGGTGGAAGAGCCTGCAAGGAATTCATCTCGAGCTTGGACCGTTGTGCGATCCGATTTGTGGCGCATCTTTCGCCCGTGCCCTGGCGCGATTTGGCGGTGCCATCCATCGAGGATGGGCCATGCGTTCCCAAGGGCCATTCAGTATGGTCCATCGGCCCTTCGATGCGGCGGCCGCTTCGTACGGTGCGTTATTGGCTTCCTTGTTGACGAGCGTGCCTTTCTTGAAGCGTCGCATGGGATTGGGGCGTGATGCTGCGCGAATACAAGCGCGGTCGCTTGGGCTATCGCTTTTGATATCGGTTCGGATGAATGCGGCGCAGGCGATTGTCGCCACGATGACATCACCGCAAGCCATGGTGGAAGCGCATGTCACAGAGGTGTCGAAAGCCATGCATGCGAGTATTCCGGAGACGTTGGCGGGGGTGGTTCCTCGTTACGAGCCTCGAGCGGCGTCGAGGCTATGCGGCGCCTTGCATGCGATGACACGGCTGCGTGAGTTGGTGGAGCGATTCGACGACGATTGGTTCGACAATCCGCAAGCTCATGAATTTCTTTCAGAAATTGACATTTCGGAGCGGCTGGTATTGGATGAGCACGACGTGCGGCAGGGAGTCGAGAACATGAGCGGGTGGTTGTCGGAATGGCTATTGGGGTGAGGCTTCTTGTTCCGTATGTCCGCGAACGAGGGGTGCTGGGTGTGGGGGTGGCAGCAAGCGGCGGAAACCTCGATGGAAGCTCGAGCTTGCACGGGGGGTTGTTCGAAAGGCTTGATTCCAACCTCTAAAGATTGTTCGCTATCTTGGCGTATGGTCGAACGCAGACCTCTGCCGAGCACATGGGTTCCTGGATCGTTGATCCCGGGAACCGTGTATCGCATCATCCGTCTGATCGGGCAGGGTGGGATGGGGGAGGTATACGAGGTCGAGCACGACATGCTTGGCACGCGCCGGGCGTTGAAAGGGTTGGTGAAGGGGTTTGCGGGGCGTACGGACTTGGCGGAACGATTGCGGGTTGAGGCGAGAGGGCTTGCGCGGCTTCGGCATCCGAATTTGGTGGAAGTGTATGATTTGGGGACGGCGCTCGACGGTCGAATTTATTTTGTGATGGAGCTTTTGGAGGGGGCGACACTGCGAGCGATGCTTTCGGATCAGGGGCGTTTGAGCGTATCGATATCGGTGGAGCTGATGATACAGGTGCTCGCGGGATTGCAGGCGGCCCACGGGGCGGGGATCGTTCACCGCGATGTGAAACCGGAGAATGTATTTGTTTGTCGAGATGGGACGGTCAAGCTGCTGGACTTTGGAGTGGCGAAGGTGATGGACGCGTGGATACCGAACCAACCCATTACCGTGAAAGGGATGACGGTGGGAACGCCGCAGTACATGTCGCCGGAGCAGGCAGAAGGCAGGGCGTTGGACGGTCGCACGGATGTGTACGCCGCGGCGCTGGTTCTTTGGGAAATGCTGATTGGGCGTCCTGCTTATTCTGATACGGATGTCTATGAATTGCTTCAAGCGAAGTGGCGGGGCGTGATGCCGCTGGCAGAGATGGGGATCGGTGTTTCTCGTGGCTTGAGCGATGTCATTGTTCGAGCGAGCCAACCGGACCTCAACGAGCGGTACCCATCGGCTACGGCGTTTCAACAAGCGCTGCGAATCGCTTTGGTTCAATCCTATTTGTCGTCGGAGGCCGCAGAACCAAAGTTGCGAAAGAAACGTGATTCGTTGCCGAGTCTCGAAGACATGGCGAGATCCAATCGGTTGATGCCGCCAGATGTCGACGCCACCGCGCTGACCGAATTGGTGGAAGCAGCCTTGGCGGTCGATCGCGATGCGCCCACTCGTTCGCACGCCCGGGCGTTGGGACCGCGAGGACCGACAGGCACTGAGATACTTCCAGCCATCTCACCGCGCCCCGAGGCCAGGCCGATGACGGAGTCGATGCAGGCTGATCAGTCGGTTGCCGTCGAGGACAAGGCTTGTCGTTCTCGCGTTTCCGGAAACACGCTGTCGCTTTCTCACCTCCCCTGGGTGAGTTGGATTGCCGGAACGATTGCGTTTCTTATTCCGGTCATGTTGGCGGTGCTGGTTGGGTTCTGGCACTTCCGGAAACCGTCTCACGCGCCGGAAGCTTCGTCATCGATGGGTGCGCAAGGGATCTCACGAGCAAGCGCGGAACCTACGGATTCCCTTGCCGATGCGGCTGCTGTGCCGTCGTGGGAAGAGAATGCGACGATAGAGGGGGGAGTGGATGTGGATTCCGATGCTGTGGTTCGCGAGGATTCATCTGTTTCCTCGGCGACGGCTGGTGTCAAGAAGCCACCGATTCCCAAAACGTCCGCGAGGGTGGAGGCAACCATGGCATTGCCCCCTTCGCCAGCGCTGTCTTCCCCGCCGGTTTCGTCGGAGAGGAAGATGCCGAAGTCGGGGTTGTGACGTGGGGAAGGCAGGTTCCCCCCAGGTTGTGGCTTAATGAATAAAATAGTGTAAATTCAAGATGTTGAAGGTAAAAGGTCGGCCAGTTGCCAGACTCCGGGGGGCATGGTTGGCAGGCAGCGAGCGGCGAGCAGGGCGCCTCGAGCGAGCACCTCGCGGCTGGAAGCTCGATGGGTTAGTTCCAACCGTTCCCCGATTCCCAACAGGTGTACGGTATGGTCGCCCACGACGTCGCCGCCGCGGACGGATGAGATGCCGAGTTCATCCTGAGGCCGAATTCCCAGCATTCCATGGCGCCCGTGGCGGAGTTGCCTAGGGTAGGAGGCCTGGGCTTCTTGGGCCAGGCGGATAGCCGTACCGCTGGGGGCATCGACTTTTCGTCGGTGGTGGATTTCGACGATTTCCACATCGAAGTCGGGTCCGAGGCGCTGGGTGGCATGGCGGACGAGTTCGGCGAGCACTTGAATTCCCAGGCTGAAGTTGGAGGCCCACAATACGGGAACCTGTTGGCCGAGTCGTTGGAGGGCATCGTGCGTATCCGCATCGAACCCGGTGGTGCCAGAAACCAAGGGAAGATTGGCGGAGCGTACGGCCTTGATGAGGGATTGAGCCGCGGATGCGTGAGAGAAGTCCACGACGACATCGGCTCCGAGCAACGCGGAAGAGAGGTTATCAGTGACGAGAACGCCGATGGGTTGGGTTCCGTGTACTTCTCCCAGGTCCAGGCCAATGTCGGGGGTATTCGGAGCTGCGACGGCCCCGACGATGGGCACGTTGGCCTGGCGGCAAATCGAGAGCATGGCGGCACCCATGCGGCCTGTGGCACCGTGCAAGGCGATGCGCGGCGTGTGGCTCATGCAACCTCCGTGGCTTCGTAGGCGGCGGTAACGCGACTGACCAGATCCTGTGTGGTTCGTGAGGCCGGAGATAGCGGAAGTCGCACCGTGGGATGCATCCTTTTTTTCGAAGCGAGAGCGGCTTTGATGGGAACCGGATTGGGTTCGACGAACATGGCGTCGTGAACGGGCAGAAGGGCTAAATGAAGTCGACGGGCGAGGGCGATGTTGCTGTCTTTCATGGCTCGGCACACGGCGGAGACCCGATCGGGATAGAGGTTGGATGTCACGCTGATGACGCCGAGGGCACCGTTGGTCATCATGGCAGGCGTCAAGGCGTCGTCGCCACAAAGCACGGTGATGGCGTTGCCGAAGCGATGCATGACTTGCTGGCAGCGCAAGACATTACCGGTGGCATCTTTGACAGCCACGACATTAGGGGCGGCATCGACGATTCGCGCGAGGGTATCGTTGGACAAGTCGACGACGGATCGTCCTGGGATGTTGTAAAGGACGACGGGAGCATTTCCGATTTGGGTGGCGATGGTGGTGATGTGTTGGAACAGTCCTTCTTGCGAAGGTTTGTTGTAATAGGGCATGACGAGCATGATGGCGTCGGCACCCAAGTCCAGAGCGGTTTGGGAGGCGCGCAGGCTCATTTGTGTGTCATTGGAGCCAGTACCGGCCACGATGGGAACGCGTCCTTTGGCGAGTCGGACGGTATGAGCGATGATGTCGCGTTTTTCCTGGTCGGTGAGTGTGGGGCTTTCCCCGGTGGTTCCGCAGGGCACCAGGCCATCGATTCCACTTTCGAGTTGTGCGGTGAGCAGGGCTTCGAACGCATCGATGTCGAGGTTTTCGCCGTTGGCGGAGAAGGGGGTGACCAATGCCGTGAGGGCGCCGTGCAGGTTGAGTTTTTGATTCATGGGGTGGGAGGTTGGTCGTTGGCAGAGGGTGGATCAAGGGTGCAATTGGGAATTGGGTGGGCTAGGGGCGAGCGTCGTGGGGGCAGGGGTGGGGAAGGATTGGCTAGCTATGATTGGTTGATGAAGCTAACGATATTTGAATTAGTGTCAATTTGTTGCATTAGTAAGTAGAAGACTATCACGTTGTTATCGGATAGGCATGTACCGAAGCGAAAGATAAAGGCGTAGGTAAGCAGGGCGTTAGGGTGGAGTGTTGCAAATTTGCACAGGCGTTGCGACAAGGTATTCGTGAATCGTTGTCGAATGAGGGGCGAAACAATGCGATAGGGGAGGCGGGAACTTCGACCAAGACTGCCGAATTCGTGTATCGCCTTCGCTTGACTCAATTCTCAAATTGCCCTACTTGCCTAATGGCAGCCTGTCGCGAAACGCGACGCGGGCAGGGATTGACTGCGTTCTTGAAGCTGAAGCGCAAGGAGCAAGAGGGCAATGCCCAATCAAGCTACCGTGGATTGGACGGCTGGCAAAAAGACCGTCGCCGACCTGGGAGAGATACGCAAAGAGTACTCTGAGGTACGGGAATTCGTGGCGAGTCCGGACGGTGAGCGAATTGCGGTGGTCGTCCGCAAAGACGATGATGTGGTGGGGGTTTGCGTCAACGGGCAGGTCTGGGAACAGGATTTGGAAAAAGCCTGGCATTTGGCGTTTGGCCCTGACAATCGGCTGACGGCGTTGGTGCGGGTCGACGATGAGTGGACGGTCGCGGTGGATGGGGAGTTATGGGAAGAGCGGTATGAGTTCGTGTGGAACACGAAGTTCAGTGCGGACGGTTCCCGTATCGCGGCCCAGATGAAACAGGACATGCGTTACGGTGTATCCGTAAACGGACAGGCTTGGGAAACGCTCTATGCTTCTTGTCGGGATTACGCGTTGAGTGGGGATGGAGAATCGGTGGCAGCGCTGGTGCAGGTGGAGGATTTGCCGGAAGCGGATATCTTCAAATTCCTCGAAGGCACATGGAGCGTGGCGGTCAACGAGCAGCCGTGGGAGCGAAAATACTTGAACGTATACGCACCCTGTTTCGATGAAACCGGCAAGCGTGTCGCAGTCGAGGTGCGGACGGACGCCACGCAGTACACGGTCGCGGAGGATGACGAGCCGTGGGAAACGAAATACACGTGCGTCTGGGAGCCATCGTTTCGTCCGGGTCATCGAGGCATTGTGGTGCCGGTTCGTGTCAGCGGGGCGTGGACGCTCGCGGAGGGGGGAAAACCGTTGTGGAAAAACCGCTTCATGCAGCTTTGGCGGCAGCGTTTCAGTCCGGATGGCAAGCGAATCGCCGCCGTGGTCGCGCCGTCGTATGGGCGATGGACGATCGCGGTCGATGATGTAGCGTGGGATCAGACGTTCGGGGATATGGTTCTTGCCCCCCTTTTCTCACCGGATGGCAAGCATGTGGCGGCGACGGTGAAGCAGGAGAATCGTTGGGGGGTCGCGGTGGATGGTCGAGCCTGGTCCGAGACATTCGACATGGTGTGGGAGCCGGTTTTTTCGCCGGAGGGGGATGTGGTGTTGGCGAAGGTCGAGCGGGACGGGCGCTATCGATTGGTGGCCAACGATCGTCTTTGGAAGCCTACGTTCGAGCTTCTTTGGGACCCCGTGGTGAGTCCCGATGGAAAGCATGTGTTGGTTCGTGGTGTTGTGGATGAGAAGTACTTCCGCCAGGTGGTTTCCTTGGGGGAGATCATGGGCTGACTTGGAGGCAGGGCCGTGGAATCGTATTGGATCCCTTTCGTTTGGCTGGCCTTTGTAGGACTGTTGGGTGGCACGGCGTTCAAGATCGTGCAGATGGGGAGACTGGCTAGCCGGGAAAAAACAGTATTTCCTACGTTGGACGCGAAGCA
Organism: Deltaproteobacteria bacterium ADurb.Bin207; assembly: GCA_002070115.1. Taxonomy (GTDB): domain Bacteria; phylum Myxococcota_A; class Polyangia; order Polyangiales; family Polyangiaceae; genus MWCO01. The sequence goes on from MWCO01000001.1 coordinate 134,025, forward strand.
TGGGGCGCGCTCGGTGTTGCACTGGCTCTTGCCTTTCGGCACGCGCAACATGCGCCTTCGCCCCTTTTTCACGGTTGTATCCTTCGCATTTCACGCGTGTTTGCTGATCACGCCGCTTTTCGTGATGGGACATGCCGTGTTGTGGCAGCAGTCTTGGGGAATAAGTTGGTGGAGCCTGCCCGCTCCTGTCGCGGACTTCATGTCGTTGGTGGTGGTGGCTGGAGGACTGTTTTTCATTCTTCGCCGCATCGCCGCTCCTCAGGTTCGTAATGTAACGACCTGGTCGGACTATGCGATTGTTCTTCTGGTCATCGCACCTTTTGTGACGGGCTTCGTTGCGCATCAAGGGTGGCTGCCTTCCAAGCATGCGATCGCGTTGCACATCGCTTCCGGAATTGCCTGGTTGCTGGCCATTCCCTTCACACGACTCGCGCATATGTTCTGGTTCGTTTTCTCTCGGGCCTACATGGGTAGCGAGTTTGGTGCCGTCCGTAACGCCAGGGACTGGTGAAAAGGAATCCCGACCATGTCTGATCCCACCGATATGATGATTGCTGACGCGGGCATCGACGAAGGCATCAAAAAGCTTACTCCCGAGCGTATCGAGCAGACCATTCGGCACGTGTTGGACAACGAATCCGCGGCACGAATGAAGGTATATCTCGAGACCTGCGTGCATTGTGGGCTTTGCGCGGAAGCTTGTCATACCTACAACTCACGGGACCGAGATCCGGACTACGCCCCTGTGGCCAAAGTCAAAAATACCCTTTGGGAAATGGTCAAACGCAAGGGCAAGGTGGACGGCCCCTTTTTGAAAAACGCGGCACGCATCGCCTTCACCGAATGCGGCGCGTGTCGTCGATGCTCCATGTATTGCCCCTTCGGCATCGACATCGCGTATCAAATCATGACCGTGCGACGCATCTGCAGCTTGCTGGGCCTCGTCCCGCAGTACTTGCAGGACACGACCAACAGCCATGCGGTGACGTCGAATCAGATGTGGGTTCAGCCAGACGATTGGATTGATACGTTGATGTGGCAAGAGGAAGAGGCGATGTCCGAATTGTCGGGCGCACGCATTCCTTTGGACAAGGAAGGAGCCGACGTTTTTTATTCGGTCATCGCTCCGGAGCCGAAGATTTTGGCGCAGCTCATCGGCAACATGGCCGTGATCATGAAAGCGGCAAACATCGATTGGACGATGCCGAGCGCCGATGGGTGGGACAACAGCAACATGGCCATGTACTCGGGAGATTTCGAGGTCATGGGACGTGTGGAGCGAGCGCATTGGGAGCGAGCGGCTCAGCTTCGCGTCAAGCGTATCGTCATGGGTGAGTGCGGGCATGCCTACCGCGGTGCGGTGTACGACGGTCCCAAGTGGCTTGCATGGAAGCAGCCGCCCATCCCGATGGTGCATGCGGTCGAGTTTTATTACGAACTCATCAAGAGCGGAAAGCTCGTCATCAAGCGGAAAATCGAAGAACCCGTGACGGTGCAGGACCCTTGCAACATCGTGCGAGGGCGCGGGCTGCACGACAAGCTCCGCTATGTGATCAAGGCGTTGTGCGAGGACTTCCGGGATATGGAGCCGCGTCATGAGCACAATTACTGCTGCGCGGCGGGTGGTGGTGTCATCAACTGCGGCCCCCCTTGGAAACTGTCACGGATGAAAAGCATCCGATGCAAAGCCGATCAACTCGCGGCCACGAAAGCCAGCCTCATCATCACTCCCTGCCACAATTGCCACAGTGGCATCGAGGATATCATCGGTCACTACAAGCTCGGAATGCACGTCAAGTTCATCAATGAGCTGTTGGTCAAGGCCATCGATCTCGAGTCGTGAGGAGACAGGGAATCATGCGCATCTCCAGGGCACTGACTGCGAATTGGATGGTAGTGGTTGTGATCGCTTGCCTCGCGGTCCTTGGCTGTTCGGACAAGGACAAACCGATCCTTGGCCCTTCCACCATCGTTCTTCGACTTTCTCCTCAATGGGGGGCGTTGGATCGGCCAGCGGTTGACTTCGATCACGCCAAGCACACGGATGCTCTCGGCCCCAAGTCGTGCGTGAGCTGTCACACACAAGATAGCGCGGGCGTGATGAAATACGCATGGGCCGCTACCGCTGCTTCCGCCAAAGAAGCAATGAATACCTTTCACGATGGCTGTTTGAACTGTCATCAGGATCGTGCTTCGAAAAAACAAAAAACCGGCCCGGTCGCTTGCGGTAGCTGTCACGCCCACGCGCCCGGAACGTCGCAAGAACAAGCCCATCTGCGATTCGATCAAAGCCTGCATCACCGCCATGAAAAAGCGGAAGATGGTAAGTGCGAGACCTGTCATCACGTATGGGACAAGGCGCAAGGAAAATTCCTTCCGAAAAAAGGTGAAGAAAGCGCTTGTGCCGATTGCCACGGCGCCAAAGACGAAGGACGGGTCTTGTCCTTGCAACACGCCTCCCACGACCGATGCGTGCAGTGCCATTTGCAACGCGAGGAAAAGCAACAACCGACTGGCCCCACCTTGTGCGTTGGTTGTCACGATGCCGAATCGATCGCCGCGATCAAGCGCGTCGATCCTGTGCCTCGGTTGATGCGGGGACAACCGAATCACACCTGGATTCACGCCGATGGCGCTACGGCAGCGTATGTTCCTTTCGATCATGCGCAGCATGAGGCCGCCACCTCCCGTTGTTCTTCATGCCACCACAAAACGATGCGGGCCTGTAAGGATTGCCACACCCTCACACCCACGAGCGAAGGCGGGTACGTATCTCTGGAACGCGCCTACCACGAGCCCTCTTCCACGTTTAGCTGCGTGGGATGCCATAAAAAAGAAACGCAACGACCCGGCTGTGTGGGATGCCATCAAACGATTCCCGGCGAGCCGAGGGAAGCTTCTTGCACGACGTGTCACGCGGGTCCGACGACGAAAGCGATGAAAGCGGACCTTCCCGAGCCAACGCTTGCGACTGCAAATCTCGAAGATCTGCCGCCCACGTCCGCGGCCTTCCCCGCGACTCTCCGTCTCGAATACTTCCCCGGTGGTGATTATGGCCCCGCGGATCTTCCCCACAAAAGAATCGTCGAGCACCTGGATCGTGAGGTCAGAAAAGACAAGATGGCCACACGTTTCCACGGCACCATGGAAACGCTATGCGCGGGATGTCATCACCATTCCCCCGTCGGTGTTCAACCACCCAAATGCGTGAGTTGCCACCCCGCCGATGCTGATCTCAGCCGAGATCGCCCGGGCCTCAAAGTGGCTCTGCACCGTCAATGCATCTTGTGTCATCAACCCATGGGGATCAAAGCCGGGTGCGTCGATTGCCACGCCGAAAACAAGGAGCAGAAACCATGAGCGTCTCGCGCAGAGGATTCCTCACCGGTCTTGCCACGGGCGCGGGCATGCTCACCGCACACAAGGCCAACGCCGCGGGAGTGCAGCAATTCACAGGGTATCAGGGCCGTTTCGGACTGCTGCACGATACCACCTTATGTGTGGGCTGCCGCTCCTGCGAAAAAGCATGCAAAGAAGTCAATGGGCACCCCCCGCCGGACCGACCCATCGATGACAAGACCGTGTTCGACCGTCATCGACGAATCACGCCCACGGAGTTTACGGTCGTCAATCGATACAAGCCCGCCGAGGGGCGTACGCCCCCGGTGTACCGCAAACACCAGTGCATGCATTGCAATGAACCGTGCTGTGCTTCGGTTTGCCTGGTCCACGCCTTCGAAAAGACTCCTGAAGGCCCCGTGCTTTACGATCCGGATGTTTGCCTGGGCTGTCGATACTGCGTGATGGCCTGCCCCTATCATGCACTTTCTTACGAGTACGACAGCGCTTTCGATCCCAAAGTGATGCGTTGCACGATGTGTTATCCGCGCATCAAAGAAGGGAAAAATCCAGGTTGCGCCGATGCATGCCCCACGGGGGCAATCCTATTTGGTGAGCGAGACAAACTCATCACGGTGGCGAAAGAAAGAATTCGGAAAAGTCCCGACCGGTATATCGATCACGTTTTTGGAGAACATGAATTCGGTGGAACCAGTTGGCTCACGCTTGCTGGGGTTCCCTTCAAAAGCCTGGAGTTGCACGAAGGGGTCACGCACGAATCGCTGCCTTCCATCGGTACGAGCTATCTATCTGTCGTGCCTTTGGTGGTCACCATCTATCCCGGGCTGCTCATGGCCTTCTACGCATTTAGCAAACGCAAGGACAAGCTTGCCCAACAGGAGTTGGAAGAAGCGGTGCGGCTCGCCCTCGAGAAAGCCGACGAGGATACCAAGGAAAAACTCAAGCAAGCGGCAGATAAGTCCGCGAAAGATAAGGAGAAAGCCATTAACGCGGCGGTGAAAAAAGCGCTGCAGGAAGCCGAACGAAAGGCAGCGGCGGAGAAGGCCGCCGCCGCCGCCACCGACGGTGCGGACCCCAAGGAGACCAAGTCATGAGCGAGGCAGTCCAAACCCGAGGCAAGCTCTTCACGCCCTTCAATCTCATTGCAGGCGTCATTCTGTTGGTGGGTGCGGGTATCCTGCTCTTGCGTTTCACCCAAGGCTTGCAGGCCACCACCAACCTTACCCACTATTACCCCTGGGGAATATGGATCGGCTTCGATGTCATGAGCGGTGTGGCTCTCGCCGCCGGTGGCTTCGTGACTTCCTCGGCCGTGTATCTATTCGGCATGAAGGAATACAAGCCGATCGTTCGCCCTGCCATCCTCACAGGCTTTCTCGGCTACTTTCTCGTCGTGCTCGGACTCATCGTGGACTTGGGAAAACCGTGGCATCTTCCCTATCCATTTCTCGTCCAGGCCGGACCTACCTCCGCCCTGTTCGAAGTATCCCTCTGTGTCGCGTTGTACCTGACAACCCTATTCGTGGAGACAACGCCCGCGGTCTTCGAATGGTTGGGATGGAAGCGCTGGCGAAAAGTCGTGGGAGCCATGACCATTGCTCTAACGGTCTTCGGTCTCATCTTATCCACGCTGCATCAATCCACGTTGGGTGCGATGTATGCCATCACGCCCACCAAGCTGCATCCTCTGTGGTATTCCCCGTATATTCCCGTTCACTTTTTCGTTTCCGCCGTGGCCGCCGGGTTGAGCATGGTGATCGTGGAAGGCATGTTTTCTCACAAGGCGTTCCACCATCAAGTCCAGATCTCCAACGAACAGTTCGAGCGAATCAACCTGGGCCTGGGAAAAGCCGGTGCCGTCGCGCTTGCCATCTACACGGCCATCAAACTCCTTTCGCTTTCCCTCGACGACAAATGGCATCTGCTCGGAACGTCCTGGGGAGCCTGGTATCTCGTGGAACTCGTCGGTTTCGTCTTGCTCCCTTGTTTCCTTTTCACGGTAGGCTACCGCGAATCCAAGGTGCTATTCGTCCGAATCGCGGCGGTCATCACGGTGATTGGTATCATCCTCAATCGCTTCAACGTCTCGTTCATCGCGTTCAATTACGACCTGCCCTCCGAACACCGTTACGTTCCTCATTGGATGGAGATTTGGGTGAGCGTGGCGTTGGTCACGTTCGGTGTCGTGATGTTCCGATGGATCGCGAACCGCATGCCCATCATGTACGAACATCCCGATTGGAAAGACGAACATTGAGCCTACGGAGGACGCCATGGTAACGTTATTCGATTTTCTGACGTTCACGAAGGGCTGGACATACGTGGTGGCGGGCCTGTTGCTCGTCAGTTTCATCCCCTTCTATCTATTTCTCACGGAACGAGAAAAACGAAGCGGCCCTTGATCGCTTGATGAAAATGCAAGCGCTCTTCGCGCAACGCATTCTGATCGAAGACCTCAGGATTCCGCGGCAGCGCCCTTCGGCGCTAACGAACCTCGGTTATCCCAACAAGACGAAAAAACGCCCTGTTCCCGTCGCGCACTTGTCGTTCATCACGAAATCCACCACCGAACCATCCGAACGCACTCGGTTCCCTTTCGTGTCCCTGCCACCCCCGTCGATCAACATTCCCGGCCGGTTCATGACATCAAATGCATTCGGCGCATGACATGAAATCTCCGTCCATTTTTTCGTGGCCACCGCTACCAGCTCGCGACCATGGCCCGTTGCCACGATCGATGCTTCGCCATTGGTTTCCACGCGATAGGACAATGCCTCGAGCATGCGCCGCGCTTGCTGTGCAATACCTGGAGCCCCCGGTTCGATCGAACGACCCTGCACACGACCGCAGTCGTCCACCGCTACCGCCTTGGTCGCCTTCGACCCCACGTCGTTTCCAGTGCATGGCAATGTGATCTCCGTCGAGCCATGGTGTTCGGATGGATCTTCTTTAGCGAGACGATCCGCCAGGTTGATTTGGTCGACCGAACAGGGGTGATACGAATGGTGGCCGTGCAGGAACGAATCGTTGTAACTATTTGTATTTACAAGTTTTTATCATCTCCCGGCGAACGTTGAGGCTTCGACGGATGAGCATTCGCGCCTACACAGGGTAGCGCTGCGACGGGAGACTTACTCTGGAAAAATAAGGGGATGATTCAGGTTGAACAGCCTCTCCGCACGCCCCAAGACGGTTGATCCCTGCGATGACAGTCTCGTATCATGGCCAGTCATGAAGCGGGCGGCTCTCCTATTCGCGGTGTTGGGATTGGGGCTTGGGTCGACGGCGCGCGCCGCACTCCCTTTCAAGCTCAATCCACGCCCCCGCATTCTTGTGAGTCCTTAGGTCGTCGAAAAACTCAGGGCCACGGTTTTCGATCCAATTCCTTTGACGGATTCCAGGTTCCCGCCGACAGGAACCCTCTCGATATCCGTCCGACTCACGCCTTCCCCCACGCCAGGCGAGCCCCGTGTGGATGCGCTTTTCGACGACTATGCGAGCACACGACGGCATCTTTTCGTACGACACAACGAAGGCGCCACCACGAACGCAGGGGATTGTCCTTTGCAAATCGTCTTTCAGGATGTCAATTCCTATGCAGCGGGATGGACAGCGCATTGTTCGTGCGATGCATGGCACGATATTTCGGTTTCCTGGAATCACACCACGCGCAAGGCGAGTGTTACTATCGATGGTGAAGTTGTGGGAATGGCGGACTTGCCAGCAGGCTATGTTCCCGACGAGCAACGTTTCACGTTTTCGGGGCGTGGGGATGTGTTTCGAAGTGTCGACGTTTGGGAAAACGACGACGCGACGGGAGCCGCCATGGCGAGTTTTCGCTTTCCCGAGGGAACGGACGACCTTACTTCTGCCGAGGGAGGCACCCATCGGATGCGGCTTACTGGCAACTTCCGTTGGGTTACCACGGAAAAGGGCGAACCTGCCATCGCTCTCGATCACGAATCGCCACGGGGGCGTATGACGATGATCGGTTCGAGCGAACTCATCGAGGGATTTGCCAAGCTCCAAAGCCGAGCCCAGGATTTTGCAACTGCTTTCAATCACGGAGATACATCGCGCAGCGATCAACCGCTCGTGATTCGCACGATCGCTTTGGCGTGGCTTCTGACCGACGAAGAGCCCTATCGTGAAGCTCTTTTCCACGCTGCCGACGCCATTCTCGCAACTTCCCCAGACTCCGTGGATGATATGGTTGGTTCCGCCATCGCAGATAGCATCGGAGTCATCTATGACACGTTGCACAAGGACGTTGGGACACGCACCCATGCACCGAGCGGAACAACCTATCGTGTCGCCATCGCCGAATTCGTCAAGGCGTCCCTTCGTCACTGGGCTTCCTATATCTGCGGTGGTGAATTCGACTCCCAGTGGAAGTGCCCCGCGGGCGAAACCATTTATGTCTCGGGCTCGCATGCCCCGAACAATTCCGGCAAGTTCGGAAGTGCGGTGTTGGCGCTTGTCGATGATTTTCCCGAACTCGAAAACGTTGCGGTCCGGCTGCTTGCGAACTTGAAGGCGGTGCAGGCTTTCCGCGATTATGCGTTGGCGGATGGGGGACATTACTTCGGATTTGCCTATGGGGCAGGATATTCCGAACTCCGAAGTACGATGATTTGGCATACGGCAACCGACGCCAACGTGCTGTGGCCGTATATGGCAAATCTGCCCCTTCACTACATATATGGCCTTCGCGCGGATCACGATTTCCCTGCGGTGGGGGACAGGCATGCCCAAAATATTGACTGGGCAGACGAATATGTTTTGCAGTCCCTTGTTGCGAGCACACGATTCCAAAATCAATACGCGGAAGCTTTTTTTCGCACGCATCAACGCGGTGTCGACAATGGGTTTTATGAACTCGTGTTCTGGAATCCCGACGCGTCACGCACGCCCGTTGCCACGCTGCCTCTCGTTCGCCACTTCATTTCCACCGGCGAAGTCATCGCCCGGGAGAGTTGGTACTTCGAAACGTCCGCACTTTTTGAATTCCGCGCAACACCGTATTATGTTGGGAATCATCAACACCACGACAATGGGGCGTTCAGCCTGTATTATCGGGCTCCGCTCCTCGTGGATTCAGGACGCTATGACCTTTACGGAACGGAGCATTGGCACAACTACTATCGGCGAACCATAGCTCATAATGCAATGGTCCTCTACGATCCTGAAGAGAAGTATGTCAGTTATTCCAAGAAACGAAGCAACGACGGGGGGCAGCGCTGGACACGGGAGTATCCCACGCTCGAGCAGGTCCAACCTGGACAACAGGCCGCCCGCATGGGGATCAATGCTTATGAACATACCGAAAAGTACACGTATTTTCGGGCTGATATGAGCGATAGCTACGAATCGACGAAACTCGAACAGCAGCGAGGATGGGTGTGAAGCATGGTTTGGTTACCGAATCTACCAGGCACTTCCCATCCATCGTTTTTCTTTCACGATGAGGTCCATAAGACCGCGGACAGAGCAGGATTGACAACGAGAATCCTTCTTCACACGGCACAACGACCAGAACCGGCTGGCGGTGAGCCTGCCTCGCCTTGCCATTGGAAAGTTGAGGATCGGACCTATCGAATCGCCAATGGGGGAGGTGTTGCGACGGTGAGTACGCTTCTTCCTCCCAAGGCCGATGTTTTCGAAGTGGGAGGCTTTGATGGCGCGTAAGACTGCCGATTCCTCGCTTGGAGCCCGGATGGCAAGGAAACGAACTATCCTCCGAACAAGGATCGGGATCCGCATTACGACCCGGAGAACAATACCAATGCAGTGGATATCGGCACCTGGCGTATCGAGGTGTCGGCAACGCCACCTGCGCAGCATGAAGAGTATTTGCACTTCGTGGCAGTGACCGATGACGGACAGACTCCAATTACCGCGCAGCAGATCAAGGCAAATAGCGGTACGGCTGCACGGGTCGGCAACCTGACCGTGCTTTTTGCCGTCGATGGCGCAACGGAAATCACTGTGCAAGCACCTGGGGAACAGCGCCTGCTCGTGGTCGGCCTCGAACCTTCGGGCCGGTACGATGTTACATTATCAGGAAGTGATACGATATTGACGAAAACGGCGAATGGTCCGCAAGTAGCCTCTTCGCAAGGGGTATTGTACCTTTCGCGGGGGCTCGATCCCGACGGCGATGCTGGGGGGCTGGTGTCTGATGGCGGAGATTCCCCTGGAGCGGGAAAGTCTTCCGATGGTTGTTCCTGTGGCCTCATCCGGGGCAGCGCGATGTCGTCGCAAGCCGCATGGCTCGCTTCCGTCTTCTTCGGATTGTTGGCTGTCGTTCGCCGACGTGGAGGAGCAGTTTCCTGAACGCCGTGGCTGGCCTGGCCAAGTCGAAAAACGCCGTTTGCCTCCCCATCTCCACAAAAGTCAATCAAATCGTGCCTTTGGCTGCTCGCCGAGGGAACCGGGGTCCTTCGCCGCGAGCAAGCGCGGCGAAGCCTGGGTATGTCTTGCGGTCCCCTTCGCCTCAGGGATGGCCGTTGGCTTCGTGCTCCATGCGCGATCGCGATCGGCTTCGTCGAGGTTCGACTCGAGTTGCGAGAGGTTTTCGAATTTTCCCGGCGATGAAGAACCGCTACTTGCCGCTCTCGAGCATCGGAACGCTCTTGGTGTTGTCGGCTTGTCCAAGGGCTTTGGCTAGGTCGAGCATCAGAGCCAGGCCGCGGAGGGTGTCGGGGTCGCGCATCTTGCGCCAAAGGCCGAACATGGTGACCTCCGCACGACCCTGGTCATCCTGCGAAATAGCGTCGGTCGCCGCGTGGGCTAGGCGCAGGGTGCGGGGCTGGGCAATCAGGTCCACGAGTTGGAGCAACTCGATTAGCTTGTCGCCCAAGGCCACTACCCGCTCCGGGGTGTAGCGACGGCTGAACCGCTCAGCCACGGTTCTGATCGCCGCCAGATTCTTGAAGATTCCCTGTTTTTCCAGCTCTCCTAGCTCGGAGATCGTTGCCTTCGTGACCTCGTGGATGATCGGGGTCATGTCGCTGATAAGGTCGTTGGCCTGCTCGAGCCGGTCGAGCAGAGCGCTGAGATTCTTCGTGTTGCGGAGAAGCCTTTTGATCAGGAGAAGGGCGTCCTCGAGCTTGAAATGGCCGTCGAGTTCGTCGAGTTCGAGGATGACGGCATGCATCAGCTCTTTGAGGATGGGCTGCGCGTCCTCCTTGAGTTCGAGCAGCGGCGCGAACTGACGCTCGAGCCGCTCGAGCCGCGCCCACGTCTCGTCGACTTTCTGGATCACCTCGTCGTCACGTCCAAGGGTCAGTGCCATGGTTACCCCCTAATCGGCCCACTTGCCGAACATGGACATTTGCGGCTCCAGAGGCATTTCCTCGCCTTTGAGCAGGATGTTCCAGTAAATCCACTTGAACATCAGCTTGCCCCAATGGTTCATTCGCGTCTCCTGGAGCAGGGCAAAGGGGCCTACGCCAGGCAGCGGGAACCGGCCCGGCAGAGGCTCGACGTCGTAGTTGAAGTCGATGAGAATGCCTTTCTCGAAGCCTGATTCGATAAAGCAGTTGGAGTGGCCGTCGAAGACCGCCCTGGGCTCGAGCCCCTCGATCTCGCGCAGCAGGTTCTCGCAGAGGATCTCCGATGCAAAATGGGCCACCGAGCCTGCCTTGGAGGTGGGCAAGTCGGTGTTGTCGCCGATGACATAAACATTCTCCAGATCCTTCGCCTTGAGCGTCGCCTTGTCGGTAGGCAGATAACCGGCGTTGCCGCCGTCGAGGTTGCAGTCCTCGATCACCTGGGGCCCAGGTTGGGCGGGATAGCGACGAGAAGGTCGAAGTTCACCTTGCGGCCCTCGGCCCCCAGCTCCTCGATATATCCTTCCGCGGCGTTCACCTCGCCGATATTGAAGTTCGGGGTGATGATGATGTTTTTGCGCTCGCAGAAGTCGCCCAGGATGGCCGCCGCCTTGGGCTTGGTGAAGGCGTGGGGCAGCGGAGTCACCAATTCGATCTCCACCTTGTCCCGAACCCCCCGCTCGTGGAAGAACCAGTCGGCCAGAAAAACGAACTCCAACGGCGCCACCGGGCACTTGAAAGGGATCTCCGCGATGTTCAGCACGAGCCTGCCTTTGTCGAAGAATTTCAATGCCTTAGCCAGCGCTACGGCACCGTCGAGGGAGTAAAAGGTGTGGACGTTCTTGCCCCAGCCCTCCATCATCCCCTCTACCTCTTCGGGTGCGATGCGGCACCCCAGGGCCACCACCAGGAAGTCGTAGTTAAGCTTACGCCCTTTCTTGGTCCCGACCCGCTTGTTCTTCGGGTCGATTTCGGTTACCTCATCGAGCACGAACTCGACGCCGGGTGGGATGAAGTCCCGCTTGGGCTTGAGCACCATCTCCTTGGTGTACATGCCAAAGGGGATGAACAGATAGCCCGGCTGATAGTGGTGCATCTCCGGCGTCCACCATGGTGATGGACCATTCCTCCGCGCGAAGCGCTTTGCGGAGTTTGGCCGCCACCATGGTACCGCCGGCACCAGCGCCTAAGATCACGATTTTCTTCATGTCTTCTTCCTCTCCCCTCGCATCGACTCCAGGAGGGATTTACCATTCGTGCCATATCACGACTGAATTGGCGGGTAAAGCGATCATGTGTTGCACAGGTGCAACGTTCGTCGCGACCTGCCATGGTATTCGCCCTTCGGCACGGAGGGATAGTCGGCGTTGTCCGGGGCAGTTCGGGCCTGGAACACAAGGCAGCACAGTTACCAGCCGCGGCGGGATGAGCTTTTCCGCGCCCTGCCCACTCAACGCCTCCTCGTGAGAGGCCATCGTTACTTCTTGATCCGCGGGAGCGCTAGATGATCGGGATAAATATCAAAGAACTCCCCTTCTGTTATTGATCTGTTCAATATTTTTCAGGAACATCATATTCGATTTCATTAAGATAAAATTTTGCGTAGCTGTAATCACCGTCTTTAAGTTGGTACAACGCTTCAATGGCAAACGGGATCATCATTCCCGCTTTTTCTCTGTAATCGGTAACTTTTCCCACCCAAATCTCCAAATCATTTTCGTTCATGTACCGCTTCGTTTTGAATTCGGTGATCGCTCCAAAGTCATCAAAGGAAACCAAATAGGAAATACAAATATTATTATAGGTGAAATTGAGTCGAGCGCTTGTGCCGTCCATCGGCACCCACTGCAGGTTATCTCCGGGTAAAAGGTTGGTCGGGAACCATACGCTTTCTGCCAGCCACCGAAGTAGTTCTCCCTGATCGTATATTTCCCCCTGGCCGTCGACTATCCCGAAAAGTGAAAGCAATGAAACGGTCAGCTTGCCCCTGTTGGAAAGATACATATCCCTGGCTGTGAACATTGTTGTTGAACCTTTCCAGACAAAACCCGGGATCTGTGTGGTAAAATATTGTTCTCCTTTTATATCTACCCACTCCTTCGAGGGGCCGGTTTTGAATTGACCGCTATGTTTCAATCTAGCGTAGCTGATGTAAGGGCAGCCTTCTTTCAAGGCAAACCGGAAATACCGTTGAACCGGGTCAGGTAAATTTTGAATCTGTATGTAGCTGAATTTTTTGTCGGAAACCTCTCCTGCTTGTGAAAACAGGGTTTTCACCTCATGATTGAATTGAATCGCCTTGTATGTTCTTCCCGCAATGAACAACGCAATGATCGATCCGATAATGATGAGAGTGACGAACATCGGCTTCTTTATCTTCATGGGTTTTAAACCAACAATTAATCTATGTATTGCGTCAATTGGTCACGATATCTTTCTTCAGCACATATTTAATACAAATAGACCTATAATTCCCTTACCAATATCTTCCAGCAGCTCATCGGCGCGCTATCATCGCCATATCTCCGTCGCTTTACCAGCGATGCTCCGTAGGCCGAGTACTTCGGTGTTCCGATCGACTGGATAAGCCCTTCGGCTCCCCATCGTTTGCGCTAGCACTCCGTTTTGAAAGACAGTAACATTACTTATACGCATTGGTTGCCTGGTCGTGCCCATATTTCATCATTGTGACTGTCAAACACCGAAATTTCATACCCTGCATCACCCTGGCCGGAGAACGCAAGAATTTCGCCGCTGTTTCGTCTTGCCTGTCCGGTGCCCGTACTATCTTTTGGTATCCTGCTGACAGATCCCCTCATTATTTCCTGAATTGGAAAGGGTTACGGGCAGGGAGTCCCCTGGACTTTGACGATGACTTGGTCCTTGAGTCCATTTGGATCGGTCTTGTAAAAATATCAATAAATACGGTTGCTTGAACGCTGTGGGAGTGCTCGCGGGCTACCGAGCCTTCTCATCCTGTGCGAGGTGCGTGATGGTTAATCCAGCCAGATGCAATCCTGTTCGGTTGAGATGGTCGTCCGCGAACCATCGGCTGCGCCCTGCTTGGTAAGGAAGCGTTATGCCGGGATGCCATCGAATTTTTGGCATATTTCCCGACTTTGACACCAAAATTTATAAATCTGAGCAATTTTCACAACTTACGGGCGTACGATCGCCTTGTGCCACTACACTTTCCCTTTTGAGCAACCGGGGTGGAATGCACAGCCTAAGTCGCTGAAAGAGGATGGCTACATGTCCGCGGATGTCCGTTCGGACCCAATAGCGCTCATCACCGATCACCACAGGAATGGCTCGAACCTCAGCCAATTCACGCAAAACCGTAACGGCAGATAGTTGCCGCGAGCTGAGAAGCTTTTCACGCACGGCTCGACCCTTGTACGCATCACCCTCGCGACGAAGCGCGCGGATGATATGTGCTTCGCACAAAAGTGCGATGAAACACATGGTCAAGTGCCCAACGATTCGTTCGTCTTTCCAGTGAAAAACCGGGCGAGCTTTCAGCGTGCCTTTCAGTTCACCGAAGACATCCTCGACATGCCAAAGCTGCTTGTATTGCGCAAAAAGCTCGGTTCCGCTCTTGTGGTGCACGTTGGTGACAATGGCGAAAAACCCATCTTTTTTAGCAGCCTCAGCGACCTTGGCCTCGTCAATCACAGGGGTTTGGCCCTTGTCGAGACCTTTGAGGAAATAGCGATAGTTGGCGTTGGAAACAAACGTTTTCGCGGAGACCTTTTTACGCCCATCAAGCTTGGTGCGAAGCTTGTCAACAATATCAGTACGAAGCTTCTCATCACGAGCCGCTCGTTCCCGCGACCATGTGACGATGCCACGGTCTTGTTCGAAGTTGGTCTCGAAGATTTCAAGCCCGTCATCAACCTCGTGAAATAAGCTACGATCATACAGTTCCGGACGCTTTTTCGCGAGGTTTCCGATACGCATGCCGACGATGAATTCTCCGTCGACAGAGCGGATCGATTCGAGATTGGCTTTGGACAGCAGGCCTCGATCCGCTACAAAGATGAAGCGTCGAACGCGATACTTTTCGCGTATCTTATGCACGATGTCGACAAGGGTTTTTCCCTCGACCGTGTTTCCTGGATACACCTCAAATCCCAACGGAATGCCTTCAGGATCAACCAAAAGTCCCAACACAACTTGTGTGCAGTCGTTACGTTTTTCTTTGCTGAAGCCAAATCGACGCAAGCTTTCCGTCTCTTTTGTGCTTTCGAATCGCAAGGTGGTCAGATCGTACAGAACGACATCGACATGCCGACTGAAAAGGTCACGGCCATGGACGAATAGCGATGTTTCCAAGTCGTCTTTGCCAGCGGCCAGCACATCGAGTGCTCGAAAGACATGGTGAAGGTCGATGTTGTCGGCTCGTAAGTCTGGATAAAACTGCTCTAGCATCTGCTCATAGACCGCGAGTTTGGATGAGGGACGCACCAATCGCGCGGCCACCAAAGCGAAGACGATGTCTCGAAAAGGCAGCTCGAGTTTTGGGTGTTTTCGCTCGATGCGTTCGAGCGCTTCATCGATACCGAGCTTGTCAAAAAGCCCGCGCAAAACCAGCAGCGGTCCCAGGATATACGTGGCATCGACGGAGATATTTTTTGCGACATCGAGGGCGGAAAGCAGGTTCTGATGTCGTGCGATAGCCTGGGCGAGTTCGTCGAGTTTTCCCTCCTCCATGCGCCCAAGCGACAGCAACGTGCGCTGTCGGACCTTTCCGTTGATTCGATAGGATTCGACGAGATGCAAGTAGGTTTGTCCTGCCGAGTTGCGTGTTTTTCGGATGAACATGAGCAATGTTCATCACAAATCCATCAATATTGTCATCTAAAATCGTCATTTAGAGATCAAAATGTTCACTACATTTTCAAAAACCATCAAGTGGAATTGAATAAAATCAAACACTTAGCCTGTGCGCAACTTGGTCATCTGTCAAACTCGGGTCCTTGAGTCCATTTGGATCGGTCTTGTAAAAATATCAATAAATACGGTTGCTTGAACGCTGTGGGAGTGCTCGCGGGCTACCGAGCCTTCTCATCCTGTGCGAGGTGCGTGATGGTTAATCCAGCCAGATGCAATCCTGTTCGGTTGAGATGGTCGTCCGCGAACCATCGGCTGCGCCCTGCTTGGTAAGGAAGCGTTATGCCGGGATGCCATCGAATTTTTGGCATATTTCGATACGTAAAGCGCGGTGTCCCGCCTTGTGGAAAGTATTGCTTTACCGTGAGCGTAACGGTTTTGTGTGCCGTGCGCCGTGACCATGGCCGTTTTGTGTGTGCTTTCCGGTGGCATAGGACCGTGGCATAGGGCCGCAGTCGTCGGGCGAAGGAAATGCTCGGCGAAAAATGAGGGGATGGTTCAGGCTACCCCCAACAAGGACCGCCCTTTCCTCCCCATCGTGCTACACTGCTCGCATGAAAAAGAGGGTGGCTCGCTTATCGCTTTTCATCGCTTGTTCAACCATGGCAGGCTGCGGTGATTCCTCCGATTCTGGTGGCCAGCATGGCAGCACGAACACCGACGGGGGCACGAACACCGACAGCGGTGCGAATGCCGATGGCAGCGCGAATACCGATGGCGACACCGACCCGGATGCCAACGAGAATCCGTCGGTTCGCAACAATGAACCTCCATGGGCACGCGGCGAGACTTTTTACGTATTGAAAGGTCAATCGCTCGAGATTCAAACGAGCGCGTTGCTCGTCAATGACACCGACCCCGACGGCGACGTGTTATCCCTCAGGGTGATTGGACCACCAACGAAAGGAAGCTTGACGCCAACCGCTACAGGTTTCATCTACGCTCCATCGAAAGAAGCACTCGGGGAAGACCGTTTTACGTATGAGGTTGCCGACAAGGTCGGCGCCACCGATACGACCGAGGCGACGATCCATGTGGCGAATACCATATACTACGTAAGCAACCACGGGGATGATTCGGCGCCCGGCACGAGTCCGGAGCATCCTTGGAAAAGCCCGAATGTATGGGCCACCAATCGCGTAAAGCCGGGTGATGTCGTGTTGCTCGAGCGGGGATCGGTTTTTCGTGAAACCCTTTCTTTCGACTTATCGAGCAGCAATACCGCCTCTCGCGTGCTTGGCGCGTATGGCAATGGACCGGATCCGATCGTATCGGGAAGCGAGCCGGTCAAGGAATGGACCGAGGTGGGCAAAGGTGTCTGGCGCGCCCCGTTTCCCGAACGACCTGCTCATCTTTACGTCAACAAGACCTGGCAAACCCCAGCTCGCACGCCCAACTCCGGCTCCTATTATTGGTCTGGAGCTTCTCCTGATCCGGGTTCAGGAGGGCATATTACTACTTTAAACCTACCCGACTTGAACCAACCCAAGGATGCTCACGTGGGAGCAACCCTGCGTATGAGAACGCGCAACTGGGCGTTTACTCATCGTCGTATCGTTGCCTCCTCCCCTGGCTCGGTGACCGTGGATACCGACCAACACTTCAAAGGTTTCGAGGCAGCCGTCCATGAAGGCGGGTTTGCGTATTATGTGGACGGCAAGCGTGATTACCTCGATGCGCCCGGGGAGTGGGCCTACGATGACACGGAGAAAATGCTTTACTATTTCCCTTTGGATGCCAATCACAAGCCATCCAGCGAATTGGTGGAAGCGGTCATTCGTGAAAAAGGCATCGATATCTCCAATGGAATGGGCCGAGATACAACTGTTTATGTGGACGGCCTGCGTGTGGAGCAAACCAAGGATGTTGCCGTCGCGTTTTGGTCACCCAGTCAAGGAAATGCAGTGCTGCGTCGGGTCGACCTTCGAGCGAGCCACAAGGGGGTTACTGTCTGGATGGATAACGTGCGCATCATCGAATCGACGATCCTTGACATGATCGATGAGGGTGGCCGTTTTGGGGAAGCTGGCGGCGATTCAGGGGTCGGTGTTGGAAAGAGCGAACTATTGCGGAGTACGGTCGCCAATATCGGGTTGATACCCGGTTATGGGACGAGCGGTTGGGGTTGCCAGGGGATTGTGGCGAAAAGCCCGGGATTTGTCGCGCGCCACAACATATTTCGCGATATCGGATATACCGCCATGGAAGTGGGCACCGACGCCTTGATCGAAGAGAACCTGGTCATTCACGCGCTTTCCTCACTCAACGATGGGGGCTCGATCGCGTTTTCCAATACGGATGGCTTATCGATTCGGAACAATATTGTCGTAGATGCGATGGGAAGCTTCAAAGACAGTGTCGATGAAAACAGCAATCCTTTCGTTATCCCTTATAAGCGCTTGGCGATGGGGATCTATTTTGGCGACAAGGGCGTCAAGAATGTGCTTGTCGAAGGAAACGTGGTCATTGGGCATTCCATGGGAATTTTCATCGATCACACCGGCCAGTCGGAAGGCAATACCGTTCGCGCCAACCTATCGTATGGAAATGAAGACGTTCAAATCGCCAACTCGGATCAGTCCTTATTTCACGGTCCTCAAGCTGGCCCCTGCGTTCCTTCTTATCACGACAACCTGCTTGATAACTGGATGATCCCGTCGACTAGGGGGCAGTGGCTCTACACCGAAATGAACACGAAATGCAGTCCGCCTGTGAATTGGGGAACGATCGGAAACAATCACTACGCATTGCTTTATCATAGCCAGGTCCACGTGATGAACCGCGATTCGCTCGCCAACGAAGCGGATCGAAAGAACTATTCTTTCGAGGATTGGAAAAACACGCAGGAGCCGACGGCTACGCGTACGCCTGAGACAGTGGATTTGGAAGATGGGGAGAGTCCGTCGATTCTCTACAATGCCGCCCGAGGTCCCAGGATCGTTGATTTGACAGGAAAGTGGCAAAACCTCGAAGGGGAGCCCATCACCAAACCCGTGGTCATCGGCCCGTACAGCGCTGTGGTGCTGATTCCTCGTCATTGATTGGCTTGGATGCTTTGCTGCCTGCGCCATCGTGGACCCGCGAAAACTCGAAAAAAGGATGAGATAGGAGGAAAAACCTTCTGCCTTCCCGCGCAGAATCAGAAAAACGGTGGCAAAACCTCGCTTTCTTGTCTCCCCATGGCGAGCGTCCGGAGAAGCCAAGATAGCCCCACGATCTCCAGAACATTCTCAAGTAATTGAATTTACGTGTGTTTGGCAGGAAAAATTGACATCGTTCACCGAACATCCCACAAGGACATCCCAACCCCCATGCTTATCTCGAAAACTTTCTGACCCATCAACTCGTGATAGGCACCAGCCAAATACGGCCCCGTTCGACGGCTTGGATCGTCGCTTTGCGACCAACCGAAGAGAAGCGATGTTCCAGCGGAAAATTCGTCGAAGAAAGGGACAGACTCCGTTCCTGCCTTGCGTTTTCTTGGACCGAAGGAACCGGAACCGATCATCTCTTCCCCAAACACACCAGCGCCGCGCGCCCATCCTTTCCATTGCACAGTATCGGTCACCCGCGCATAGCCAAATAATTCGAGCGGAACTTCGACCGCAAAAGGAATATGCCATCGTGACAGTCCTCGCGTTCCGATCCCAGGGGCCAAGCCCAGCGACGCTCTTCTTCCCAGCGCCGCCCCCAGACCCATAAGTACGCGACCTTCAACATAAATTCCGCCATCCAGGGAGGCTCCCGCCCGCGCATCCAATCCCAGCGAACGCCCGAGGGGTGCGCCCATCATCCCGCGCGCGTCGAGCCCCACGGCCATCACCGTTTGCTGCCGACCAAACATTTCCTTATGCCCTGTTCCCAGCATCGAAAGGTGGAGGGCCGTGCCTGCTGATTCATAGCGAGGCTGAGGGAGAAGATGCACCCTGATGATGGCGATTCGACTTTTTTCTTCGATCCGCTCCAGGTCCTTGTGGAATTCTTCGATTCGTCGATCCCATCGACGGATTTCCTCTTGCGCGGTTGTAGGCGCGGCATCGAGGGGCAAACGGGCCGCAGTCTCTCTGGCATGTCGAGCAAACCGAAGCCTTGCGGAGCACTCGGAATACTGAGCAGACAGATCCACTTGCTTTTCGTGACTGCTTTCGATGTTTTCCAAGCGTTTGAGGCTTTCCCATACCTTGTCGAACTCCGATCGCGGCACTTCGAATTCAAGATCGTATTCTTGCTGGCTACGAATCTTGACTTTGCCGTTGCGCAGGATCCGGGTCACTTGCTCCCATGCCCTTCTTTCTCCCCATGTTTTGAGAGAAATATCCCCTTGCCGTTGGGATAATTGCACGAGCACCGCATCGCCGTCGTCATGAAATTCCGCCATTTCTTGGGCTTTCGCAACGCGTGACAGGGTCAGCGGCAAGAAAAGGAAAGCGGGTAACAGTAGAACAACAGTCCCTGGCCGGTATGACTCTCGAGTACCCATTGCCGGATAATGATATTTCAATGGTTGATGACCAACAAGGTCGGGTTTTGCTGAACATCGCTCCATCCTCCTCCGATGGTGGAAATGGCTCATATTTACGATTTTTGGCGTCAACCGTGACATTGGCTATCCCTCTTGGCCCCCGTCGGTCTACAATGCGTTCATGTGGTGCAAAATCCTTCCGGTTGCTGTTGGGCTTCTCCTCGTCGCTTGTGAAAGCTCGTCGTCTGACGACGGTTCGCGGGGCGGTGCTGATTCGGGCACGGAGGCCAGCGCTGGGCAAGGCGGCAACGCAGGTCAGGGCGGAAGCGGCGGACAGGCTGGCAACGCGGGTCAGGGCGGAAGCAGCGGACAGGCTGGCGCGGCTGGGCTGGGCGGTAGCGCCGGACAAGGCACGGGCGGTAGTGCGGGAGAGGGGGCCGGTGGTGGAGGTGGCGCGGAACCACAGGGAAGCTGTAACGAGGTCGATCCACAGGCAAAGCCGCCGGTAGTATTCTGGCCCAAGCCGGTGCGGGCTTATCCGGGGATCCCTTTTACCTATACCATGGTGGCCTACGACGAAGACGGCTTGGAGCTTTGCTACGATGTAGAGGGCGCGCCCGTGGGGCTCAGCATCAACGGCAAGGGCGATATATCTTGGGCGCCCACCGAAGCAGATACTGGCAAGCATGAATTTACGGTACATATCACCACGCCCCAGGGCGGGCGCAAAAGTGTGGAGGTCAGCCTCGAGGTCACCAAAAACGGTTTCGTATTCGCAGAGCTTGGGGGACATGATGGTGCGGCCGGCACCATCGACGATCCGTTCGGCACGATCGAAAAGGGGCTTGCGGCACTCAAGCCCTCAGGGGCAAAAACGCTGATCATCCGCGGTGGCACATGGTTGGTGAATTGGAAATGGGAAGCGGGGGGCGTTTCAGCTCCGACCCGAGACGCCCGTTTCTCGGCGGCTGAGCCTGGGGAGATTTACGGCTACCCGGGCGAGAAGGTGATCATTCAGCGCGACCAAAAGTCACATGGACTGTGGCTGTACCGATCGCAATACGTGATTGCGCGTGATGTCGAGTTCCGTGGTGCCAACGTCGGAGAGCGGGGCGGCGCGGAGACCAGTGGCGAAAACTTGGTGTTTCAGCGGGTAACCGTGCGAGATAGCGACTGGAACGCGGCCGACAACTGCAGCGGCTTCAAGCTGCGCGGCGTGGAAATCGTGGCGCACCGCTGCGCCGCCCACGACAACTATGAACGCAAGAAGCTGGGCGTTGCTTGGAACAATGCCAACTATCTGATGTACGCCGACGACACGCCGCCGCCTTTGGTCTACGCCATCGACTGCGACTCTTCCGGCAGTGTCGCTGCTTACAAAATCAAACACGCTGGCCCCGGCAAATTCATTGTCCACGGCGTGCGGGATAACGGCAGCTTCTACGGTTTCGGCGGTATCGACGACGGCCTGCGCGTGCGTTACTCGACGTTCGTCGACAACCATATTGGCATCCATCTCGGCATCAGCGACCCCAACAGCCACACCGCCGCCGGTGACGTGGTGGTCGAGCATAACACCGTGGTCCACCCGAAAGAAACCGCGATAACGCTGCAAAACTCCTACGTTCCCACCACGCCGATTCACGTGGAGCGAAACATTTTCGTTGTCAATCAGCCCTTTGCGTTACCGGAGGAAAGCCAGTGGATGTACGCAATCTGGATTTATACGGAGAAGCCCTCGCTCGATAACCTGATCTTCGGGGAGAATTGCTTGTGGGCGCCGGAGGATAACTCCGGTTTTCGCATTGGTAAGAAAATGTACGGATGGAGCGAGTGGGTGGGGATGGGCAAAGACACGACGTCGGTGTGGGGAGAGCCGGGGTTTGTGGGGGCGGGGGATTATCGGCTGCAGGCAGGGTCAGCGTGTCGGTTGGAAGGAGGGATTGTCGCGGGGGCTTATGGGGGAGAGTGAGTGGGAAAGCCGTTTCGCTGCTGAGCTATCCCCTCATTTTTCCCCGAGCCTTTCTTTCGCTCTAGGACTGCTGGAAACAAGGGCCTATCATTGCTTGATCACGGTCACGGCAGGCGCAAAACGGTCACCCTCATTCCATTTGATCACCGAGTGCGCCAGTCCAATGCTCAATAACCCAGGGCACCTGCGCTCAACATTTCGTAAGATGCCGACGTGCCGATGGCATCTCGGTTTCCTGCGGCCTCACGACACAGGACGCACCCGACTGTCCGCGGAATACCGTCCCAGCCGAGCCGCAAAGCATCCTGGCTGGACTGGAAATGACGCGCCTGGCGTACCAAGAATACCTTGCCCAGCGTCTGGAGAAACCAATGTAGCCCCAAGGGATCTCCAGAACATCTTCAAGTAGTAGAATTTACATGTGTTTTTGTTGGGGGTGACCCAAGGGAGGTCAAGGGCCGAGCCAAAATCAAGATCCAGGGGATTCCTTGCTCGTATCCTTTTCCAATTCAGGAAAAAATAGGGGGATCTGTCAGGGGCTCGCCAGCATCCATCACTCCACCACGCGAACCAGCACGACCTGATCGATCCGTCCGGAAGCTGATTCGCTGAGCGGAATGTAGCTGAACGATCGGAGAGCCGGTAGCCAATCCCAGCGACCATAGACATGGCCTGCAGGATGGACGAGAAGAGAGGGGCGACCGTCGCCAAAGATCTCCACCCGATTTGCGGTCCACGGTTCACGAGGGTCATCGGGGACGTCGATGAGATAGTACGCGTCGCGGTCGGCAAAGCTGAAAAAACCGAGTTGCTTGAGGGCGTCGACGTACACCACCGAAGCACGCCCTGTCTCGGAGGAAGTGGCGACGTTGGGGGGTGGCGCACCGGTCCAGGTGACCAGGTGGCGCACCCCGTCGTCGTCTCCGCCCGGCCACCATGCCCACTTGCTGGGGAGCTGATCGTGAGTTTCTTCCTGGGTATTGGTGCAAAAGACAAAAATATCACGCTGTTCGTGGTATTCGCTCAGACGGTTGTCGACATATCCTTTCGGAAGGCCTGTCGTTTCCCCAGGAACATGCACCCAGTTTCCCGTCGTGAGATCGCGATATCCGCGACTGTATGGAAATTTGGCACGTCCGCGTTTGGTGTCGATGCAGGTGGCTTGATTTATTGCGCTCGCCGGTTCGAGCCGGTCCCAGGTGGTTCCGCTGAAACGGAATCGATGGGCGAAGAAGGTATAGCGCGATATGGACATCCCCAATGCGAAACCGGCGTGCCGGAGTAGCGCACCCTTCGGATCACCGGACCATTGTGGCGAGATGATGCTCAGGGTATCGTATGTATGACCGGCTGCCGGCCACCCCGGAGATATCTCTCGGGGGTTCTGCCGCGGGTCATCTGGCAACGCCCATCCAGCCGGATTGTCGGGATCGTCGGGCATAGTGCTATCGGCGCCATGAAGCGTGAAGTACGCATAGCTGTTTTTGCCCCCTCCGAAATTGTACCATACCCCACGCTCTCGCAAGTCCGGCATGCCGGCGACAAGCTCCCACGAAACCGCGGTGTCTTCGTAGGCCACTGCATAGATGCTGGAGTCTTCGGTCGCGGCATGGCCGCCTCCATGGACGATGTGTTTTCCCCAGTAGGACGCCCAACGATTGGCCGCTCCGCCTGAATAATCGCCGATTGAACGGAGGCCACCCAACCCATCGGGAGGAAGCGTGGGTCGCACATCGTGAATCGTGTTGGTGGTCGTGATCAGCCTCGCCTCGCCAACCTGCGTGGGAACATAGGGCGGCAAGGGCCGCATCCCAGCATCACTCGTCGCGCCAGCATCACTCGTCGAGCCAGCATCACTCGTCGAGCCAGCATCACTCGTCGAGCCAGCATCACTCGTCGAGCCCCCATCGTGGACCTGAGCGTCGTCGCCCAGCGAACTCCCCGCATCGACGTCGGAACCGGAAGGATCAGCACAGCCCGCACCCCAAAGCACCAACCCGAGGATTAGGGTGGATCTGCGCACTCGAGAAAGCTTTGGGACGGATCGACGAGACTGACGAACAGGACCACGCCACGTGCCAGTGTTCGAGCGACCCAGGCCCCCCAAGTCCTCCGAGCGCGCGAGGGAGCGGTTCTCACTGTCGAACCACGCCCCCCCCCACGAGGAGCGCCCCTCGAGCGGGCCGAGCGATGACATAATCGCTTCGGTGAACGGCGTTCGACGCGCAACATGAACGATGAACCCTTGACCGGCGTCCACGGCAGCCACCTTTCGATGAGCTGAATTGCGTTGCTGGTAACACTGCATATCGAGTGATCCTCCGTATTGTCGCTGGGTTTGGCGGAGACTCATGTGTGAGAGTGGCACCACCATCGCGTGAACCTTGTGTTGTTGATACCAGAATAAATATAAGTAAATTCAATAAGTTACATGTATATGATCACCTTGTGTCACGACGCTTTCGCAGTGGAGCAGCCTGGGGGGGATACGCAGCCCAAGTCGGGAATCATCCCCACAGGAAAGGAGCGCAAGCCCAGCTACCCAAGCCATTTCAACTTCGATTGCACTCGTACGCCATCCTCTGGAGCATGGGTGAAGCACATTCCATGCCCTGGAGGCCATGTTTTAAATTATTGAAAATAAACATTAAAATTTTTCGACGCGTCAAACCTGTCGCACCCACGGCCCAGTGGAACCACCGGATACGTTCTATGCATGTCGCACCTCGAGCCCGTTTCGAGCAAGCGGCGATAGAGGGAAGACAGGAGCGAGGGCCCCTTCCGGAAGTCGCTCAGCACCAACAATCATTCCGTGGATATGCCGTCGAACATACCCGCTGCGGGTAATATGAAACGCGGGGTTGGCTCCTTTTCACCCCTTCACCGCCCCCGCCGTCAAACCCGCTACCATGTGCCGCTGCACGAAGAAGAACACCACCACCACCGGAATCGAGAGAATGAGCGAACCCGCCGCAAACAGTCCCCAATTCGGATCATAGCCCCCCACCGATTGCTGCAACGTCACCGGCAACGTGTATTTCGTCACGTCGTCGAGAAAAATCGACGCCATGATGAATTCGTTCCACGCGGTCATGAACGAAAATAGGGCCGTTACCGCGATGCCCGGACGGACCAACGGCAGCATGATCTTGAAAAAGATGATCCAATGACCAGCGCCGTCCAGGCGAGCCGATTCTTCGAGATCCCGCGGCAACGTGTCGAAAAATCCTTTGAGCATCCAGATGCAAAAGGGAACCGAGGCCGTGGAGTAAATGAGCACCAACCCCGCCGTCGTGCCGAAAAGCCCGAGCGTATCCAGAATGAATAGCAACGGAACCGCCGTGACGACCGCGGGAAACATCTGGGAGATGAGCATGAGTTTGAGTCCCGTCTCCCTGCCCGCGAAGGTGAAACGAGAAAAGCCATAGGCGGCGGATAGCGCGCACAACACACCGATGAGCGTGGCTACCGCGCTGATCAACAGGGAGTTGCCAAGCTGGTACCAAAACAGGGGATTGCCATTGAAGTCCTTGGCAAATAGGAAAGCTCCGAAATTTCCCAGGTAAAAGGAATCCGGCAGGGGAAGCGGATTGGGGTCGGCGCCAAGCTGACCCCCAGGCGTCAGCGCGAGCTTCAGCACCCATAAAACCGGATACAGCACCACGGTGGACATGAGCAGAAGCACGGCGTGGGTGATGATCACTTCCGGCAAGCGAGGCTTCACGACGCACCATCCTTTTGCAAACGTTCGGTCACACGGCTGTAGAACAGCAAGAAAATGAAGATGAGCACCGAGTAGGCCGCGGCATAGCCGAAACGCTGCCCGCGCTCGAACGCCCAACGATACGCCTCGCTGATGAGGATATCGGTCTGTGAGTTGGGCTCTCCTCCGCTGACCAGGTAGATGATGTTGAACATATTGAAGGTCCATACGGAGCCCAGAATGATCGCGGGCAGCAAAGCCGGCCGTACATGAGGGAAAATGACCAGGCGAAAACGCTGCCATCGCGTGGCGCCATCGAGCATCGCCGCCTCTTCCAACTCACCAGGGATCGACTGCAGCGCGCCCAGGGTAATCACCATCATGAAAGGAAAACCGAGCCACGTATTGGTCACCAGATTTGCCGTGAAGGCGGGAAGAAATTTGTCGAACCAGTTGTAACCCTCGAATCCAAAAGGAGAAAGTAGCACATTGACCGCGCCCACCTGCGCGTTGAACATGCCCTTCCACATCAACGCCGTGATGTAATTCGGAATCGCCCAGGGCAAGATCAACAACAGCCGATACAGCGTTCGCAATCGATTCCACGATGGGCGCAGCAACAACGCCAGCATCACGCCGATGGCCACATGCAACACCACATTCGCAAGCGTCCACAATACGGTCACCGCCAGCGCGAAGTAAAAAGAACGGGATTGAAACGCTCGTTCCAGGGGCGGAAATAGAATTCTTCCGAAGTTTTGCAGGCCCGTGAAGGTGAACGTGCCGTGCTCATGCGTGAAAAGAGATAGCCCCGCGCCAACGATCAGAGGAACGAATACGAGCAGCGCGACCGCCAACAACCCCGGCAACAAGTAGGGCAAGGCCGCTCGCGCGTGAAAGCCCGTAAGCTTCGCGCGCATCGCTTCGGGCCCGTGAACACCACGACGAACCCGCATCGCCACCAGAGCCGTGCCCACCGACAACAACACCACCAGCACGATCCCATAAGGCTTCCAATCCGCCGCGGGGGGCTTGGGCTCATCGACTCGAGCCAGCATATATCGCGCGTCTCCTACCGCCTTGTCGAAGTCGCGCCCCGCCAGACTTGCCGAAAGCAAGTCCGTCGCCGGCGTCCATACCGCCGCCATTCGAGCGCTGTTGGGCGTCACAATGCCATGTTCGAGAGACTGTCGCTGCACCCGAACCATAGCCACTTGCCGGGAGGAAGAGGGCGAAGGATCGAGCTTGTCGTAGGCCGCCCGCGTGACCGGCGGCAGCCCGAGCCGATCGAATCGCTCTTTTTCTCCCACCGCGCCAGCAAGAAACGAGGCCACCTGAGCGGCTTGTTCCGGATGTCGCGTCCGCGCGGAAACGTATACGCCTTCGACCGTAACGAAAGAACCCGTGGGTTTGCCCCAAATCTGAAACAACGGCGCGATATCCCACGTGCCGGAAGCGCCGATCTCCCCCGATGGCTGATACCAGGGACCTACGATGATGGTGGCCGCTTTTCCGGACTGAAACAGACGAACCATTTCGTTGTAATTCGGCTCCGGCGGCAACACCCCGGAGCGCTTCCACTGCCCCGGCCATCGGTAGCTTTTCAACCCCGGTTCTTCGAAAAGCGTAAAGGTCTTGCCATCCTGTCCAAAAAGCTCTCCGCCCGCTCCGATGAAAAACGGTGCATGAAAAAATGGATTGCTCGCATCATACGCAAGCGGCACCACCCCGCTGGGCAACTTCTGTTTCCACTCTTCCAATTCCGACGCATCCCGAGGCGGTCCATGAGGACATAATTGCGTGTTATAAAACTGAAAAAGTCCTTTGAATGTAAGGGGATAGCCAACCAACGCCCCCTCGATGGATAGCCCGTCGAGCAGCTTGTCGACATAGGCATCCGGCGCAAATGGCAGCGACCCACGCTCGACCACCCGCAAAATTTTCTCGTCGTGAAACTCGCCCAGCTCGTTATGAGGCCGAATGAACAAGTCGGGACCAGAACCGCGAGGGATGTTGCGAACCAGTTTGTCTTTGAAAGAATTATCGGGAACGCCTAGGGGCTCCACGTAGACTTGACCGCGATGCTCTTCGTTGAAACGCCGGAGCAAATCCTCCAGCACCTCGCGCTCTTGCCCTCGCTGCGAATGCCATACGATGATCTTCACACCGGTGGGTTGCGGCCGGAGAAGTTGGGTCACCGGGCGAAAAAGCACGATCACCAACGCCACGAGCACCAACATGCCCCACCCGAAGCGGGTCTTGCCTCCCTCGCTCACGGCTCCTCTCCAGACGCGCTTAACGTCAATGCCTCGCCGGTCGTCCGATGAAAAGCATGGCAGCGCTCCGACCGAATTTTGATCATCACCTCACTGCCCACGCGATAACCGAAAGCCGCATGCCCAGGCACGCTCGCTAGCAGACTCTGGCCACTATCCGCTTCCGTACCCTTGCTATCGTCGCCTTCCAATTCAATTCCTTGCACACTCAAGTGCAAGTATCCGCTTTCCCCCACGGGCTCCACCGCTCGAATCGTCGCGGAAAAACTATCCGACTCTTCCACGGCCGCGTCGCTCCCGCCCGGTTTCGTCAACACACAGACGTCTTCCACGCGAACTCCGACAAGGACTTCGCCGTCTTCGAGGCCAAGGGGCACAACGAGCTGCCCACTGCGAAAGCGTCCTTGTTGCACCTTGCCTCGCACCAGGGTCATGGATGGGGTTCCGATGAAGCGCGCAACGAAACGATTCGCGGGTCTGGTGTATAACTGCTCGGGCGATCCCACCTGCTGCACGATGCCTCGGTTCAACACTACGATCCGATCCGCGAGCGTCATGGCTTCGACTTGATCGTGGGTGACGTATAGGGTCGTTTTTTTGAGTTTGCGCTGCAACGCCTTGATTTCGACGCGTATTTGTGCGCGCAGGGCGGCATCGAGATTCGACAAGGGCTCATCGAAACAGTAGATTTCAGGCTTTCGTACCAAGCATCGTCCAATGGCCACGCGCTGTCGTTGTCCTCCCGAAAGCTGGCGCGGAAGACGATCGAGCAACGGTTCGAGGCCAAGAATCCCGGCCACTTCCTGCACCGCCCGTTTCTGTTCCTCGGCGGAAACCCCTTTGACGTAAAGGGGAAACGCCAGGTTGTCCCGAACGCTCATGTGCGGATACAGCGCGTAACTCTGAAAAACCATCCCCACGCCACGATCCTGCGGCGCCACGTCGTTCAGAACGCGATCGCCCGCGCGAATCTCGCCGTCGGTGATGGTCTCGAGTCCCGCCACCAGACGCAACAACGTGGATTTCCCGCAGCCGGATGGCCCCACGAGAACGACAAACTCGCCAGGTTCCGTGCGAAAAGTCACGTCGGATAACACCACCGTTTGGTCGTATCTTTTTCCGACTCGATCGAAAGTGAGGCTGTAGGTCATGGATCGGAGTGATGGGCTGGTCGTGGGAGTGGACGGGCCTTGCTCCTGCGACAAGTGAATGGGAACACCAGACCCCGATCAGCGTCAATTGTCAATTCAGGAGTGAGTTACGGGTGAGCGAATATGCGAATGATGAAGAGGATTTTCGTTGGAGCTTGACCTTCGACGATTCTGTGCGAGAGGCTACACGAGCCATCATGGGAACGGATCGAAGGAGCGTAGCTCGAAGTGTCTCGGCAATCCTTGGGATGCTTGGCGCTTTTTTTCTCTTGCTATTGCCAACCGTATCCGGCGCTGATTCGAACCCAAGCCCCAGCGCGCCGCATCGCACCCCATTTGTCGTGCATTTTGGGGACTCTTTCGTGCAAGCAGGCCTACAACAGAACCTTCGTCCACGCTTCCAGGCTCTGGGAGCCCGCTATATCACCGAAGCAAAAACCAGCTCCTGGCTCGCCACCTGGGCCTCCGGACAACAAGTAGACAACTTGTACTGGGGCTATCGTCCCGAACTATTCCTCGTGACCTTGGGGGCCAACGATCTTCTGTTTCAGCCCGCCGAAAAACGCGCGTACCTCGTGCGCGAAATCGTTCAAAAAATGCGGGGAACCCCTTGTATCTGGATCGGTATTCCCATCTGGGAAACCGCACCCACCGAATTTGTCGAAATGATTCGTCGAGAATCAGCCCCCTGCCGCTATTTCGACTCCAATCAGATCACCACGCGCATCAGCCGACAAGCGGACAAGCGTCATCCCGACGCCGCCGGGGGACAGTTTTGGGCGGACACGTTTTGGGCGTGGTACCAAACCCAACGGGACCCGCAGCGAGGACCGTGGGCGCTGAAACCTGCCCCGCCGGAAGAACATGCTCCTCGCCCCGATCCCGACCCTTGGAACCGAAATTCCGCGGCTTCCAGCCCCCTTCCTTGAGAAAACTCAGACTATTGCCCCTCCCTGGGCCGCGTCCGCTAAGATACGCATCGTGGCTTCTGAATCGCAATGGCGCTGGGTCGACCGAAACGGAGTGCAGCGAGTCCTGTCCTTCGACACCCTCGCTGATGCCTTGCGCAACGGCGCTTTGGGTAGAGATGTGCCGGTTTGGCGCGAGGGAATGCCCGCATTCATGCCCGCCGGATGGGTGCCTGAACTCGAAAACGCCTGCACCCAAGCTCCCTTGACCACTGCTGCCGACGCCGCAGCCGTGGGCGAAATCTCCCCACCCACCCAGGCCTCCCTGGAAGCCTTTCAACGTCTCATCAATCCCCAAAAATCGTCGAAAGATCCGCGACAATCCCCCACGGTCCCCTCCGGCAAAAGCATGAGAACCGCCATCCTCGGATCGCAAGCTCCCCATGTCGCGGCCCGACCCTTGCCCCCAAGCCCCATGGCGGCACCCCGAAAACCTCGGCCCCACGAGAAATCCAACCCACTCGACCCTCCGAGCCAAGCCTCCCACGAAAGCACCACGGCCAACGCTCCTACACCATCTTCTCCACCAGCCCAATCCTCCCCTCCCATCGATACGCCCCCTGCCACACCCCTCGCAATACAACACAGCGGTCAACGAAGTTCCTCGGAGCAAATCGAAACGTCCCGCACAGCCATGGTCCCTTCCACGCCTATTGACCCTTCTTCCCCACTTATCAGCACGGAAACTCACCCTTCCCACTTCGACCAAACCATGCCGTCCAACGTCATGCGCGCCGAATTCGAACGCCTCGCCCAACGACGCCGCCTGCTTCGTATCCTCTTCGCTAGCCTCTCCGCCATCGTGTTGCTCATCGGTGTACTGGCCCTCATCGCTTTGCGGACGCGCAACAGCAAATTACCACAGCCAGAAACCGCCCCAACCACCGCTCTATCCGTTGAAAGCATCCCCGACGCCGCACCAGCGCAAAGCGCGGTTCCTTTGGCAGCTTCCACCACCCCCGAACCCAGCGTCTCCCCTTCCGAAAAATCAGAAAAAGCTTGTAAATTTCAAGGGATACGAAAACGACTCGTCGTGGGAGCTTCGAAAGATATCCCCATGGAAGTCTGGTCCGATCCCTCGGAACGGCTCGTCGCTGTCGGTTTCGCCTCTCGAAACCATACAGCCCTCGGCTTCGTCCTCGACCCGAAAACGTTGACCCCGGAACGCTCCTTTACCAAGCAAGCTTCCCTTCACTTGACGAGGGTGGTTCCGCTGAACGCGCAAGGAACCATCACGTTCGAAACCGACGAACAAGCCCCTGCGGCTGCCGTCCTGAATCCGCTCACCGTTGCCTGTTCGCCACCGGCGAGACTGGGCACGTTCAAAGGTTCCCTCACGATACGGCGCGCGTCGGACACCATCCCCGAAATCCTCTGGAAACTTCCTTTCGGGGACACGCTCGAAGCCATGCGCGCGCTACCCATCCCTGGCAAAGGCATCGCGGTGGTATTTCGAGCCAACCACGAATTATGGTTGGGATGGATCTCCGAAGACCATAAAGCCGTCGGCGATCTGCAAAAAATCCAAGGGGTCGGCGAAAAAACCGGAACCCCATCGCTCGGATGGAATGGCCGACGCGTGCTCGTTGCCTTCGCGGACTTGCCCTCTGACCAGGCCCCATGGGCTGTGCGCGTGGCGGAAGCTGCTTTCGGCGATACGAATATCACTTCGTCGCCACTGAAATTTAATGTTGAAAAACAAGAGGTTCCAAGAATTTCCCCCGCTGTTCTCGGGCTGGCCGACGGTCGCTGGGTGCTTGTATTTACCGAAGGATCTGCTGGCTCCCGAAGCGTTCGCCTGCAAACCTTCGACAGTGATTTGCAGCCTCTCGAAGAGCCTTGTGCCATTTCGAAAACCGGCGACAATGCCGGACAGGGCCTGGCGACTGTTGGAAAAACGGGTGGAGTCGTGGTGTACTTGACCTCGATCGGTCCGTTTTACGAGGTATGGGCCGCGGGAATCGATTGCCAATGATCAAAATGGCCCCATCGCGCCGTTGGTTTTTGTTTCTATGTATGTTGAACCTCGTCGGCTGCTTGCCACGGCATCCGTCGCCCCCTCCTTCTATCGAAGAAACGGCGGTCGGACAGGGAGAGCGTTTCGAAACCGGACTTACGGTTTACGATGAGTACTTCAGCACGGTTCACCAACTTCATGGGGAGGTCGTGAACGCTGAACGGCAAGAAACCGACGCGATTTCTACGCTAGCGTCGGTGTTGGATCTATTGCCGACAGCCCCCGCGGCGCAGGTGTTGCGAAAGCTGAGAGAACGTTTGCCCACGCTGCCGGCCATGGAATTGGTCACTCATGATCCAATCCAAGGAAAACCTCCCTCAGCCACCGTACGGCTCGTCCACCGAGGGTGGCCCAAAGAAAACGTCAAAAGCATGATGCTTGTGCTCGAGGCCAGCGCAAACGCGAACCTCGACATCGCCTGGCGCATGAAAGAGATTCCCGAACGCTGCCAACGCATGAGCGATGTGGGCAAGGAACTCATCCACACGGTCGAGCACGATTTCGCGCGTGAACCGATGGAGCGACGCGATCAGATTCGACGAGAGTTCGAGGCTTCCTTTCAAATTCTCGGGGGGATGGCTGCCTCGGCGGAGGAAATTCATCAACGAACACAAGGGTTTACGAAGGATTTGGAGCAAGCGCTGACGGTGAGCGGTTCGGGGATCGAATGAACGTCAACCGCTAGCCTTCGTTACGCCAATTGTGGTTTCGCCGCGCCATCCACAATAGAAATGCCAGACAACAGATGGGAAATGCGTATCTTGCCCATGCGAAACAAGAGCTTGACCGATAGATGGGCAAATCCGCCATGACCACCCCGGCTCCATCGGCAAAATGATCCGATGCCGCAAGGACCTGTCCACGAGCGGATAGCACCGCGCTGATGCCATTGGTGGCCGCCCGAATGACACCGTAACGGTTTTCAATCGGTCGCATACGGCTGTTTTCGTAATGATAATCCTTGACCGCGTGCCAGTCGTTCGTGGGAACTAGCACGATACTTCGTCTGTCTCGCCCATATCCCGACGCCAAGTCCTCGAAGTTGTCGTCTTGGCAAATCATGGCGCCCACGGCATTTCCGCGCACCTGCCAATCCACACGAGTGCCATCACCGGCCTGATATCGTTCGATGAAAGGGACTCGATGGGTTTTTCGGTATTCGATTGGATGGGCCCCTTTCCGATCGATGAGCACCACACGATTGTCGTCATGCGTTCGATCGAAATATCCGATGGCCAACGCCACATCTCGTTGTTGCGCGAGCATGAAAAGAGGCTCGAGCAAGAGGTCCCGCGTCTGGGTCGTGGTCATGAACGGAGCTTCCGGGCAAACCACCAATGCCGCTCCCTGGTCCACAGCCTTTCGAACGAGGGGAATCACCATCGTTTCAACGACTTGAGGCGAAGGCGTGCGTGCGCCCAAAGGCATATCGTCATCGACCCACCCAATCGCGGCCACACGCAGATGGGATATGGGTGGTTCGAACCAACGGGCCGCATTGTATAGGGTGATGAGTCCGAACATCACGGCGAGAGACGTCAGGCCACGACGCGGCGAAAGGGTTTTTCGCAGGAGCCGAACCACCACGGCTTGCGCGCTGACAAGCACGAACACGATGCCTGTTCCGCCCGTGATATCCACGAATTGAATGGCCCAGGGGCTCTCGCTCCACACGCGCACGAAGCTTTGTGCCGTCCCCCATATCGGAATCGCGTGCGTGGCTATCCATTCCACCAAAGCCACCACCGCACCGACGGCGAAAGCGCCATGCAGGCCAGGCCATCGGTTCACACGATAGGCAATCCACGAAGCGACCATCCACCCAAACACCGTATAAATCCCAAGCCCTATCGCCATCATCCACGGAAAGGCGGTCACGACGAGAAGAGGGGCCGCATAAAAAACACCGAGTATCGCTCCAGCACCGAGGGGCACAAGCCAGGCGCTTCGAAATCCTTCCTTCTTTGGCCCGCTATCGAGGCTGCCTATCCAAAAAAGGAAAGCGAAAAGCTGAAGGGGCCAAAGATGCGCGGGGTAGTCCGATAAAAAGAGCAAGGAACCACTGAAGGCGGGCAAAACGATGCGTAACATCTGGTTTGGCCGGGGGATTGTCTTTGCCAAGCGATTCCGTGTCATGCGTAACTACTTGATAATATAGAAATTTTTCAAACTGCCACCCAGTATCTTCCTTCGGTTCGAAATTTTTTTCTCCCCTGCCACGAATCCTCGCAGCGGGCGCCGACGCGCCCTTCCCCCCATGACACGAAAGGAGCCTTCATGAAAGCTGCTGCCTCCAAACCATGGCTCGTGAGGATAGTCGTCTGTCTCGTCATGTTCTTTTCTCTGTCTTCAGCTTCTGCCGCCGTACGTTTGCAGGGACAGTGGGATGGACACGATCCGCTCGTCACGCTCGATGCCGACCAAGTCACCCCAGGGCAGGCCCTCAACCTTCTCGCGAACGCCGCGGGATGGAGCATCGTCGCTCCCGATCTCGGGAACCGGTCCTTGAGTCTCGGCGTTCGGGATCAACCCGCCTCCTCCGTCCTTGCCATGATTCTTTCGGACACCGACTACGTGGCCCGCCAAGATAACGACCGCGTTTTCATCACCACCGAGGCGGTCCCGCCCCAGGAAGAGAGTCACGACTCGCGCCAAGACCGCTCCGCGTTCGGCAGCGATATTCGGATCGAACAAGGTGAAAGCGTTCGAAACGTTGTCGCTACTGGCGGCAACATCGACATCTTCGGCCATGTCCAAAAGAACGTGAATGCGTTCGGAGGCGACGTTTTCGTACATGAAAA
Organism: Deltaproteobacteria bacterium ADurb.Bin207; assembly: GCA_002070115.1. Lineage (GTDB taxonomy): Bacteria > Myxococcota_A > Polyangia > Polyangiales > Polyangiaceae > MWCO01. The sequence goes on from MWCO01000001.1 coordinate 168,962, forward strand.
CGCATCCATCGGAGGCGACGTTCAGGTCGTGGGAGGCACGGTCCATCTTGCCGATCGGTCCCGCATCGATGGTAACGTGGACGTGATAGGAGGAAGTTTGGAGCGAGATGCGAGCGCGGTTGTTCGTGGCAGCATCTCCGACAACGGCACGACCATCGACGCCACGAGTCTGGAAACGAAAGAGCATCAAGCAAGCGTATTCGAGCCCACAAGTTGGATGAGCCAGCTCGTCAGCGATACGCAACATGCCATCTCTCGAACGGTGTTACTGTTCTTGTTCGGTGTTGTATTCTGGGCTTTGCTCTCGCCGCAAATGCAAGCGCTTGAAGTCGAGGTAGCGGCGCGCCCCATGCGCTCGCTCGCTCTGGGACTCGTGGGCCTGCTTACTGCCACCCTGGCCGCCATCGTTCTCATCGTTACCGTCGTGGGAATCCCCTTCGCCGCCGTCGGCGTCATCACCACGATCGTCGTTGCCTATGTCGGCGCTTGTGCTGTGCTCAGCACGGTCGGCCAGGCGTTGTTGCGGCACAAAACCCAGAACCGATACATCCATCTCGCCGTCGGATGCGCGCTATTTCTGCTGTTGACGGCGATTCCCTACATGGGCTTTTTCGTATGGTCGGGTGTGTTGCTCATCGGTCTGGGTGCGGTCGTGGCTACCCGAGGCATGGGGCTCGTGCCAAGAAAAGAACGATATCCGGACCAGGGCCCGTATCGAACGGCTCCTTGTTGAACCGCCCAACACTGGACACGCCTCACCCTACAGGAGCCTCGAAACCACGAGGCTCTTTCGCTTATGGACCCCACCGCGGCCCGAAGCATGGCAGCTACAGCATCGGCGATGCCCCGAGCGATATCAATCGCACCCGATCAGGCGTTTTCAATGAGTTTGAGCAAGGTCTCTCGATTCGTCAGGCCCACGTGCTGACCCACCGCCTCGCCATTTTTGAACACCATCACCGTAGGAACTCCACGAATTCCATACCGTGCCGTGACATTCGGCGAGTTGTCGATATCCACCTTGCCCACCTTGATCTTGCCCTCGAGTTCGTCTGCAAGCTTGTCCACGATGGGAGACAACAGTTTGCAAGGACCACACCATGCCGCCGTAAAGTCGATCAGCACCGGAGTATCGCTTTTCAACACCTCCGTATCGAAATTCGAATCCGTGAAGGCAAGAACATTCTTCGACAATCCCATGATTCTCTCCGTGACCAGGTCCCCAAAGACCTCTTTCCAAACGTTGAAACAAGCCCTTGGATGCCGCGACCCTAGGAGCCGGTTGCGCTGGGGTCAAGGATCGGGCATCGGAAGATCCATCTGCTCACCCCCACACGCATCATGACCGGATCCTTTCGAACGATCTTGCTTGTATTGTTGCTCGGTTGCGCCGAGCGCCCCGCCCACGACCGCCCTTCCCTCCTCTGCTCACAGCCCGTCGCGCCCCTGCCGTCCGCTGCCGACCCGGTTTCTCCCCCCGAGACACCAGCAAGCGCGGAACCATCCCCCACCGCACCCTTGCCGATCCCAGAAGAGATGGCGGGCGTACCGGGAGGGCAGTTTTACGTTGGACAAGACAACATCGGCGAAATGGACGAACGCCCTCGGCACCTGGTCACCGTCAAACCGTTTTTGCTCGACCGCACCGAAGTAACCCATGAGGCTTATTACCGTTGCGTCGAAGCCAATGTCTGTCGCCCTCACTCCTCTGCATCGACGGCAGCCAACCATTTCGGCGATGATCGAAAGTTTCGCACTCCCACACGTCCCATCAGCGGCGTGTCCCACGAGGATGCCAGAACCTATTGTGCATGGGTGGACAAGCGCCTTCCCACCGAAGTCGAATGGGAGCGCGCTGCAAGAGGGAACGACGAGCGCCTGTATCCCTGGGGGAATGAAGAACCCACCCGAGATCTGGCCGTGTTCGGAGGCACCATCACGCAACCTGTGGGCAGCACCCCTCGAGGCGCTGGCCCCTACGGTCACCTCGACCTTGCCGGCAATGTCTGGGAATGGGTCGAAGATCATTACGACCCGTATGCTTATCGAAGATCATCCGCCGACGTCGGAGTACCCGGTTCCTGCGATGAGATCCTTGCCACGCAGGATGAATTACGAAAAACGGGCCAACAAGGCTTTACAGGTAGCAATCCCATCCCCACGGAATGTGAGTTCGTCCTTCGAGGTGGCGCTTTCAACTACGGCGCGAAAGGACTGCGAAGCTCCAATCGAGTCCATCACCCCGGACGATTTCGCCTTGTGATGAGCGGATTCCGCTGTGCCAGGGATTGGCCCACCGGTCCCACGGAGAGTACCGAATGAACACAAAAAAGCCATCGATCCTGACCGCTCCCCGCAGCGCCATGCCTTACTCATTTCTTGCGCTGTCGGCCATGCTCACGCTCGTCGCCGGCTGTCAGTCCAAAGAAGAAGCCGTATGGATCGCCTGTGACGCTCCCAACAAGGTCGATCCGTCTCTACCTCCTGCAGAACGGGGACAGGCCTTGGCGAACCTGATCGGGCGCGACGTCAAAAATCGCGACGTGCTCGCGCTGCTGGAAAGCCCTGAGCATCCAACTGAAAAAGCTAATAAACTCAATGAATTAGCCAAGTCTTACCATATTGAAACCTGCTCGCTTGCCGCCTTGTGGAGCAACGTGCCAACCCCTACGGCGGCTTTGTCCCAGGTCCCGCCTCCACGCTTTCTCCCGCCGGTTCTCGAACCCCAAGTGCTGGGTGAATTACCCATGGACGCCATCCAGCAGACCATGCAGAGACAATCGTCAAAACTCCGCGCCTGTTACGAAGCTGGCTTTCGCCGCGATCACAGCCTCGCGGGCGTGGTGCTGGTGCGTTTCGTGGTGGGAACAGAAGGTAACGTCATCGAAGCCACGGATGCGGGAAGCACCCTTTCCGATCCACAAGTCGTCGATTGCTTGCTCCAGGAGATTCGCAAAACGACGTTTCCAAAACCCAAAAACGGTAACGCAACCGTGCTATTTCCCATTCAATTGCGGCTTGATGCGACGGCTGCCGCTTCGGCTTCGCACGCTCCGGCCAGCGCAAGTTCCGCCCCTCCTTCCCCGCCCGCGGCGTCGAGCCCGTGAATCAAACGAGCGAAAACGCGGAGGATGCGTGGTTGGTCGCGAGGGCCTTGTCATAGGGTTCAGGGCTTGGCGCGACGTGGCCGCTGCGCTCGTCGAGCTTCGAATTCCGCTTTGGTTACGGCGTTGTCCTTGTTGGTATCCGCCTGGCTCAACCGCTGCCATACCCAGGAAGGCACTTCCGAAGCCACGATCTTGCCATCGCCATTTTTATCCAATTGTTCGAAGGTGGGACGCGCCCGATTGGCTCCTCGACCTGGCCGTGACGCGCGAAACGCCTCGAATTCCGCTTTGGTCACGGCATTATCCTTGTTGGTATCCGCCTGGCTCAATCGCTGCCAGCTCCAGGCGGGGACTTCCGAGGCCACGATCTTGCCATCGCCATTTTTATCCAATTGCTCGAAGGTGGGACGCGCCCAATTGGCTCCTCGACCTGGCCGTGACGCGCGAAACGCGTCGAATTCCGCTTTGGTCACGGCATTATCCTTGTTGGTATCCGCCTGGCTCAATCGCTGCCAGCTCCAGGCGGGAACTTCCGAGGCCACGATCTTGCCATCGCCATTTTTATCCAACTGCTCGAACGTGAATCGCTGCCGAGGCTGCGCGTTGGCTCGAGCCACGGTTCCCATCGCCAAACTCATGACCAAAGCTGCCAGCCATACATTCCTAGTTCTCATTGGGCATCATCTCCTTGCCACGAATGTGTTCATTGGTGCTTACAACGGAGCACAGGCACAAACCCGTCGCAGGATTTTTTCCGGCCCAAATTACGAAGTGCAAAACGACTACTTGGACGTGGCTCCCCCCTAACGTACTTCGATGTCCATGGCCTGGGACCAGTCCAAAACAATGTGTGCGAGAAGACCACCGCACTCGTCTCGTTCTCTATCCGGATACGTATAGATGGCTGCACTGCTCGAAAAGCCATGCTTCCGTCCATGATGTCGACCGCGAAGCTGCCTGGACAAAGTCCAGTGATTTCGTTCGACGGGATATCGATACCTTCGATCACTCACGTCATCGCGATGGTTCGATTCATCCATTCAGCCAAAATCTGGCTTATCCGCGATGTGCGCCATTCGTTCGACAAGCGCACGAATCTATCCGTTTTCGTTTCCCATTGACGCACTGCCGGGTGATAGTAGTAGCGTTGACAGTGGTGCAATACCTTCACCGCTTCCCTTTCACACCAGCTTCCCATCCCCTGCAGGGCAGGGCCGTGAGCACACGGTGGTGGCTGGCAGCATCCGTGCTTTGTTCTGCTTTTCTCGGCGCTGTTCCCGCGTGGGGACAGGCGGTCTTTCGGGGTCAAGAGATCTACGAAATGGCGAGGAGCGCCATTGACATCACCGACAATGAATTGCGTCTGCATCAGGCCAATGAGCGATTCGGCACGATGTATTCGCACGCTGCGGTGACCAGCCGGTGGGCTCCGGGTGAATTCTTGATGGCCGATGGCACGAAGCTTGGAGGAAACCTGGCGCGAAATCAGGTGTTGGTGGGAGGCGGTTGGGGTGACACCGAGGAAGGATTGTTTTTCCTGGGAGCGCAGATCGACCAGTTGGTTGCCGTGGGCCAGCCTGGTCAGGAAAAACAGTCCGACTCCGAACGATTCAAGCCCGGTGGTGTCGCCCAGATGCTGTACTACCTCGGTGGATCGCTGTATGGCGTGCAAGCCTCTGCGGGACTCCTTTTCAACCAAATGGGGCCTGAGAAGCTTCTGCTCGACGGATATGGCAACTTTTCCGCCCGAGCCGGTGGTAGCCCTCGGCCGGGTGCCCCCACCGACGTCCAGGATCCGGTCCGCTCACAGAATCCGCCGAATTCTTTGCTATTTACGGTCTACGATGGGCACACGGGCGCCTATATCGCCATGACCTATGGGGGCCAGCAAGAGCGCACCATGTCCGAAGACTGGATGGGCAATCGGACCTATCGAACCGAGGAAACGGGATCTGGAATCCAAGACGTACGGGTCAACGTACAGCCCTTGCAGCACTACTTGCCCGCTTGGTTCGGACTGCCGTTCGTAGCCCTCACCCGCTACGACCGTCCTTTTTCCGAACTCACTGCTTCCACGGAGGAGCAGTCGGCAACAAAAACCACTGATTTCGCGCTCGGTGCCGATGACGTGCTGCGAGGCGGATTGCGATGGCGGACCGTCATCAACCAGGATGGACGCCTTCGAATTGCTGAACTCGGTTATGTCGAAGAAGTGCGAAACGGTGAATTCGGGTTCCTGCTCGGAGCACGTGCCATGGCCGTCAACCGCACGGGTACCCACGAGCCGTCCGCGGAGGGATTCCTGAAAGCCAGCTACATGCGCTCGGAGCCCGACGTAGACGACAAAGCCGTACCGAGCTGGGTCGGCGTCGCGGTTTCCTACAGCTACAACACGCCAGATAGCGCAACCTTCATCCCGATTCCCAAGGCCCACGTCATGGGAATCCAGGTCATCTACGGCCCTACGGAGGTCGCCAAACCGTTGATTCCACTAGTCCGCGCCGTCGAAGACCGCGAGGAGGACGACTAATGGCAACCTGGAATCGATTCTCCACCATCGGGGCCATCATCATCGCAGGGGGCTTGCCTGCGGCTTGTGCTCCCCTCGAGGCTCCCACCAACGATTCCCAAGGGGCAAGTCGGTTCGTCCTCGAACCGTTGCTTCGGCAAGGCTCCGGGTTTCTATGCCCACCTCTCGAGCTGCACTTTGAGTTCTACGCAGTCGGCGATGATATCGACGCAGAGGTTTCATCGGTTCGCCAACCAGACGGCAGCACGCTCGTTTTCGTGTCTGGCACGCATACGATGACGTTTGCCAACGACACGACCTCTGCAAATTTCCACTGTTTCGGATGGTTCGCCAACCACGGGGTACATTCGATCGAGATGCCCGCGGCACCGCCAACCTCGCTGCCCCCCACACGGCTGCTGCCCTTCACCCACGGTACCTTGATCCAAAGCTGGAAAACCTTGTGGTGGAAAATCGGCTCCCCCAGCGCCGTCGAAATCGATATCCAAAACCTTTCCGGAATCATCGGCATTCGGGCCGACAGGACGGGACCGATGACCATGTCCGATCGGGAAGGTATGGTAGTGTTTACGCGCTGGACCATCGATGAAACCCCCAAGGCCAATCCGGATGGTGACGAGGTCCTTTTTTCTATCCCCGCCGGCTCTGTGCTGGGATCCGTTCGATATGCCGATGAAGTCGCGCCCGGGGTGTTTGCGTGGGTACAAACCATGGGCGAATCGGCCCAGTACTTCCGCACGGATCGTTCCACCCCGATAGATGCTAACCTATCGGAATTCAATATAAAATTCGTTGAACGGAACCCAGATACGGGGCATATCGTTCTCATCGGCGATGCGATCCATGATTGGGACGTGGATGGAACGGGCGCGTTGATAACGCCCCCATTGCCAGCCACGTCCGAAGGGTATGCACCGTGGAACATCGCCCGCCGTGCGGTGGCTTTGTCGGAGCGGTCCATGCCCAATCCGAATGCCGAGCAGCTTCGGGTTCCGATCAGCTATCAGGGCGCCTTTCTCGAAGCCGAAACGATGGTTGTCCACGAGCTACCCTCGACGCCTTGTACCGATCGGGAATCCTGTCGGCAAGTTGGCGAGCACTATCTGCTGGGGGCATGGCAATCGGCCAACCATCGCTATGGCGTGTACTACTCTTGGCCGTGGCTCGAAGACGGTATCCGGCCTTTGCTCGTGGTGGCGCCGCTGCCGTAGTAGGGGGTGGGCACTCTGAACAGAGAATTCAACGTTATTCTGCCGTGAAAAGGGTAAGCTCCCCACCCAATGCAGTTCCGCCAGATCTCCCCGTCCGCCATTTTGCTTAGCGTTGGCTTCATCGCTTGCACCTCGAACGAGACGGCCGTCACCAACCCGGCCATGGAAAAGCCCGTGCAGCCCACGCCCAGCGCATCGCCGCCCCCAAGCGCCACCCATGCCCTACCTTCCGCCTCGGCAGCGAATTCCACCGCTTCCGCCGCGACTTCTTCGAGCGCGCCATCCGCGGAATCCGCTCCGCCCTGCCCGCCGGAAATGGCCCATATCCATCGAACTTGCATCGATAAATGGGAAGCCCATCTCGTCGTGCGCAAAGACGATGGCTCGTTCGAACCCCACTCCCCGTACGAACGTCCTCAGCCAAATGTACGTTATCAAGCACGCTCCGAACCAGGCGTGTTTCCTCAAGCGTATATCAATCGTCATGAGTCCCAAGCCGCCTGCGAAGCGGCGGGCAAACGCTTATGCTCCTTGGCAGAATGGTATCGCGCCTGCCGTGGCCCCCGAGGCTTTACCTATCCCTACGGCCCTCAGCGAATCCGAGGCGCTTGTAACGCAAGCAAGCACCACTTGTTGTCTCGCATCTACGGCACGAACCCGCGCGCGTGGAAATACGACGAGCACTTCAACGATCCAAAACTGAACCAAGAACCTGGTTTCCTGGCGAAAACGGGCGAATACGAAGCCTGTATCAGCGAATATGGCGTGACCGATATGGTCGGTAATCTCCACGAGTGGATCAGCGATACCGTCGATCCATCCTTGGAAAATAAGATCCCCTTGCGCGACGATATCCGCAAAAAACTCGAGAAAAACACGGGTCACGGAATTTTTATGGGCGGTTTTTTTAGTACGACCGCCGAGCATGGAAACGGTTGCGCCTTCATCACCATCGGCCATGAACCCAAGTACCATGACTATTCGACCGGATTTCGATGCTGCAAAAACGCATCCGCCCCCCCTGCCAGCGTTCCCTGATCTCAACTCGCATGCATTGCCACCAAACTCGCCTTCATGTCCGCCAACACACGCGTATAGCCCACCGGAAATCGCGCGGGATAACGAAGACGGGCGTATGCCGCTGGCAGCATCTGAAGCGCGCTTCGTAACTCCGCCCGCGCTTTGTCCACCGAACTGCCCATCCCCACCCCATGCCCTCCACGCAACAACGGCTCCAGCACCGGCTTGCACGTCGTCGCACCCACGATCGGAATGCTCGTCGGTACATCCAGATGACCCATGAGCATCGCCTCTTCCGGGGGGGATACTCGCTCTGCAACCCCATGCATCAAGTCCGCAATCGGCTGACCCGTACGATCGAAATACCGAACCACAAGTTTGCGACCAGGGATCACCGTCATGTCAGGAATCGCCCCAAGCCGCGATACCCATACGCCATCCTGTTCCATCGCCACCAAGTCCACGCGCAGTCGCAACCCGACGGGCAATATCGCTATGCCTCGACTCGCCCACTCTGCCGCCTGAAGCCCGTGCCGCTGCAAATCCGCCAACGTTTCCTCTTCATCATCCCCAGGACCAAGGTGCGCAACCGCCCCCACCGCCGTCGACCGAAACGTCCACCCCCTATCGGCCACCACCTCGGCTTCTTCCGCCAAACTCAACGCCTCCGGCGGCTTGGTGATCCGAAGCTTGATCCCCAACCGAGATGCCGCCACCGCGTTTTGCGTCGACCGTAACCCCCCCACATGCGCCGCCCGCGCCACACGAACCGCCAACTCCGGGTCGACAATCGAAGACGACGTTGCATCCATCACCCCCATCTTTCCCGCCGCCATCGTCAAACGCGCGGCTCGCGTCGCCACCACACACGGCAGTTCGAACCATGCCCTCGCCCAATGGGCCGCCAACCACGCTTGCCACAGCGGCCCTTCCACCGTTACCACCGGATCCCGCTCGAAGAGCAAACTGCCATCCGGTGGCGCATTCACATCCAAACGAAACGGCTCCTCCAATCGTTCCGCAAATTCATCGTCGATCCAACGAGCCCGTAACGCTTCTTCGATCTCGGCACCACTCGGGCCCGCATTCTCCAAAGCAGTCGCAAATCCCCCAGGATCCGTGCCCACCAAAAATCCCCAATGCCGCGGAAAAGCCCCCACGGCCACCTCGAAACAAGCTCGACGATTCCCCGCACTCGAATGGGCAAGCGTCCTCGCCCCCGCAAGGTTGCGTATATTGGCAAACAGCATCGAATGAAGCACCCGCAAAGCATAACCCGCCTGCATCCCCACCGACAGCCCTTCGCTTGCCCAGAGCCCAATCCGGGATGAATCGAATCCCGAGCTAAATAAATAACATGTAAATACAAATGGTTGTACCCTCGCCGCCCGATCGACTCCTTCCCCTTTCCCTCCTTTTGCCACCGGGCCAATCGCTGCCCATCGAGCCGGCTTCCTTAGGGTTGGGTTAGCCAAAAATACAATAAAATTCCGATACCTACCACGATCCCCCATCCCTGCAACCACAGCAATCTCACCCATAATCGTCGCCTCTGCACGCGGACGGTCGGGACCGTGGGGATGTCCATCTGTTTGCGGCCATCGGTTAGCCCCGGGGAGGGTGCTTTGGTCTCGAATTCGGAAAACAATCGAACGGTTCGCAGTTCAAAGGTTTTGTGCTCCGTTTCGAGCGGTGGCAACACGGGACTCCGATAGATGGGAGCACCAAACCAGCCGGAAGGTCGGTTCGGATCGGGCGCTGGCATCGAACTTTTCGTTTCTTGCCCAGGACGAACCGGCCTCGATTCGGAAGCAGGGGGTTCCGATCCGCCGCACGCTGCCTCGTTTTTTATCGCACCCATGGCGGTCAACTCCACCCCCGTGGTACTGCACCCATGGATTCCGGCCAAAAAATCGGATCTTGCCTTGCCCAATCGCTACCATCCCACCCACTGCCATGGCGCGCCGTCCCCCCTTCAATCGAAAATCCCTTCTCCAAGCGCTGGATCTCGCTCAACTCCAGCTCGTTGCTGCGCGGCTCGGTATACAACTATCCCCTGCGAGCCACGCACAACGTTTGCGTTCCAAACTGGCCTGCCATCCCGATGCCACCGCCCGTCGTATCCTGGAAGTTCTCGACAACGATACCGTCGCCAGCCTTTTCGATCGGATTGGCTTCGAAGCACCGGCTCCACCATCGCCCGCCGATCATCCGCGCACCCGCGAATCTCGCTTCGTCGCCATCGACTTCGAAACCGCGGATTCGAAACCCGATAGCGCATGCTCCGTCGCTCTGGTCCGCGTACACGGCCAAAGGATCGTGAAACGTGCAGCCCGTCTCATCCGACCTCCCCGACGCCAAATCACACTCACGTGGGTGCATGGTATCACGTGGCAAGACGTGGCGGAGGCGCCCACCTTTCGCGCTGTTTGGCTCGAACTCGCGCCCATCCTCGAAGGGACGGACTTTCTCGTAGCCCATCATGCGCCGTTCGACCGCGCGGTGCTGCGTGCTTGTTGTCAACGCGCTCGCTTGCCCATGCCTTCTTTGCCTTTCAAGTGTACGGTGAAATGGTCGCGACGCATGTTCGATCTGCCTCGCTACAACTTACCCACCGTCTGCGACTATCTTGGCATTGCTCTCGATCATCACCAGGCGCTGTCGGATGCCGAAGCCTGTGCCCGCATCATGATCGAAGTGCAGCGACGATGGCAGCAGCGCGATGTGTCGACAGCGGCGCGCTGATTCAATTCAAGCGCAGACGAAGACCTTCGCGCATCGATTCCAATACCACCGCCACGACTTGCGCATACTCACAAGCTTCCTCGCCCTCGTTATGCTCCCGAAGGTGTTGCTCGTGATGACGTTGAAGTTCGGACCAAGCTTCTTCAAGAAATCGCGGTGGGTACAGACGCGCCACACCATGCACCGCGCTGGGCATGCCTTCCAACGCCGCATGCAACGAAACAGGCCCTACCAAGTCGAATATCTTGTCGAGCATCTCACGCGTGGCAGGCGCCAAATCGTCTTGCTCCTCGACGTCCGTACCTTGCTGCCAATCCGGTGAGTCGAGCATCATCAAGTCGTCGATGTCGACGAAACGTGGGCGACGCGCCACGATCAACAATCCCTGGGGTCCGAGTTGGAAAATGCGACTCTCCCAACGCTCGGTCGCAAGCTCGCCGAGGATTGCCTCCACGGCATCCGCGAAGGCTTGCAATCCCCAATCCTTGGGAATGGATATGGCTTTCTGCTCGAACATTCGCCCCTCGACGGGTGTTTCCTCACTCGGCGGCACCATGCCCTTCTGACACGGCGTCCACGCTTTGGCAAGATCCCGAACACACCTTTGTGCCGTCGACAATCCCTCGGACCCACCGTGCGTCACAACGTTCAAACCGCATCGATTGACGCCTTAGGAGTTCAAGAACAGAATCCGATCATGTTTGGCCCAGTTCGTCTGACCGACGACCTGATTTTCCCGCCTGCTTCCTGGGCACGACGCGACGGCCTGATAGCCGTCGGTGGCGACCTGCGACCCGAACGGCTCATTCTCGCTTATCGAAGCGGGATTTTCCCCTGGCCCTTCGATGAGGACTCGCCTTTGCTCTGGTTCTCCCCCGGCATACGCATGGTGTTGCCCATCGAAGCGCTGCATGTCTCCCATAGTCTGCGCAAGGTGCTGCGCAGAAAAACGTTTCGCGTGACCTTGGATGAGGCCTTTTCGGACGTCATCCACCATTGTGCTCACGTATCGCGCGGCCCCGACACTGGAACTTGGATTACGCCCGCGATGATCGAAGCCTACACGATACTCTACCGCCTCGGTCTCGCCCATAGCGTGGAGGTCTGGCATCAGGACCAGATCGTGGGTGGATTGTACGGCGTGTCTCTGGGCGCGGGCTTCTTCGGCGAATCGATGTTCTCGCTGCTATCCAACGCCTCCAAAGTTGGCTTCGTCACCCTCGTCCAATTTCTGGCTCAGCGTAACTTCCACTTCGTCGATTGCCAGCTTTACACCAATCACCTCGCCAATTTTGGTGCCCAGAGATGGCGACGCACACGTTTTCTCAAAGCCCTCGAACACGCCTTATCCTTCCCCACGCTGCAAGGACCGTGGACCATCGATCCATGAGAACCTTGACCTTTCATCCCATCCGCAAAGCAACGACCCTTCCCATACGCCAACCCGCCCGCCCCTACCGCCATGACAACCTCTCAGCCATTCGAGCCCATATCGCGAAATGGAGCGATTCACTGGCGCCTTTCCCACGGCTCGCTTACATTCGAACCATGCGCCCCGTTCGTCTCATCACCACCGCCCTGCTTACCGTCTGCCTTTCATCGTGCTCGAGCGACCAAACCACCGACGAACCCGTGATCCCCAAGGGAGCTATCGAGCAGCGCGACGGCTTCACCATCGTTTGGTTGCATGGAACACCGTACGAGATGGGCTACCAGCACGGAACGTTATTGCGTGAGCAACTGCGGGAAGCCGCTCAAGTCGTGCTGAACGAAGGCCTTTTCAAGATCCTAAAAAATGCAGCGAAAATCGCAAAACTAGACGAAGTCGCCCTCGCCAATTCCTATCCCTGGCTCCTCGAAGAGTGCAAAGGCATGGTCAAAGCCGTCGATGACCCGGACTTCCAAATGTTCGAATGCGTCCTCATCAACTTCGGTGATGTGGCCGTCGAATTTCTCAACTATGGCATGCCGCAATTCGAAGATATCGCCCCCGGCTGCTCCCAGGTCGTCGCCACCGGAAGCGCCACTTCCGACGGTTCCCTGTATCACGCACGAGTCCTGGATTGGTATGCCGTCGATTTCGTGGTCAACAACCCCGTGATCTTCGTTCGTCAGCCCAAAGATGGCATCCCTCATCTTTTCGTGGGTTTTCCCGGCAACCTGTCCAGTTACCAAGGAATGAATGCGGAAGGAATCGTCGTGGCCTCCAACGAGGTCAATCCCCGGGACACTACCGTCAACGACCTGACAGGTCGAAGTCACGTGCAGATGGTGGTCGAGATCCTCACCCACGCCTCCAGCCTCGACGAAGCACGAACCATCGTCAAGACATCCAATCATATGAGCCTGGAGACGCTAGTCGTTTCCGATGGCAAACAGAAAACGGCCGAAGTCTTCGAATTGGCGCCCGCGCAAGTGGGTGTCCGGCCGCTGAAAGACGATGTCGTATACGCGACCAACCATTTCGTGGAAAGCAATACTGCGGATCTCGACGCGGAAAAACCTAATAAAAGCACGTACTTGCGGTGGGATCGGTTGACGCAATTGGTTACCAAGGACGGAGCGGAATCCAAGTGGGGCAAGCTGAATCCGGAAACCCTGATTGCCGTGATGCGTGACCGTGTGAATCCTGAAACAGGGCAACCCGTTCCCGACGATATCGTCGACAACGGTGAGAGTCTGGCTACGAATGGCGCGCTGTATCAGGTCGTTTTTGCGCCCGAGACCCTTTCGTTATGGGTTGCCGCGGGAAAGATCCCCGTGCCTTCCCAGCCTTTCGTGGGGTTCAATCTGGGTGAATTGCTCCATCGCGAAGGTTATTCCACACCGGCGACCCTACCCTGAGTAAGCCAATCCAAAGCATAACCCACTTGCGAATACCTCGATCGAAACGCTGTTCACGATCCCCGCCAGCGAACGAACCTCGTTGCAAGCAGTCAGAGTCGCGCTCGGAATCCCGCTAGAACCACCAAAATACAGAGCCGTTGTTGAATTTCCAGACACTCCGCACAATCTCTCTCCCTGGTTGTCGACTTCGAGAGAATTATGAACTGTATGCCTATATCCCTCTTGCACACCTCAATCGACCACGTTAGAGGCATTTGTCTTACAACTTCCGCAACCTCGAATCCTCGTCTCACATCCAATTTTGGGTCAGGCGACGTTCAGGAGTAGGGAAGATGCATACCCCACCACATTTACCATCGAAGCATGAGCTGTCTCCAAGCTTGCTGCGAGCGCATTCCCTGGCTCTATCTCGTGGTCTACGAGATACCGTCGAAATGCAGTCTGCCTCCGCGCGCTTTCTGAGCGAACTCGCGCGACAAGCCACCGTGCCCGAAGCAAGAAAGCTTTTGCTCGAGCTTGCGCGCATCGAACAACTGCTATCCCTTGAGATCGACGTCAAGGTTGCTCAGCTCGTGGAAGCGCCGCTGCCGGCTCGCGCTAGTCCGGGCGCAGCCAATATCAAAACGGCTCCGGAATGGGCTCACCTCGAACTCATCACGTACGAGCAGGCCATTGCCGTGACGCTCGATTGTACCCGTCGATCCATCCTGTTTTTGACGGATATGGCGAACCGTTTCGATGGGCCAACCCTCGACTTCTTTTTGATGCTTGCTCAATCCGATGAAGACCGCGCTGCCATGCTTGAGCGAGCGCTGAACCGAAGGCTCGCGGAGTTGACCATCGGCCATGATATTCGCCGGGTTTTGGTGGAAATCCACGATGCAGCGCGTCGCGCGGCCAAAGCCTACGCGTGGATTGGACGGCGTACGATGCGGCCTCGCGCACAGGAGTTTTTGCAGGGGATGCAAGAGGTCTGCGCGCTGCATGCAGCCAATATACAGAGCATGCTGGGAAACATGGACCACCTATCCGATGATCCTGTTTTCGAAGGTCTCGCCGCGGCAACCTTGCCCACGCTCGACGGTGATGTCGAAGGTCTCGATTTCCAAGCCGCTTTGCGTATCGCCATGCATGCACAACAACGAACCGCACTCGTTCATGGGATGTATGCACGGGCATTCCGGGGAGAAGAAGCGCAACAATTGCTCGATATCGCTGATGCGGAGCGACGCCAGGCCGCCACCATCGCGTCGGTTCTCGAACGTCTCGAGCCTTCGGACCAGGACATGGAAGAACAATATCCGCAAGCGCGTAGTCCCCGGGAATCATGGACCTGCCCTGCCATCGTCGACGAATCGGAAGCGTTGGACGAACCCAAAACGCCCGTCTTGCGTCTGGTCGCCGGCTGATCCCCTCTTTCCTATCCAAGCTGGCAGCCCATTTGCCCTTTTCCATACCCGGCCATGGCACGAATAGGCGTCGAAAATTCATGGTGAATCGAGCGCTTGGCCCCGGATTGGGGTATCATGAACCCAAGGCATGAATCGTGGAATCATCCTCAATACTGTCGGGAAAGCGTGCCAGAGGGAGGCGTCATGAGCATCCGTGGTTGTGGGAGGCTTTCTTTCTTCGTCGCGATGATGGGCAGCCTCAGCTTGGTGGGGGCTGAATGCGGTGGAGGCGACGACAACGCCGCCGGAACGGGCAATGCCTCGTCGGACCTGGCGGGAACATGGTGCCTCATCAAAACCCTGGTGACAGCCACGGAGGATCATCCCGCGGGCAAACAATTTCCGCTGGAACTCGTGTTTGTGGTCCACGGCAATAGCGCGACCATGTCCACGCCTGGAGTCAGCGGGAGCGCTGAGGGAACCCTGTCCGAGGGGGTTTGGACGTTTACCTACGAAATCCCGATCGCTCCTGGGCTCACGAGCCTCAATCAAGTGCAAGTGATCAGCACGTCGCCGTTCAAAGGGACGGAGGAGCATCGGTATTACGACCAATTCGGGCAGCAGATTGGTCTGGAGGCATCGACGTTGGAAGGGTGGCGAAAAACGACGGAATCCTGTTGGTGAGGGGGGGCTCGCGGGCAGTCGCAAGGGATTGTCGATCGTCAAGGGCGATGCGGGTCGAGCTTCATGAGTTGAAAAAGGTGAGGAAAGGTAAGATGCGAGAGGCAGGGATCAACGGGTTATCAGGAGCCACCAGCGCCAGCGGTGCCGCCATCGATGGCGCTTCCACCACCGGCCGCAGCCCCGCCCGCATCCCACGGATCACCGGCATATCCCCCGGTGCCTCCGTCCCAATCTCCTCCGGCGGCGGCGCTGCCGCCATCGATTCCGCCACTACCGCCGTCCCAGTCTCCTCCGGCGGCGGCACTGCCGCCATCCGGGTCCCATCCTCCTGAGCCACCCCAGCCCCCGCCGCCAGTGCCGCCCCCGCCGCCAGTGCCGCCCCAGCCGCCGGAGCCACCCGCGCCCCCGTAGTTCTCCCAGCAATTGTCTGGTACCTCGCTCGGGTCGAACAACTTGACGACAGCAAGAGGTTCCGAGGGTTTGGCAACTTTCGCAGCGACGAACCCGTTTTGTGCAACCCCGAAAATGACGTCGTCCATAAAAATCCCACGCAGGAAGTCGGCACGGGTCGGACCGTAGACATAACAACTATAGTGTTCTGTATCCCGTTCCGCATCGGAGAACAGCGGATCTCCGGACATCGCGCCGATCGGTGTGATGCCTTCTTGCGAATCCACGTGGAACAGATGCATCGCACTCCGATAACTCATACCCATGCTATCGTAGTAGATGCTGGTGAATGGGATAGCCAGCAATTTACGGTCATCAAAAAACGTGAAGGCCTTGTGGTTCCCTTCCGCCTCCGACCCGCCACTCTCTTCGAAAACATACTTATGCGCGAGTTTGGGTTGGGTACGGTCCGTGACATCAAAAACTTGAAGCGCCAGACCATTTACCCATCCCGACATATCCCCCTCAGTTCCTATCGTCAACAGATGGTTTGGCCCCAGGGGATGCATATAGGTACTGAACCCCGGAATTTCAAGGGCCCCGAGAATTTTCGGCTCGCGCGGATTCGCCACATCGATGGCGAAAAGGGGATCGGTCTGGCGGAATGTCACCACGTAGGCCGTATCCCCCACGAATCGTACCGCGTAGACCGACTCCATATATCCGAAGCCCTCTGTTTGGCCGGCAACCTTCAATTCTCCATCCACTTTTTCGAGCGTGGACAGGTAGGTTGTCAACGGCTCGGACCCCCACTGTCTCCCCGCGGTAGCCACGATTCGAATGAACCCATTCTTCTCATCAATGGAAAACTGCCCTTTGATATACCCAGGAATCACACCGGAGCCGCTGTAGGTGGGAAGCGCTCCTTCGCCCAATTCGAAACGATGCACGTAGGTCGAATAGAAGGGATCGCTCCAACTTCCTTCCATGGTGCTGGTGGCCAACACCATCGCATTCGCGTTTTCGTACATGGTTTGTGCGACCCCGACGATGCCCAGCCCCGCGGGCGAAGCCCCGAGGTCACCCAAGTCGAGGGGCTCCACATGCGTAATGCCATATTGGCTCGTACCAGGTTTGGGGACGTAGAAATCTTGGCAAGCCACAGAGCTGGCGACAATCTGCCCTGCCGATTTGCTGAATACATGAGGCAACCAATCCTGCGCCCGAATACCCTCGATGATCAGTTCGTTTTCCTTTACCATCACCTTTCCGAGCGCTTCGCGGACCATCATATCCAATTCATCGGCCGGAATGTCCTCCACGCTCTTGCCGCTCTTCAACAACTCTTCCACAACAAGCATTTCCGCTTTTTGTTGTTCGTATTCCGTCGGATACACACGTAGTTCAGGCAAACGTCCTGGAACGTCCATCACCGTGCGCACATGTAGACCATTGCGCCGCGACGACGTATACCGTCCTTCGAAATACACCTCATGCACCAGGGCGGGCGATGCGGAAGCTACTGAAATCACTGAAATTTTTGTAAGTTCGGTGGGTGATGTGTTGGGATCGGGAGAAGTCCAGCCACTTGGGTCCCATGTTCCACTGAATGTCGGGATTTCCAGTCCTGCTTGTTGAAAGAGGTCGTAGCCATCCACCGTGGAGTAGACAACGAGTTTTTGGTCGGGGGAGCCGGCATCACCGACAAGGAACATTTCGAGGGGAGTACCTTCGATCTGGATGGAAGATTGAGCCGAGGCTTCCGTCACAGGCCAAGCCTTCGAGATATGGAGCATCTGGTCACGAAGCTGGTAGATGCGAAGGCCATCGGTCTTCACGAAATCCGCTTCGTCGACATTGGCTACTTGGGTATTAGTGCCGGTATATTGGTTCGGTCCTCCCCCCTCCGGACCGCTTTCATTTCCCCCCCCTCCCCCTGCTGTGCCACCACCCATACCTCCGGCCATGGCACCGCCCGAACCTCCCGTCATCGCACCGCCTGAACCGGCGAAAGAGCCGGCGTCCATGCCCATGGAGCCACCGGCACCCGCATACCCAGTATCGTGGTCTTGCTCCATCATGAGACGCTCGAGCCGCGCTCGCGCATCGGCTTTCAAAGCCGCTTCAAGATCCTCACAGCTTGTGGCACGACGCATCAATTGGCTCGTGGACTGAGAGGGCTCCTCATTTTTCTCGGTTACGGACCCGGAGCAAGCAATCCACCCGGTAGCCAAAGACAGACAACTCACGATGGAAAGGTTACGAACGACGGTTCTCATGGTGTTGAATCCTCCGGGCTCGCTATAAGCATGCTGTGTGCCATGTTCATAACTATATGTTTCTTTTACATTTATTACTTATTGAACTGCAGTATTCCCGATCTCCTTGTCAGAATGGCACAAGATGGCACATAAGATGGTGTACTCAAAGCCAACGGCGATCCAATTCGTTGTGGACGAGCGTGATGGCATCCTCGGTGTGAACCGATACGGGACCGAGACCTAACGGCTGAACCTTATGTCGAACCAAGATCTCCCGCTGCTCTTGTGTCAATCCCCGGTCATCGCCCACCACGAACGTTACTCCCCCATCGACAAGCCCCACCGAGCGGATATCCGGGCCCCCGGAATCCAGATAAAACAGGTTTTCGCCGTGATTCCGGCATAACCATTCTTCCAGCCCTCCGGGTCGGGCCTCTATGCCTGGCGCAAGATGTGTCATTTCCTTTCCCGGATGCCAGGTGGCGAGGGCTTCTTGGAGCAATATGGCATTGCGACGTTCGTCGGGCCTCAAAAAACGGATGCTTTCTCCTGACAAGCGCACGGCAAGGGGAGAATCCGCACCGGCCAGAAGCAGCAAATCGAGCACGGTGTCCCGTCGAATTCCATCCGCCACCAAAAGCGCCGCGCGCATACATCGAACCATGATATCCATCCGCCCGCCCGAGTCGCCGAGCGCATGAAGATGAAAAGCCGAGGATGCTTTGGTGCGGGTACCGACGATCACGAAACGGCGCTGCCAGGTGGCGGAATCATGGATGATGGGGGTGAACGGATCCGACATGAGCCGTAGATTATACGCGCCACCCTGGCGACACCCAATGAATTGCGCCGGGGTGCGTCGCGGCAGGGAATCCCGGTGGCTGTCGCCCCGTTCTTATCCAAGCTCCTGCCGTCCGTAGGGGGATAGGTGGAAAAAAAGCACGAACGACACTGTGGTGGATGGGAACAGTGTGGCGAAAAACTCCCAACATAAAAGCGACCTAAACCAGATTTTAAGCATGAATTCCGCGATACTACGTTGGATGCGGCATTGGGCACGGTATTTGATTGGCCCTTGCATTTTATCAGAAGGAGGCAATCATGCGCGCTTTTTATTCTCTTATGTTCGTCACGATGGGCTCGTTGGTGCTGCACACCGCGACCGCTTGGGCGCAACCTGCCGACAGCCGCGGACAGCCGAGTGGGGAACCCTCGAGCGACGAAGCGTCGCCCCCCTCGTTGCCATCCTCCAGCATTCCCGCCGTTGAAGCGGCCCCCGTGGAGGCGGCCTCGACCACGGTGACCGAAATACCCCAAGTCCCGCCGTGCGGCGCAGGGGCCATCAAGGGAGTCGACCCCATTGACGCCGAGACCGCCGTATGGCTCGTATGTCAGGAGATTCACAAGTATTCCAGTCGTCCCGCCTCCTTGTCCCCGGCGGATCCGCCAGCCGTTTATCGAGTCGGATTGATGAAGTTGGGCGAAAAAGTCTTTCTTACCGTCCATGTGGAGGCTCCTGTCGGCTCGGTACGTGATAGTCGGCAGATCTCCCTGGCAAGCATCGAAGAACTGCCGATCGCCACGCCCAGGGTCGTGAAAGCCCTATTTGCGGCAACAGCGGTCTCCGATACGCAAACGATATCCACCCTGGTGGGCGAAGAGAACCGCGAGTATAAAAAACGCCATGGGGAATACCTTTTTGGGGGAGGCCTGGTTGGTTCGATGTTCCTGGGAATGGGGGCTCGTATCGTTCCCGCGCTGGATTTACGCGTAGGCTATGAAACGGAACAACTCGGTATCGGGCTCGGTACTCGTATCAGTCTGGACAATAGCCGCTATGACGAGGACTCCACGGAACTTTTTACTTTCCAGGTGGGAGCCCGATACTTCCTGTCGAATGAAAACACTTCTCTATTTTTTGGCGGAGGGCTGGCGTATGCTTCGATGGAAGCAAGAAAAGACGGTGAGTATTACGAAGGTGGAGGGTTGGGGGCTTACGGCGAGGTGGGTGTGGAGCTGTTGCGGTTGTATTCGAGCCGGCTCACATTCGATCTGCAGGTCTTTGCGCCCACTTTCCCGTTGAAAACCGGTGAATACTTCAGCGGATGGGATCCAGAAACCGGAGTCTACACACCACAACCCGAAAAAAGCATGTATGCCGTACCCGTCCTTGTGGGCGTGTCTTATAGCTTCTGAGCCCGAGTCTCCAAAAAAGCACGTAAACCCGCAGCTTTACCGCGCATCATCGACCACCAGATCCGAGAATCGATTCCCGGTTTGCGCAGCAACACCTCCCCCAGGTCCGACCCCGCATCGAGAAAAAATGTATATAGAAGAAAAGCGCCCCGCCGCGCGTTTCCCAGATTTTTCATCATGACATACACGCGATTACGATGGATGAAATACTCGCGCAAAGCATCGGCCCCCGCTTGATTACCCGTTAAATGACGCGGCGCCTCCTGGTAATGATCCACCACCAACCCCCCATCGAATACAATCTCGAATCCCCGTTTCTTCACGGCAAAACACATATCCATTTCGTAATGATGCGCGTTGCCAATGATGTTCTCATCGAATTCGCCAATCAGCTCCCGGCGAAAACTCATATTGACGCCTTTGAGGTGGTCGGCTTTGGTCACGCCCAAAAATACTTTTTCGTGGTTTCCCACAATTCTACCGTACCAAGAAATTTGCCCGACACGCTGCGTGACTTCATCTTTCACGCCGTGCTCGGTGTGAACGATATCTCGCCCACCCAAGGCTCCAAGGCGCGGATTATCCGAAAACCATTGCTGGATACGGCGCACCCAATCGGGTCGGGCAGCCGCATCATCATCCAAAAACGCCACGATATCGCTCCGGGCCAATCCCAATCCCACACGGTTGGCAGGCAATACCCCAGCTTGTTTGGCTCGTCCGTGACGCAGCACAACACCATGATCCGCCTGAAGAAGCTCCGAGACAGCTTGCTCGGTTGGTGTGTCACCCACCCGGGTCACCAACACGATTTCATCCGGCAATCTCGTTTGCGAAAACAGCGACAGCAGGCATTGCCGAAGATAGCGTGGGCGCCCATAGCTCGTAACCAATACGCAAATCGTCGGTTTCATTAGGTTTTCGCCTTGTTCAGTCGAACCTTCCACAGCCCCAATACCCGTCCCGCGTGGTCCCAGGCCCGGGTTTGTTCCACGACACTACGGTGACGGTTTGGGAGCATCACGAGCGCCAACCACCCGTGGACATACGCTTTGAGTGCGGATTTTCCCAGCAAGCGCAAGTGAGATCCTTTGGCAATGAGACCATCGGAATAGCCTTTATCGAACGAATTGTCTCGAAGGAAACGGGCCGTGGAGCGGTCGGGACCAATGACGTGAAATATTCGCGCCGTGGGTGCGTAGGCAATGGTTTCCTGTCGTTGGCGCAAGCGACGGGTCAACTCGATATCCTCGGAGTATCCGGCAGCTCCTTTGCCGAGATCTTCGCGGAAGGCAGCGAGTTCATCGAAGAGATCTCGTCGAAATACCATGTTTCCGCCATATATATCGATGGGGGACGGGCCTTCTTCGAGATCGCGGGTCTGTCCAAGGATTGTTGCCAAAGGTCCATGAAGCCACGCGGGCTGTCCCTCGGGGAAGACCAAGGCAATCGCTCCTTGTACGGCACGAACGTTATAGGTTTGGGCCACACGCAGATGTTCTCGCAACACGGCGGGATCCACGAGCTGGTCGTCGTCTGTGAAAAACAGATATGTTCCCAAAGCCTGCTGAATCCCGTGATTTCTGGCGATGGAAAGCCCGGGTTTGCCCTCGAATAGATAGCGAACGGCAAAGGGAGCCCGGGCAGCAAACGCGTGGACGACCGTTTTCGTGGCGTCGGTCGAACCGTTGTCGACCAGGCATAATTCGAATTTTTCCGCGGGAAAATCGAGGGACAACATGCTTTCGAGGGCCCGGGACAACAGCTCCGCGCGGTTGCGTGTACATAGGATGATGGAAAATTGGAGGCAAGACGACATGGTATTCACGGCGTGATAAGCCTTGCGCCCGTTTCGAGCAAGGGCGAGAGTCGAACAATCGCCCTTGCATGACACGACGGAGAAGACTAGGCTCACTGCCTCTTTTCGAAAGGTTTTTAGGAGCTACACCATGGCCCGCGTCACTGTCGAAGATTGCCTGGAGCGTGAGGAAAACCGTTTTGCCCTTGTGGTTCTCGCAGCGGCCCGGACACGTCAGCTCATGAAAGGGGCCTCACCGCTGGTTCGGGCGAGAAATAAGGCCGCGGTGGTGAGTCTACGCGAGATTGCCACGGGAAAAGTCCATTTCCACCGACCCTCCTTCGAGGTCGTGGAAGAATGGCTAAAAACCATTCCTGGGGCCCACGTCGGATTCACCGAAGAGGGCTGATCCGACCCCGTGCCCCGCGTACCGCCTATCCCGTCGCGCACCGAAGCTGCCGTTCACGACAGCAACTCGTGGAAAGCCCAAGGCTCTCTATCCCATTACACCGAGCCCTCCTATTACGATAAATGCTACGCGAATCGTCACCATGACATCGCGTTTTACGAAACGCAGACCGCTTCGGCGCAAACCATTCTCGAGTATGGTTGCGGCAACGGACGCATCGCGTTGCCGCTGGCCCGTCGAGGCGCCCACGTTACGGGAGTCGACCTTTCCATCCCCATGCTCGAGTCCTTTCGAGAACGTCTGGGTCGAGAACCAAAGCCCGTACGCGATCGGATTACCCTCGTCCATGGAGATATGCGAAAAAAAAGGTTAAAAAGGCGTTTTGAAGTCGTGCTTTGCACGTTCAACACGTTTTTGCACCTGTATGACCGGGGCGATGTAGAGCAATTTCTGGCTTGCGTGCGAAATCACCTCGAGCCCGAAGGCAAGTTCATCATGGATACGTCGCTGCCCTTGATCGAAGAGCTGGCCCGCAACCCGGGACGACCCTATCGCGTACCGAGATTGAAGTATCCCCCCACCGGACAAGTCGTGCGCTATGCAGAATACTTCGACTACGATCCGATGTCCCAGGTCATGCGCGTTACGATGCGATTCGAACCTTTCGACGATCCCAAAGCGGCGTGGTCCGTGCTGCTTGCCCATCGGCAGTTCCATCCCCAGGAAATCGAAGCGCTTTTTCATTACAACGGGTTTCAGGTGCTATCCGTTCATCCCAATCTCGATGATGGGACCACCCCGTTGGATTCCTTGGGCTGGGTAGCTCGCGTTCGCCGCTGATGATTCGAGATTATCGATCGGATTCGACCTGGCACGGACCGGGATGCAGGAACGTACGGCCGGGACATCGACCGCTCGCACGGAATTCCTGGCCATCACAGCCGCAATATACACGAAGGTCTCTCGTGCAGGCGCGCTCTTTGGGCATGCAGCGTCCTTGTCGTGGACCACAGCCCATCCCCTCGCAAATCCCACTCATACACTCATCACCAGAAGAACAAGAGGAACCGTCGGCAAGAGAATGCAAAGGAGCACGTTCCAACGCAGAGCGGTCTTGCTGTTGCTCGAGCTGGGGCTTGGAACGGTCGGGAAGAGGCCGTCGTGGGGAGTCTGGCTTTTCCGTGTCGGGAGCGGCGGGCTGGCGGGGGTCGCTCGGATAGGTTCCAACACCCTCTGGACGGGCACCGTGTCGATGCCTGGCCGTAGGACGAGCACCGCGGCGTTCACGAGAAGGGCCGGCGGAATATTCTGGATCGTTGGGTTCGACCCTCGTATTTGAATCGTTGGAATGCTCCACCGCGTCCGCTGAAGTTGCCGGGCGTTCGATGATCGTGCAAGCGGCTGACAAAAGCAGGGGCAGCGCGGGGAAAAACCATGAAAGACGCATACATCACCTCGAAATCATGACTGTGGGCAGCCGATGTAGGGTTTGACGAAGCAGCCAGTGGATTGTTTCACCCTTGCGTTTCGAGACCATCGCCCCAGAGTCGGCACACCATGTTACCCGCCACGAGCATTGCCCACATCGCATTATATTGCACGGACTTGATGTCGATGGAACGATTCTACTGCGACACGCTCGGATATCGCGTCGTGTGGCGCCCCGATTCGGACAATTGCTATCTGTCACGGGGCAAAGACAGCTTGGCGCTCCACGTCGGGCCGCCCACGAAAGCGGAATCGCGGCTGGATCATTTTGGAATGACGTTGGACTGTCGTGAGCATGTGCAGCAGTGGGCGCAACACCTGATCGCGTCGGGGATAGCGCTGGAAGCGCCCCCTCGAACGCATCGTGATGGCTCCACGAGTTTTTACGTGCGTGACCCTGAAGGCAATCGCATTCAATTTCTTCATCTCGGACCGGGCATGACGTTTGCGCAAGAGGGTGAAAATAGGGGGCCATCGCAGACGTAACGGGCTTTGGCAGAAGGACAATGCGCAGCCCAGGCCGATGGGTAGCGAGCATGAGTTTTCGGAGATATTTTTTCGAAAGCGAGGGGGACGGAGCGATTCAGAAGGCTGAGCCGCTCGACGGAACAGTGAACGGGTGGGGAAGCCGCGCGGCATGACTAGCATAAGTATGTGAAATTATACGATATTTTTATGTCTCGACAAGATGGACTCCAGGAATGGATATTCAGGTGCAAGCTACTGTATTACGTTGGTAAGCGATGAACGTGCGGCACGTATGGCTCCTTGGTTTGCTGGTTGGGTGTAAAGAACCTGCGTCGACAAGCGAACCGCCGATTGGCAGCCCCGCGGTTTCGACAAGTTCGAGTTCAGCGGCGCCTGTGTTTTCTGAAGCATCGGCTCCTTCCGCGCCCACGGCGATGGAATCCGTATCGGCATCGGCGTCTTCTTCCGCTTCGGCGTCTGGGGCCGCTGCGGAAACGCTATGTCCCGAGGACATGGCATTGGTGCAAGGGGAGCATTGCTCGCTTGTGGAGCAAAAGTGTCTCGAACATGCTCTCGACAAGGAAGGCAAGGCGATCGAGGCGGTTTGTCTGCGTTTTGAAAAACCAAGCAAGTGCAATTCGACAGGCCGGTGGCACCTGCGATTTTGCATGGATCGATACGAGTACCCCAACAAGGTTGGGGAAAAGCCAATGGTCTTGGTCGACTTTCATGAGGCCACACGGTTATGCCAAGAGCAAGGGCGACGGTTGTGTACGCCAGCGGAGTTCAACTTCGCTTGCGAGGGGGAAGACATGCTTCCGTATGCCACGGGGTTCGAGCGTGACCCATCGAAGTGCAATATCGACAAGGAGTGGCGAAAGAAGAACCGTGAGCTTTTGCCATATGGGGAATGCATGAAGAACAAGGCATGCGCGGCGGAGTTTGCCAAGCTCGATCAACGCCATGCCATAGGTGAGCGCACCACGTGCGTTTCTCCTTTCGGCATTTACGATTTGAACGGCAATGTGAACGAGTGGGTTTTCGTCCCGTGGGGGAAAGCACCTTTTCGTGGGGCCATCAAAGGCGGTTGGTGGGGGCCGGTACGCTCGCGATGTCGTCCGATCGTGACCTCCCACGATGAAAAATACACGGGATATGAAGTTGGTTTTCGGTGTTGCAAGGATGTTGCGGGGGCAGCGCCCACCTCATCGCAAAGCCCGGCCTCGGATGCGGCGACGCCTTGAAGCGTGCTGGTTCACACAAGCCATGGATGCAGAGGGCTGATCACAATTTGTACGCCTTGTTGTGGGGATCGAAGTCCAGATCAGAAAACCCCGGCGCGTCATTCACATCCTTGTAATCGTAGGCTTCCTGCAGCTCGTCCTGGAAGTTATACACCTCGGATTTGACCTCGATCCCGCGCACGAAATCCGTCCAATGCATCATTCGGTAGCAGTAATAACCAAGCCGCGGGTCGCGAGGCAGGATGGTTTCCATCTTGTAGGTTTTGCGTCCATGCACGGTTTCCAGCCCATGGTTGACGCGTTGCACATGGCCTCGTGGTGCGGCGACCGCGTAGTCTTTTTCGATGAGCGCCAACAGGTGTCGAAATCCAACCTCGGTAACTCGATGATTCGTTCCGCGTCTTGCCACGGGGGTATCCAATCCGATGGTGACGGGAACGATACCGAAAACGCCTGCTTCTCGGACTCGCATCACATCGGTTCCAAGTTTGGTGCTGTACAAGAGTTCTCGTCCTTTGAACGGACCGGCGATCCATTTCATGTAGATCGCTTTGGGATCTTCCCTCATTTTCAGGTGAATGGTTTCCGGATCCTGGAGTTTTTTTCCAACGCGTTCTTGTTTGATCAAGGTGCATTCGTATTGCGCAAGATTCGCCAAGGCGCGTTTGCCAGTTTCGAGAAACACCCAGTCTTCGGTTTTGTCCAACACGGCTGCGACGCTATCGTCTCGTAACCCGGAAAACACGATTTTTCGGCCTTCATTGCCCATAAACAAGCTTTGGGCGGCGAGGTCTTTGGCATCGAGGCGCTTCATGAAGGTGATGATTTGTTCGGGTGTGAGCGTGTCGTAGAGCCGAAGCATGATGTTCGGGTACACGGTGGAGAAGTGCTGATGAGTCGAGTCGGGCAGGTGTGCGACACTTGCTTTCACGAGATCTTGTTTGGAGGTGTCGAGGGTTTCGACGACGCTCGCGAGGCCATTTTCTCCGAGGAAGTGAAGCATGGCGGCGCGCTGAGGTTCGGACAAGGCATCGATGGTGAGGCGTATTTGGTCGATGGAAAGCAGTTCGAGAGTGAGCCGCAGGAGTTTGGGAAAGACATTGGAAAACGAGGGAACTTCGTGGCCGTAGCAGACGACAGGGGCACCTGGAGCATCGTTCATGGGAAGATCCAAACCGTACGCCACGCGGGCGTCAAGGCTCAGGGCGAGCCATGGCTGGAAAGGTATTGGATAGGGATGCGGGCGCGGGCGGGTGTTCAGGTATCGACGAAGCTTTTGAGCTGTTTGGAGCGGCTTGGATGACGAAGTTTTCGCAGGGCTTTTGCCTCGATTTGTCGGATGCGTTCCCGGGTGACTTCGAAGTCTTGGCCGACTTCTTCGAGGGTATGGTCGCTTTTTTCTCCGATACCAAAGCGCATGCGGAGCACTTTTTCTTCTCGTGGGGTCAATGATTTGAGGACTCTGCGGGTTTGGTCGCTCAGGTTCAGATTGATGACGGCCTCCGAAGGGCTGACCGCATTTTTGTCTTCGAGAAAATCACCGAGATGCGAATCTTCTTCTTCACCGATGGGAGTTTCGAGGGAGATGGGTTCCTTGGCGATTTTAAGGACTTTTCGCACTTTATCGATGGGCAGTTCCATCTTGACGGCGATCTCTTCCGGTGTGGGTTCTCGTCCGTATTCCTGGATGAGATAGCGCGAGGTTCGGATGAGTTTGTTGATGGTCTCGATCATGTGGACCGGGATCCGGATGGTACGGGCTTGGTCGGCAATGGCGCGCGTGATGGCTTGCCGGATCCACCAGGTGGCGTAGGTCGAGAATTTGTAGCCGCGTTTGTATTCGAACTTATCCACGGCTTTCATCAATCCGATGTTGCCTTCTTGGATGAGATCGAGGAATTGCAGTCCGCGGTTGGTGTATTTTTTTGCGATGGAAACGACCAGCCGGAGGTTGGCTTCGACGAGTTCTGCCTTGGCTCGTTCAGCGACTTGTTCGCCACGACGGATGGCGGAGTAGCAAGCGCGGACCTCTTCGACGATGATATCGAGTTCTTCTTCGACTTTTCGGACGCCGGACTGAGCGTTTCGCAACGTGGATTCGATCTCGGCAAGTTCAGCGCGAGTTACGCCTAGTTTTCGAGCTACTTTTCGTTCGTTGGCAGGGTTTTGTTTGGCGGACTGAACCAGGGATGCGATTTGACTACGAGACACACCGGTTCGTTTTTCGAGTTCGGCAGCGCTCGATTCCGCATGTTCGACTTTTTGAATCAGCCGCTTGAGGCGTCCGACGATCTTGTCGATCGTTTTTTTGTTCAGACGCATTTCTTCTAGAGTTTTGACGAGTTCATGGCGTGTCGTTTTGATCTCTTCGCGGAGCTGGCTTTTTTTGCCATCGGACTCGGCTTTTGCGGCAGCCAATAGATCTTGGTGTTTTTTGTCCAATCGTTTGACTTTGTCGATGAGCCGAATGATACGACGGTCGGCTTCCTCTTCATCGAAGCCCTGCTCATCGTCTTCCGCGTCCCGGATGATGTCCTTGACACGGATTTTGTGTCTACGGAGTTTGTCACCAAGTTCGATGATCTCGCGCACGGCGATCGGGGAGTTCAGGATGGCATCGAGGACCATCAATTCTCCGTGTTCGATTCGCTTGGCGATTTCGACTTCGCCTTCCCGCGTGAGCAACGATACGCTACCCATTTTTCGCAGGTACATGCGCACCGGATCGCTCGAACGCGAATAATAGGCATCGAGGTCCTCTTCCGGCTCGTCCTCGCGAACACGCACTTTTTTGCCGTCGTCAGGCTCCTGATCGGTCATGCGTTTCGACCCAAGCTTGACCTGCGTCGTCACATCCACGATCTGGATGTCTTCGTCCCCAAGAGCCGAGATGACGTCATCGATCTGATCGGGGGCCACCACGTCTTGTGGTAACGCATCATTGACTTCTTCATAGGTAAGAAAGCCTTTGGAGCGTCCGAGATCGATGAGCTGTTGGACTTCTTTGCTCCCCTTGGGTTTGGCAGGCTCCTTGGTTTTGGCGGGTTGAGCACCTCGCATCGGCTTGCCGGAATCCGCGCGGAGCTTGGCATGGCTCCGAGGGTGAGTGGAGAAGTCCGACACCGCGTGGTGGTCTTTACTCTTTCGATCGGATTTTTTCGCTCGCACCGGCTCCCTCGTTATCGACAATCAATGGCCTCGGTCATCCAGTCGTCAAAGCCCCAATCGCTCCCTTTGCTTGCGGACGGCCTCGAGGAGCAATTCATTTTCTTCTTGGATGTCACCCTGGGCCCCCGCTTGATGAATCTCTTTGACGACCTGAGCATGCTCCCGCGCAAGATGCAGCCGCTTCAACTTCTGGGCATTTTTAAGAAACTCTTCCTTCGCCTGTGCCGCATCGTCGATACGAGGAGCGGCGAGACGCTGGGCCGCGAAGTCATGGATCGAAGGCTGCAGATGTGCAAGGAAAGAGTCTTGCCAATCGGATTTCGGCAGGTTATGCACATCATGTACCAATTTGAACACGTGAACGATCTCGCCTTCCACAATTTCTATATGTTTACTAATTTCATCATCATCCAATAATTCTGGAAATTCTATAATACACCCCAGCATTTCCAAAGAAAGCTTGAATTCTCCCACGTCTGACTTCCGCGGCGCTCGTGGGGTCGATGCCGAGAGCGTCGGTTGACGAGCCGCCTGGCGCAATCGTGAGTGTAACGCTCGGACGGTTCGGGCATCACTCAGGCCCAAGCGCGCGACAACCTTGTCCGCATAGTTTTCGGCCATGGCACGAACGATGGGGTCGGATTCATCGCGAATGAGTTGAGCTACCCACTGAACCCGGGAGGCCTGTTCATGCGGATTGCTTTGCGGAAAGCTTTCGTCCAGGACCTGCTCGATGAGGTATTCGAGGATACTTTGGGCCTGTTCGATGAGACGTTCCAACGCGGGGGAACCACGCTGTCTTACGAAGTCGTCCGGGTCCAATCCGGTGGGTAAGCAAGCTACCCGCGTATCCAACCCAGCCATGGCACATACCATTCGGCTTTTTGCAATCGCTGCTCTCCCCGCCTTATCGCCATCGAATACCAAGGTGGCTCGCGGCGTGAACCGACGGATGACACGGGCCTGTGCTTCTGTGAAAGCAGTACCCAACGGTGCCACCGCATAATTGATGCCTCGCGCATGCAAAGACAAAACGTCGAAGTTGCCTTCCACCACGACGGCAAGCTCGCGTTGGCGGATGGCTTGTCGTGCTTGAAAAAGGCCAAATACCGTTTCGCTTTTTTTGTAGATGGGCGATTCGGGTGAATTGACGTATTTGCCCGTTTGTTTGTCGATATCGCCGGTTTGGGGGTCCGGCAGCAGCCGACCACTAAATCCCACCACACGCCCCTGCACGTCGATGACGGCGAACATCAATCGATTGCGAAAAAAGTCGTAGTGTCCGCTTCCGCCTTTTCGCGGCACGATAAGGCCGAGCAATTCAGCATCCGTGGGGGACACTCCCTGCCCGCGCAGATGAGACAGCAACCCATCCCATCCTGCGGGAGCATACCCCACGCGAAATGCCTGAAGCGCATCAGCAACAGCGTCCGTGGGGGTTGCGGCAACCAGTTCCCGTCGCTTCAACTCCTCACGCGCCACCCGCGAGAAAGGGTGTTGTCGCAATTGGGTTTCGAAAAACGACGCTGCAATCTGGTTGATTTCGTACAAGCGTTGTTTGGTACGTGTCGTTTCTCGGCTCGTGGATGATGCCGTCTTTTCCGCGGACAATTCCTCGATTTCGATACCGATTCGTTCGGCAAGGACCCGGACGGCTTGCGGGAACTCGAGTCCTTCGAGCCTCATGATAAAATCGATCACGCTGCCTTTTTCATGGCAGCCGAAACAATAATACCGTCCCGTTTCCCCATTGACATGGAAACTCGGCGTTTTTTCTTTGTGAAAAGGGCATAACCCAAGGTGATGCCGCCCGCGTCGCGTAAGTTTCACCGTCTCGCTGATGATGGCAACGATATTGGCGCGCTGACGCACCTGGGCGATCGTTTCGGGCGAAATCATCCAAAAGGCTCTCGGTCAGGTCCTTTCATCACACCCAGTCATGAAACTGAATTCATGCAAAACCATACCGTAGCGCCAACACCACCCTCGCGCCACGGAATGTCATGATCTTGTCAATTGTTGTTCATTCGCCGGAAATACGGGCCATCTCCTCATCGGAGACATCGAGATCGGCGAAAACGTTTTGAACGTCATCGTGATCGTCCAACGCATCCGTGAGGTTGAGGGCAACCTCCGCATCCCTTCCAACCAGGGATTTTTTGCTCTTGGGCAAGAATTCGAGCCCGCTTTCCAAGACGGTGATGCCGTCGGCTTCCAGGGCTTTCGCCACGGTATCGAAAAGCTCGACGGGAGTCACCACCTGCCATACTTCCCCCGTGTTTTCATAGTCGTCGGCTCCCGCTCCCACGGCCACGTCCATGAGCTTGCCTTCGTCGGTAGCGCCATCGACTTGGAACACACCCTTTCGGTCGAAAGCCCACGCCGCGGTTCCCGAAGACCCCAAAGAACCGTTGTGTTTTTCGAATATTTTTCGCAGTTCGGCTACCGTGCGGTTTCGATTATCGGTGACAACCTCGATGAGCAAAAGGATGCCCCCAGGGCCCGTGCCTTCATAAAGCACCTCTTCATAACTCGCCCCATCGAGTTCCCCCGTGCCTCGCTTGATCGCCCGTTGAATGGTGTCCGCAGGCATCTGTTGCGCCTTGGCATCGGATACCGCTTTTCGTAAACGAGGGTTGGCGTTGATATCACCTCCCCCCATCCGCGCGGCGACGGTGATTTCGCGAATCAACTTGGTGAAAAGACGTCCCCGTTTCGCATCCGCGGCGCCTTTTTTATGCTTGATGGTTGCCCACTTGGAGTGTCCACTCATGCTCGTTCCGTTTCCATGCAGGAATGAAGGAAATAAGCTAGTCGTTGACCCTAGGTCGGGTCAACGGTCGTGGTGAAGACGGACTCGGTTTTTAGACGACAACCCAGAGATCGAAGAAATACGGCACTCTGCTCAATGGCATCCGCCCCCCACATCGATCAACTCCCGCTCCAACGTGACAAGCAGCGGGCTGGAAGTCGTCACCGGCCAACGTGATACCGCCGGCAGCCTTACCCCCGTCAAACCCGCCTGAGACGGAAGCCCCACGAATTGTATCGATAGCTTGAACTTTCCCCGGCTCAGCTCATTCATGCTGCGCGCCATCGACAACAAACCAAGCTTGGCCGCCCGAACCGTCTTCTGCCTGCCGTCGACCGACGACCCATTGGCTTTCGCAAGCGCGGTCACATCCACTTTCATGCCGAGACTCATCGTTCCGGCCTCATCGATTCCATCGGAAAGCCACGAAGGCTCCATCGGCGGCCGCGTGGACACCAAGTTGATGTCGAGGTAAGGCGAAGGAATCCCGCTCTGATTGACGATATAGGCTGGGGAAAATACCGCTTGCATGATGCTTGCTGCGGGGATGCCCAGTTCCGCATGCATCGGTAACCTCCGATAACATATCGCGTCCGTCTGCGGCTCTCGGTAAACGATCGAATAGTCCAAGATCGCGTCGACGGTTGCGTGACCAGGGCTGCCCCATGTCGCAATCGCCAGAAAACCAGCGACCAGGCCTCGTATCACTCGCATGGTTACTCCTTGGGATCCCATCCATCAACCTCTCGACGGCGATACCGAACGGGTAGGCCCCCCTTTTCACAATGTCCCATGACGCAAAAACTCCATGTCGATTCAGGGAGGCGCTGGGGAAGCAGGGGAGTCGGCGAAAGGCAACACATTGCGCGGATCACACGCAATAGAAACGGTAAAATCGACCAGAGCGCTCGAAAGCAACAAGGAATGTTCTGTATTTTCGCGTACTTGCCTCACTTCTAGAAAAAGATGGACTCGCCCTTCGCTGCCCGAATCCCCCACCGTGCCAAGCCATGTTCCCGCGGCCGCTTCCGCACCAGGCGCAAGCCCCGTCGCTGTTTGATCGAGATGGCCGTAGATCAATAAATAATCTCTGTTTTTTCCAGATTCTAACAAAGTGTGACGGGTTGCGACGGTTTTTCCAAATAGAATTCCTACGAAAACGACTTCGGCGTTTCCCTGTTGAAAAGGAAGTTGCAAGGCGTACACCGGGGTTCCACGGGGCACGTCCAGGTCGATTCCGAGACGGTTCTTGGTGGAGAGGTCCTGTCCGCTAGGCTTTTCGGTGTCCAGACGAGTCTCGTCGTAACCGCGGAGGACAAGGATCGGCAGACGGGGATCGAAGGGGAAACGGTAAGCCTCGTAGGGGGCGGGTCGGTCTGGGCGACGCGGGATCTGCTCATAGATTTTCCAGGTTCCGGAAGGATCCCGAGGCGTGTTGACTCCTTTGCTCAATCCCGGCTGTTGGTTTTCATCCCCCATGGGGGGAAAGGGAACGCACTGCGTGGAGTCAGGCAGGAATCCGGCGGGACAGAGGGATGACAGAGGTGAGCCATCGTGGTTATCGATGGTGGTCACGACGGTGATATGGCGTGGCACGGAGAAGCGATAGGACCAAGCGGAAATTGCGCTTAGTCCAGCTACGGCGACGGCAGCACGCACCACGGGACGCACGAGCCAGAGCGTAACGTGAGGAGGGTCCAAGGGCCAGTGATCGTTTGCACCGTTGCATTACCCGACGGGTGGAGGTAGCCGTAAGCTATGACCATCAAGGAACATGTGGATGTGCAGCAGGTTCTCACGAAGATATTCGAAGCAGAGCGTACCCTGCGGCAGCAGTCTCGGAAGTTGCTTCAGGCGCCCCATGGGGCTGTACTCGGTCAACTTCAAACGGCTTTTTCGCAAGCCAGTCAATTGAAAGACGAACAAGAGGCCGAACTGCGGCTCGTATGTTTGACGAGATTGCTGCGGACGGTACCGGGACCGGGTGCCATCGATTTGCTCATTGATATCCTCGGTCATGATAACGAAGAGGCACGACAAGGAGCCGGCTTCGTTCTCGAAGACATCGCCTCGGAACGGTTGGGTGAAGTCCGAAAGGGTATCGAACGCGCGCTCAAACGCCTTCCTGTGGGCAGCTTGGCCTTGTGCGAGCTGCCTTTCGTCATCTTGGGATTGGATGGTGACGTTATCCGTATGCTTCGACCTTTCCTTTCCCACCAAGACCCCGAGGCCGTGGCGGCCGCCATCGATGCCTATGTCGAATACGCCGACCCCGATGCCATCACTCTTCTCGAACCGTTGACCCAAGACAACCGCCGCGTGCAGGTCAATATCGAATCCACGGATGAGGAAGAGAGTGTGACCATCGCGGACCTGGCAGCCGACGCGATCGATGCACTGCAAGAAGTCGCCAGCATCATGGCTTCAGAGCCCTGAATGGGCCGTCTCGAACCCCGTGTTCCCAGCTTGCCGGAAAAGCTGTAACTTATTGAATTTACTTAGTTTAATTTATGTCGCGACGGAAGGAAGCTCGATGCCGCTCGACCATTTCAACGAGGGCACTTGCTTGCCGGTCGCAACGGCTTGACCCTTCTGGCCTGACGAACGTCTTGATTTCATTCAGGGCAGCGTCGAAAACACCCACCGTCGCGACAGACCGAACGTCCCGCGCCATGATGGAGCCACCGTAGGATACGTAAGCGTCTACGGGTTATCGTCTCTCCAAGACAGACCAAGCCATTCCCCATTCCCCATTGGCCATCGTATTGCTTACACTGCCCAACCAGACCACTCATGCCCACGGACACGATCTCATGACTCACCCGTTCCGCTCCTGGCTGTGCCCATGCTTCGGTATCATGTTTTGCGTAGCGTTCGTCGACGATGCGAAGGCGCAGACGTACGATGGGGAAACGCCAGTTGCGGCGAGCGATGCGTTGGTGATGGGGGATTGGTTATTTCGACCCTATTTGGAATTGCGGAGCCAAGCGGAGTTTCGGTTTCATCCCTTCGATGTGGGAGGAACCATGATAACGACGCGTCCATCGAGCAGTCCGATCGGTGGAACACAAGCCGAGGTTGAAAAACAGTGGTGGGTGTTATCGCGCGGGAGAATGGGATTGTCCGCGGAGCGAGGTTACCTTCGCGCCGTGCTCGAGTTACAAGACGCTCGTCTGTGGGGGGAGTTATCGCCCCTTCGTCTGGATGCGAGAGACAGGTTACCGTCGACGGGAGCCAGGTTGGCGTATGGGGAAGTACGGGGTGTGGGGTCTCGAGCTTCCTTTTTGAGAATTGGGCGACAACAGGTGGTGTGGGGAGACGGTCGATTGTTGGGAGCATCCGATTTTTCTCCCACGGGACGCTCTTTGGATGCGGTGCGAGGCCAGTGGGTGCTTGGCGATTTCGATCTCGAAGGGTTTTCGAGCATTCTGGTAAGCCCAGGAGCCGCACCAGCGCCAATGCGTCGCGAAACACTCGGAAGCCCGGAAGGCATGGGCACGCATCTGCACGGCCTACGGCTCGCTTGGCATATTGCGCCATGGCTCCATCTTCAATCCAACAATCTAGGGCGTTTCGCGCGTTTTCCGACGGAGCATTTGATTGACCCCGGCGATCTATATCTCACCGGTTTGCGCGTATGGGGTGGGTACGTGGGCGTATCCTACGCGTTGGAAGGGGCATACGAAGCGGGGCGAGACGCGGCGGTTGGGTCCACTCGTTCTCGAAGCGCGTGGGCTGTGGCCGCGAATGCGAACTATGAAACCGGATTATGGTGGAACCTGGGTCTGGGGGTGGAAGGCGCGTACGCGACAGGTCAGAAGAAAGGGGAAAGTGCCATCACGCGTTTCGATCCCATGCTGCCCGACAATCGGGTGGGACGCGATGCCATGGGGTTGGTGGCTTGGTCCAACGTGATCGATGTCGGGGCAACGGCAACTCTTTCGCCCCATGACGACGCGCAGCTCGTGTTCGGCTACCGATACCTGGCGATGGCAGAGCCGTCGGATGGTTGGCAAACGGCTGACATGGTATTTGTGGGGGAAGCGCCGAACAACGACGAGTCGTTTCTTGGACATGAATTGGACGCAAGGATGCGGCTGAGCCCGTGGGGACCGCTGGATGTGGAGGCGGGCTACGGGCTGTTTCTTACGGGTCCGGGCGCAAAAAATGTGCTCGAAGCATCCGGCCGAGGTCGTCCAAACTTACAACATTACGGCTACTTACAAACGACCTTTCGTATTCCTTGAAAGCGAGGAGGGTCAGGGCGCCACAAGCCGGTCAATAAAACCGGTTCTTGAGCAGCCATCCGAGCACGCCCAGCACGGTGAGAGCGGATACGACGCTGGACAAGGCGAGAGCTTTGAGCCAGACCGGCGCGGCGTCGGGGTCGACGAAGGGGGCACCGGTGGGCGTCATGAGTCCAGAACCCGTATGACCGACGGCTGGTGGTTGGATGGCTGCCAGCATCTGGGTTTCGACCATTCGTGGGTTGACGGGTGGGTAGGCGGCGGTCGGAGGAGGAGGCTGTAATTGAGGCTGGGGTTGAAGCTGGGGTTGAAGCTGGGGTTGAAGCTGGGGTTGAAGCTGGGGTTGAAGCTGGGGTTGGGGTTGGGCAATTACCCCTGGCGGAGTAAAAGGCGGGCGAACAGCCGGTGCGCCCGCGGCAGGAACGGGCTTAGCCTCGGAAGGGGCCGTGGGAGGGGAGGCGGGAGCCATCGCCGCCGGGCGCTGAATTTGCCCGAACGGTTCGGGACCATCCCCCCGGTAAGGGCTGACATGAATCGCCGTCGGCGGCTCATATTCATCGTCGTCGTCATCGTCGAGCAACCCAGGCGAACCCGGTTCAGGAGGCGCATCCGGGTCGTATTTATACTTCACCGAATGAACGAACATCGCGGTCGGGGCCTCGTCGAAGTCGTCGTCGTCCATGGGGTCTGGCGGCTTTGCAGGGACCGGAGGAGGTGGAGCTTTGGCGGAGGCCGATTGGACGGGAGCAGGGGTGGGGCGCGCAACCGGTTGCGCTGGTGCCATGGGTGTGGCGCCAACTGGCACCACGGGGCTTGGCATGCCCAGAATGGTTTTTTGGGGGGAATTGACAGCGCGCCGGGTTGCAGGGTGAGCCGGTTGTGCCGCCGACGACCCAGGTCGCG
The DNA here is from genome assembly GCA_002070115.1 of Deltaproteobacteria bacterium ADurb.Bin207. GTDB lineage: Bacteria > Myxococcota_A > Polyangia > Polyangiales > Polyangiaceae > MWCO01. The sequence goes on from MWCO01000001.1 coordinate 205,881, forward strand.
GTATTGCGCCTGCGGGGCGGGGAGCGCCCTGAGCAGAACCTGGCTTTCCGCCTGGGGTCTTGTTGGAGGGAACAGAACTCATCGATACCAGTATCCTACACTCTTTATTTCCGACTCGAAGTGCAAGCTTTTCGAGCTTGGTTCCGGCTCGACGGACGGTTTTTGGTTTTCACCTTTCTTTCGAAAGCGATTCCGCCTTGCGCTGACGCAGGCTCGTTTGAAACTTCCGGAAATCTTTTTGCCTTGAAGGGACCATGGCCGCCCCCTGGGCCAAGATATCGATCGCTTCATCGAAACGACCAACGTCGGAGAGCACGACCGCCAAGTCCCAATACGGATCGAACCAGGATGGGCGAAGCGTGATGGCACGCTCGATCGAAACGATCCCTTCCTCGATTTTACCTTGCCGAGCGAGGCATAACCCCAATCCTTTGTGGGCATAAGCGCGATCGGGATCGACACGCAGGGCGTTGCGACAATGCGCCTCCGCCTCAGCGAAGGATCCTTGAAAAAACCTAACAAATCCAAATAGATCCAGCACTCTCGGATCGTTGGGGTCCGCGGCGTACGCTTCTTCGAGCAACGCCGCTGCCTCTTCGAAGCGGCGAGCCACCGCTTCATTTTTGGCGCGAACCAATAACGAATCCAGATCAGCCATGGAGACAACTTAGCATTGATCCAGTCGCAGCGTCATCTTCTGAGCGACCTGGCACCACATCGGCCATGCATTCATTTCGAAAAGGCAACATCGGCTCCCCGCCGCATCACGGACCAGCGATGTGATTCTCGTCCAAAGAGCATAGCAGCCAGAAATGCAGAAAGACACGAGACGAGCAACCTCTCTTGACAGCGTCGTCATGGTATGACTTGGCAGGCATGGCTTGCTTTCTTCTCCTGTCGACGCGCAAGGAAGGCAATGGGGCAAGGTGTTCGAAGCTTGGCTCGATCATCCGACAAGCGGGGATGGCATCGAAAAAAATCCGATTTCCGACGATCATGCGGGCTGCGATCGGGTTGCTCTCTCTGATCCAAATAGCGAATTTGCTGCATCTATTTCGCTTACGAGTAGCGTATCCTTACCAACTCGAATGGATGGAAGGCGCGGTGCTCGAGCATATCGAGCGCGTCTCGACAGGCCAATCGCTGTACGTAGCCCCGTCCGTTTCGTTCACTCCGTACCTGTACACACCCTTTTACTACGCGGTCAGTGGGGCGATGTGTCGGGTTCTGGGGTTTGGGTTGGAGGCACCTCGTGTCGTGTCCATCGTGGCCACCGTCGCGACTCTCGGCTTCGTGGCGAGTTTCGTGTACGAAGAAACGCGCGATCGGTTGGCGCCTCTCGTTGCCGTGGCCTTGTTCGTCTCGACCTATGAGGTGACGGGGTTTTGGTTCGATCTTGCTCGCGTGGACAGTCTGTTTCATTGTCTCGTTCTTGCGAGTCTATGGCTCGCTCGATTTGGAAAAAGCCACGGGGCCATGGCGGGGGCGGGGGCTACGCTGTTTTTGGCTTTTTTTACGAAACAAGCGGCCCTTGCCTTCTTGCTACCTTTGGCCGTCTTTGCTTTCGCAACCGGCTGGAAGCATGCGCTCAACGCCATCGCTTCCTTTTCTGTTCTTACCGTGACAGCCACCCTGTATCTGCAACGCATCTCCGAAGGATGGTTCACCTATTACGTGTTCCGCGTTACGGGGCAGCACAAGGTCCATTGGGATTGGTTGGCGCCTAGTTTCCTGGAGTATTTCATCAAACCTTACGGAATTGCCCTGCTGTTCACGGTCATCGTGTTGGTGATTCGGCCCAGAGCGTTGCAACGACGTCGTCTCACCGCTGCCTACGTCCTTTGGCTGCTTTGCGCTGTGGCCTCATCGGCTCTTTCGCTGAACCATCAGGACGGCTGGGTCAATGTGTTGATTCCTGCGTATGGTGCGCTGGCCGTCGTGGCGGGTTTCGGATTCGGTGCCGCACAACGAAATCGACACCAGAGCATCGTCGTTATGAGCATCGTGATGTGGGGCATAGCGTTTGCTGTCCTTGTCTATCCTCCCTCTCGCGCCTTGCCCACGCGCGCTGATTGGGCTGCGGGAGCGTTGGTGACACAAGCCCTTCGTTCTGCGCCCGCGCCACTGTGGATGCCGGGAGCAGGCTACTTGCAGGCCCTCGCGGGCCATGAGGAAAACTCAGCCCACACGATGGCTCTGGCGGATATTTTCAAAACCCAAGAGCCCCGCATTCGGAACCAACTGCGCGACGACATCCTGGTGTCGGTGCGGCAACACCGATGGGCAAGCATCGTGATCGATCCATCGTTTCGGATGCTGCCCCCAGAAATCATGGAGGAAATTCGTCGTTGCTACCGGTGGCACCAGTCTATTTTTCCCGAGCATGAACACGGCGGGTGGCCCAACACGGGATTTCAGACACGACCGCAGGAGATCTGGATACCGCGGTGAAGGGAGAAGCGAAGGCGTTTGCTATCCCGATATGTACAATGCGGCCATGACTGATATCGTTGACGTTTTTGTCAAAAAAATCAATTTATATCATATATTTCAATATGTTACTACGATTCTGCCAACGCAGCCAATACCAACAATACATATCCGTATATTACGGATTGAATGACGACTGGGGAAAAGTTGGCTGGTTTGTAGGTCTTCCGCTTTGGCGAATCCACGGATGGGATCGATGTGCCTACCGCGGGTCGACGAACTCCCTCAGGCTTTCTGCCAGTGCATGGGGAGGCACGAAAACCATGGTGCCAAAGTATGGTCTTCGGTCATTTGACATGGGTTTCGGTCTGTCTGGCATGCGCGGCCACTCCGACGCTTGCGCCCAAGGTGACACCGAGGGAGCTGAGGCGATGGTCGGAACTGAATCCCACGGACAGCGTGGCACCGTTATAGTCCCCGGAAAACTCTACTCCCTGTCCGTCGAAGGCATCGATGTCATGCACGTATTGCAGGCTGAACCCTATTCCCGCGGATGCGCCTAGCACAGCGGGAGACAGGACCATGGGAAGGCCTAAGGGGCCAGCAGGCATGCCGGTTTCATATTGCGACACACCTTTTTCGTGAAACAGGAGCCCTTGCCCTACGGAATAGGACACTCCCGCGATATCTCCGTAAGCTGCTGACAATTCCCATCCAATGGCAATGCCCGACCGCGGGCCTGCTTTCGTAGGAGCAGGAGGAGTTCTGGCGGCGATGGGTGCTTGCCCACTGCCATGCGCCCCATCGTTGGGATTGTCACCACTGGGCGGTTCAGATTGCCCAAACGCTCCAAACGATGGTGTCGGAAAGGGATGGGAAGCCAGTTCTTCCAAGCAGCATACCGACATGGGTTCGTCGGCTTTGCGAGCCGTTTGCGAACATCCGGTGGCATTCGGCGCATCCGATGTGCAAACCAAAGGTTCGTCGTCGATGCTGCTATAATTTTTTTCTCGTGCTGTGGAATAACCAATCGGTTCGGTCATGACCATCCTCTTTCATCAGTCAGACGCGTGAACTCACGACGTCAGGTGGGAAGGCATCTACCGCAGGCTTCGCTTTGGATGCGCTGCCTGGGACTTGCCAAGGTTCGGACGTCGAGGTGGATTGGTTGCTGGCAATCGATCGACTCGTGGTATTTTTTTCCTTCGCTATCCCTTGTTCATGGCAGGGGTTTCGATGTTCCGTGTCGAGCATGCTTCCCACGAGCACGCCGCTGCTTTAGCAACAGGAGCATGGAGTATCGAAGACTTGGAAGCAGTGGGCTGAAGGTCAGTGTCTTGAGTTTGGGGGCGATGACCTTTGGTGAATCGAAAACGTTCATGAAAGGAGTCACTTCCACCGACGACCAGGCGCGTCGTGTTTTCGATGCGGCTCTGGAGGATGGGGTGAATTTGGTGGACACCGCCAATGTGTATGGCGATGGCGCGAGCGAAAGGATGGTGGGGGCCTGGATCAAAGGAAAACGAGACAGGGTCCTTGTGGCCACCAAGTGTCGATTTCCCTTCGATATGGGACTCCGCCAGCCCGGCCCCCACGATCAGGGGCTGTCGCGAAAGCACATCATGGAAGCGTGTGAAGCATCGTTGCGACGTCTCGATGTGGAGACCATCGATTTGTATCAGGTACATATGCAAGACCGGTCGGTGGGTATCGAGGAAACCCTGCGCGCCCTCGACGATCTGGTTTCACAGGGCAAGGTTCGGTACATCGGATGTTCGAACTATACGGGATATCGTTTGGTGGAAGCCTTGAGCGTGGCCGAACGTCGAAGAACCGTTCGTTATGAATCGGTACAGCTTCAATGGTCACTCATCGTGCGAGGCGCCGAAAGAGAAGTGATTCCAGCCTGTGAAGCCTTCGGCGTGGGCGTGATGGTATGGTCGCCTCTTGCGAGAGGTTTTTTGAGTGGCAAGTACCAAAAGGGCATGGCGCCACCTCCGGGATGTCGACTCGAACAGTGGAAAGAGAGTTTTCAGCTTCTCGACCAACCACCGAATTGGCGCATTTTGGACAAGGTGCAGCAACTGGCGGCCCTGCATGAAACGACACCGGCAGCCGTGGCGCTCGCATGGCTGCTTGCCAAAAATGCCGTATCCACCATCATCGTGGGGGCGCGGACCGTCGAGCAATGGAAGGACAATCGTCGGGCCTTGGATCTTGTGCTCACCGCGGAGCAAGTCCGCGCGCTGGATGAAATAAGCGCGCCTCCGTGGGGATACCCGTACGACTTCATTGGCTCCCGAGAGCCTTGGTAGACATCCGATGACCCCATGAGCGCAGTCACGCTTTTGGGTACTCCGTATGTCAAGAAGCTGCCGTCTTGTTGCGCAATCGGTCGAGCACTTCTCCGCCAGCCGGGGGAGAGTCAAAGGTTCCAGCTCGAGTTCGAAGACGAGAAAGCGCTTCTTTCAAGCTTGTTGCATCAAAAGATTGTTCAATACTTTCAATATGTTCCGCAATTTTTGCCGAGTGGGATGCGGCAGGCTTCTCGGGCATCGGTTGCGGTTTCACGCTTTCGTCTTCCGCGGATGGGATGTTTTTCGTTTGCGCCTCATTGCGCGTTTCGAAGGCTTGTTCAGGGGTATCTTGCGCAGCAGAGGGCGGCTCCGTATCTTTGGTATCCGTTGCACCCTCGGCCTGTTGTTCGAATTGCTCGAGCGCCACTGGCGGTGCGAAGGGAGTTGGGTCTTCATCCAACGGGGCCTGTAGATTCTCCGAAGCAGGCGAGGATGGTTGCTTCGCCGATGCACTTGGCAAGCCCAGCGAAGCGGTTTTCGTCACAGCCGCCACAGTATCGACCGCGGGGGAAGGAGTTGATTCAATCGGAACCAACTCCGTGGAGTCCAAGACGTGATCCGTTGCTGGGCTCGTTGCCGCTTGACGCGGGGAAGTGAGTCTGGGGACTTCGAATTCCCGTGCGCGAGCGTTCGTAGCGTCCCTTGCGGATGGCGGAGGCATGGAAACAGGCGTCAACGCTCCAGAGCGTCGCAAGGCCAGAACCTGTTCGACGAGGGCTTTCGAACGTGAGTCCAAGCGGGTGAAACGTATTTCGAGCCCTTCTCTGCCGTTTTGATGAACGCGAAGGGCAACGACACGACCTTCTCCTCGGAAGATGGGCTCGCCATTTCGGAGCACGATCTCGAAACGAATCGTAATTCCTGGAGGTCGACTGGGTGCGCCGATCAGGATCATACTCAGTCGGCCAATGGCGAGACCGTCGCCACGAATGAACTCGTCTTCCGTGTCGTAGGGACGTGGGATGCGAATGACGACAGGTCGCGGTTGAGACAAGTGTCACCTCAGTGGGAATCCGGCAGATGATAGACCCGGTAGACTCGAAGCGTCAGCAAAGGGCCCAGGAAGAAAAGGATAAGGGCAGTGCGAAGAAGCGACAACCGAAGGCTCGATAAGAACCGATTTAATATATAAATATCAAATAGTTATTAGACTTCCCCCACGTAGAAAACCACCGTTTCTTGGTACTCCGCATCGATGAGCAGATCGACCTCGTACTTGCCCGTTGGCCATGGCCCGTCATCGTCTTTCGTGCCGTGTAACTCATCTTCCATGATCAACCGCAGGTCGATGCGATGGTCGCCCTTTCCTGGTGCGATTTCGACACGATCGAGTTTCGCTTGGCTGCCTTCGGGGACAAATAAATCGACGTACAACACGGCATCCTCACGTCCGGACACCATTTGGATAATCACGTGGATTTCGGTTTTGTCGTCGGCGAAATACTGTGTTCGCAAGCGTCCCGCGGCATCTCGAGAGGTATAGACTTCTCGAATACCCGCGGACTTACAACCGCCCAGGGTGCCAGGGACCAACAGCAGAAGGGGTAAGGGAAGCAACTGTCGACGAAGCAGGGGCATGCGAGACTCCTAGGATGGATTTACATGGAGTCGTGCCCAGCGGCAATGCATGGGTGCGATCCGGTGGCGGACGAGTTGGCTGTCAAGGCTGGTTATCGTGCAAGAAAGGCTTTCATGGCCGCAAGATGGTCGGGTTTTGCCCACAGCGAAGAGAAGACCCGAGCTTCCCGTTGCAACGCATGGCCTCGCATTTCTTGTCGAACGGTGTGGATCATGCGTTTGAGTCCGGCGACGGAAGCCCGAGGGAGTTGAGCCACCTTATCGGTCCATGTCAGGGCATGCTGCAGGGCGGAGCCTTTGGGCACCACATTGGCCACGAGGCCGTTTTGCAGCGCTTCGTTGGCATCGATGGTAGCGCCAGAGAGCAACCATTGCGCCGTGCGCATGGGGCCAACGCGTTCGAGGAGTCTGGTGCCGCCGCCCCATCCGGTGGACAATCCCATGGCGGCTTGTCGAAAGGAGAAGCGAGCGTGTTGCTCTGCGATCACGAGATCGCAAGCGAGGATGATTTCACATCCACCACCGAGGGCAGCGCCTTGCACGGCAGCGATGACGGGTACGTCGCAAGCTTCCATCGCGGCGGTCATGATGCCCATGCCAAGCACGTGGGAAGCACCATTTTGCATTTGCGTGTACGAATCGAATTCGTGCAGGTCTCCCCCTGCCACGAAGACCTCCTGTCCCGCGCCGGTCATGATGGCGGTCCGCACGGATTCGTCGTTCGAAGCCTGATGCAAAAAGGATACGATTTGTTCAGCGGTTCGTTTTGCGATTGCGTTTCGAGTGGAGGGTCGGTCGATGGTAGCGATGAGCGCCGCACCTTGCTTATGAATTCGCAAGTCGTCATCGATCACGACACACCGCGCTTTCGGATTCGAACACGTTCATCGTCCACCACGGCCGACAGACGGGATACGGCCTGTCGCCGACCTTGTCCTCGTCTTCGGGTGACAAATCGTTCTGCGTAATCGATGACCGCGCCGGCGACATCGACGCCACTGGCTCGTTCGATCCCCTCGAGGCCGGGGGATGCGTTGATTTCGAGGATTTTGGGTCCGGAGCGAGTTTCGACCATATCGACGCCCCCCACTTCGAGGGCCATGAGCCGCACGGCTTTGATCGCGATGGCGCGGTAGGCTGGGTCGAGATGGACACCCACGGCGACCCCTCCCCGATGCAAATTCGATCGGAACTCACCTGCCCGTGCGGTTCTGCGCATCGCGGCTACGACACGATGGCCCACGACGACCGCGCGAACGTCGCGGCCTTTGGATTCGCGGATGTACTCCTGCAAGATGATGTCCTGACCCATCGCCCAAAATGTTTCGAGCAGCGACATCACGGCCTGGGGGGTTTCCGCGATCATCGTACCAATGCCCTGACTGCCTTGTTGGAGCTTCACAATGACCGGGCATCCACCGACAATCTCGAGAGCGCTTTTGACAGCGGCGGGAGAGCGAGCGCAAACGGTGACCGGCACCGCGATCTTCTTTGCCGTCAGTATCTGCAAAGAACGAAGCTTGTCACGGCTACGGGCGATGGATACGGCAGGATTCAACACGGGAACGCCCATCAGATCGAATTGTCGTACCACCGTCAGCCCATAACTATTGATGCTGGTGCCGATACGGGGAATCACGACGTCGACACGTCCCAAAGGTTCCGAGCCGTAAATCAAAGCAGGCTTCGCATCGGATACGACCAGATGCAACTCGAGCGGATCGATGATGAGCACCTTATGTCCGCGCGAGCGCGCTGCCAATGCGAGCCGACTGGTGCTGTAAAGCGATGCGTTGCGTGAAAGGATGGCAATCCGCATGGGGGGGGCACGTTAAACAGAGACACGCGCTTTCGTCCACCCGCATCCACATGCCCATCGTCCGATCAGTTTCCAAAACAGGGAAAAACAATCTAATTACGCCGAATTAATCACGCAGCACGATGGCTCGACCCCTCCATGCCACGGAAAAACCCGTGCATTCCCGAGACGATTTGTCTAGCCCATGACCCGTCGTTCAGAATCCCATCATCCATCGTCGCCAATACCAGCGGCAATCACGATACCCCCGGGCAGGCTCGCCGCATTTTGTCTCAGACCCCATCGCCCACGAGGGTTCCCCGAGTGTTTTACTAACTCGTTGGCATGGAACCATAAGCCCATCCTTTCGTATCGATCGTCATGCACGTTCCGTTCGCTCATCGATCGACGGCCCATATCGGATGGGCGCAACAGTGCTATCTTGCCGTCCATGCGTTTTTTGTTCGTCATGGATCCCCTCGAGACCATGCATCCCGAAAAGGATACATCGTTTGCCTTCATGCGCGCCGCGCAGAAACGCGGCCACACCATCGTTCACTGCCTGCTCCAAGACCTATTCGTCCAAGAAGGAAAAGCTCATGCTGCGGCTCGTACCGCGTCCGTTCGCCCCACGGCTCCGTTTTCTTCCTACGGCGAATCCCAGCTCCTAAGCGCCCATGACGTCGATGCCGTTCTCATTCGCAAGGATCCTCCTTTCGATATCGCCTATTTGAACGCGACCCAGATCCTGGATTTGGCTCGTCACGACACGTTCATCATGAACGATCCGCGCGGGTTGCGCGACGCCGACGAAAAGCTGTTTGCTTTGCATTTTTCTTCTTGGATTCCGCGTACTTGCGTTACTTCCGACAGCCAGCGCATTCGTACGTTCCTGGGCGAATGCGGAGGTGCGGCCGTCATCAAACCCATCGGTAGAGCAGGCGGCTTCGGGGTGTTGAAGCTCACGAGTCAGGACATCAATACACCATCGATCGTGAGCCTTCTCACCGAGGAAGGGAAACGCCCCGTGATGGTGCAGGAATACCTGCCGTCCGTTCGGCAAGGGGACAAGCGGATTTTGGTGCTCGATGGCAAACCTCTCGGGGCCATTCTTCGCGTTCCTCGGGACGACGATTTGCGGGCGAATATTCACGTTGGGGGCAGTGTGGTCGGCAGTGATCTCACCGCTGAAGAGGTGGCGTTGGTTGCTGACGTGGGTCCCGTTCTTCGCGCTGCTGGTCTGTACTTTGTGGGACTCGACGTCATCGGTGGTCGGCTCACGGAGGTCAATGTCACGAGTCCCACGGGCATCCAAGAATTGGGAAGACTCAACGGCACCAGTCCCGAGGATGAGGTGATCGAGTGGTTGGAATCAAAAGCCGAGGAGATTGCCAAGGGACGAAGGGCACGACAGGGGCTTTAGGCTCCACCACGGCTGGTGCCTTTTTGCAACGCGCCACCGATGAGATGGGCAATTCGTAATGCTTCGGGATATCCACCATGTTCCGAAGCGTGCGCGAGGATGGTCCGTGCTTCGCGATCGGAGGCTCCTGCGACTTGAAAAAACAGGGTATTGCTTTCGAATATTTCACCCGCGCGCATCATGGTTCGCCATCGACGCTCCGCCTGACGAGTTTTGTTCAACGCCTGCCGAATCGCATCGAAGTTGGGTCGATGACGCATCACGGCGATGACGGGAACACCTACGGATTCGGCCAAAGTCGGCAGGTCAACGATATTGAAGCCCCCCACCGCGATGCCGTCGAGCACGACCGCCTGCGCTTGGTTGGCGAATCGTCCTGACCTCAGCATGGCGATCATGCGAGCGGTGGCTCCGAATCCATCGCGGACGATTTGAGAGCGCATCACGCCGTGGACACGCCACCCGCTCATCAAAACGCCGATGAGCGGCACGCGAGCGCCGGTGCGACGCACGAAGGGCGCGTCATCGATGCCCACGATCCGACTGCGCGGACCGAAGGACATCTTACTTTCCCATGGTTGGAGCGATGAAGGGCATTAATCGGGTAGCGAGGGTTCGACGATATCCGACGAAAAAGTGGTCGGCGCCATGGATGATGTCGAGGTGAGCACCGAGGTAGCTGGCGAGTTTTCGAACGGAATCCACGGAAGCAAAGCCATCCTGGTCGCCTACGGCAATGAACGTGGGCAAGGGGCGTCGGCATTCTTGGTCTTCGACGTAGGAGAACACACGTGCGGCGGGTGCGATCAACGCCAATCGCTCCACTTCCGGGTGTTCCCAAGCGGCGCGCATACCTACCCATGAGCCGAAAGAGTATCCCACGACGGAGATGTCCATACGTGGGTTCATGTTACGCAATCCATCGATGGCAGCGAGCACATCGAGTTTTTCGCCTTGGCCTTCGGAATAGCGGCCCGAAGACCGTTCGACGCCACGGAAGTTGAAACGCAGGACAGCAGTCGGCTCGTCGGCTTGCGCGAGGGTTTTGGCTACGGCCACGATGACGGCGTTATGCATGGTTCCCCCATACAGTGGGTGGGGGTGGCATAAGACGACAGCGCGGCGAGCATCCGAGGGCAGGCGCAGTCGAGCTTCGAGCGAGTGACCGTCGACGGTATCGATACGGAATGGTTCTTCCCCTGGCAAGTCGACCATGGGGGGACGAACGGGGTTTTCTGGGACAGGGGGGAGAACGAGATTCACGACAAGGAGGCCTTGTCGACGACGCCTTTGACCCAGGAGCGGAGTGCGGGAGGGGGCAGGGCACCGGTTTGTGTATCGATGGCTTCGCCATCGGCGAAGCCGATAAGCATGGGAATGCTGCGGACTTGAAAGCGTGAGGCGACGACGGGGTTTTCATCGACGTTGAGTTTGGCGATCAACACGTCGTGAGACATCTCACCGGCGATTTTTTCGAGAGCGGGAGCGATCATGCGGCATGGGCCGCACCAAGGGGCCCAGAAGTCGACCACGACGGGAACGGGGGAGGTTGAAATCGTGCGCTCGAAGTTGGCATCCGTCAGGGTGATGGGGCCACCTCCAAGCGGCAATTTTGCTCCACATTTCCCGCACTTAGGTCGATTCCGCAGCTTGTTCAGGGGCACGCGATTGACCGCTTCACAGCTATCACACTCGATGGTCGTCGTCGGTTCGTCAGCCATGGTTCACTCGTTGGCAAAAGGGGTCGAGGTTGCGTTTTTCATGGGAGCCGCACGGAGTCAAAAAGATTCTGGATGCGGAATTGTCAAGGTTCGCGTTTCGTTCGGCAAGCATTCGACAAGGGGTGGATGTGGGAAACGAAAGCCGCGGAGGCGAGTTGGGATCTCATTTTTCGAGGGATACGTTTATTTGGTGGGGGATTTGGGGGTGACAGTGGGGGGGGGCATGGAATCGTCGGGGTCCAAAAATTCCATCCCCACGACGGAACCATCGGGTTCATCTTGGGACCAAATGACGCGGGCGCGTCGCGGTGGGGCATCTTCGCGATCCGGGTCATATCCTTCGATGGTGAGAACTTGTCCCAGGTGGACGCGTCCTTCGATGACGACCCGGATTCCTCCGCGGCTGATATTCAGGGCCCAGCCATCGTATTGGGCGTTACCGGTATGCAAGATCAATCGTGCGGAGATTTCACGACGTGCGCCTCCTGCTGCTCTTCGCTGCGCGAGAATGCCCTGGATGCCGGTGGGAGGGGTCAGACTTCGACGGTTCACGACGAACTCCTAGCACGTGGAACCCTTGGATGCTGTGAAAGAGCATCGAGGGGTAGTCGATATGCCCTAACGAGGATAATCGTTTCGCATGCGCTTCTGGAAGCGTCAAGGATCCGGCGAAAAATGACACTAGACGTGGGGACCTGGGTTTGTAACAGTGCGTTTGGTGCGTTTTCGGTACAAAGAGCGGTAATCATGGGCGAACTCACGCTATCGGACATCAAGCAATTGCTCATCGCCCATGGGATGATTGTGTATCGAATGACGGGCAATTCCGTGGCGATCGCTGAGCGTGTTCGAGACAATCTGATCATGGAAGCTCATGTCCAGGTGGTTGTCGAATCTGGGATGAGGGTGCGATTTACGACCCGGGCCCAGCGGGCGGACTTTCCATCGTCGTCTGAAACGGAACCAACCCTGCTAGCGCGCGCTCGCGAATTGGGTAAGCCAGCGTTATCATTAGGTTTTTCAGAGATATGCACCACGGTGGAATCCATCTCCGATCCGATGGATGCCTCTTGTTCGTTGGATACGTGGTACCAGGTGCATTTCGAAAAGCTCGTGAATACCGACGAAGAGCTGATTTGCGCCGTCCAGCAAGCGATGGTCGTTAAAAAAGTCGCGCCTCGTTGACCAGCCCTATCAACGACGCATGGACCTTTGTTGGGTCGCGTGGTATGCGCCCTGCCCTACACCATCCAAGAGACATCAGTTCGAATGTTAGGCGGCGGCGGCACACAAAAAGGTTTCATGTCGTTCGTGTACGGGGGAATCGTACTCGCGATCGCCATGGTCTTCATCGTTCAATTTCGTCCAGGCTCCGGTCGAGAGACGGCTTCCTTGACGCGACAATGCGCGGTAACCATTCGAGACCGATGCATCGAGCCCAAAGAGTTTCTCGCGAGTCTGGGTTTGGCTGCGCCACGGGGTGCTGATGATGACCGTTTGCGCGCCATGCAAATCCGAAGGCAGGTCGCCGAAGGTCTCATCGAGCGGACCTTGCTCGTGCAAGATGCCAAGCGTCTCGCCATGACTGTCTCCGATGACGAAATCAATGCGGAACTCGTCAAGGGGCGTTTTCATGTTTCGCTGCCCCAGGCGCGAAGGGACATCGCCTATTATCTTCGTCTGCAAGAGGAGGGGGCCGAAGGGGTGCGTTTGCTCGACGTGACCAGTCCGGAGACGGGAAAGTTCGATTACAAGGTGTATACCCGGGTTGTTCGCAACACCACCAACCGTAGTCCATCGGAGTTCAAGGAGATGCAGCGTGAGGAAATCATCGCCGAGCGCATGCGTCAACTCATCGCGTCACGGGCCAGCATTACGGATACGGAAGCTTTCGACGTATATCAGCGCGAAAAGAGCAGTGCCAAGCTCGAAGTCGTGCGACTCGACCGGGATTATTTCGCCGCGAAGTATATCGATACATCGGAAAAGGCCGTGGAGAGCTGGGCCAAGGAACACACCAAGGACATTGATGATTCCTGGAACGCTCGTAAATCATCGTTTCCGGCGGGCTGTGTCAAAGCGCGTCATATTTTGGTGAAAGTTCAGTCCACCACGGTTCCTCAAGGTCATCCTCGGGAAGAAGCGCAATCCCTCATCGAAAAGGCACGTTCGCGGATTGCCGGGGGTGAATTGTTCCCCGTGGTGGCTTCGTCGATGAGCGAGGATTCCGCCAGCGCGGACAAGGGCGGCGACCTTGGCTGTATCGTCAAGGGCAAGTATCCGCAAGCCTTCGATGATGCCGTTTTTTCTCAGAAAAAACCTGGTCTTATCGATACCGTGATCGAGACGAACTACGGTTTTCATCTGGTCGACATCGAAATGATCGTCAGTGAAAATGCGCAGACGGCGGAGGCGCAGGGGCGCATGCAAATCGCCAAGGAGTTGATGCTGGCGGTTGAAACCGAAAAGCTCATTTCCGAGACGGCCAAGCACATTCAAGAATCGGCGCAGAAGGGGACGGCGCTTCAGCAAGCCATCGACACGGTGCTTGCGAAGCTCGACGAAGAGCGTGGGATCAAGAAAAAGGCGGCGAAAAAAGAGGAGGAAGAGACGCCTACGGAACCGGGTCGCCCCTTCATCGAGACCACGGCCTCTTTCTCACAATTGGATGGCAACCCCATCGACGGTGTGGCGCGTGGACAAAACGTGGTCGAAATGGCTTTTCGCCTGTCCAAACCGGGGGAGGTCGGCTCCGATCTCGTACGCCTCAACAACGGTTATGCCGTCATCCAACTCAAAGAGCGCACTTCCGCCAGCCGAGAGGATTTCGACAAAGAGCGCCATGAATACGCGGCGCGCTTGCTCTATGTCAAACAGCAAGACTTGCTCGTCAGCTACATCGAGCAACTGCGAAAAGCGGCTGAAAAAGAAATCACCATCGCCGAAAAATGGGTGCAGGAACCCAAACGGCGTAGTGGTTCGGATGACGACGAGTAGGTGCTGTCGAGCCCATGCAATTGTCGAATCTGAAGGTCCATCGCACGACCTTGGATCGTGGTTTGCGGCTGGTTTGTGTGGAACAACCGTTGCTGCATGGAATCTGTGTATCCCTGCATGTACCAGCCGGTCCTCGTTTCGAGCAAACGAGCAACAATGGCTGCTCTCATATGCTCGAACACATGCTGTTTCGTGGCACGCCAGAGCATCCTAGTGCCCACGCGCTTGCTGTCGCCATCGAAAGGCTCGGTGGGACTTTGTACGGGGCTACGTACACCGACCACGGACACATGAGTGTCACGCTCCCTTCCGAAACCTTCGAACGAGGTTTGGAATTATTCGCTCACGTCGTTACACAACCGGTGTTTGCGGACATGGACGTGGAGCGGGGCATCATCCGCGAGGAGATCCTCGAAGGACTCGATGAAGATGGGCAGTGCATCGAACCGGACAATTTGACACGAGCTGTGATGTTCCCATCGCATCCGCTCGGCATGCCGATCACCGGAACGCTTGCCACGTTGGACACGCTTGGTGAAACCGTGCTTCGCCAGCACCACGCTCGGCTTTACACGGCGAATCATGCCGTGCTTTGCATCGCGGGTCCCATCGAGGCGAAGCGATGTGAGCAGCTTGTCGCCGCGGCATTTCAACGGATGCCCGCGGGGCAACCTCTTGCATTACAGCCTCCGACCGCTCCGAATGGACCGCGTTTTCTGTATACCGAAAGCCAAGGGAGCCAAACCGATCTTCGGTTGGCGTTTCGTGCGCCGGGGCGCAACGACCCTTCCGAACCGGCCGCCGAATTGCTGGTTCGGTTGCTCGATGATGGGATGTCCACACGGCTTTATGCCCGTATCTGCGATGAAATGGGGTTGTGCTACGACGTTTCGGCGGAATACGAACCGTTTGAGGATACGGGAGTTCTCGACTTGGCCGCAACGGTACGTCATGAACGCGCACCGCTGGTGATGCGGGAATTGTGCGGTATAGTCGCGCAGTTAGCCGATCAAGGACCCAGCGAAGAAGAGATGCGCGTGGCAAAGAACCGCGCCCATTGGGGATTGGAATCGTTGCTCGACCATGCCGAAGGGCTAGCGGATTACCATGGGCTATCAGAGCTTCATGGTTTGGAACGAACGCTCATCGAACGACGGGACAAGGTCGAGAGAGTGAGGCGTGATGAAGTGGTGGAGGTAGCGCGTCGCGTGTTTAGCCCTGGGCAAGGGGCTGCGGTAGCGGTGGGCATGCTCAAAAAAACGCAGCGCAAGGAGATTGAGATGGCCTTGGCTTCGTTGCGGAATGGATGAGTCTGGTGAACCACGCCTGGACTCCAGGGCATGGACCGTTATGATGCGCGTTGTGATGCGCGGTTGCCTTTTTGGTTGCCTTTCCACCCGAATCAAAACGGTACGCCAGCCGTTTTTCGTCGATAGCGGCGCTGATGCTGGAGAAATAGGAGCGGCCCATGCGTGACCGGGTCTATCTGCTGACGTTTGGCTTGATGATGATCGTGTTCACAGGTCTTGGAGGTTGTTCCGCGCTTGGCGCCTGTGATCGGTCGGACGATGGGAATCCAGCGGATCCTTATTACGATGGGACCGCAGAGGGCGGGTTGTACATGTCGTCGCCGTGGACAGGTCCGTTATTGCCGTTTCCTGGCGGAAAGCGGTATCGGCTTTATCATCATTTGGGTTGCACCCCTCGCTTGCTGGAATGCTGGGCATCGTTCAATTCGAGCGGTATCGAAAACGGTTCCATCGCACCTCCCGCCGGCAATATGTGCGTCGTGCAAGAGATCAACGATGAGTTCATCCAGATCAAAAACGACACCTGCTCGGATATGTACGTGCTGGTAACCGCGGAAGCATCGTGCGAAAAAACGGAGCCGACATCGGATGGTGGAACATGAAACGAGCGTGGGTATTGCTGATTTCGATCGTCCTGGCCTGTCAATCGGACCCCATCGAGTCACCGGAACCGGCAGCGGCGTTAGGCCGATGCTGCGCGGAAGCGAGGTCGCGGGTGGAGACGGTGAAAGACAGGGAAACGGCGCAGTTTCAGAAGTGGTGCAACGCCTGTCGAAAAGGGGATTCCAAGGCTTCCTGTTTATCGGCGGCGAAAAATGTGTTGCATGCGACCCAAAACGCTTTTGGGGAATACGGCATGCCCGTATCGTGCTCGGCCATGATGCAGAGTCTCCAAGAATCAGGGATTCACTGAAACGATTCATCCCCTGCATATACGTTCAGGAAAATCGGGCTAAAAATCGTAGCGAACCGCCCCTTGACACCCGCAAATCCGTCACTACCTTCCGCTCCGCCTTCGCTAGCACTCATCTGAATCGAGTGCTAACAACGGGCGACTGGAAGGAGCGCACGGCCCTTTCCGACTCGACACTATCTCAGCCAGGCACGGCACGGAGGAAAGCATGAACATTCGACCGCTGCATGATCGCATCATCGTCAAGCGTGTTCAGGAAGAAGAGAAAACCAAGGGTGGGATCATCATCCCGGATACCGCCAAGGAAAAGCCCATCGAGGGTGAGATTGTCGCCGTCGGCAACGGCAAGATCATGGAAGACGGCAGTGTTCGCAAGCTCGAGGTCAAGGCTGGTGACCGAATCCTTTTTGGGAAGTATTCGGGCACGGAGGTCAAGATCGACGGTGAGGAGCGGCTCATTATGCGTGAAGACGACGTGCTATGCGTGGTCGAGCGCTGAGGCGAATGGTTCTATCTCTGCAAAGCACGGAGTAAAGCGATGAGTGCAAAGGAAATTGTCTACACGGAAGCAGCTCGTGGCCTCATTTTGAACGGCGTCAACGCGCTTGCGGACGCGGTCAAGGTCACCCTCGGCCCCAAGGGTCGCAATGTCGTGATTGAAAAGAGCTTTGGTTCTCCCACGATCACCAAGGACGGCGTCACGGTGGCGAAGGAAATCGAGCTTGAAAACAAGTTCGAAAACATGGGAGCGCAAATGGTTCGGGAGGTCGCTTCGAAGACCTCGGACGTAGCTGGCGACGGCACCACGACGGCCACGGTGCTCGCTCAGGCGATTTTCCGCGAGGGCACGAAGCTCGTCGCGGCGGGCCACAACCCGATGGAAATCAAGCGTGGGATCGACAAAGCGGTCAGCACGTTGGTCGAGTCGCTCAAGTCCACGGCGAAACCCACCAAGGATCCGAAGGAGATCGCGCAGGTCGGTACGGTCAGCGCCAACGGCGACGAGACCATTGGCAAGCTGCTTGCCGACGCCATGGAAAAGGTTGGCAAAGAAGGCGTCATCACGGTCGAGGAGAATAAGAGTGCGGAAACCACGCTCGATGTGGTCGAAGGCATGCAATTCGACCGCGGTTATTTGAGCCCTTACTTCGTCACGGATCCCGAGCGCATGGAAGTTTCCCTCGAGGACGCCTACTTGCTGATTTCCGAAAAGAAGGTCACCAGCATGAAGGACCTGCTTCCGGTGCTCGAGGCGATTGCCAAGCAGCAAAAGCCTTTGCTCATCATCGCGGAAGACGTCGAGGGCGAGGCCCTGGCTACCCTCGTGGTCAACAAGCTGCGCGGCACTCTTTCCTGCGTCGCGGTGAAAGCTCCCGGCTTCGGTGACCGACGCAAGGAAATGCTCAAGGATATTTCCGTACTTACGGGTGGTCAGGTGATCGCCGAAGAACTCGGCCTCAAGCTCGAAAACGTCACCATCAGCGACCTCGGCAAAGCCAAGAGAATCCAGATCGACAAGGATAACACCACCATCGTCGGTGGCGCCGGCAACAAGGACAAGATCAAGGGACGGATCGCCGAGATTCGTACGCAGATCGAAAATACGACGAGCGATTACGATCGAGAGAAGCTGCAAGAGCGTCTGGCGAAGCTCGTGGGCGGCGTGGCCGTGGTCAAGGTTGGCGCGGCTACCGAAATGGAAATGAAAGAAAAGAAAGCCCGCGTGGAAGATGCCCTGCACGCGACGCGTGCCGCGGTCGAAGAAGGGATTGTCGCCGGTGGCGGCGTGGCTTTCCTGCGAGCCCAGGCTTCCCTCGACAAACTGCAGGTCTCCGATGAGCAGCGGGTTGGCGTCCAAATCATTCGACGCGCCATCGAAGAACCCACCCGCCAGATCGTCGAAAACGCTGGCGAAGAAGGCTCTATCATCGTCAAAGCCATCAAGGATGGCAAAGGCAACTTCGGATACAACGCGCAGACGGGCGAATTCGGTGACCTGATGCAAATGGGCGTCATCGACCCGCTCAAGGTCGTGCGCACGGCTCTCGAGAACGCGGCTAGCGTTTCCGGGTTGCTGTTGACCACTGAGGCGCTCGTGGCGGAAAAGCCCAAGGATGATAAAGAGGGCGCTCCGTCGATGGGCGATTACTAATCCGAATCACCTGAGCAATGACTGACAAGGGGCTCGCGCATAGCGAGCCCTTTTTTTGTTGGGTTCAATCGGGCGGCCCATAGCCTGTGGAGATATGTTTATCAATATTATCCGATAGTTACAAATAGTGCCGCCCCGTGATCCAGCCGTTCTTTGCTCTTGTTTCGGGTGTTCCGGCATCGGTACTTATGTTCCGCAAGCTATCCGCAAGGAAGAAATACCCAAAGCAGACGGTGGAACCAGGACGTTGGGTATCCCGACGGTGGTGGATCGGATGATCCAACAGGCGGTGATGCAGGTACTGTATCCCATTTTCGCCCCGACCTTTTCGGACAATAGCCACGGCTTTCGACCGGGAAAGGGGACACACGGGTCGCTTGCCATCGCTGCAGGGCGTCGTGCTGCTCGGCCCGGCGTCCGGTTTGCCAGTCGAACCCGTATCGGGCTGCCACGTGCGACAGCGGCATCGACGAGGCATCGAGCGCGACGTGCTGTTGAAACCGCATGGTTTCGTGCTGGTCGTGCTCGGCCCACGGCAGTAACTCCACAGCTTTGCAGCCACAGCGCCGACAATCGAGCCGGTCCGGTGCGTACTCGAGTTGCACGGGGCGGCCGCACCAAGGCAGCTCGGTCCAACGACGAAGCCTCAGGTGCTCGTGGCTCTTGCAACATCGCGCGAGGCAGTCCGCGCAGCGGCCCATCCACAAAAAATATCTGAGTAGGGCGGCGACGGTGGTGACGTGTTGGGAACGCACAGGTGTGTGAAGCTACCGAATAGGTTGGGAGTCACGGGGATCCATAGCGTGCCAACCAATTGAAATCATGAGGGTTGCAGACCAATTGGCGCGACCGTTTTGCCAGCGCCGGTGATGACTCTGCTGGAACAATGCCAAGTCACACCGAAAATTTTGTAGCTGCTCTGAACAACGAATAGAATCTTGACGATTGCAGAAATAGCCCTGATATCGGGGATGTCGTTCGGAGGGAATTTTCTCCTCGCAACCCCGTAGATAGGGGTGGCTCACAACACAGGTTCATTCTGTTTCATAGAAAGGCACAATTATGAGAAAGCTCGTTATTGCTTCTGTAACTTTTTCGGTTCTGGCACTTGCTGGGACCGCTTCCGCCGAAGGTTTCGAATTGGGAGCCCGTCTTGGTTACGGTTTGCCCATGGGAGATGCCGTAAAAGACGCCAAGCTCAGCGACAGTGTTTCTGGCCAGATCCCCATCTGGCTCGATGTTGGATATCGTATCGATGAAAGCCTTTTCGTTGGCGCTTATGGCCAATACGGCATCACGATGGTGAAAGACTGCCCGGATGGGGTAGATTGCTCCGCGAGCGACATTCGCTTCGGTGTACAAGGCCACTATCATTTTATGCCTGGCGAGAGCTTTGATGTGTGGGCTGGTCTAGGAATTGGCTACGAAATGCTCAGCTCGTCAGCGAAGGCTGGTGGACATGAAGCATCGAGCACCTTGTCGGGGTTCGAGTTCGCCAATCTCCAAGTCGGTGGAGATTTCCAAGTTGCCGAAGGCATGGGTGTGGGCCCCTTCGTGAGCTTCTCTCTCGGCCAGTACGGCAAAGTCAAGGCTGAAGTGCCCGGGGCTGGTACTTCCGATGGTGACATTGAAGACAAGGGCATGCACCAGTGGCTGTTACTTGGTGTTCGCGGGTCCTTCCAGCTCTGAGCCCAAACGTCTCTGCTAGGCTTCGCCTGTGGGCGAGCGGTTGACGAATTGCTCACCCCTTCCCGCTTGCATCCTCGCGACAATACTTATTTTTCTCGCCAGCCGGCTTTTGGGAAGCCAAGTCCTGACAGGAATCATCACGGGCCGTTCGGGGCGCAGGCATGATGAACTGAACCTGCGCTCGCAAGTATGGATACGCTGCCACCCCTTTTATCAACGGTGTCTTCACCGTTTTTTCCGGAAGGAAGGTATCGAAAATGGGGTCGAGACGGATGGAGGAAGGGGGGAGTCATGGGGGCATTAGTAAAAATTGTGTAAATTCAATAGGTTAAAGATCAGCAGGTTGCCAGACTCCGGGGGGCATGGTTGGCAGGGAGCGAACGGCAAGCAGCGCGCCTCGATCGAGCAGCTCGCGGCTGGTAACTCGATGGATCAGTTTCAACCGCTCCCCAATTCTCAACGGCGGTATGGTATGGTCACCCACGACGTCGCCGCCGCGAAGCGATGAGACACCCAGTTCATCTCGAGGCTGAATTCCAAGCATTCCATGTCACCCGTGGCGGAGTTGCCTGGGGTGGGAGGCCTGAACTTCTTGCACCGACTGAAGTTCAACCGGACCAAGAGCGCGGTGGCTAGGCCGGAAGAACGCACGTTCCTCGGCAACACCATCACCCGGTGCGACGATCAGCCGCAGCTCGAGGTCGCAGCCAAGTCGGTTCAGCGGCTGCAAGCCAAGCTCAAGCCACTGTTTCGGCAAGGCCGCGAGATGAAACTCGCGAACACCAACGGGCGGAACAACCGCATCATTCGTGGTTGGACCGCTTACTTCCGACTCAGTTGGGACAAGAACAGCTTCCGCCAACCCGATGGTTGGATCCGCCGTCACCTGCGGTCTATCCAATGGCGACGTTGGAAGAGCCCCCGCACGCGACTGCGCAGGCTGCTCGAAATCGGTGGTGTGGGGAGTGGGGACCGGTAACGGTCTCCGGCAACCCGATCGGATCCGACCATTTGCTCAGGCGGTGGAAATCGCAGCAAAGCTTTGCCATGAACGGGAAGATTCCGCACTTTGACAAGGTGGGTGTTGGTCATACATGCCGGGCCGCGGGGTTTTATCGCCATCCCAACGAGCCGAGCCCATGCATTGGTCAACATGGTAACGGTTACGAACGCAGGAGGACGTTAGCTTTCTGACGTGTCGTCGAGCATCTCTATCAGTTTGCTAACGTGTTTCGAACCTCGCCGTTGGCACGCAATACGAATGCATGGTGCCTGCGCCTTTCCACCCCACGGTGATGCCCATGCAGACTGCTTACTCCACGGAGCGAACGTCGGACGCCATCCCGGCACAACCCGCTGCTGAACCCTGTGGTTTGGCTCGACTCGATGAACGCGTTATTTCGGGACATAGGGGTGTATTGGTTGTCGATACGACAGATGCCTCGACAGCCCACGCGGTGCGGCAGCATGTAGTCAGACGTGCGAGACGGTTGGTGGGGCGAGTCGTTTTGACGGCCGATGCCGCGTATCTATTTGGATGCCTTTCGGATTTGGCGCTGCGACTTGGTATCCCGAAGCTGTCGACGAACCCACAGGTAGCATCGCGGCAGTTGGGCGAGGCGAGTCAGGGGACAGTGGTCGTCATCGAAGGCAATGTGGCCGAGGGGTCTTGGGACGCGCAAGTTCTCCGTTTTTTAGCAAATAATCCTTGTTTAGGATTGTTTCTCGTCATTCGTTTTGGCGACAGAAACGACGTATTACAAGACGAAGGCGAGCGAGTGCAGATTGTGGGGGAGAGCAAGGAGTCGGCGCGGGTTTGGTGGGAAGGTGTCATCGAGGCGCTTGTGGAGGCGGGGCCGCCAGGATCGTTGGCTTCTCTGGAGCGATGGTGGCGTGGCATGGGAGGGCTTGCCACATGGGGAAATGCTTCGCCATCGGTGTTGAGCGAGGCTGCGCAGACGTTGTTGCTTGCGCTTCAGTTGGCTCATCGCTCGTGGCCGTTGACGCATATTGACCTATTGGGGGGTAGGCAGGGGTTAGAGGAGCTTAGGCAAGGTGGTTTGGTGCGGATCGAGCAAGGGTATTGTGTGTTGGAGCGTGCGGGCCGAGCCATGGCGAAGCCGCATCCGGAGACGCTGCGTGGTGTTGCTCTCGCCATGCTCGAGGTTTTCATGGACGATGCCTGGGCGCGGCTGCGTGTGGCATTGCTTTTGTTGGAGGGGCAAGCGGAAGAGCAGGTGCAGGAGCATCTGGCTCGGGCGATGGTTCTGGCCGGAGCAGCATCTCAGCGACGGGATCTGTGGCGGATTTGGTGTCATAGGTTGGCGCAGGGGGATGCCGATAAGCATCGGGAGATATCGTTGTGGTCGGCGCGTCGGGCGCTGGCGCTCGATGATGTGGATGCGGCGTTGGAGCTTGCTGGGGAGGCGCGGCGTGGATTGGTGGATCCACCCTTCGAGGCGTGGCTATTGATGGGTAGGGCGCAGCTTGCGCGAGGAGACATGGTGGGGGCACGGGTATCGCTTGAAAAGGCGAGGCAAGCGGCGGTGGATACGTCTTCGGAGGCGCGGGCCCTGGCATCGGAGGCAGAAGTGTTGTTTTGGGCGGGGGAATTGGAGCAAGCGGAGGCGTTTGCGCAGCGTGCTTGTTCGATGACCGAGCGGGCGAGCACCCGTCTTCGCGCGCGCAATGTGCTGGGGCGTATCTTGTTGGCTCGGGCGAAGTGGCAGCAGGCAGAGGAGAGTTTTGCGGAGGATGAGGCGTTGGCGGCGAGCGAGCGATTACCCGATGCGCTGGCGAGGGCACGTGTCAACAGGGCGGTGGCGTGGCTATCGGCGGGGCAGCTCGATGTGGCGAGCCGCGTCTTGGAAGCCGAACATCAGCAGGCGCAGCGCCATGCGCTTCCTCGTGCGAATGCCATCGCCTTGTCGAATCTTGGTGTGATTGCGCATATCAAGGGGCGATATGCCCATGCTTTGGAGCTTTATGAACAGGCGATCGAAGCGTGTCAGGAGCTTGGGGATCGCCTGGTGTTGGCGCGACCCGCGATCAACCTGGCGGAGCTTCGATTGGAGCTGGGGTTGGTGGACGAAGCGGAGCAGGCGTTGCGATTCGCCCAATGCACGTTGCGTGCGGGCGTACCGGCGAGCATCGCACCCTTGATTTCCGTGCTCGAGGCGGAGATTGGGCTGGAACGCGGGCATACGTCGGAGGCCGCGCGTCATGCCCAAGAGGCGCTTCGGAATGCTGCCTGTTCTTCCAACGGCGGAAAAATCGGTGAATGTCATCGGCTCATGGCGAAAATTGCGTTGGAAGAGGGTAATACCAATGCCGCGCGGCAAGCGCTCGTGCAAAGCCAGCAACATATCGATGGCGCCAGGGCTCAGGCCGAACATGCCTGGCTCGAAGCACGGCTGGCGCGAGCCGCGGGTCATGATGCCACCGAGCTTGCGCGAAACGCTTCTTCTCTCGCCAGGGCTTGTGGAGAGCCCGAGGTATGTCGTGCTTGTGCCGTGCTTGAAGCCGAAATCGCGTTTGCACAAGGCGATATCCATGCGGCGCGAGAGTATCTTCGGCTTGCGAGGCGGGCATTTCATGCGATGACGGAAGGCCTGACGCCAGCGCTTTTGCGTAGTGTGAGAACACGAAAAGACGTTCGCGCCATGGACGCCCTCGCTTTGGAAATGGATCGGCAAAATACGGCGCGTGAGG
This sequence comes from Deltaproteobacteria bacterium ADurb.Bin207, assembly GCA_002070115.1. Lineage (GTDB taxonomy): Bacteria > Myxococcota_A > Polyangia > Polyangiales > Polyangiaceae > MWCO01. The sequence continues at coordinate 229,960 of MWCO01000001.1, forward strand.
AGTCGGAACGACAGGATGCGCCATCGACGAGCGGGTTCGTAGGCAGCGATCCCAAAGTACGGCGTCTCATGGAAATGGTGCGAAGGGTAGCGATCGGTTCCAACGCTCCGGTATTGATTCGCGGTGAGAGTGGGACCGGAAAAGAACTCATTGCGGAGGCAATTCATCAGCATAGCGATCGTCGCCACAAGCCCCTGGTGAAAGTCAATTGCGCGGCTCTGGTCGAAACCTTGTTGCTATCCGAGCTATTTGGGCACGAAAAAGGCTCGTTTACCGGCGCGGCGACTCGTCGGAAAGGAAGATTCGAACTGGCCGAAGGTGGAATCCTATTTTTAGATGAAATCGGGGATATTTCCCCTCGTACCCAGGTCGCCCTTCTGCGAGTTCTTCAAGACGGCACGTTCGAGCGGGTGGGAGGTGGCACTCCCTTGCATGCCGACGTACGCGTGGTGTGCGCCACCCATCGGGACCTGGCAGCCATGGTGGCGGAGGGAACGTTTCGCGAAGACCTTTATTACCGGCTTTGTGGAGTCGTGATCGAGGTGCCATCGTTGCGCGAGCGAAAACGAGACATTCATGAACTATCGAATACGTTTTTGCAGCAAATCGCACGGGAACAAAGCGAATCGGTGAAGTCGTTGACCGAAGAAGCCCTCGAAATCCTCGTCCAGCACCCATGGCCGGGCAACGTTCGAGAGCTTCAAAACGTATTGCGAGCGGCTTCGCTATTTGCCGACGGTTCGATCATCGATGCGGCATGCTTATTCGATCAGATCCGCACTCCGATGCAAGAGCCCCTCGAGCCGGTTCCGCGATCGGGCACCTACAAAACGCTTGTCAGCACACAAGATCCGGTGGATCTGGCGTTCGATAGCATCCGGCATGGGGACACGAGTCTCACCGAAATGAAGCGAAGAATCGAGCGGGAATGCATCGTGCGGGCCCTGGAGGAAACCGGGGGAAATATCACGAGAGCCGCGTCGTTGTTGGGGATGAAACGTCCGCGTCTTTCTCAAATCATCAAGGAACTCGGTCTTCAGAAGGGCGAGGGTTGATATGCGAATACACGTCCTTGTACTGGTTTCAACCTTGGCGCTCAGCCTGGGAATGACGGGTTGCTTGTTCGAAGTATCGTCGATGGGGCAAGAACGAGACGAAACACAGGAGAGCGAGCCGCTTCCCTCTGTCGAGGATTGGAGTGACTTGGAGTCAAGCACCCAAGTTGGATTCGCGCGCAGCCGCAATCCAGGGGGCGACACCGTTCCCTGCGTGGGAAATTTGAAGGATTTTTCCGTGGCAAAACCCGATCCCACACCATGGGTAGGGGCTGGACCGAATGACAAACCGGATCCCACACCGTGGAGCCCAGATTCGTCAGAATCATCCGAATCGGACCCGGAGCCAGGCTCCGGGGAATCGACGTGGGGTCCTTCGGGCAAACCCGATCCCACGCCGTGGAAAAGCCTGCGTTGATCGCATCATCGCGAATAGACTACTTGGCGAGGGCTTTGGCCTCCTCGTTGTCCGGTTCGAGTTCAAGCGATTTTTTCGCGGCTTTTCTCGCATCCTCGGAACGTCCCATGGTCTTGTATACCTTGGCAGCCAATCGATAGATCTGAGCCGCTTTTTTGTCCTCGGGCTGGCACATCAAGGCGGACTCCAACTCGAAGAGCGCTTGATCGTAGTGCTTGGTGTGGAAAAGCGCTTCCGCGTACAGACGATGAACCATTGGATCTTGCAAACTCACCAGGATGGCTCGCTCACCGACCTGACGTGCCTCATGCCAGAGGTTCGCTTCGGCGAGGGCGTGGAGGAGTTGGACGGCCACTTTGGGCTCATGTTGATCGAGAACGGATAGTTCTCGCAGCGCCGAGATCATGTCTTCTTTGCGCCCTTGTTTTTTGGCTACATCGTGGAGCGCTTGCAGGACTTCGACCTGGGTGGGATCGAATCGACGAGCTGCTTGCAGGTGAGCCTGCATGGTTTTCAGGTCTTCTTGCGCTTCCGCCAGGTCGGCGAGTCGAAGCCGGATGGCGTAACCGTCGTGTCCTTGGGAGATCAGGGTTTCGAAGGCTTTTTGAGCGGCTGGCAGGTCTTTGTGGGCCATGAGCAAGTGACCGTGGACGTAGCCGACGAGGGGGTCTTTGGGATGTGCCTTGCGGAGTTTGGCTAGGTTCGTTTCAGCATCTTTTTCTTTGCCTTCCGCGGCTTGGGCCAGGACGAGATCCACTTGTGTACGAACGTCGTTGGGGGCGGCAAGCGCCGCGGCGGTGGCATCTTCGAGGGAGGGAGTTCGCAAGTCGGGCACGAATTGCCGGTCGTAGCGAACGAGCCTTGGTTTGACCCAAGCTCGGAAGCGACGGTCCAACTCATCCATATCGATGCCGAGGGCGCGCTGGACGACTTGGGGATCTCGAAGTCCCTGCCCCCATAATCGCAGCATTTCCACGATTTTGGGCATGCCGAATTGCTCGCCGATATACACGACGATCTGGCTGGCGGCGTAGTAGGCCATGGTGATGTCGTTGGGGTTATCGGCGTGGGTGAACGCTCGATTGAAGCTGGCTACTTTGGGGATTCGATTGGCCCGCAGCGCCAGATACAAGGGCAGGTCCTCTTCGCGCTGCCATTCGGGGTGTCGCAGGAACGTTTCGTATTCGCTCAGGCCTTCCGTAAACCATCGAGGTACATGGGATTTGCTGAGTTGGATGGCGAAAACATGCGCAAGTTCATGCCACAGCACGTTTCCCCAATTGAATGGCGCGGCTTGCGGGCTGGTGGAAGCCAGCACCCGTCCAAAACACACCCCTTGAATGCCGATGGCGGGAAGGCCACTGGTTCGCACGCTAAAGTGTTGTGGGTCGGAATATAGCTCGATCCCCACGGGAAGTTCGGGTTTGAACCCATAGCGTCGCACCATGGAAGCAAACGCTTCTTCCATCATGGCCGGGATGTAGCGTTCGAGCAGCGCGCGCTCTTTTTTGTCGAAACGGAAGCGGAAGCTTCCCTTGAGCACCGTATCGTAACGGTTGGGGATGTCTTTTTCGAATAGGTTGAGGGTGTTGTAGACGCGGACGTTGAATCGGTCGAACTGCCATGATTTTCGCAGCGCCTCGACACCTGGTTGGTCTTCTCCGAGACGGATGAGATTGAGACCGAGCACGGCCCAGGCCTTCCCATCACGGGGGTTGACCTGGGTGGCGTCTTGCATCATCGCGACGATTTCGGGATACCGATGCTCCCACTCGGCGAAATCGCCGATGATCTGATACATCTGCGAATACTGGGGGTTTCTCTGCAAAACCGCTTGCCGGGCGGAAGCGAATCCAGGCTCGTCATCGGCGAGAAAGCGAATGGTCGCGGCCATGGAAAGCAGGTCGAGGTCGTTGGGATTGCATTGCAACCCTTGGGCAACGGCACGGTCCGCACCCGCGAGATCAAATTCTCGAAGCGCTAGCCCCGCTCGAAGAAAAAAGGCTCCCGTATGTCGAGGATTGACCGCCAACGCCTTGTCGATCAGCTTTTCCGCCGATGCAAAGTCATACGCCTGGTCAAGCTTGACGCGCGCCATGAACACCAGCGCATCGGGATGATTCGGCGCTTTTTTCAATAGCTCCGTCAGGACTTCTTCCGCATGTCCCGTATCGTATTTTTCGAGAAAGAGTTCCGCGCGCCACAGCAGCAATTGCGTAGACTTCGCGCCAGCTTTCTCCGCCTCATTGAAGGCATCGTTCGCGTCCGCGGCGCTGCGCAATAGATACGCCGCGCGCCCGACCAGCGCTAACCCTTCCGGATCGTTTTCGTCAATACGATCGTCGTTGTAGTCCTGCACCAAAGTCATCAGTGGAGCACGAGCGGCAGAGCTATCTCCCACGAGCAACAGGTACTCACCCAGCAGCACGCGTCCCAAACGAGCCTCGGATTCGTTCTCTATTTTACGAAGAATTTCAATAGCTTGCGATAATTTCCCTTGATGAGCGAGGGCCTGCGCCTTGAGCACGGCGGCTTGCCACCGCGCGCGTCCTGGCAGCCGTTCAAGCTGCTTCGCCGCGGACATCACGTCGTCATATTTGCCTTCCCACAGCCCGAGACGTCCAAGCGCAAGCCAGGCCTCTTGCGCGCTGGCTCCAGTCACCGCTCGTTGCAGGTGCTGTCTTGCTTGTTGGTACCGGCTTTGCTCCAAGGCATCGAGACCTGCTTGCAGTGGAGATGCGGATCCCGTTAGCAATCCTGTATCCCGCGGCGCTCCTTGTCCCATCGTCGATGGCGAAAAAGCGACGGCAGACAAGGCCAAAGCTGCGGTACAAGCCAGATGCCGTGACCCACGGGCGATTCGAGGCAGACAGAAATCTTTCATGGGAACGATGAGCGTAGCATAGCCGATGCCCACCCCGCGTGTCGGGGGTTATGCTTGGGCTGGTTCGGCGTTAGGAACTGGATGAGCAACGGAATCATGTCGGAAACGGATCTCATCGTGTTGGGGGCGGGCCCGGGTGGACTTGCCGCCGCCATGGAAGCGGCCATGAGCGGGATGCGTGTCGTGCTGATCAACGGCTCGCACCTGCTTGGCTACGGATTACACGGCACCTACAAGTCCAAAAGCCTGTGGGAGCTGGCGAAGGACCTGCAAGTCATCCACAAGCTCGGAAAAGACTTTGCCTCCTACGTCCGCGTCGACTTCGAACGGTTGTATGAACAGCTTTCGCGAGGCGTGGAAGAACTGAGCGCCATCGTCCTCGCGCAACTGTCCCGTATGGGCATCACTTTCGTCCCTGGTTTTGCGCGTTTCATCGATCCCCATCGGGTCCAGGTCGATGGCCAAACCTTCACAGGGCGGACCATCTTGATCGCGACGGGAACGCGGCCCCGGCATCTTCCCGAGGTTGCCGTCGATGGGTATCGAATCCTCACGAGCGATCATGTCGTCGACCTGCGTCGTCCCATCCAATCGATCGTCATTCTCGGGGCTGGGGTCCTGGGCTGTGAATTTGCTTCGATTTTTGCCGCGTTCGGAATGGAAGTGAGTCTGATCGATTCGCAGCCGCGGGTGCTCAATTCGGAAGACGAGGACATATCCGCTTTTCTCGATCGGGTTTTCGAGCGAGCCCGGGTGCGCGTGTTTCGCCAGCGGCACGTTCGCTCGGTCACGACGAGCGGTGACGGCGTTCGAACGATGCTCGAAGATGGCACGGAGTTGGATAGTGAGGCCGTGCTTGTCGCGGTTGGGCGTGTTCCCAACGCGGATCGATTGGGGCTCGAAGACATCGGTGTCATGACGGATTCACACGGATACGTGAAAGTCGATCGATGCATGCGAACGGCTGTACCCCATATTTATGCGGTGGGAGACGTGGCGCGTCGTCCGGATGCCGATGATATTTGTCTGGTGCATGTGGCGGAAGCAGAGGGAAGGCACGCGGTGCGATCGATGCAAGGACAAGATTCGCATCTCGACTATGGGCATGTGCCTTTCATCATCTTCACCCATCCGATGATCGCGGGGGTGGGCGACAATGAAAAAATGGCGCGGGCGAAAATCCCGGAGCCTCGAATGGCTCGCGTCGAAATCGCGAACAATCATCGTCTGCACGCCATGCGATCGTTCGAGGGATTTGTGAAATTGATCGTCGGACCCGAGGGCGATGACCGAATCCTCGGCGTGCGGGCCGTGGGTCCCCAGGCCGACACGCTCCTGGGAGAGGTGTCCGTGATGATCGAGCATGGGATTCCGTACTCGGCATTACTTCAATCATTTCACGCACATCCGTCCCTGTCGGAGAGCTTGCACAACGCGGCGAAAATCCTCGCGGGCAAGTATCCCGATGATGTTGGGTTGAAACACGCCGCACCTGCCTGAAGCTGCCGTCGAAGGATCGGAAAGCACCCTTAGTCATCGTCGAAGCAGGGCGACGAATCCATCCCATTGACCAGCGGAAGGGACGAGTCCACCACCGAAGTCCGTCCACCCTTGGAATGAGCCGGCGACCGCAACGTTCTCGGCTCCCAGGGATACGGATTCGACGACGGCGCGGCTTTGCTGCGCTCCGAATACCCGACTCCAGAGATGACGCCCGAGAGAATCGAAAATCGCCACGAATCCACTGATGGGTCCCGCGCTCATGATCGGACCTCCGCCGAAATCCACGGCGGCTTCGAACGCGCCTCCCACCGCCAGATGCCCCGCGGGGTCGACCGCAAGGCCATTGACCCATTCATTGCCCTGGGGGCCGGCAAACGCGCGAGCCCATACGGTTCGTCCGGCCGGATCGAGTTTCATCATGACGATATCGAATCCGCCGCTGGAGTCCATTGTCCCCGTGCCCACATCAATCTCTCCTTGGTAAGAAAAGGCGAGATAGCCGTATCCCTGCGGGTCGACCATGAGCAACGGTTCTCCGAACGCCCTGACACGCGCGTCGCCGATCTCCCGCCACCAAACGCGTCGTGCTTGATCATCGATTTTCGTGAGAAACAGAAGTTGCGAGGCGAGTCCGACGGGGGCAGAACCTGTAACCCTTGGTAATCCTTTCGGTTTTTGCGAATGCGGGAGGCCTCGGAAGCCCGCGAGAAGCACGGAACGATTCGCATGAACGGCAACGCTAGCCACCGTTCCCTCGGCAAGAGGAACTTGCCCGGCAATATCGCCCGATGGATCGACCCGCACCACCACGCCGTCGTCGGCTTTCGGGTTGGAAGGAGATAGCGCCACGAGCGTTCCACCCATCGCATCGCCAGCGACAGGCACGCGCGCGTGTTCGCTCGTTCCCGCCCGCTCGAAGCGTCGAGCCCAAAGAAACGAACCGTCCTTGCTCATCATGAGCACGAAAGGATCGAGGCCACGACTCAACAATTGTGGTTGCGTCGCATCCAGGACACCGTGAAATCGTCCCGCGAGCATCAATTCCCCGGTGGCCCCCAGCATGATATTCGTGCCCTGCGCCTCGGAGTTCAATCCTCCCAAGCGCAAGCTCCACACGGGTTTTCCCTTCGCGTCCCAGCGCACGACAAACGCATCCTGCTTGCCTCCGCTGATAAGAGGCGCATCACCGAAGGATACACGCCCGGAAAACGAACCCGTGGCAACCACGTTGCCGTCGTGCTCAATCACCACGCCCATGGCCCGATCGTCCGCCTGGCATCCAAAGCGACGAATCCACACGGGCGCACCAGGAGTATTCAGGGGTTTGTCCGGTTGATAGGCATCGGATGGCACATCACAAGGCGGGTAGGCCGCAGGGTCGATGGTGCTGGCTCTTCGACCGCGCCCTTCCGAATGACAACCGGCCAGGCCCATGAGCATCCAACAGCAAAACGCACGAAATGACACGATACAGATGGTACCCGGATACCCGCGATTGCCAAGCGTGGAGGATGCTACGAACCACAGTTCCGCAAAAGCAGGGGCCACAAGCGGATTCAGGAACAGAAGTCTTGCCACGTCAGAGGAGCCAGAGGCTCCCATGGTTTTCCAGCAAGCATCCAACGCCCCGTTTTGATGTCCGTCGGCAAGTTAGCCTCGATCGGATAATAGCGGTTGTGACGATCGATCAGATCATTGAGCAAACTCAAGTCCATGCGCTGGGCTTGTTCCCGCACGATGTTTCGCGCGGTTTGCTCGTCTCCCCCATGCTCCTCGAGGGCTTGCTCGTAGGTATCCTCCAGGACTCGATGGACGGCTTCCTCCAGGTCCTCGATGCGTCGTTTTCTGCGCATATACGCGGGGATACCGGCAGCGGCGCGCACGCGCGCCTCCAGGGAGATCTTGAAGTTGACGGGCAAAGACCCAATGCTCAGCCTCTTGCTGTCCATCGGTGTACAACGTTATCACGCCTTTCGTGAACGAAAAACCCATGCTGGCGTATCTCGAATCGCAAAAACAACAAGGTCGCCCTATCGTGCTCGCCTTTCCCATCCTTTATCCGCGGGAAATTGTCACCGCGTTGGGAGCTTGCGCGTGGGAGATTTGGTCTCAACCTCTGGCGCAACCCATCGGCAGCGAAACCAACAGGCTTCAAGCCTATGTGTGTCCGATGGTGCGAAGCGCGCAACAGGTGCTTTCTTCGATAGAAACCATTCATCCACGACCAGAGGCGGCCATCTTGCCCCATACCTGCGATTCGATGCAGGGGTTGCTATCCATCGCGCTCTCCACTCCCGCCTGGGATCTTCCTTTCCTTCCCTTTCGATATCCACGAGGTTCCCATGGCCCGGCGTCGACGCGGTTTTTGCGTGAAGAGGTTCTTGCGTTCATCGCCTCTCTCGAAAAAGCGCTGCATCGAACGCTCGATCCCGATTCGTTGCAGCAAGCGTTGAACCTGCAGGAGCAGAAAGAAGATCGGCTGCGAACCCTGCTCGAGTCTTTGCGGTACTGGCAAGGCTCGGATATCGAATTGTACGCGGCATTGCGTTCCCTCGAATATTTGCATCCCCACGATGCCATCCCCCTGCTCGATGGTCTGCTATCCCGGGTGGACCGACAAAAAGCGAGGACGGGCGTCGGGATCGTCATCAGCGGCATGATTCCAGAACCTGTTGATTTATTTGATATTTTAGAAGATGCGGGCGGATATGTCGCCGCGGATGACTACGCCTCGATCGGACGAAGGCTTCCTTCGCGCTCGACGGCTCGCAATGCCGACCCCATCACTTCCGTCGTGCAGCGCTTGCAACGGATGCCGCCTTGCCCCACACGTTGTTCTGAGGTGCAACCTCGCATCGAGTATCTTCGCAACCTTGCACGCGCCAGCGGCGCACGGGGGATTGTATTTCACACGGTGAAGTTCTGTGAGCCGGAGTTGTTCGACGTGGCATCGATTCGAAAAGCGTTGGGGGAGGATGGGTTGAGTGTGCTGCATCTGGAGACGGAATTCGAAGCGCATGCGACCGGTCAGATGGCCACACGATTGGAGGCATTCATCGAAATGCTTGGCCAAGGGAAAGCGTCATGAGCGAAAAGCAGCCTACCGGGCGAGGCGGCCAGATGCTTCGTCGTTTGCAGTATGAGGGCGCTGCACGCGTGGTAGCGCCGGCCCTTGCGACCGGCCTGCGCGCGCAACGTCGGCTGCGTTCATGGCGAAGACCGAAAAAAGAGCCGAGCGAATGGTTCGGGCCGCCGCTTCGTGCGACCTATCGGTTGAAGGAAGTGTTGACACGCCATTATCTATCGGGGCGATACGCGGACGGGGCGGTTCCCGTGGCGTGGGTAACTAGTGGTTTTCCCATCGAATTATTGCGACCCTTCGGATATCACGTCGTCTATCCGGAAAACCACGCCGCGATGTGCGGGGTGCAACGAAAAGGCGTGAAGCTCGCGCAAGTGGCCGAAGTCTGGGGGCTTTCCCAAGACACCTGCGGTTACGCGCGATGCGATATCGGCTCCTTTTTGTCGGGGAACACGCCCGCCGGACGCCTGCCCAAACCAGATATTTTGCTGGCCTGCACCAACATCTGTCAAACCGTCGTGCATTGGTATCGAACGCTCGCAGCGATCCTGAAGGTTCCGGTATTCGTGGTCGATACGCCATTTTTGTCCGGCGATCCGGATGAGCGCACGGAAACGTATGTGGCCGAACAGCTCGAAGAATGCATGCAATTATGCGCGCGAATCGCGGGCAAGAAGGTCGATAGGAAAGCGTTGGGGCGCGTGGCCCAGCGGTCGAAGGAGGCCTCCGAGTTGTGGGGCGAATGCCTTGCCTTATCCCAGGCCGAACCCGCGCCGTGGACGGGATTCGAGCAGTTTTTGCACCTCGGCCCGATCGTGGCGATGCGCGGACTGCCCGAATGCAACGCGTATTATCGAGAACTGCGCGATGAACTGCGAGAGCGTGTCAAGCACGGCATCGGCGCCATACGCCATGAACGCTTCCGCTTGCTATGGGACAACTTGCCCATCTGGTACGAGCTTCGTTCTCTATCGACGCTTCTTGCGGAGGTTGGCTTCACCATCGTCACGACCACCTATTCGTACGGCTGGGCGGAGACCGCGCCGCTATTTGACCCGCGGGATCCCATCGTCAGCGCGGCCCGCGTGTATGCGCGAGTATTCATCAATCGAAGTCTCGATTTTCGCCTCGAGATGATGAAAAAACTTGTAAATACATATAGTTGCGATGGGGCGATCCTGCACAGCAACCATTCGTGCAAACCCTATTCTGTTGGCCAAATCGACCTGGCGGATCGTCTCGCCAAAGAAGCTTCTATTCGGACGCTATTGCTCGATGGGGATCATATCGACATGCGCGTGCATAGCAAAGAGCAGGCGGAAGGGAGGCTGGCCGCGTTCATGGAATCGTTCGGAGGATTATGACGATCCGAATTGGAATCGACGTGGGGTCGACGACGACCAAGGCGGTAGCGGTGGACGACAGCGGTCGTGTGCTGGCTCGTTCGATCGAACCGGGGGATCCGCGCATTGCCCAGCAAGCGCAGCGCATGCTCGAGGCGTTGCTCGAACGCGTGGGAGGCGGTGGCGAAGCATCGATCGTGGCAACGGGCTATGGCCGCAAGCTGGTGGCGATGGCTGGGAAAAAAAGGACGGAGATTTCGTGTCATGCGCTGGGGGCATTTCACGTCATGAATCGGCCGGGAGTGCTGATCGACGTTGGTGGCCAGGACACGAAAGTGATCCGATTGAATTCGGATGGTTCGGTGGCGGATTTTGTGATGAACGACAAGTGTGCGGCGGGAACGGGGCGTTTTCTCGAGGTGATTTTGGCGCGGCTTGGGGTTTCTTGGGACGAGCTTGCCGACCGATATGCCTCGGCGGATCCGCCCGTTCAGATTTCGTCGACTTGCACGGTATTTGCGGAATCAGAAGTGATCAGCATGCTTGCGAATGGTCAGCCCGTGGATTCGGTGGTCAAGGGGTTACATATTGCCTTATCCGATCGCATCGTATCGATGGCTGGACGATTGCTCATGGGCGTGGAGACGGTGCTTTTGAGCGGTGGGGTGGCGAGCAATTCGGCCATGGTTGCCGCTCTATCTTCCAAGGTTGGCAAGCCGGTGGCGGTGGTGCCGGAACCGCAATTCGTGGGGGCGTTGGGGGCGGCGTTGTTGGGATAAGGGAGGCACGCCGACGTGCAAGGGTGATGTTGGGGAGTCCTGTAGGATTCGATGGGGAAGAGTTGAGCCATCCCCTCATTATTTGCTGGCCTTTCCTTCACGGTTACGGCCACGGCTACGGTCACGGTCACGGTCACGGCGCACGGCACACAAAAACGGCCACGGTCATCTCCTATTGTTCACCGCAGAACGCCAGTCCACTGTTGAGTAGCTCAGGGCAACTGTTGGGGGTGCTCCAAGGGGGGAGTCAAGGACCGAGCCAAAATCAAGACCCAAGAATCCTCAGCCCGTGTCCCTTTCCAATTCAGGGGAAATAAGGGGATTATTCAGGCAATAGCCCTCTCAGGCTGGTCGAGTCCCCAAGCCGCATCTCGTGGCTACGGTGGGATGGTCACGCCAACAAAACCTGTCCACCTTCTGATAATGTTGGAAACGGTGAAAATGGCGGGTGGATACATATAAGGCGTAGTTGGACTCGGGTGGCCAATTCTGTGCTGGAGGCTCGAAGGCAGGCGATCGAAGAAGTCCGTCGCTGCGCGTGCCCATTTCCAAAAAAAGAATCTGTCTGGCAAAATTTTTTCGCAACCTGGGAAGGCGGGGGCCGAATAGGCAGGAAAGCCGGTGCAGGGGCATCGATAAACAAGGAGATAAACTCATGGATACGCATGTCGTGCAAGGTTCGTTGCCATCGTTCGAGCAAGAGATTCGGCGGCAGGATGTGATGTGGGAGGCGTTGCGGGAGGCAATGTCGGAAACGGATGCTTCTGTGCGGTTTCTGCTTTCGGAAGAATGGCTGTCCGGCTGGGAGCAGATGGGTGCGCAGCACGCGCAGCCCATGGGTGAAAACACGGGTTTTTCGTATCGCGCGTAAAGGAGCGGCCAGGATTGAAGCGTCGATGGCAAGAGTCGACGAGAAAGGGGAGATGAGCCGATGATGGATAGTAGTCAAGCGCCGATGTTCCACCAGCGTCTTCCGCTTCCGATAGGGATGAATCAAGGATTTTCGGCGGCTGATGTGGAGTATACGGATCCGGCGGGCCGGGTATCTGCGAGTCAGGACGTTTCGGTCATGGATCTGGACGATACGAACGGTTTGAGTGCGGAAGGGCTGCTTCTGTATTTGCAAACGCGGTTGAACGGTCTCGACGAGCAGATCAACGGCATCTTCAAAAAGATGCAAGATATGGAAAAAATAAGAAAATTACTCAACCAGATGCAAAACGAGCTCAATCAGCTTTGTGATGACCGCACCAAGTCGGGCTGTTGTGGAACTTCCCATGAGGCGGGTAAACCCGAGGGGTATGAAAAGAACCTGATCGACTGTATCGATGCGATAGGGCAGATTGATCCAGGGTTGGCGCAGACGTTAAGGAATCAGCTCGGTGTCGAGGGGCAGATTCTTTATGGGCTCGATGGTCGATATTTGACCAACGAAGTCAACAATTCGCGGGAGTTGCTCAATAGTGTGGCCAAGCAGCTCGAATCGGGGGCACAGCTCGATATGATTCGGTTGCAGTCGCTGACGGCCACGAGGGGAACGGCCATTCAGATGGCGACCAATACGCTGGCGACGCTCAATGACTCGCTCAAGGGTGTTGTACATAATATCAAGTAGGTTGCGATGATGTGTTCTGATAACCACGGAAATACGCTCGAATCCTTAGTCGAGCCCTGTTATTCTGCTGCCTATCGCGCATGGCAAGACGAAGATGGCTCTACGGCCAAACGGTTATTTGGGTGCCTGGCGGCCATGGCACCCAAGGACGAACGAGGTTGGATGGGGCTTGCCACGGTCTACGAGCGGGAGCGAAAATGGCATGTTGCGGTGGGGTTCTACGGTGTAGCGACGGTGATGGCGCCGGGCAATCCCTGGTGTCATTTGGGGAAAGCAAGGTGTTTGATGCGGATGGGAAGGGAACCGCAAGCGCGGCGAACGTTCGATCTGGCGGAGTCTTTGTCCGATGATGCAGATTTTCTCGACGCTTTGGAGCGGGAAAGGGGGGAGCGATGACGTCGGTAGGAGCCGTGGGTTGCCCTGCTTATGGGCCTGTCATGGGTGACAATGCGGTGGGCACACCCGCACAAGGAGCGATTCCCGGACTTCCTTCTCCGCTGTTGGATGCGGCGACGCCGGATGACGTTCTTGGGATGATGATGGCGGCGGTCGAAAGGATGGCTTCCTTGTCGGTCGATGAAAACCAGGAACAGGTACGCGTCCATCAGCAGAAGTTGGAGCGGGCCATCGACGATTTTCTCGACAAAATCGCAGCATCGATTGAAGCGGCTCGAAAAGCGGCCGCCGAGCGCGCAAAGGAGAAGAGCCGTGGTCTTTTCGGCACCATCGCGAGTTCCGTCGGCAAAGTATGCGCCAACGTGGTCGGGTCGGTCATCGACTTTGCGAAGGATGCGGTGGAAGCCCCTTTCGAAATTGGTATCGCGCTGGTCAAAAACGGAGGCAATCCCCTGCAAGCCTTTCAGTCTGCTCTGGTGGACCAGTTTCAACAACTGACCACCGACGGAGATGTGGCTGCCTCGGTCGCGGGTTTCACGGAAGGGGTCTTGGAGTTTACCGCGGACTTCGCGGACTTTTGCGTGGCTTGCTCGATGGATTTCGCCACGGGTCGTTTGGATCGTCTCGACGATGCAGCGGGAAAGCTATGGGAGAGCTTGTCGGATCATATCCTCATGAATCCGGCCTTCTGGGATGTGGTGGAGCCGCTCGCCAAGGCTGTTACCCTCGCCGGTGCCGTGGCTTCGGGAGGTGCCCTGGCGCCGATTGCGGTAGGACTCATGCTTTTTCTCGAGGTCGATTCGAAAACCGGGTTTCTCGAACGCGCTGTGGGTGAGCAAGCCGCGCCGTATCTGCGGATGGGTCTTGCCCTGGCGGCCTCCTCATTGACCTTGGGAGCGTCGGGGCAAACGGCAACGCTCGCTCGGTATGTTCTTGGTGGAACAACGGCCTTGGAGGGATTGGCGACGGTCGAACAGGGACGATTGGACCTGGAGCAGGCGCGTCGGATTCGAGAAAAATCATTAGAAAACATAGGGTTACAAGATGCGCAGCATCGCGTGCAGATGCTTCATCAACTTGTCGATGAGCTGGTGGAGGCGCTTGGGGAGGCGATGGACACGCGAAAGACGAATCAGATGATGTTTCAATCGTTGGCACAGACTCAAATGCAAGTGTCTTCTGCAGTTGTTTTCCGAGCCTGAAGACGATTCCAGGCAAGGGTGAGGAGGAGTGATGTCGATGACAGTCGATAGCGGTTGCGTGAGCCGAATGGCGTTGGCGTCGCAGGACGTTCTTGCGGCGGAACTGGGAGGTGATGCGCATGCCCAAGTCGCCGCCCTGTTGTTGGTGCAAGCCAGGGATAAGGGAACGGACGTACGCATGATGCGTCAATGTCAGCGGGAACGAATCCAACAACATCACGAAAGCCAGATGCAGGCATTACGGGACAAGGCGAATCGGGAATATCAAGCGGCTCGGGCCGGATCGTTTGGGAAGTTACTGGACGGGGGACTAACCGTCGCCAGTGGGTGCGTCATGACGAAAGGGGAAAACGGAGTGGGCACCAGTCAAGTGCTGTCCGGGCTGGGCAAGGCATCGTCGGCATCGATGGACTTTTTGGCGGCTGGGGATTCGCGCATGGCCGGCAGACTCCATGCGGTGGTGGCGCAGGAGGAGCATGCGGTGGCGGAAGCGAAGCAGCAACTCGAGGAGTTGGGGGACGAGCAGGTGGATTTGCAGAAACTGGCGAAAGTTGCGATTGATTTTCTCAAAGATATGCAATCGGCCAAAGAACAGGTCGACCGTGCCACTGCGTTTCACCGCGCGTGATCGTGGACCGGATCATGGCCGCAATCGCTCCAAGGCTGCCACTGCAAGGGTTTTTATGCTTACGGGCACCATCTGGCCGTCGAGGTAGCGCTCCACCCGGGTTTCATCGCCAGTCTGGGCTAGCAGCGGTTCTTTGGCGCGGCCATCACCAATCCGTCCCAAGGCTTCGACTGACAAGGCTCGGGTCGAGTCATCCGGGTCTTGGAGTCTTTTCAACAACGCCGGGACCGCTGCTGCCCCAAGTTCCGGGAAGCGTTCTCCCACACGTCCTAGCGCCCATACGACGCCATGCACCATGATATCGGTTCCCAGGTAAACCTCTTCATCGTCGAGGTAAGAAAGCAGCAAGGGCTGATATTGAGAGGCCAAGGTAGGGTCGATACGGGCGATTTCGCCCATGGCATGGGGGGCGCCCCAGGCAGTGGCTCCCGATTCTTCGTTCAGCGCCCAGGCCAGTTTGTGCAGGAGTTGTTCGACCGAAACACGATGGGAGGTGATGATACGGGCCGCCACGCGGCCGAGGGCATCAGCGGCGCGGAATCGTGCGAGGGCATCTGCATCATAAAGCCGACTCGTCACGGCACTCGCCACCGTGGGAGTGGTATCGGTCAGGGCGGCAATCTCGTCCAATTGACCTTGGGCCAGCAGGTTGGCGACTTTTTTTCGTAGGCTCACCTTCCTTTGGATGCATCGAGACTCCCGAAGGAATCGCGGTTGTATCGTTTTATTCGCTCACGCCGAAAAACAGCCAAAACTACGCACTTCCCAGGGACACCAGGGGCGAAGGCTCTCAGCTTCCTTATCCGTTGCTGTCACCACGCGCACGTCGCCGGGATCCAGGCTGCGCAGGTCCACATCGCCGAGCACCCGCCATTCTTTTTCCGCGGACCATACGCCGTGGATTCCCGGATGCTGTCCGAATAGATCGGTCGATTCGTTGGCATCGTAGCGAACGGGGTGAGCCTTTAGTCGTTGTATCGCTCCAGCAAGCAATACGATGGCGTAGGGCTCGAAGGCGTAGCGGGCGAATCGCGAGCGAAATCGCACGAGTCCAAGTGCCTCACGGGTGGTGCAGGCGCTGAAACACACGCGGGCTCGGTTGGCACGAGCCCGAAACAGCGAGCCCCGAATTCGTCCTTCCCGGATGATGCGGATCAAGGTAGCCAATCCTGAACGCGCGTAGGTTTGTGTGCTTGCCACGACGTCGTGGTAATAGCTCTCATGGGATTCCCCGGGCCATGGGCCAGAGCAGGCACGGGTGAGATGAACGAGGGCGCCATACGGCCAAAGTTCTTGAATTAACAAAGGAAATCTATTTTGCCACCCCGTGGTAGGGGTTTTGGGGGACCAGGGAATCGCGTGGTGGGGAGATACTTCGGCTTGGGCTTCTTGCAGCTCTTTGGCGAGCCTTCCCGAGGGGCGAAGGCAGATGGGAACGATATTGTCGCTACGTCGTATGGCGATACGGTCGCGCAGCGGCCACCATGCTTTGGGGTTATTCGTGGGGATCCAGGTAAAGGTGGTCCGATCGTAAGGTAGACCGAAGCTGCGAGACCAAGCCTCGGCGGCTGTATTGGGCTGCTGTTTTCCGAGAAGGGGAAGGATCACGTGAATACGGGCGTTGCGTTGGGCGCTTCGCCACAACGCGAGTTCCCAGCAGGCCAATCCCACGGAAGCCACGATGGTGTGTCCTAGCGCGGCGGCCTCATCGACGGCATGCAGGGTTGCTTTTACCCAAGGGTCGGAGCCCAAGGGATATTTGGGCTGGCTCGAATTCAGAACGAGCGTTTTCATCATTCATGGTCGGTCATCGATGGGTTTGGTTGTGCGATGATTTGTGCATTCGCATCCGCGTGCGTTCGTCTTGGAATCTGATAAAGAGAGTCATTGATGATGGCTTAGTGATGCGTGGCAAGGGAAAGGATCGAACGATGAAGGTTGGTCGTGTGAGCAAGGTGGCGTGTCATGCGGGGCTTATGCTTGCCTTCTTGATTCCTGCTTGCAGTGGGGGTGGGGAGACATCGGATTCACCGGGGGGAGGCCAAGCAGGGGCGGGAGGGTCGGGTTGGGACGGCGGTCCGGATGGGTTTGTGGGCCCTGATGGCAGCAGTGAATTCGACCCTGATGCGGATACGTGCGCGTGGGATTCGAAAAAGCCTGAGCGGGCGGGTGTCGACATCATTTTCGTGATCGACAATTCGCATTCGATGGGCGACGAGATTGAGAAGACGCTTGCCAATATCAACGCTTTTGCCAGCAAGATCGCGAACTCCGGCCTGGATTATCAAGTCATCATGCTCAGTGCGAAGGGAACGAATCTGACGGATGTGAGTGAGGACGTTCCCAATCTCAAGGGTTCGGGGTTGACGGGGGACATGCCGTTGGAGGTATGCGTTCCGCCGCCGCTCGGCGTAGGGCCAGGGGGAAGCGATCCTTGCGGGGACAATGCGCCACGTTTTCACCATCTGGACAATTTCCCCTTTGGGATTGCGAGTCATAACGGGATGTGGCTCGCCATTGGCATGTATAACAAGCATTATACGTGGGCCACCGATACGGGTCCCGATGGCGGGGGATGGGCCAAGTGGGCGCGTTTCAATGCAACCAAGTATTTCATCATGATCACCGATGACGATGCTTATGTTCCCGGCACGAATGAAGGCGATCCGTCGATCATTGGCAATGCCACGGAACCTTATGAGGTGTTCGATCGTTTGATTTTGAAAGACCCTCGTTATGGTCCGGCGGGGATGTTCGGAACGGAAACGAATCGCAAGTACGTGTACAACGCGGTTTGTGGATGGACGTATCCAGGTGGCGAATCGATGAGCGATCAGGAGGGGGGAGGTTGTCGGACGGCCGCGGGCGATCCGAATCCCAACTTCGCGATGGCTCCTGGGATTCAGCATCAGAAGCTTGCTCAGCTTACCGGTGGCATCGTGGAATCCATCTGTCGTTCCGATTGGTCCGCGGTGCTTGGAAAACTGGCGGATAATCTGGTGACGGCCATCGGGTGTGAATTCGACTTACCCAAACCGAGCGAGGGTGTTCTCGAGCCCAACAAGGTTCTCGTGCAACACACGCCCGAAGGTGGTTCTCCCGAGCCTCTCACGCGGGTGACCGATGAGAGCAAATGCGATCAATACCCAAACGGCTGGTATTACGACGACAACGTGGCTCCCACGAGAATCGTTTTATGTCCAGGTGCGTGTTCTACGATTGGAGCCGCGGATACGGGGCAACTTGACGTATTGATGGGTTGTCAGGGACCGGCGCCCAAGTAAATCAAGTCAATCAATGTTCTGAGGTGGGCCCGTAGGCTTTGGGGTGTGCCGCGGGCTCATTGGGCGCGTTATTTTCAGATGATCGGAAGCAATGGGTAGCTGTGGGGAAGGTGCCCGCGCGCACTTCGTCGACGTAGGCTCGGGTAGCCTGCACGATGGTGTCGCCGACTTGAGCAAACTGTTTGACGAACTTGGGCTTGAGGTTCCGAACCATGCCTAAGTAATCGTAACATACGAGGATTTGGCCATCGCAATCAGCGCTGGCACCGATTCCGATGGTGGGTATATCGACCGCGAGGGTGATGCGGCTGGCCAAGTCGGCGGGGACGCCTTCGATGACGATGGCATAGGCGCCGGCTCGTTCGAGAGCTTGGGCGTCGGCGATCATACGTTGCGCGGCATCTTCGCCTTTTCCCTGGACACGAAAGCCTCCCATGGCGTGGACGGACTGTGGTGTGAGGCCAATATGTCCCATGACGGGGATGCCAGCGCGGACGATCGCGCGCACATGGTTGGCATAATCGGCTCCTCCTTCGAGCTTAACGGCTTCGAAGGCTCCTTGTTTGAGCATCAGCCCAGCGTTGGTTACGGCTTGTTCCACGGAAACCTGAAAGGACATGAATGGCATGTCGCCCACCAGGTGGGCCCAAGTTACAGCTCGTGCGACGGCGCGTCCGTGGTAGCAGATTTCGTCGAGGGTGACGGGCAGGGTATTGGGGAGCCCTTGAAAGACCATGCCCAGGGAATCTCCTACGAGGATGACGTCGACGCCTGCTTCATCGAGGAGGCAGCCGATGGTGGCGTCGTAGGCGGTGACAGCGGCAATTTTGGGGCCCTTCGTTTTTCGCGCGCGCAGTCCGGGGACGGTGATTTTTTTCCGATCTTGTTGGGGCACGTGATTTCTCCTGCCTGGGCCGGGCGGCCCGACCCCGCATCTGACATAGTACGAGAACGAAATCCACCCACGAGCGGTTTATCGTGTGTTCTGATAGACTACGATAACCACGAAGGACACCGTTCATGCGCATCGAAACCAAAATTGGTCTGGTCAGCACATGCATCATTCTCATTGCAGCAGCCTGTGGTGGGCGCAGTGGGCCAGAGATTTGGGCCATTGGCGAGGATGCGGCACCGACGGGAGGATGGGGTGGTGGAATCGTCGATGGTTCTCCCTTGGGAGGACAAGGAGGAGCCACGGGAGGATCGGGTGGAGCGAGTGGTTCTAGCGGGGCAGGGGGCACGGGTGAAGGAGGGACCGCGGGTTCTACCGGCGGTACTTCCGGTTCGGGTGGAGTCACGCCGGACGCGGACGTGCCTGACGTATCGATCGATGCGCCTCAAGACGCTTCTTCGGATGCGAAGGACTTTTTCGACTCGATTCCCGGATGGAATTGCGTGACGTGTCTCGAACAGAGGTGCAAAGACAAAATCAACGCGTGTTTCAACGATCCCACGTGTGTTTCCGGTGTGCAGTGTACGGTGACGCAATGTCTTGCGGGTGGAGGCAACGGTGGTGCGGGAGGGGGAAGCGCCGGGGGTGGAGGTAGTGGGGGCGGTGTCGATATGGCGTGCGTATTGAATTGTTTCGACAATGATTACGGCTCTGCCATGACCGCGGTAACTATGTTCATGTGCATCACCCAGTCTTGCGGAGACGAATGCATGGGGCAAGGCGGCATGGGAGGCGCCGGAGGCGGTTCCGGTTCGTCGCTCAATGGTCTTGGGTTGCCTTCTGGCCTCTTCGGTTATCGGGATTATCCCGCACCCTATCGCCGCCATTATATTGGGACGGTGCGGGTTCCTCGCCCGGAAGAGGTAGCCGGTTCGCATCCTTGGCTGGCGGAACTTCTTTCTGGCCGTATGCCGGATCCTGCCCCGCCATGCATCGTGAACCAACGTGAAAAAGCCAGGTAAAGCCGGTGCCGAGGAGCCATCGGCCGCGAGCCTAAGGCTCGGCTAGACGGGCGGAATCGAGGATACTTCGGGGGTTCCCTTCGTTCTCGCGCAGGGGTATGCCTGCGCCATGTTCGAGCAAGCGAAACCCATTTACGAAAAAACGCTTCAAGAGATTCAAGATGCGGGGCTTTTCAAAAAAGAGCGCATCATTACCACGCCGCAGGGCGCGCAAATCGCGGCCGGTTCTGGCATGGTGCTCAACTTTTGCGCCAACAACTACCTCGGCTTGTCGTCTCATCCCGAGGTGGTTGCCGCGGCCCGTGATTCTCTCGCGGGCCATGGTTATGGGATGAGCAGCGTGCGCTTCATCTGCGGAACCCAAGACATTCACAAACAACTCGAAGCCACCATCTCGCAGTTTTTCCATACGGATGACACCATCCTGTATTCGTCTTGTTTCGATGCCAATGGCGGTCTTTTCGAAACGTTGCTCTCCGAAGACGACGCCATCATCAGCGATGCGCTCAACCATGCGTCGATCATCGATGGCATTCGTTTGTGCAAAGCCGATCGATATCGTTACGCCAACAATGACTTGGAGGAACTCGAAGCGCATCTTCGAGCCACGCAGAACAAGCGCTTGCGTTTGATCGCGACCGATGGCGTGTTCTCGATGGATGGATATCTCGCTCGCCTTGATGAGATTTGCGATCTCGCGGAAAAGTACAAGGCGATGGTGATGGTGGATGATTCGCATGCGACCGGGTTTGTGGGTCCGACGGGTCGCGGAACTCCCGAGCATTTTGGTGTGTTGCACCGGGTCGATGTCATGACGGGAACGCTTGGCAAAGCGTTGGGAGGAGCCAGTGGAGGGTATACGACCGGGCGCCAAGCGATCATCGATCTGCTGCGGCAGCGGTCGCGTCCTTATCTATTTTCCAACACGGTGGCTCCGCCCATTGTCGCGGCATCGCTCAAAGTATTCGAGATGCTCGACAAAACGAGTGAGCTTCGCGAGCGTTTGATGCACAATACGCAGGTATTTCGCTTGGGGATGAAGAAGGCGGGATTTACGATCAAAGAAGGCATCCATCCGATCGTGCCGGTCATGTTGGGGGATGCGAAGCTTGCCGTGAACATGGCGGCGGCGTTGCTGCAAGAAGGGATTTACGTCATCGGATTTTCTTATCCGGTCGTACCGAAAGGGGAAGCTCGAATTCGCGTGCAACTATCCGCGGCTCATACGAGCGAACACGTCCAGCAGGCGCTTACGGCGTTTGAAAAAGTAGGAAAAACAATGGGTGTCATCTCCTGACCCTTGTTGCCGCGTCCGTTTGGAGTGCAATTCCCGAACCCTTCCGTATCGCCATTTGGGTTGGATCCTTTCGAACAGATGGAATCCTCGCCGTGGGGTGATAAACTACGGCAGAGGTGTAACGTGTCGGCGAAAGCAGTCAGACCATTATGGGTTGGAGTTTTTCTGTCTGCTTGTGCGATGGGCGTGGGAGAAGAACGCGCGGATCCTCCGAATAGACCGCCTCGATTGGATGGGAGTATAGGCGGTGAAGGTGGATACGAATGGCCCGAGGGGGGCACCGCGGGTTATGGGGCTGGAGGATTTGGTGCTGGTGGCTTTGGTGCTGGTGGCTTTGGGGCTGGTGGCTTTGGGGCTGAGGGTGGAGAAGCCGGCAATGGCGGGCAGGCAGCGATGGCGGGCGCTGGCGGTAGCACGGCAGCTTGCATCGTTGGTGAGTCGAAGGTGATTGGCAACTGCGGTTGGTGTGGAACCTTACAGCAGGACTGTGACCCCCAAGGTGTTTGGGGCGAAGAGTATTGCACGGGGGAGGGAGTGTGCGAACCGAACTCCGAAGAAACAGCGAAATGCGGCAATTGTGGAACCAAAAAGCGAACCTGTTTGGGGACATGCCAATGGTCGGATTACGGTACTTGTGCCGGTGAAGGTTGCAAGCCTGGGACCACGAAGGACTGTCTGTGCAGCACGAATGCGGCCGGAACGATCACTTCCTGTTGCGGTCAGCATGTTTGCGACAACGAATGCAAATGGGGATCCTGCGGATTGAAACCTACCAGCAAATGCGATTGGAATGCAGGACATACCTATCGATGCTGTGGCACCAGGAAGTGGGAGTATTGCCTGTCGAATTGCGATTGGTCTGGCAATTGCGCCTCTTGTGATAGCTGCTGTAAATGACTTACCAGAGCAAGGATTCGTAACCCAAACGAGTCAGCCAGCCATACGACATCCCCGTCCAGCCAATAAAAACAACGATGGCCAGCCATGCCACTCCCAGGGTGAGTCGCAGATGGTTCCAGTAGCGATCCGCTTCTTTCGCCCGAAACGGGAGCAGCACGGTCAGCAATAGTACAACTCCAACCCAGCGATGAACCAGGAGCGACGCATACACTGCGGTGAGAACGAGAAGAACTCGTTGCAGTCGCATCATGGTCTGGGGACCCAACACGACCGCGGTGGTGCGCGTTCCAAAAGAAGCGTCTTCGTCGTGGTCACGAACCATCTGCACGACTTGAAAACACATCGCAAAGCATCCCAGCAGTCCGGCAAGACACCATCCAAGGGCTCGATCGAGAGGGAAGGCAAGCATGGAGCCGGCGGTTGCGCATACGAAGATCGTGGCAAGATCAAGAAAAGCTAGTCGTTTCAGACGAGCTGAATAAGCGAGGCATGAGCCCCCGGCCACGCATAGCACCCACAAAAGCTCATGATTCCACATCGCGCCAAGCCCGATCATCACGCCCAAGGGAATCGAAGCCGCAGCCCAGCCGAACTTCATATTATTCTGTAAAAACGCTATCTTATCGCGATCTCGGGTCCCCGAGGCATGGTCCGCCCGAACGTCGAAAATATCGTTGAGGAGATATACCAATACGTTCAGCGCCATCGCGAACCCAAAGCGCATCACAATGTCTTGCCAGCCCAATCGCATCACAACCATCACGGTGAGTGATGATGCCAAATTCGCCATCTCGCGTTTACGAATGCGATAGTGGACGACGTCGCGAAGGATGCGAAGAGCAGCTAGCAAAGCGAACAGACCGTACCATCGTCGACGACGCGCGCAAAGTACGAGCAAAGCACGAGAGTCTGTGGTCCTTCGCGCATCAATAGCCATTGACGATGGCAAAATTGGTGGGATGAGGAGCTGGCACACGGATGAATCCGACTGGGTCGTCTGCCAGAGGTGTTCGTTCGATTCGGCATTGGGGTTCACAAACCAGAGTTTCGAACCAATGGAATCGAAGCGTCACATCCCGGTTGGGATTTGTGCCGTACACATCGATCCGATTGAGCGACGCGCTAACCTCTGCCGGCTCTTCCTGGGTCAAAGAGACGGGCACCCGCGTGCGATAAATGCGATGAGGACCAATGGTTGCCACTTGTTCGAGCACCGGTTTTTTTTCGAACTCCGGTAGCTCGAGACTCACGATGACCCAACGAACGGCATATTGTTCCAGATACCGCGCCAAGGCATCGTCGGCGATCTCGCCTTTGGGAAAGCGATGAAAAAGATTGGCTGCCCGGTGCTCCATGTTTCGTTCGCGAAAACCTCCCAAGACTTGAGCTTGGGTCCGGGACAGAAGATGTTCTCCCAGCACCCACCATTCCACGAGGAATCGGCTCTGGCCATCATCGTGTTGACGGACCCAGGCGACGATATCGTCCAGGTGTTTTTCTGGAGGATAATGACGAAAATCTCGATGAGGCGGGAAACCGTATGTTGTGATGTTTACGATTTCGCCCGTGGGAAGGGGGGGCACAGCGGGTAAGCAGAAAGGTAAAAAGTACATCACATCCTTGGCTAGGTACAGCACGGATAGAAACGACAGCAAGCCAAAGGGCGCCCACATCAAACGTGGAAATCCTTTGAAAATGTTGTTTCGTGCTAGCTGACCCACGAATGCGGCAGCGGGAATACTGGCTAAAAACGCAGTGGGGACGATGTTGCGGTAAGGCTGAATTTGACGAAAGATCCATACATACCCGCCCGCATAAGCCATCACGAACAAAAATCCGATTCCCAACGCAAAGGGAAGGAAACGATCATCGCGTTGCTTTCGCCACAGCACGAGGCCCATGAATCCCGCGATCAAAGACAGAAATCGAAAGCCCGTGCGATTTCCCACCAGGCCCGTGCGTGTGAGATTGTCGGTGAGTCCTGCCGCATCCAATACGATATCGAATAACCGTCCCACGAAAAAAGGTTCGTGGTCCGTGACGTAATGCGCGAAACGAAACGCTGTGGCGAGCCACCAGCTATTGACACCAATGACCGCCACCGCAACGCCGACGATGGCGGCGTGTTGTGTCCAACGCAACGCTCGAAAATGGCGAGCATAAAGCCCGGTCATGGGAACTACGAGCAGCACGAAAAGGGAAGGATGCACGAGATGCCCGAGGCTCATCAGCGCGGCCAACGGCCACAGCAACCAACGCTTTCCCGTACGAAAATGAGCATAAAATAAGGATAAAGGAAGAAGGAATAGATAACTGACGAAGGCAAAGGAAATGCCTCCCGAGTACCACGACCACCGGCCCAGGCCATCGAAAAACCAAATGCCCAAGGCAATCGACGTGGCAATCAAGGCCTCCCAAGGTTCGAGGCGGAACAGTCTCGACGATAGGTACACGGTTGCCGGGACGAGAAGATGAACGAATAGGACGAATAAGTTGAAAGCGGTGGGTCGAGAAAGGCCGAGTTTCCACAAGGCATAGGTCCATAGTTCCCACCCTTTGTTATCCGCATTGAAAACAGTTCCTTCAGGATACCCCGCCAGGGTTTGCACATCGTATGCCCAGTGTTTTCCCCATCGATCGAGCGCTTCGGTGACACGCAACATCTGCACCGCGTGGGTATCGAAATCGATGAAAGAAAGCGGTTCACCATTGAATATCGGAGCTTGTCGCTCCACTTGCACGAACAAAACGAGGTGAATCGTTAAAACGACCGCAAACGCAAGAGCCATCGGAATCGAGTGACGACGCGCCGTGGTGTGTGTCATCCGTGGACTCGAGGTGGCCATGGGATTACCAATCCTCGAACTCGCTGCGCGGGACGGTGATGGATTTGTAGGTCCATGTTCCGGGGGGTAAACGCATTTGCCAGATTTTGTTCTTGTCTCGCGTCACCTCGAAAATCCGTCGATTGATACCATCCGTCACAAAAAGATTTCCGTTCGGTTGGATGCCGATCGCCCCTTGGGCAAAGGAAAAAAAGTCGGGGGTCTCACGGTATTCCCAGACGATTTCGGCGTGTCGCGCCGCGGCGTCGAACTCGATCTCGATGATGCGTGAGTAGTCATGGGTTGCTTCGGGGCGGAGCGCGCCGTTGTCGAAAACGAGCACGCGATGGGAAGAAAGAAAAACGGGATCGTGGCTATGGGCAAACAATCCTTGTCCGAAATCTCCCCCATCGCCCATGACCCAAAGAACCTCGCCACTCGGGTAGTCCAAACAGTATATTCTGTTTAGATTTCGAATATTTACGTAAATCTTATTCGCTTCCTCATCCATGGTCAGAGCGTTGGCATGTGTCCAATCATGCCCGATGCCAAATAGGAAATTTTCCCAGTCGACGGGATTTCGATCCGTGCGGGGGATATGGTCGCGCGCGCGCCAAGTCCAGGAAGGAAAGGACTGTCCTTCCTGCACGATCTCGATTCCATCCCCCAATATCGGACCGCCCAGATCGTCGGCAAAAGCGTCGAATGTCAAAAAAATGAATCGTCCGTTCGATAACGGATCGATGTCATGATGCGCCGTGTTGCCTTCGTAACGATACAGCTCCGTGCCATCCAGATCGAGTTTCACGAAAAAGGAGCTGTGTCCAGTTGCAAGGCTGCGATCCTCGAGCCAATGCACTTCTGTCACGGGGCCCAGAAAAGGTTTTTCACGGGCGTATTCCCAGATGATGATTCCCTGACGGTCGACGCCAGCCATGCGAGCCAGGTCTAGGGCATCCGGATCCAGCGTTTCGATTCCGAATACGACGATATCGTCTTGGGTTCCCTCGGGAGGGATATCGATGGTGAAGGCGGGAAGTCTCGTTTTGGGGGTTGTCAGGGGTTCGAGCATAAGCGGCGCGTGGCAAGCGGTGTCGGTGAGGCAATAGGAAAGACGATAGCGGTAGGTTGTCTCAGGGGTTAGGGCGAGATCGAGGAAGCGGCCATGGGAAGCGGCTTTGTTTGCGACATGCTCGAAAGGGCCATCTGCTCGTGCACGATCGATACGCACACGTCCTGACGGTATTGGTTCCCAAGAGATTTTGATGTTGCGAGCGGATAGGGCTGATGCTTGGCGTAGCACGAGGCTCGGGGTGTGCGGAGCTTGCGTGCTTGCCGTGCCTTCCGGCCCGCATCCGGATCCGAACGAAAGGACTATGGCTGAAACGAGCGAAAAATAGCGATGAACCATGACAAAAAGCCCGCGGGATCATACGGGGGAAGACAAACGGACACCAGCCCGATCCAAGGGAAGACAAGGGTTAGCAGCCCCGAATTATGGCACGATCGCGCAGCCTGTTGGAACAGGGCATGTGTTTTCCGCGCTTTCAACAAAAGGCGTGCTAAAAGGGGATTCGTGGTCGAACGACGAGAAGCTCGCGAACCGTTTTCTTCAAGAAGCGACGGCATTGTTGCAATCCCTGGCATCGTATGCGTGACGGAAACCACTCCCACGGGAGGGCGGGTGGTTCACGGAGGTGATGCCGCGGGATGGCTGAAACCCGCGGGGATCCTGTCTTGGTCGCACGAGGTATCGGTTGTTGCGCGGAAAGACATTTCCGACGCTTTGTGTCGAGACCTTCGGTTGTTGCTGCCGGAAAACCGGGTATTGGCGATCCAATTTCCTCGGGTTCATAAGGCTGCCAAAGTCGCTCCCTTGTTGGCGGTGTCTTCTGACGATGCGAAAAGCTTGATGGAACGGGGCATCCGCGTATTTACCGTGGGATTCGATAGAATCTCCGGGGGGTTCTTCTTTTTTGCGCAGGGAGGGGAAAAAGGCACCACCAGCCTCCAGGCAGACTTGTACCAGGCCATCGTTCCCTCCCTCGAGGCGGGCGATTCCCGTACGGATATCGATGCGTGTTTGGACGGGATCGTGGACCGAATTTTGGTCGAAAAATCCGATGGGATCCTGTCGGAAATGGCTGTCGAGCTTGCCGCGGCCTTGCCACGATTGGCTGGAGCAGGGCAACCCGTCCGCGCCTTGGATGACCTCGAAGCCTCGATGAAAGAGATCGAGCAGGCTTCCGTGCCGTTCGAAAAGGCTGCCAAGGAAATGATTTCCCTTTTGGAGCGAAGCGAGCGCAATGACGAAACTCGTGTTTCCATTCCCCTATTTGGGGAAGCCATACGCGAGGAGCAACCTGTCCTTGTGCTTCAGATGATGGAGGGGGAGGGGGGAAAAACGACCTTTGTTCAGTTATCGGCGCGCTTTCGGTGGCTTGTGAAAGGGCCTATCGGAGAGCCAGCGGTAGCGCCGACTCCTGCGGAGGAAGGTCAAAAAGAAGAGGCGGAACGCAAGAAGGCCGAAGAGCAAAAACGGCTGAAAGAAGAGGCGGAACGCAAGAAGGCCGAAGAGCAAAAACGGCTGAAAGAAGAGGCGGAACGCAAGAAGGCCGAAGAGCAAAAACGGCTGAAAGAAGAGGCGGAACGCAAGAAGGCCGAAGAGCAAAAACGGCTGAAAGAAGAGGCGGAACGCAAGAAGGCCGAAGAGCAAAAACGGCTGAAAGAAGAGGCGGAACGCAAGAAGGCCGAA
>MWCO01000002.1 GCA_002070115.1 Deltaproteobacteria bacterium ADurb.Bin207
TTCAGTTCAAAAAACTTGGCCAACTATCTTGCGTTCTTTCTTCCCAAAGTACGCCCCCATGCTGCGATTGCAGGTGGACCGGATTTTGAACAAGGAGTCACTACTCGACGTATACTCGGTCGACATACGCGTCACGCGGGACTCGGGCTCGAACCGATTCGACATATCCGTGCAACTGGACCCCACCAAATGGGAAGCAAAGCGTCGGTACGATGGCTGGAACATCCTTGTTGCGCATCCGATGCTCCAGGACAAGTCCGCCAGTGAACTGTGCAAGCTTTATCGCGCGAAAGACGCAATCGAAAAAGACTTTCAAGTGATCAAAAGCTTCACCGAACTGCGCCCTATGCGCCACCGCACCGACGACAAGGTGCGTGCGCACGTCACGATCTGCATGCTGGCCCTGCTGCTGGAAAGGACACTACACAAGCTTTTATCCGGTAAGGTAAAACGCAAAGCCAAGTCACCCGAATCGTTGTCGGCTGTCGCTGCCCTCGAGTTACTGGAGCCTTGTCGACTCAACTGTTATGCGCCCACCGATGACGGGCCACCGGCGTACCTGCTCACCGCTACGCAAAGCGAGCAGCAGCGCATCCTGGCCAGGTTGAAAATGACGCACCTTTCGCAGGACGAATCCCTCGCCGAGCTTCTGGAGAAGGGTTCATAGCCCACGAGTATCGATGCGTTACGCTTAAGTATCGGTATTTAATCATATTTAATATAAGGTGATCAAAATGGGGTCAAGGGCAAAGTCAAAGTTCAGGGGTCATGCTGCCGAGTCATCTCGGTTCAAAAAACTCGTCCTATTCTCTTGCGTTTTTTCATCCCAGCGTACGCCCCATGGTGTAGACTCAAGAACCGTCTACTATCCTGATTGAAACAGATGGGAGATAAAATGGTTTCGTAAGCCAGATCGTCCGTGAGGGAGCCATGACAACGATCTTCAGCGCAGAGACGCGGATATTGATTTGCCAACACTGTTGGGCCCCTCTGGAGAGCACCTTGGCTGGGGGCAACATCGCCTGTCGTTTCTGCGGTACACAAAATCAGGTCTCCGTTCGTGACGACCGCCCGATGTTCAACGTGGACTATCAGGCTCCGCAAAACGAGACCGAACGAATCGAGCGGTTGCGTTCGCAAGATGGACGGCCATTTGTTCCCCCATCGGGGCTTCAGGACTTGGTTCCCCATGGGCAAATCGTTCCGTGGAAGGTGCAAGAGGTGGTTGTGGTCTGGCAGCAAGCGCGCCATGAAGTCGCTACCAACGGCTCGTTTGATGCGGCCGAGCAATTGCTGTTCTTGACAGTGGCGCTCTCCAATTATTTTGGCGATCAGCGTGATGAAGTCCGCGAACGAGCCATGGTATAGAGCGCCCTCGATGTGGTACGGCTCCCACGGCACAAGCAGATACTGCGGGGGTTTCTCGCACGCTCCGCGGTGCGCTCCGGCGACCTGCAAGCTGCGGAAACGTGGCTGGCGCCGTGTGACCCACGCTCCGATGACCTTGAGACCGATACCGCCTATCGGATGTCACGCGCGCTGATCGATACAGCCAAGCAGAATTGGAATGCTGTGCTCCGTGTCTTAGGCACGAATGACTCAGATATCCCTATCATGGATTCGTTTGACACCTTGGCGGCGGTGTTGCGAGCCAACGCGCTGCAGAGGACAGGACAGGAGCAAGAGGCGACGGCGCTGCTACGAAAGGCGTTGTCAACGCTAGGGGCCGTGGCACGACCGGTCCTCAATCGACTTCTACAAACCTACGCCCCCCTCGGGCTTTGTGCGCAAAGTTACCCGAGCGCTGTGCAACAGCGTAGCCAAGCCGCTGCGGAAAATGCAAATGCCATAGATGTAAAAAAGTTCTTATTTTTCCTTGTCTCTGCTCTGGGGTGCGGTGGTACGGGCGTCTTCGTGTTTGTGATGTCAATTGTAGGAATAATAGAACCTGGGGGAATGGTCGCAGGCGTTGTCTTCGTGATTGTTGGGCTCATTCATTTGGCGATCATGTACCATGATCTCAACCGGCGCATGAAAGATAAGTATATTTGGCTCCACGGCATCCAGGCTACAGAGCGAGTTGTCGAGATTAAAAATCGAAGGGGACCGATAAACAACGTTGTGACCATGATGTTTGAGGCCATGGTGCAAGTGGAAGGACAATCTGATTACAAGGCGAGCCTGTCTATGACTCTTAATGAAAAAAAGCCGCCCTGATTGTACCCAATGCGATTATCTCTGTTCGTGTAGACCCGACGGACCCAGCTTATATCTTGGTTGAGGCAAATTAAAGACATAATTGCTATTTCCCAGAAAAGCCATGTTTCGATACTTTTCTGAGCTGTGCCCTGCTCCTTGTGTCTGCCATGGTGAGGGAACGGTGGAATCGATAAGAAGAAAAACCTGATATGAACCTTTCGTTCCCGTGCGCGGACAAAGATCAATCATTCCGATTGCGCTCCGTTTTGGGGTCTGTGAAGGCCGTATTTCAGGAGTTTCCGGTACAATGTATTGCGCGGCATGGCGATGGCGCGTGCCACCTCGCTGATATTCCAGCGCTTCGATTCCAGGTGCGCAAGAATCTTGGCGCGCTCTTCTTGCTCAAAGGCTTTGCGATCTCGCGGCTTGGACTTGCTGTCCACGGACATGGCAGGAAAAAGGTCGAGGTCTGCCAAACCGATAGCGTTTCCTTCGGCCAATACCCACGCGCGTCGCAGGAGATTGTCGAGCTGACGAACATTTCCCGGCAAAGGATGCCGTAGCAACGCTCGCAATGCTTCAGGACGCAGCGTAGCCGCCTGTTTGCCAAGACTTGAAGCTGCCTGATGGAGAATATGATGACATAAGGCAGGAATATCCTCCGGACGTTCTCGCAAAGGCGGAAGCCTCACTTCGACGACGGCAATGCGATAGTAAAGGTCTTCTCGAAATCGACCGGCGGAAATCTCATCGAGCAGGTGACGATTGGTGGCTGAAACCAGACGAATATCGATGGGGATCTCTTGACTGGAGCCCAGGGGCCTCACGCGCCGTTCTTGCAAAACACGCAGGAGTTTGGCTTGCATTCCAAGGGGCATTTCCCCAATTTCGTCGAGAAAGAGCGTGCCACCACAGGCGCTCACCAGCAGACCTTTCCGATCCGTATGGGCACCCGTGAAAGCGCCTTTCACCACACCAAATAATTCAGATTCAAGGAGACTTTCGGGAAGTGCAGCGCAATTGATGGATAAAAATGGCCCTTGGCGACGGGGACCATTGAAGTGCAGCGCCCGTGCAACCAACTCCTTTCCTGTTCCGCTTTCGCCTTGCACGAGAACATCGATATTCATGTCCGTCACCCGATCCAGCGTGTGGAAAACCGCTTGCATCGGGGCACTTGTCCCGATGATGCTGCTGTAATCGTATCGATGTTCGAGGGCTTGTTGGCGCGTTTGCACTTCGGAAGAAAGCTTTTCGATGGTAGCGGCCTGACCTTCGAGCAATTGCTGCACGCGCTCTTGTTCTTTTTGAAGCGCCTCCGTTCGACGTTCCAAGTCCTCTACGAGGCGTGCATTGCGCAGGGCGATCGCCACCTGGTCCGCGAAAGCTCCCAGCAAGTGGAGCATGTCCTCGTCGAATTGATCTTTCCGAAAGCGATGGTCGAGATATATGGCCCCAAGCACACCTTGGGGTGTGGTTACAGGTACGCACACAACCGAGCGAAGCCGCATCGCATGAACCGATTGATGGGAACGAAAACGATCATCGGTAAGAGCATCCGTGGTGGTCACGGGAAGACCTGTTTTCACCACGTTCTCAGCAATAGACCGACTGAACTTGAGATGGGAACGGCCGATACGCTCCTTGTCGAGATTCCGCGCGACGGCAACATCGAGTTGTTTGCTGTTGGGTTTGGAGCGGACGAGCAAAAAACCGCGTTCCGCTCCGGACAGTTCAATCGCCGCGTCCAACGCGAAAGACAGAACATCGTGGGTGGCAAGAGACGAATTGAGCCGTCGGTTGATCTCGAGGATTCTCAGAAGTTCGCGAGGTGTTGGGGGAGCTGCCTTGAGTGATGGCTCGGGACGATGGGCGCTGCGGCGGGGATGCGCCCAAAATGCCGGACGAAAAGACTCCGGAAGACCCACCGCCATGGATTCCCAAGCCCTGCGCGCTTGCAGACGATGGTCACAAGCGAGTTGGCTGGCGCCTTGCTGCTCATAAATATCGGCCATCAACGTTTGCATTTCAGCGTCGAGCGCGGACTGTTTTGACGCTGCGGCCGAGATCAGGGCTTGTTGTGCATGAGACAGGGCTTGTGCGGGATGACGACCGAGCAGCGATCGAGCCGACAGAGCGTGCCAGCGAGCGGTAAGGTCCGGGGCAGAGATGTCGCTCAGGGTTTGGAAAAGGCTTTGTCGCAAGGAATCCGCCTGGGCGTGGTTGCCTTGTTGGAGCAGTAAAGAGGCTTGGTGCCAGCACATTTCGGCTACTTCCCGCTGGGCACCCTGCTGCGAAAATAGCCGTTCCGCACGCTCGTATCCTGTCATGGCCTTGTCGATCAAGCCTTCCGCCTCGAAAAGTTCGGCTTCCAGAGCCAGGCGATTGGCTTCGACATAACCAAGGTCACGTGTGTTTCGAAGCGTAGAAAGCAGGGTGCGAGCCCGGTCATACACACCAATTCCAGCATAAAGATTGGCAAGATTCAGCGTTAGGGTGCAAGCCGTATTGCCTTTTCCAATGGCGCGCGCAATCAAAAGTCCACGCTCGTACGATGCCAATGCGTTTCCCCATTCTCCTGCCTGTTGTTGCGCTGTTCCCAGGTTCATGGCCGTCGAAACCATCTGGTCCCCCAAACCATGCTCTTCCGCCCAACGCGACGCTTGACGGTAACCGTCGATGGCGCGCGGCAGATCCCCCTGTCGGTAGGCCAGGATCGCCGAAAACGACGAAAGGCGTACTTTTTCCCTCGGTGTGAGCGCGTCAGGGTTCGCCGTATTTGCTTTTTCAAGATGCTCGACGGCTTGCTCCATTTGTCCCAAGTAGGTGCAGGCCAGGCCCATACTCGCGTGTAGCTTCGCCCGGGTCGAAGCTTCCGACGTGAGATGCAAGCCAATTTTGCCGTTGGTGAGCACGTGTTCGTAGTTTCCTTGCTGGATTGCGATTCGGCATCTGGTTTCGAGCAAGCAAGCTTTGACGTCCGGCTTCTCTGCCAGGAAAAGAGCCGTATTGATGGCTGTTTCTGCTCGTTGAAGTCTGCCCGACGCCAGAAAACATAAGGCTGCTTCCATTCGGCAGGCGATGCGCACGGATACGCCAGGACGAGAGCGAAGACAGCGGGCGATCCAGCGCAAGGCTTGCTCAAAGCGTCCACACAAGCGGTTGACTTGTGCGCACGCCACCTGTACTTCCGGTGGCACCCTTTCGCCACCAGATACGGCTTCTTCCAAAGCATCGGTGACTGGACGCCACGCTTGCGGAGACTGCTCGATCAAAGACGCGTATTCCAGCAGCAATTGTCCTGCTTGGAATGATTCGGCCCCGCAGGCGAAGTGATAAGCCCGCATAGGAGGATTATCCGCGCTTTTTTCCGCATGCCAGCGATGAATGCTTGTGACGGTCTCCCTGTCGATAGAGGCAAGAATACGGGGCGCGATCCAACCTCGTTGCAGTTTCCAATGGCGCCCCTCCCGTTCGATCCATCCCCTTTGATGAAGACGCAACAAGACGTGTGAAGTTGTCTGACAGCAAGAGCGCAGGGTGGCATCATCACACATCGCGACCGCAAGCCACCCCAGCACGAGTTTTTCTTCTTTCGGCAAGGAAAGGAATAAGCCTCCGGCCGATTGCGGGGCGGACGCGTGGGGAAGGTCTGATTCAGGAATCTCCCCCCGCAAAACCCTGTCCATAAGAGCTTCCAGATCAGCAGGATACCCACCAGTGAG
Source organism: Deltaproteobacteria bacterium ADurb.Bin207 (assembly GCA_002070115.1). Lineage (GTDB taxonomy): Bacteria > Myxococcota_A > Polyangia > Polyangiales > Polyangiaceae > MWCO01. The sequence goes on from MWCO01000002.1 coordinate 5,925, forward strand.
GCGTAGGACATGGGGCACAACGGCTGGACTGAGCAAGCCTTGGGTCCACGCCAAGACACCTGAAGCATCGAGGGGCCCAAGGGAATAAGTCGTGATTTCCTGATTTTTCAAGGTTGGCTCGTGCCGACTCGTGAGCAAAAGGAGCCAAGGATCCGTGGGTTCGAGGAGCCGGAGCCAGGCGTCGAGCAACTCGCGCTGGTCGGAAGCAAGAAGGTGGATGTCATCGAGCACCAGCACCACCGGCTGGGAACGTTGCGCAAGCTCGTGGCGTGTCTGGACGATGGCGGACAAGCCCTGACGGTCAATCGCGGAAGATCCAAGCGCTCGCGCGAACATATCTTCGATAGCACGGGGCGCTCGAGCATCACCTTGTATGACTGCGCCTTCAAGCTGAGCTTGCCATTTCATCTCGTTCAGCAAACGGCTTCGTCCAACGCCATCCGGGCCGTGAAAAACGAGACATCGAGGGTGGGGAGCGCGTTGCCGCAAGGCGCTAAGGGCCTCTTGAAAGGATTTCAGGGGAGCCTGTCTTCCGACGATACGCTCCAGTCGTCCTTGAGGGGGGCCGAGCGTAAAAGGTGGAAAACCAAAGGCTTCATTGACTTCGGCGGCATCGCTGGGACGGTGGTCCGGATTAGGGTCGATCAGCCGTTGGAGCAGGTTGGAGAGTTCGGGCGCAGGAGTTGGCAAGACGATGGAGCAGGTGATACCGAAAGCGAAAAGATCGGCACGAATGTCGACCGGGCCTCCTTCGAGCAGTTCCGGAGCCATGAACCCTAGTGTGCCTGATATGGTATCCAAGGTGGCTTTCAATGGCCGAGCGCAACCGAGGTCGATGAGGACGCCCTGTCCCTGGGGGGTGACGAGGATGTTATCGGGTTTGATGTCGCCGTGCCGGATTCCCAGGCGATGCAGGAAATGCAGGGCATCGAGAATATGGGCGAGGGGCGTGAGAATATCGTGGGCCGAACGGGACTGGGCCCACGGCGTCAGGGGGGTGCCATCGATGAAGTCCGCCGTGTAAAAAAGGTGGTCGGCTTGTTTTTCGAGGTCACGGACGAGGGGTAGGTGAGGGTGAAACCGTCCGACGAGGATTGCGAATTCTTGCCGCAGGGCCGCGGTGAGGGCGGGGTCATGGGAATGAAGGAGTTTGAGGGTGACGAGGTCATTTCGGAGCAGGTCACGAGCGAGTAAGGCAGAGGAAGAGGCTCCTTTTCCTAGGGGGTGAAGGATTTCGTAGCGGTGTTGGAGGACGGTGCCCTGCTTGATCATGTCTCACACTGTACCAATTGCACCTTAGCTGCTCAATTTGGTACAAATTGGTACAATACGACAGGAGAGTCAAGCGAAAAAACACCGTTCGAGCCCCCCCGTACTTGGCAAGCACTTTGCATTCATCAGGCGCTAGGCCCTGCGGCTCATAAGGGTTAACCATGAGAAGACGCGCGGTGCGGGCTGTCGGACCGATGGGGTGACACGCGCGGATAGTGGAAACGATCCCATCGAAATAGGAGTCCTACGATGAAAACGACAAACCTTTTCCTCTCCCTCGCTCTTGCTTTGCCGCTGTATGCTTGCGGAAGCGATGCATCGGACGAAGATATCAACGGCTCATGGGATAAGCTGACTCCCAGAGTCTGCGAATATGACGGCAAATCCTACAAGGTGGGCGACTCGTTCCCGGCTGCCGATGGCTGCAACTCCTGCGCATGCAACGAAGATGGCTCGGTGGTCTGCACCCTGGTCGATTGTGAACGCGTTACCTGCGAATACAACGGAAAATCCTACGAGGTGGGTGACTCGTTCCCGGCTGCCGATGGCTGCAACTCCTGCGCGTGCAACGAAGATGGCTCGGTGGTCTGCACCCTGGTCGATTGTGAACGCATTGCCTGCGAATATAACGGTAAATTCTACGAGGTAGGGGCCTCGTTCCCGGCTGCCGATGGCTGCAACTCCTGCGCATGCAACGAAGATGGCTCGGTGGTCTGCACCCTGGTCGATTGTGAACTATCCTGAATCTCACCGAAAATGGTGCCCCCCTGGGCTTCCTTGTTTTTTGAGCGCCCTTGCCGCAACCGGACCCGCGAATCCCCCACCATCCCTTCTGCCCAACGTCTTTAGCTGCTTATCCACGGCAACCGGCCGATCAGTCCGCGCATCGTTCCCACCGCGGCAACCAAGGGCCAAAGCAAAGGCCTGCCATGAGTCGTTCGGAGGCCAATTCGTACGATTCCATTGCCAATCTCGTTGAAATTCGGGGCAACATAAGGCCTTTTGTGTAGCTAAAACCACGACTATCCTTGCTTCCGTACCAAACGCTTTGGAAAAACGGCTGAAGATACGGTCCCCGGCAAGCGTTGTCCCGCCGCGTGGTTTCTGCTCCTGAGCGCTGCGTTGGCAGGACAGCGGCTCGAGGTTGCGGAAATGGCGAGAATGCGTCAGAAAAACGCATGAATGTACCATAGTGTTCAAATTCGTTGGCACATGCTCATGATGGTACAACATGGTACATACTTCCGATCGGGAATCCCGTGCGTGAGCAGCATTGTGAATTGGCAAGACTTTTGCTCTACTATTTTGGAAATGGCGCACCGTCTCTCCCCAGTTCTGCTTGTCCTCGTCACCCTGCTCGCGTGCGTTCATTGTGGGATCAATCCTGTTCCCGAACCGCCCTCCGGCGAGCCCATCGCCCCCCCTGCCATCGACAATATCACCGTCTATCCTTTCCAAATCATGACAGAAGGGAATATCAGCATCCACGCAGGCCCGAATACAGCGGAACCTGGAAGCACGCTATGGGCGATGAATATCGATGGCACCGGCCCTGCCGTGACCACCAAAGTCCACGATGATGGCTCTTTTGCCTTAGAGATTACGGCCGGATCCGGTGATGAAGTGCGGTTGCAAGTCCGATCGGGCCAGCAGCGTTCCAAGCCGATTGATGTGATAATTCCCAGTGAAGAAGGCCCTCCAACCCTCGCCGTGAGGCCCCTGGCAGGCTGCCTTTCCCTCGAGCCGGCTTTCGAGTTGGAACTGCCGCCACCCGCGGGCTCGCAGCCGCCCTCCGCCTCGATTCTCATCAAAAATCGATGCTCTTCCGATGTGCTCTTCTCCAATATCCACCTTCGCGTCCCTTCCGAGGCTTTCGCCGTGCTGCCTTCGGAATTGACGATCGCCCCAGGAAACACCGCTGAAGTTGTCGTTCAGGTCTTCGGCGACGCTCCCCGAGAAGAAATTCTCCTGCTCGAAACCCAAGCTCCTGAGCTGGACCGTCGACCCATCACCCTTTTCGGCCAAGGAGGCATTCATGGCCTTTTGCCCAACTGCTCCCTTGTGGGAGGCCGTTGTCTCTCAGACCCCATGGATGTCACGTTTCCGGCCAATTGTGAGGCCTTGGGAATGAAATACCTCGAAGCCACTTGCCAAGCGATGAACCTGAGCTGCTGTGGAGATGCTCCCTGATTCAGCCTGTCACGAAAAAAGGATACTTGTCATGAAACTAGCAACAAATTGGATGGTACTGGCCCTTTCTTTCCCCTTGTTTGCTTGCAGCGGTACGGTTTCGAACGAGGGAACCCATAGCGCGTCAGAGAAATTATCTCGTCAGGAAGCCAAAGCCTTGGACAAGGCAGATTGGCCCACCGACTACTGCGAAGTCAACGGATGGTACGGTGATGGGGTGTATTGCGACGACTTCTGTCCTTTGCCTGATCCGGATTGCGCGCAGTCCTGTGCCTCGCTTGGAGGCGAATGCTTGTCGGACCCCATGGACGTTGGCTTTGGCGCAAACTGTGAACAGCTCGGACGCCGCACCCTGACGGGAGCTTGTGAAGCCTTCAACCAGACCTGCTGCAGCGCCCCTTCGTCGTCGAATCCCACCTGCGAAGAGATGGGCGGCACCTGCCTGTCGGACCCCATGGACGTTGGTTTTGGCGCGAAATGCGAACAGCTCGGACGCGTGACTATGTCGGGCCGTTGCGAAGCCATCAACCAAACCTGCTGCAGCGACAAGAAAGAAAGAACGCCTGTAGAGGAGCATTGCATCAGAAATGCAGGCGATTCCTGCGAGGCGGATGCAGATTGCCAAACCGGGGGGTGTGGCGGAGAGTTATGTTACAACCCGGCGTTCGAGGGGGGGATAAGCACCTGTGATTGCGCCGAACCACAGCCACCTTTGGTCGCTGGATGCGGCTGTGTCGACGGTGTCTGTTCCTGGTATAAGTGAATCAATCACTCATCTCTGTCCTTTCGTTCCCGCGAAAACACAGCCGGTCGACGGTCTTCGCGAGTTTCGCAAAACCGTGTGAGGCGCTGGCAAAAGCGGGGGCTGCTCGCCCCTATCAGCGAAAAAAAGCGGTGGAAAACTCGTCGGTGGGAACGAGAAGCATCGAATTTCTCTGCCCCTCGAGCCTGATAAGTGTGTATCCCGATTCCACACAAGACCCCCATGGTAACCAACAAATATACCGAATTCCTCCTTTTGCCTCCTGGCGTGTTGGCGCTTTGAGGGGTGGCCGTGTTTGTCGTTTGACAAAATCAATACATTCCGTTAACATACGAGTCTATTCGCCATGACCAAGGATTCAGAAACGATGTCTGATGACAAAATTGAACACCTGATGGCTCAGTGGGGGTTTTCCAATGTAAAGAAACCCATTCTTCCTGACGAAAGAATCCTAGCCAAAGTATTTGAACATTTTCGTGAATTATCAAAACACCCTGAAATAGCCGCAATCGTAAAACGACAAAGCGACGGAGAAATAACCCGTAAACAAATGTGGGACGACATGAGAGCCGTAGCCAAAGAAATCGACAAAGCCAATAAGAAATAATTTGATACTGTCGAAATGATGTTCCTATCGCCGTCCTCATTATTTTATGGCGATACCGTATTTACGAAATATACGTAACCGATCGACGCCGGGGCTGGCTATTAGCATTATCATGAAAATTCGTTAAGACCATCTACGCAGCCATCCAGTTCCGCACTCCTTACCTGATTCTTGCCTCACCATGGACTGGATTGTCGAACCTACACCTGAGTTTCAACCCGGTCTTGTCCGTGGCATGGTTGCTGGTGATGAAGGGCACTGGGGTTGTTCGAAGCAAGTCATCACGGGCCGCATCGACGTGTCTCGACATCCCCTTCGCGCCATGAATGGCCACGCAACAACCTCTGCGCATGGTGGGCCAGGTCCCCCCCATGGCACAAGCATTCTACCGTGTACGACCCGAATCAGAACCAGCCCACCATACCGGCGTATACACCGAAATGCAGGGCGCTGAGATCCCCATCGACACGCCCTGCATCAAATTCTCCGGTGAGCGGCAGACCTAGCGCAGGCCCGACTTCCAGTCCAAAACCTCCCGATATCCCAAACACGAACATTCCTTCCGCCTCGAACTGCAACGCGGAAGCTTCAGAGACATCACTATACTCGGGGTCCGCTTCTATCGACACATAGGTGGGACCACCACGAAGCCAGAACCAGATCGTATCGCTCAACCCAAACGCATATCCCACGCGCGGAGCGAAGGTAACTGCGGTGTGATCCCCTTCCATGCTACTACCACCCGACTTCACCTTAACCGAAGCCGTCGAAAAGCCTACGGATCCGCCCAGAGAAAGACCGTCGATGACGAAATAGTCAAACGACGTTCGAGGGTAGATGGCAGGAACAACAGGGCTTGCCCCTGCTTGAGCACCCCACAACAAGGAGAAAACCGTTCCCTTGACATCGATATCATCGGTATACGGAATATCCGGGTCAAGCGTAATTTTATAGCTCGTTACCCCAAATAAGTGGTCCGCGCTCAGCGCCATCGCTCCTTTTTCCGCGAATTGTTGTGCCAATGCCGGGGTACCCAGGCAAGTAAGCGTGGTTAGCGAAGCTCCTATGATGAATCGGCGCATGGCAATTCTCCTGTCCACAACACCACCTAGCTGGACGAAAATACTCCTGTTGGCATCGAAGTTCAAAGACAATTCAAAGTATTTAAAACTCTGGATTTATTGAAAGACGTTCGACAACAGTACCATTTTCAATCGCATCAAGGATATCCTGGATATCCTCTATGGTGACTCGACCATACATGATATGTTGCGGCTCGACCAATATCGATGGCCCCGTCGTGCAGGCATCCAAGCAGCTACAAGACACCACCCGGGCGCGTACACGGGCCAATCCTCGCTCCTTGAGCCCCGCCCGCAGCGCCTTGTACACCTGTTCCGACCCTCTTTCCGCACACGAGCCCTTCGGACTCCCATCCGGGCGGCGGTTCACACAAACCATCAAGTATTGGTCTCGAAGCGGCATAAACGCTTATCTGACGGGGCCTTGCCTCGACGTCAAGCACACAATTCACATTCGAGCCCAATGAAGGAAACATGACCGTGTCAAATGTGTCACCATATCGGCTGGCAAGGCTCAGGAGGGTTCGCATGCTTCGTTACAATTCGTTTCGCTGGTGGTGTGGGTGGATCGTGCAGCTATCGTGGGTAGTCTCGCTGCTCATGTTCGTCGGTTGCCGAAATAGTTCACCCAGCGACAAGAATGCCGCCGCTGCAAGCATCGACCATCCGCCAGGACTCCCTCACCCAGAAATGGAAGCCAACCAAGTTGCTCTCGAAGAACCCGGCGGCACAAGGTCAGGCACGCCCAATGGCATTCCTCCTGCGTTACGAGGACCGCGACTCGCCAACGGCGAAAAAGGTGGTGGCCTGGGAAATCATGCGCGATCACCAGGCGCGCCACCGCTGGCTGCCCAAGAATCATCCCCCTTCATGGCAGGACAGCCAATCACGGCCGAACCACAATTGGCCATCGACCCCAACGGCCGATTTGCCACGACGTATCGCCCCGGCGGTGGGCATCTGGCCGCCTTCGAATCAGCGGTGGCAAGGGGAATCGTCCCGGGCGCCGAACGGGAACTCGTCAGCGATGTGGGCGCGCGATATTGGACGCCGATGGACTCTCCCCGGGACCGTGCCTTGGCCCTTCGAACGGACTTCGAACGCGCCGCACTTCCGCCAAGCGGGGGGGAGACACACATGCGTCTGTCTCTTCGTTCCAGTGATCGAGCTGCCGCCGCACGCCCTCATCTTTCCGTTCATCTCGTGCTCGATGTCAGCGGTTCGATGCGGGGAGAGCCCATGGACCAAGCCAAATCCGCGGCCAAAGCCTTGTTCGACCGGCTTGCTCCCAACGATGATTTTTCTCTCATCACGTTCTCGACCGATGCCCAGGTGCGTGTGCAAAACACACGCGTGGCAGCCGCCAAAGCGCGTGTTCACGGTGCCATCGACGAGATCGAAGCTACGGGGGGAACCAATATCAGCGAAGGACTTCGTCTGGGCTATGCACAAGCAAAAAGCGGGGGAATTCCAGCAGATGCCGTGCGGGTGGTGTTCCTCCTTTCCGACGGTCGAGCCAATTCCGGTATCACCAGCCCCCAGCGGTTGTCCCAACTTGCGCTCGAAGCTTTCCAGGACGGGATTCAAACCAGCACCTTCGGTCTCGGCACCGATTACGACGGTCCCTTGATGAGCGCCATCGCTTCCGATGGTGCCGGCGGCTATTACTACCTTCGCGACGGACAGCAAATCGCACCGGCCCTTTCCACCGAATTGGACCGACGCCTGGACCCCGCCGCTACCGCCGTGGAAATCCGCATACGCTGGAGCCAGGGAATCGATGTGCTTCAAGTGTATGGCTCACGGCGTCTCAATGAGGCGGAAGCCGCTCGGGTGCGCGCGATCGAAGTGGCCGCGGACGATCAAGCGGCAAAGCGTGACCGCATCAAAAAAGACCGGCAAGACGATACGCAGGGCGGGATGAGGTTTTTGATTCCTGCTTTCGCTCGCGATGACAACCACGTGATGCTGTTCAAAATTCGTGTCCCCGCTGGTGTCGAACCACGCCAGGTGGCCCTGATCGAACTCAAATACAAAGACCGGGGAACGAAACGAAATTTCTCCGAGGAAGTGCGTGTCAACCTGCCATACGCCAACAGCGATGCCCAAAGTGCCCAATCCATCCAGCCGCAGGTCGCACGAACGGTGCAAGGATTCGCCGCGGGCGAAACCTTGATGGAAGCGGCCCGATTCGTGAGCCATGGGGACCGTCCCCGCGCCCTGGCCTTGCTCACCGAACGAGAGCAAATCCTTCGCAAGGCCGCGGAATCATTACAAGAACCTGGATTTCGACGAGATGCCGATCGGCTTGCGCGTTTTCGTTCCCATCTAGACACCAACGCCGGGGTAGGCGAATCTCTCGTGCTCGCCATGCTTCTCGAAACCGCGGGAAGGGCTCACCTTCGCTGACACTTCCATCGTAGGCTGATACACCGTGCCTTCCACGACTTTTCCCATTCGCCTCGACACTCCAGCCGTTCATGTACCCATCGAACCCGGCGGCAAACTCATCCTTCGTGGCTATTTCCACTCGACCCACGATGGCTCCATCGTGGATGCCGCGACAACCACCTGGCCTTCCGGCGCACCAGGCGGCGCTAGCGTGGATGCAGCCGGGCTCATCGATTGGCAAGCTGGTGGGTTTCACCTCGTTTCGCGCGATCCCCAAACCCACGAAGTTCAGTTGCTGGCTACCGATGGTCCTGCCCCCGCCTGCGATCTCAACCACGTCCAAGCGCCCTGCCTGCCCCTTCGCGCTCACCATCAGGCCCTGAGCCGCCTGATGACCGTTAGCGAATGGACCTCATCGCTCAAAGGCGGCATCCAGGGGGAAGTGGTAGCGCCTCCTGTCTACGCACCGGTCACCACGATCGCCTCCACCATGAAGCCGGTGCTGATTGTCAGTGGAGTTGGGCTGCTGGTACTTGCCATGCTCCTTTTCGTGGGGTGGCAGTTTCGACGCTGGTCCCGGTCAGCTCCGGTCGAATTGCGAAGATTGGCAAAACGCGTGCGAGACAAAGCATTGCGCGCGGATCCCATTCTTTCAGGCCCTCTTGCTCCAGCCCTCGATTCGATGATCAAAGCCATCGAATCGAGCAAAGTCGATCCGGTGTCCGAAGAAGGACAACGCATCGTGAAGGTGCTGCGTCGTGTCGACGCCACGCTCGATGAAAAGGCGGCGGAAAACAAAGCATGCGACGAGCGAAAGATGGCGGACGAATTGGTTTCGGAAGTGGAAATCGCGCTGGAAGCAGCGGGAGAAGCAGCACGTCTTGGACCGCAACGATGACAGCCATCAAAAACGGTTATCGGAGCCGCTCCTATCATGTCCGACCCCGACGACTCCGCATGTAGTCTGATCATTGAGCCCAATAGGCTTCTTCTTTCAGACTATCCTCGCGTTCCGGCAGCCCGTGGGTCAGCCGTGGTGAACCATGGGCCAGCACTTCGAAGCTAACCCGATTGGCGTACCGACAAACCTGCGCAAGCGACGAATAAGTCAGAAATTGAAATGTATGTTTCGATGAATTCGGCACGTTTTCGCGATGATGCCGATTGGCAGCGATGTCGTGCAACACCGCAGCCAATGCGCCATCTCCCGCTCCATTGGTGTTGGCGATCCGGTTGGGGCCACCCATGTAGGGAGCGATATACGCAAAGGCGCGCACCGGTGATTTGCAGTGTTCTCGCAGCATCGCGCGACTGAATTCATAACGGTTGAACTCGGGAATGGCGCCAGGAAGCAGGGGATAACGTGTCTGCCGTTTCGCCTTCTCATCCACGTGTCCCGCCATGTACAGCCCTTCCGGACCCGCCGTGCAAAGCACCAAATCCGTCAGATCCAAGGTGGCGTCACACGCTAGCAGTGGGTCTTCATGCCCTGTCAACGCCATCCCTTCTTCCTCGTTCATCGCCACGATGTTCACGTTGTCTCGAATGAATGCCTTCCAGTATTCCGGTCGATCGGCAATCACGTGTTTCGTGCCCAGCGTGAGCACCACCGGAACCCGCGCTCGTTTTGCCAAAGCGATGGCCCGCAACGCGGACTCCGGCATGGGATCGGACGGTTTGCAGCGCATGAGATACGCGGTGATCAGCAATGCCGATGCATGCTCGAACGCTTGCGCAGGAATGCTTTGCGGACGAAGTTGGTTCATCGCACCTTCGTTGATCGCGAAGGTGCGTTCATGATCGGGCGTGATCAGCGCAAAACACCGACCAATCGGACCATCCACGGGCTGCAGGTGGTCGAGATTCACGCGGCTCGAGGTATGACAAAGATACCGATACCCTGAGGTGCCCACGTGAATGCTCTCGCTCATCACCCCCAACAGGATCGAGTTATCGTCAGCAAGCACCGAGTAGTTGTGCAAGGTATTGCCCACCGTTCCCCCCGCATGCTCCTGCATGATGAGTCCGTACTCGGATAGTTCCGCGTAAATCGCCTCCGCACGACCGGCTTCCACCACCAACGAATGCCCCTTGCTCAAATCATGACGCTGTAGGAAATCGTCGGATACATGAGCCTCGATATCGACCAAAGTCTGATCGATACCCACGACATGCGTACGATGAGAAAACGTCTCGATCCCCGCCCGATTGAGCAAGGGATCTCGCGCTTTGACGGGGAAAAAATGGGTGTACTTGCGACGTCCGGGAAATTTCATGGCGCCCTTGGCGAAAAGAAACCCGCACCCTACTGTCAGCGATCGTCGCTTTCAACCTCCGTCCCGCCTGTCGCCCTCCCAGGCACGACGAATTTAATAGAACGAAGGGGGAGAGAAAAACATACGGACGGTCTACCGCGCTTGCCTGCGAAACGAACGCTTCGCTCCGTCACTCGAACGTCACCGACCACGCCGCGGACGTTCCTTGGGTTGTCACGGCTACCACGGTCTCGCTTACGTAAATCGTCCAATCGGATACATCGACGCGCCGATTATCCCCCCCCATCAAGACCAAGGAGCCAAGAGGCCCGGGCGGAATCATCGCCATGACGGAAGCTGGCACCGTGCCCGTTGTCTTCGCGCCGTCGAACGAACAAGAAATAGTCACCGATCTTGCCTTGTTTGCATCATTGCGAGAAAGAGTAGCGGTCATGGTCCCTCCCTCCGCTCCAGACCACGCAAGCGCCAATGGCTCTTTGGTGGAAATCGTCATGGTCGATCCCGATGCAGCGGCCGGGACCGAAACCACGGCCGACCCAACGCCCGTGAGTGTGGTCTGAAACGCCGGGACCTCGCCGCCTTGCGCGGAAATGGTGAGCGATGCCCCTTTCGTCCACAGACGCTCCTGGCCTGTCCGCACCTCGTAGGTTCCCGTCGCATCCGGTGTGAGCGTCAAGGGAATATTGGCCCCCGCAAGCGATACTGGACCCGCACTCACTTTCTCGTAAGCCATGGTGCCCCCATCGATCGTCGAAGTCGCGCAGTCCACGATTCGGCAATCCCCTTGTTCTTGGATTTCGCAAGGTGAATTCTCCGGGTCGTTCGTTACCCGCATGAATTGTGCGAAAAACGAATAGCTAACGTATTCCGTCCCGTTGACGGTCATCGCCGTTTGGGACAAGCCCACGCTTCCGGTTTTGAAAGGTCCTCCCGCGTCACTGGCGTCTTCGGTGGTGCTTCCCCCGCCGGAACCACCCATGCTTTCGGCCTGGCCATCTACAGGATTCGCGCTTGCATCCGCATCATCCACACTCGTATCGACCTGTCCCGAATCGGTGGAAGCATCCGCTCCGCCGCTGCCTGCTGGATGCGAATTCGAGTCGTTTCCGCTTTGCTCATTGCTGGAACAAGCGTTCAAATTGCCAACCAATAGTGTCGCTGGAATGATCCAGAACCAATGTCGCATTGAAAACTCTCCCTGTGCATCGTGGATGATGACCGAATGAATGGCTGGTGTCCTACCTTTTCTGATCACCACCTCGTTCAACCGCAAGGTTAGAAAACAACCAACGCGGCTTGGCCTCTGCGGATGGCCTGCGCTATGATGATTTGTATTTTGCGGCCTGTGGAGGTGACCATGCTAGGTCGTTCGGTCAAGGCAATCGCTATCCTTTTGGTGGGAATGTCTGCTGCCTGTTCCGCCGGAGGGGGCAACTCCGGAGTAAGTGGCTCCCATGCCGGGGGAAACACCCTTGAGGAAGGAGGGATAGGCGGTGCGGGTAATGCCAGCACGGGAGGCTCCGGCGGCTTGCTCATCCCTGAGTCGGGCCCCGTGGATGCGACTCAGCACGTGGCCACGCTCCAAGGACGAGTCGTTGCCCCTGAGGGCACGATTCCCATCTCGGGCGCGTTGGTGTACTTGGCCTATTCACCTCCACCACCGATTCCAGATGGCGTATTTTGCGATGAATGCGTCAAGTTGGATCCCGACGACGAATACACGCTGACGAGTCCGGATGGTTCGTTCTCGCTTCTGGCCCATTCGACGGGCTCTCGATACCTCGTGGTGCAGAAAGGCCAATTCCGAAAGGTTCGACCCATCCAAATCGAGGCTGGTGATCAGCAGGTAGACCCAGAGTTCACGCGTCTTCCCGCGAGAATGAACAAGGCCGCTGGAGAAGACATCCCCAAAATGGCAATCATCGTGGGTAAATGGGATTCGATCGAGCTATCCCTCGCCAAACTAGGTTTGGCGAAAATCGTTCCTGGATTCCTCGGTTCGACGGTCGACCCGGCTACCGCCGGATTCGACATGATTCAGGGCGTGTTTCCTCCGGATCTATCCGATCCGATGAAAAACCCAACGGCGTTTCTGAAGAATTACGACTACTTGAAACGCTATCACATCATTTTCATTCCTTGTTCTGGAAGCGATGGCACGACGTGTACGGATACGGTGCCGGACAACAAAACCGTACAAGACAATCTCAAGCGTTTCGTCAGCGAAGGGGGAAAGCTGTATGTCACGGATTATTCTTATGAATACGTGAGACGGCCGTGGCCGGGCTTTGTGAATTGGGATACGGAAACCTCTGCCACCGGTTCCGCATGCCTTTCGGGCGAATACGATGCTCCCGCCACTGTCGAGGACCAGGAGATGCGTGAGTGGTTGCTCGCCCAGGGGATCGATCAATTCGAAGTGGAAGCGAATTGGACGAGAATATCCGCCCTTCACACCCTTCCTGGCTTCGACCCGAAAGGGGCTCCCATCGATGTCACACCCAAAACCTGGGTGAAAGGCAGTCAAAATCCCGCGACCATCAGCTTCGAAGACCGTTGCGGACGCGTCCTTTTTTCCACCTATCATACCGAAGGAAGTGGGGAAAGCGCGTTGCTCGCCCAAGAACGTGCCTTGCTTTACGTATTGCTCGAGGTCAGCGTTTGTGTCGGTCCCCCCATCCCGCCGAAGTAAACACTCCCTGAGCCATCCCCTCATCTTTTCTCGAGCCTTTCCTTCACGATCACAGCCCACGGTCACGGCGCACGGCACACAAAAACGCTCACGGTCATCCCATATCGTTCACCGCAAAACGCCAGCCCAATGAATAATCGCCCAGGGCAACTGTTGGGGGTGCTCAAACGGGGGCTAAAGGACCGAGCCCAAATCAAGACCCAAGAATCTTCAGCTCATATCCCTTTCCAATTCAGGAAAAATGAGGGGATCTGTCCGAAACGCTCCCCTGCCGCGTCCACGTTGGTTCCCAACGTGTCTTCATCAATCCGCATCGTATCGTCGAGGCTTCGTTTCTTTTCGACAGGCCAACGGCAATCGGACTCCGCACGAACCGATGATTCGTGATAGGAGCGCAACGCACGAATGTGGGAAAGACTATCCTTCCGAAATGCCCAAGACGACACGCCTGTCAAGGTAGCGGTGGCGGTGAGTTTGCTCCTTGTCACGGCGCGCTTCGTTCTGTCGGAAAGTATCGGTTTCGGTGATGCAGAAGCACTTTACGCTTCCTACTCTCTTTTCGGACAGGCCACCTACCTGGATCATCCCGGCCTTATCGGATGGCTCGGTTCTTGGTTTTTGAACGAACAAGGCGTCGCTGATCCCGTCTCGATCCATCGATTCACCAGCATTGCCGCCACGGCAATCCCTTGGCTGGGTGGGCTCGCAGCTCGGTTCGCCGGTGCATCTGCCCGAGGAGCCATTCTTGCTGTTCTTGCCATCGCCATCGTGCCAGAAACCGCCATCGGATTGTTCGCGTTTTCCCCAGACCTTCCTCTCGCCATCGCATGGTTGGGAGCGCTTGGTCTGGCAGCGTTGGCGTTGCGCTCACACCCCTCTTCCCTTCGAAGCTTCGCCGCTACTCTCGGCGCAGGCTTATGCACCGGCCTCGCCTGCGCAGCCAAAGTCACGGGCATTCTCCTTGCCATCGCTCTGGTAGCCACCTGGTCCTCCCGGCCCGCACGCGAGCGTCTGCGCACATTCGCCCCCTATTTCGCTGTCTTGCTCGGCATCATCGTCACTTTGCCCATGCTACAGCGAGAGATATCCCTGGGATGGCCCATGCTCCATCATCGCCTGTGGCACACCCAAGTCGGTTTCGGACTTACCCTGCGCAACGTGGGCGCATTGTTGGGGGGGCAAGCTCTTTATCTTACCCCCTTCGTCGCCATAGCCATCGTGGCAATCGCGATCGATCTGGCCCGACAACCGCACAACGATGCGGTGGACCGATTGCTTTTTTACACAACCATCCCACCTTTCGTTGCCCTTGCGACGCTCACCATCTTGTCGCGCGTGGCGGAACCCCATTGGGTCGCGCCTGCCTACCTTGGCCTGGCTTTGCACCTTGGACGACGAGCCGATAGCGCGCTTGTGTCGCGTCGACTCGCCCTTGCCTCCGTGTTCACCTCGCTGCTCGCCATCGCCGTGGTTTTCCTCGTCGTCCGGTTTCCGGTTTTACCGAAAATTCTCGGTGATTCTTACGATCCCAAGCTGGACATCACCAACGATTTGTTCGCCTGGAAAACAGGTTCTACTTTGGTCCAAAGCTCGCTTCGACAAGTCCGAGAGGCCGGAATCGATGATGTCGTCGTGGTAGGACCCCATTGGGTCATCTGCGCGCAGGTCCAGGCGGCGATTGGACAAACTGCTGAAGTTGCCTGCGAAACACCCGAGGGTGATGATTTTCAACAACGCTTGCCCAAATCCGCATGGGAGCGTGCCCCTGTATGGTTGTATGTCACCGACGACCGCTTCCCCATCGATATTCCCACCCATTTTCCCAATCGAAGCATCGCTGGAGTCAACCGTGCGACGGTGCGAAGAGGAGGCGTGGTGGTTCGCACCATTCGCGTGATTCAGCTTCAGCGAATGGGAGCGGTTTGAAAGCGTTTTGAAGGGCTCTCGACTCGGACCCGTTGCAGATGGGATGGCTTGGCCTTAGGCTCGAGGCCATGAAACAAATCAGGTCAATCGTTTGGGGTTTTGGTTTTTTGGCCATCAGCTTGTCTCTTGGAGCCACGGCTTGTGGGGATGATGATGATAACAGCGGGTCGGCTGGGTCGGGCAAAGCGACCGGCGGCTCGGGTGGTGCTACCGGCGGCTCAGGTGGCGCCACTGGCGGAACGGGCGGAGGCAGCAGTAATCCTGAATTCATCATCGGCGTCGATGGTATTGCAGCCTTTGACGCACTGTCCTCTGCCGACAAAGATGCATTGAAAAATACCAAAGTGTTTTTTCAGCACATGTCCGTCGGTGAAAACCTGCTCATGGGCTACAACAATTGGTCTCCCCCATGGAAAGGCGGCACGGCCTCCTTGGGATTCGTTTTCACGAACGTAAACAACGCGTCCAGCTACGGCAGCGTCAAGCTGGGGGATAAAGCCTTTGGTTATAACGGCAATCCATTCAACAAGATCAATGGATTTCGACAGCATATCCTTGATATGGGAATTGGAAATGCCGTGCAGGTGGCGGGGTTCAAGTTCTGTTATAATGACTTGACGGTGGACATCACCTCCACGGGCAAGGATGTCATCGATGCGTATAAATCCGCTTATCATGATATTGAAAATGGGACGATAGGCACGTCATTTTTCCACGTTACGACGCCACTGCAGCCGGCCAACCAGTGGCATACGGTAGAGAATAACAAACTCCGCGGAACGTTCGCCGAGTTTCTGCGAACCAATTACGCGGGAGGAAGGCATGTGGTATTCGACTTGCAGCAGATCGAGTCGACGGACGCCAACGGCTCGACATGCAGCCAAAGTGGGGTTCCCGTGCTTTGTGCGGCATGGGCAGCGGACAACGACGGGCATCTCAATGACACAGGAGCGACACGAGCGGCGAAAGCGTTTTTGTACGCATTGCATGTGGCGCGAGGATTGTAAGCCGCATCTGCAAGCTGATTCGATGCTGTAGAGCCTGGTATCCCAATCCAAGCAGAAGCCGTATTGACTAAGCCGTACAATCGACTCCCACAATCCCACGCCCCCGCAAAAACAGCCATTCGGCGATTGGACTTCTCGAACGCTAGACCGGAGTCAAGCGTCGAACTCACCCGTGATTACGGAACATCGCCTTGTGTCTCGAGCCCCGTGACGAACAGCTCTCCCATCCCATTGATTTCGAATCGAAATTGAAAAGCGGCGCGATGGTTTGTATTCGTGAAATAACGATGCTCGCCACATAACTCCCCTTGGTAACCATCAGCACCCACCGTCTCGCGAAGCAAACACACCCGGCTTGCTATATGCCAATAGGTTCGGACGATGTCCGCGCGAAGCAAAAACGCCAACACATCCCTGGGAGCCAAAACTCGTGCTTCCACCGACAATTGTCCGAGCCGGCGACGCTCCCCCGGACGCAATCGGGGCACATCGACGACTGTCAGGTCTCCGGAAAAGCGTTCGTCCACAACCGCATCGACATGATCCGTCGTCCACCATAGGATAGGCTCACCGTTCAGTCGGTGCGCGGCGACGACAGCGACCGGGTCTTGCACGGCAGGATCGATTTTGCTCGAAATATGGCGCTCGAAAAAGTCACTTCGATGGGGACCGCGTTGACGCTGTTCGCTCAATACGCTGTCATCGCTCGCCAAGTCCCACGTGGCAAGCCCGTTGGAAAAACAAGATTCATTTGTAATTACAACAGGTTGCGATGCATTTGGGCGCTTCATGGGGTTGTCCGTCGAGGAAAGGGTGGTGGGGGTGGAAAAGGCCGCTGGGGAAGTCGGCGTCGTACAGCCCATGAGCCATAGCGCGATGGCTATTCGTTTACAAACCTTGGGGAGCATGACGAACCCTCATGGCATCGGTTTGGATGAGTCCACCGGGAATTCTCGGAAAAATGACGTCTTTGGCGACAGGACCGGATGCACGATCACCGCAAAAACCTGTCCACAAAGCTCGGGTTGGCTTTTTTTCGTGTGTCCCAGGTATCCCTTCCACGACACTATCATCCTGGAGTGGGCGCATGACCGATGCTATCCTCGAACAGGCTGAAGTCCAACGATTTCTCGAGAAAACGCAATGCAGAACGGCGGAGCAGACCCACGCACGAATGGCGTTGAGGACGGCTCATGACGACGCATCCTCACCGTTGCGAGCGCTCGCGAATCAAGCGATGACTGGCATCCGCCAGGTCTTGACGGTACGGATGCTGTTCGTTGGGCTTGGGGACCCGGGCTTCTACCCCTCGGCGCTCGGGACGATCGGGCCGCGCGGCCACGGCGTTGGCATCATGTCCCGCAAACGATTCCCGGGCCATTCCCCGGGCCGGAGTTCGAGCTGGGTCGGCCATCGTGGAGTCGACGCCATCGCGCCTCCAATGCCCTTGTAACTCGCGGTGTATACGTTACGCTGCTGCCCAATGCCGTCGCGCTCGCAACCCAATCGCCCCTTTTTCCCCATTGTTCGTGCGATTGCGCTCCACGAGCCGGTAGCAAGCCTGTCGTTTGCCGCCCACCCCTGGGTGCTTACTTTTGGACACTTCATAGGATGACCCTCATGAACGGCTGCCTATTCCCTGATGCCCCCCACGAAAAACTGCTGCGGGCAGGCGGCAAAGCCGCCCAGCTAGGTCGTCTGGCCCAGGCCGGCATGCAAGTTCCCGCCTTCTTTTGCCTCGACCAGGACGCTCTCCGCGGTTTTCTCGAACACAACCACCTCAGCCCCCATCCACAGCAGCGCCGCGATCTCGATGATTTCGAAAAAGAAGTGGAAGCGGCTTTCCTTTCCGCCGCATTTCCGCCGGAACTCGAACAGGCCCTTGTCGAGATTCTCGGCTCGCCGCCGTTTTCCACTCACGACCTGGCTGTCCGTTCCAGCGGTCTGGACGAGGACTCCGTGGAGCATTCTTTCGCGGGCCAATACGCCACATTTCTTCATCAACGGGGAACCAAGGCGGTTCTTGGTGCCATCCGACGATGCTGGGCCAGCGCCTGGTCGGCTCGTGTGGTTAGCTATCGCACCATGCGAGGCATCGGCAATGATAATGTCGGCATGGGTGTTGTCGTACAAGTCATGGTGAATGCGGATCGGGCCGGTGTCGCCTTTTCTCGCCATCCGCTCGAGCCGCTGGACCGGAAACACTTGCTCATCAGTTCGGTATTCGGCCTTGGAGAAGGACTCGTAAGCGGTGCCCTCGATGCGGATCACTTCGAAATCGATCGTGAGTCTTTCACAACGACATCCGAAGTCATTGCCCATAAAAGGGAAGCCCTCCGTGCGGATGACGAAGGCGGGATCCGTTCTTATCCCTTGCCTGAATCCCAGCGAACGGAGCCGAGCCTGTCGCCGGAGCAACGAAAGCAAGTCGCACGGCTCTGTCTTCGCTGCGAAACGCGGATGGGTTCCCCCCAAGACATCGAATGGGCCTTCGAAAACGACTCGCTTTTTCTGCTTCAATCCCGTCCCATCACCACACTTCCTCCCGATGCCTTTTTCGACCCAGCGGTCGTGGGCCGTGAGGCTACCTTATGGGATAATTCCAATATCGTAGAGAGCTATTGCGGAGTCACGACCCCCCTGACCTTTAGCTTCGCCTCCTCGGCCTATCGACAAGTATATATCCAATTCTGTGAGGTCATGGGCGTTCCTCCCCAGGAAGTCGAAACGCGAGAAGCCATGTTCCGTAATATGCTCGGGCTTCTTCGGGGACGGGTTTATTACAACCTCATCAATTGGTATCGCTTGTTGATGCTTTTTCCGGGGGTGGCGGACAACAACGCCTTCATGGAAACGATGATGGGGGTGAAAGACAGTATGAACCCCGAGCTTGCGGGGATGTTCGAATTCATGAAGCATCCGCCGCATTATTCGACCTTACGACGGGCCAAACTCGCGGGGATCACCCTGGTGCGATTCGCGCGTATCGACTCGATCGTCAGGGAATTTCAAGAGTATTTCCGCGATGTATACGATCAAGCCCGTGCGACTCCCATCCAGGACATGGGCCTCGTGGCGCTCGCCTCGCATTATCAACACCTGGAAGACAAGCTGCTTCGACGATGGCAGGCCCCGATCATCAACGATTATTTCACCATGGTTTCTTTTGGGTTGTTGAAGAAATTGACGGATCAATGGCTTGGGGATAGTCCTGAAATCAACAACTTACACAACGATCTGCTGTGTGGCGAGGGGGATCTGGAGAGCACGGAGCCCACCAAATCGTTGATGCGCATCGCTCGCCGGGTGGATGAAGGCCCTACGGAGACCCGTTCACTATTGTTGGAAAACCCCGCTTCCGAGGTCTGGTCTCAACTATTGCAGGGAAAAGCGCCGCAACTTCGGAAAGACTTCGAGGATTTCCTCGACCGGTACGGATTCCGATGCGTCAACGAACTCAAGCTCGAAGAGCCGGATTTGCACGATGACCCCAGTTTCGCCGTACAAGCAGTGGCGAGCTACGTCCGAATGAAAGCCTATTCGATCGAGGCCATGGAGGAAAGGGAACAATCCATCAGAAATCAAGCGGAAATCGCCGTACGGAGCCGTCTGGGGGGCCCGCGACGACTCGCCTATTTCTGGGTCGTCCAACAAGCGCGTAAAGCGGTCCGACACCGCGAGAATCTCCGCTTCGCACGAACCAAAGTCTTTGGAATCGTTCGACATTTATTCCGAGCCATGGGAGACCGCTTCGTTCGCCTCGGCGTTCTTCAAGACCCCCACGATATCTTCTACCTTACCGTCGACGAAATCTTCGGATTCATCGAAGGAAGACCCAGCTCGCTGGCCTTCCTTCCCCTCGTGGAGGCCAGAAAGCGCGAATTTGCAGCGTATCGACAAGGCCCCGGCCTACCGGATCGCTTTTTGACCTACGGAGCCGTCGGCGCATCCCTCCCCTACCCCCAAGTCCTGCACGCCACCGACTTGCTACGCGGAAAAAACCAAAGCCAGGACCCGTCGCTGTTGACGGGGATCCCTTGCTGCCCCGGCGTCGTCGAAGGCACCGTCCGTGTGGTGCGCGAAATGAAAGATGCGGAAGGACTGCATGGCGAAATCCTCGTCACGGAACGAACCGACCCCGGCTGGGTCCCCCTTTACCCCTCTTGCTCCGCCCTGCTCATCGAACGGGGCAGCCTCCTTTCCCATTCCGCCGTCGTTGCCCGCGAACTCGGATTGCCCGCGGTCGTCGGCATCTCCGGGGGGCTCATGCAAAAACTCAAAACCGGGGATCGTGTCCGGGTCGACGGCGCGGCAGGTACGGTTACCTTGATTTCCTGATCTTCATGCCTCCCAGCTCGCACGCGGCATCCTCAATCGCTAGCTTCGACTCTTCCCAACCATGGCGCCATGGCCTCCAAAGTCGGCCTATCCTTTGCGAAACGCCTTGTTCCTCCGGCCCTGCATCGCCCGAACCCCGGCACCCCGAACTCCCCCTTGATTCCCCGTAGGCTCGGAAAACCATCCCCTTGAACGGGAAACGAGCTACGCTGCCTCCCATGACGGCCCTTCATATCCGATGCCTTTCCGAATCTCAGCCCTCCGAGTTCGTAACGTCGTTTTGCGAAATCCCCTATACCTTACGCCGCGACCCATTCCGGGTGGGGTTGTTGCCCCCGGAGGCGGAAGCTCTTTTGCTGACACTGCCCCTTCCGAACCTTCGCGAATTCTGGATCGCCACTCGGCAGCAACGAATCGTCGGTCGCATTGGTGCTTCGCTCTCCGCCGACGGAACCCAAGGATTGGTTGGTTTTTTCGAAGTCGATCTCGACGACGAAACCGCTGCCCGGCAATTGCTCGAAACCGCCGAGGCGTGGCTTCGTTGCCGTGGTATCCGCAAGGTCTTCGGCCCCGTGCACATAAATACGTGGTTCCCCTATCGATTCCGGGTCGAAGCCCACGATGAGGGGGCGTACTCGTGGGAGCCGGTGCAGCCGCCCGAATATCCTGAACAATTTCAAGCATTTGGCTTTAGGGTGGATCAAGTCTATCATAGTGATGAACTCGTGGATCTGGAGGCCATCCGAAAGGGATTCGAGCCTCATTACCGACGAACGCTGCAAGCCGGTTATACCTACCGCCCCATCGACACGGTCGAACTCGAACGGGAGTTGCCTGTGTTGTATCGTCTGAGCCTGAGCGGGTTTTCGCAAAACTACCTATTTGAACCGATCTCCGAGCCTGTGTTTCGAGCACTTTATGTGGCGCAAGCGGCGAAAAGAAAACCGCTCGGATGCCACTTCGTCTGCCACCCCACGCGGGGAGAAGTGGGGTTTACGGTGGGATTTGTCGATGAAGCGGAGCAATTCGTCCTCAAAACCCTGGTGGTCTTGCCGGAGGTGCAAAGCCAGGGGTTGTCGATGGGATTATTATTCGAGGCTTTCGGCTCCGGTGTTCGCGCGGGCCATCCCTCAGCCATTGCAGCCCTGGTCCAGGCGGGCAATCGAAGCGAAGCGTCGTCCCGTCGAACACCGATTGGATGGCGGCACACCTATGCTCTTTTTCGAAAAGATCTGGGCGAATGATGGAGCATCAGCAGGCTCGGAGACGATGAGCGCCTACAGCGAACAGCCGTCCAAGTATTCGAAATGACTATGTAATACTCTTGGAAGGTATTCGTAAACATTAACGCCTTGCGCAATCGTCAACATACCAAGCCGGTCGATCGCATAATCGAAGCTGGCAAGATCGAAGCCGCGAACGAATGTGGCGGCATCGAGCGAGCGCTGAGCATGCTTTTCGAGGGCTCGTCGATAGGTTTCCACGTATTCCAGCCAACCCTCGCGGGAGGTACCGGGGGGTAATACGAAAGAGAGGAACTCGCAGATATCGCGTTGCGGCAGATGCATGGTGGCCAATTCCCAATCGTAAGCGCACAATCGGAAGCCACTGCCCGTCCGTCGCAAGCAGATATTGCGCAAGTTGAAGTCGTTGTGGATGAGCGTGCGAGGAGCGGCCTCGATTTCACGCCACAAGGGGCCAATACGTTGAATAGCTCGTGATAAGTAGGCAAGACGCGGTGGAGTGAATAGGGCGGGAAA
Source organism: Deltaproteobacteria bacterium ADurb.Bin207 (assembly GCA_002070115.1). Taxonomy (GTDB): domain Bacteria; phylum Myxococcota_A; class Polyangia; order Polyangiales; family Polyangiaceae; genus MWCO01. The sequence goes on from MWCO01000002.1 coordinate 28,229, forward strand.
TTGTTTTGCGTTGTATTGTAGGATGGCTTCCCACAGGGGTCCCATTTCTTGTTTTGCGGGAGCCGAAGGGATTTCCAGCCATTCCACGCGCTCGAGGTCCGCTTCTCGACCCAGATACATGGAATGGAATCGGGCGATATCATGGAGTACGGCAACGATATGCTCCTGTTTCCAAATCTGGGGTTGTTTGACGGAATTCAAGTGGGTAACGTTTTCGAGGTATTCCATCACGATCAGGTAGGTGGCATGCGTATCGTCTCTCCAAACCGTCAAAAATTCGGGTGTGATGGAAGTGAAGCGAGGATCATTGATTTGCGCCATTTCGAGTTCGCGGACATGGCAATTGCGAAGCCCAAGGCGGTATTGATAAACCTCGTAAAGGGAAGCCAAAGGCTCTCCGCAGAGCATGGCCACCGCACGCATCATACGGACCACCTCGTGGTCCGTGGGCTTGGATTTGACCAAAAATCGCGATGACCCAGCGGTGTTATCCATGGTCCACGAGGCTTCGACCACGGCGTGACGCTGTTTTCCCACGGCATCCAACGAACCCATGAAACTATCTTCCGTTCCTCCTTGCACCGGCACAACGGCATGAATTTTCAGTTCGTCCATCGGTTCGAGCCGGAGCCATTTGCGCACTGCCCGGCTGCATAAATCCGATAGCAGGGAGGGTTCCAATCGCTCGGATTGTCGATGGCTGCGACCCAGGCTTTCGTGGGCGGTGGCGAAATGCCCCGCGGCAATCGCCGATAACGTGGATAGGTCCAGGGCGAGACAATAGCCAGCGATGATTTCGGCGAGACGAGCGGCTTTGGCGCGGCCGTACGCTCCCACAATCTGCAAGCATTCTCGCTGCCCCGGAAGCCTGGTTCCTCCTCCTACCGATCCGACGACAAGGTTCGGGAGCATCAAATAGGCCCTCACACCATCCTTATGCCGCTCCAAATGAAACTGTCCGACGGAGGATTCATGCACCGACGCGATATCTTGTCCGGTTGCCGCGAACATGGCCGCCACCACGTTGGCGAAATTGGCATTCATGCCCATCATTCCCGCGTAGGCAGAGCCGGTAATCGCCGAATCCCGCAATCGAAGCAAGGTATCGGCATCGACCCGCAGACGACTCAACGCGATGGGAGGCAACAGCGCTTCGGCGGTCACCCGAAACCCGCGTCCCATCACGTAATTCAGCGACGTTGCTTTTTTATCCCCACTCGTATTGGCTTCCACGAAAAAATGTTCGATAGGAAGGTCCGGCAGGTAGGCGGTTTGCGCGCGGATCCATTGACATGCTCGCCACGTGGCTAACGTCGATGAGTTCTGCCCCGCCGCATCCCCCGTTTCGAATAGGAATCGCAAGTGAAGATTGCGCCCAATGAGCACCGGGTCAAGTTGAACGAGTCTCGTGTGGTGGCCCACCTGATTCACTTGGCTACGAATTTCCGGTTCATGATCCATGATCCAGGCTTGAAGCCGTAGGGCGGATTCCAGACGGTCCGTCACAAAAACCGGAGCACGAATCATTCGCTGATGAATGATGTGGGTGGTAACCCCTCCCGCGGCGGTCACCGCGCGAGCGCCCCGGTTCGTGGACGCCACCAACGCTCCTTCCGAAGTTGCCATGGGAGCCAGAATCATTCCCCTGGCATACCGGCCATGAAACATCATCGGTCCGGCAAGGCCCACGGGAATCTCGATGGCACCAATATAGTTTTCGATATTGCCTTCGACATCCTGCGGATTCAATCGCGCTCCTATAAGCGCGGGAAAATCCTGACCGAATACTTCTCGAAGCCAAGCGGCTCGGTCCTCCCAGGTCTCTTTCGCATGCTTTGCCCGGCGTGGAACACGCAACTCTTCGTAGTCGCGCTTCTCCCCAACCCACGGCTCCCCCGACGACAACTGCCGCCGATGATATAAGTACGACCATAGCGCCGCCACGGACCTGGGATCGTCGGTCCGCAGTTCGAGAACCGTGCCCAAAGGATCGGGCTTGCGTGTCTGAACCTGCATGAACTGCAAGGTTATCTGCCCCCATTCCGTGCGAACGGTGGCCTTGTCCACCCAGGTGCCGGCCCGTATCCGCGATGCATCATCGACCACCACGGACAAACCAAGCCGTCGCACCATCCGTACAAGAGCTTGTTCTTTGCCCTGCGCGTGCTCGAGGTCCACGAGTAGCCTGGACGGCTGAGGCACAATCCAGGACCCTGTCGCAGAAAAATCATGAAGTTCGTCTGACATGCCGGCTCTCTCAGTCGATGCAATCACCACAGCCTATCCCGACTCCTAATCCAACTGCCAACCGTTCGACAGTCCCCAAGCATCCGCGGCGGCTCGGCGTCGCCTATTTCTCCGATTCCGTGCAGTATTTTGATGCCCCCAGCGATGCACCCCCTTCGTGAAGGGCCGACCGCGGCGTATCATCCTTCAACCCAATAGGCAAAGGTGGCGCCCTCCGAAACGCGGTCGCCGTCGAATATCGCTTTCCCATCGATAAAATCATTTGTATTTTCAAATAGATAGGCAATACCACGGCTCAAAAGCTCCCCAAGCGTTCCCATCTCCCATCGCAAGCGCGTGGACGAACAGTCCGAATGTCATGGTGCAAACGAAAAGGCATTTCGATTCACGACCACGGCTGTTGCGGTCGCGGCAAAAAGACGGCTAATAGAAATGACCATGTCTTCGCAAGCCATTCGACAGCCTCGAAAGCGCCTGTTTTTCGGATTGGCTGCACTAGCGTGGCTGCTGACGGCGGCGGCGGGCTTGCTATTGTGGCGCATCACCGCTCCTGGATTGGGGCAACTTCACGCGGCGTTGCCCATCGCGTCGGCCCTCATCATCGGAGCAGGAGTCGCGGCTTTGGGTCTTGGCACCCTGGGGATGGTATTGGCCACGTTAGGCTTTCGCCCGCCGGTACAAGTGGCTCGCACCTTCGCTTGGTGGGCGATCAACCTTGTATTTCGACCTGTGATGCTCCTTGGACGCCTTTTCGATATCGAACGAGAGCGCATCGAACGTTCTTTCATCGAGATTTCGAATCATATCGTTCGAGGCCGACATATCGAAGTGTTTCCGAATCAATTGCTCATTCTTCTTCCCCATTGCTTACAACTCGATCGATGCCGACACAAAATCACACACCGTATCGAAAACTGCCGACGATGTGGGGTATGCCCCATCGGTGATCTCGCGCGTTTGGCAGAGTATTACGAAGTGAATATTGCAGTCGTTCCGGGAGGCACGCTTGCCCGCAAAGTCATCAAATCCTTGAAACCCCGAGCGGTGCTTGCCGTGGCTTGCGAAAGGGACCTGGTCAGCGGCATCCAGGACGTTTTTCCCATGCCGGTCATCGGCGTGCTCAACGATCGGCCGCAGGGGCCTTGTTGCAATACGATCGTCGACCTGGACGCTCTCGAGCGAGGGATTCGAAGTCTGCTTCGTCCGCAAAGCCTTCCGCCGCCGGCATCGCTCAGTCGCCCCCCGCGATCGAGCGGCCAACCACGAGTCGACCCACCATGCCTTTCTTTGCATTGACCTTCCCTTGCATGGATTTCCATTCCATGCTTGGAGCCCTGCGTCTTGAACTACCATCCAACGCTACGTTCCTTACGGCTCTTTTACTTTTTTAGTTTCGGCGCCCTGGGATCGCTTTTCCCTTTCCTACCCTTGTTGCTGCACAAACGGGGCCTCGGTCCGAGCCAAATCGGTTGGATCATGATGGTGATCCCCTTTGCCAACGTCGTGATTCCCCCAATATGGGGATTTGCTGCGGACGCCTATCGCATTCGTTTACCTTTGCTCCGCTTGGCCGCGACCGGAAGCGCGCTGACATGCCTGTTGCTTCTGACCCAGCACGGATTTTTCGCGACTCTTGCGGTGGTCGCCTTGTTTTCTCTGTTTCGCGCTCCGCTCACTTCCCTTGCCGATGCGGCCAGTGTCGCCTCTCTCGACGGTCGCAGCCATGAATTCAGCCGTATTCGCGTTTTTGGCTCCGTCGGTTTCGGGCTATTCGTTGCGACTCTGGGATGGCTCGACGCCACCGATCATCCTTCCTTGCTCATCGCATCGACCGCGGTCGTATACCTTCTGGCGACAGCCACCACCCTATCGTTGTCCACGCCCTCCACCGTCTCGAAAACCGGCATGTCCAGCGACGTTCGAAGGGTGCTTGGTCGTCCATCGGTCCTTGTGTTTCTCGCCATGAGCGCCGTTTACTACGCGGGGCACGCTATTTTCGACGTGTATTTCGGCTTGCGCATGGCGTCGTTGGGGTTGGGCGACAGCGTGGTGGGAGCCGGATGGGCCATCGGTATCGCTTCGGAAATCATGGTGTTGTTGTTGGCTCCTCGATTCTTTCGATTCGTCAGAATGGAGATTTGGCTGACGGTTTGCGCCGTGGCCGCGGCGCTGCGGTGGTTGGGAATCGCCGCCCTATCGTGTGCCGACGCGCTTCTCGCCCTGCAATCCCTGCACGGAATCACTTTTGGGCTTTGGTACTTGAGCCTCGTGACCTTTGTGCAAACGCGCGCCGACGAAAATAGTCGCACATCTTTGCAAGCCATTGCGTTGTCTTGCACCGGCATTGGTTCTTCTTTCGCAAGCGTGCTGGGAGGCAACTTGCTAAGCCATCACGGCGCGCGAACTCCGTTCCACATGGCCGCGGTCTGTGCTGGTATCGCCGCTTTCGGATACGCAATGCTTGCCATCACATCACGAAACCAAAACCAACCTCACCGCGACATCTCGTCCAGCGAATAGGACGACACTCGCCTCAGGGCTCGTCTCGTTCGAGCACGATGACGACGTTTCCCTGTTCGTCGGGCACAAGTGTCTCCACCATTTTCCATCCTTGGCTCAGCAAAACAGACAGCTCTTTGGTGCTCAAATGTCGCTCGAGCGTGCTTTCAAGGCTATCCGTCCCTGGAGTCATCGACAACGTCAACGATTTTCGAACCTTCGGCATGGACCCTCATGTCCGTGGCAATCCCCCTTGTCATACAACAATCCGCAATGAACCGAAAGAACGCTCGTAACATCGATGGACCATCATGGACGTTCAGCTACCGCGATTGCCAATCTCCCGAATCTTCCGGTCAATGGCCAGGGTTTTCAGCGGCTCTCCTGGACGCTTCCCAGGCCAAAAGCTACGCTTTGGCTAATCCAACCCCAAAACATCTCGTTTTTTATTTCCGAGGTTCCCTCGAAATGGCAAGCCAAACGATGATGACACTCATCGCACATCATCGTCGCCAATCGTCTTGCCGTCTGCTGACAACGTGCTCAATAGATAGAAGGCCTGTCTGACTGAGCCGGGCACGACTTCCTTGGCATCGTTCCAGCCACCAACCCATAGGAGGCCACCGTGACGTCTTTTTCTCGCTTTTGTTGCTTGGCCATAGGCATATTGGCTTTCGCTGGTTGCGGAAGCGATGAATCCGAAAACAACCAGAACGAATCGGATGCGGGCTCCGATTCCATGAACGATGACGTACAAGCCGACAGTCCCGTTGGCGACGATGCGAAGCCGGACACTGGCGACAGTTCATGCACCCCGGTCAATTCCGTGTCCGGTTCGGTCATCAACGAACAGGGAGATGCCTTTTCAAACGTAGGTGTCGTGCTTTGCGTGTACCAAGACGACGGAAGCGCCAAGTGCCTCAATCCGGTTAAAACAAGCGCTTCAGGGGAATTTTCCGTCACCATCCCCGCGGGAGACGGCTGTCTCGAGTCGGCAGCTTACCAACTCAAGGCAGACGCTCTCTCGGTTATCCCCCTGTACTGTCCCGTGGATGTCGCCGCTGGGGGAGCCATTGCGATGGCGAATCCCAATCGCCTCGTGGATACGCCCGCATGCACTCGCGATGCCCTGGGTGAAGAATCGAAGCCGCATGAGGTTTCGGCTCCCGATGACATGAAAATGACCGTTATCCCCAATGGAATATGGCTATTTGACTTTTCCTACGACGACCTCGGCATTCGTCGATGGGATGCAGCAACGTGGGGCTGGCCTTGTTTCATCGACGCCGCCAACGCTCCCGACGATCTTGCGGTTTTCGCTCCCGAGCTGGAAGTGAAGTCCGATGCGAAAGACGCGGTTCATATCTCCTTCCCCAACGAGGCGGGGTTGTCCGCGGGGACCGTGGTCGACTTGTATGGGCTAGGCGGAGCCGCCACATCGATGTGGGATGGCAAAGAAGTGCATGAGGGCTCCTGGCAAGTGATTGGAGAAGCACAGGTCAGTGCCGACGGTTCTCGTATCGAAACCCGTCCAGGGCAAGGTCTACCCTTTGCGACATGGATCGGCTGGAAGAAGAAATAGAACCGATTTCCCCCTCATTCCTATCGAAACCGCGCACCGCTCGATCTACGGTCCCCTGTCTTCGAACTCATTGGCGAAAACTTAAGGAGCAATCTCTTGATCGATATTCGATGGTCCCTGGACCACCCGGATCTTTGGTTAGGTTTCGTACAAGCGCAAAACGTACGTTGGTCCACGACGGAGCAAGCGCTTCATCAAAGCATCGCCGAGACCGTAGAGCGAATGCGTCACCAGCCTTGGCCTGCGGAAACCACACGCGCTGCCATCCGCGATTTGCTTCGACGAGGTGGGTTCAAGCCGACGGGACGAAGCAAGCCAGCGAGTGAATACTTGGCCAACACCGCCGTCGATTCGTTTCCGCTCATCAGCAATCTGGTAGATATCAACAACCTCGTGTCGTTACAAACCGGTTGGCCGTGTTCCGTCCTCGATCTGGACCTGGTTGGCACCAAGGAAATCGAGGTACGATTTGGCCGAAAGCAAGAGACGTACGTGTTCAACAGCGCAGGTCAATCGATCGATGTCGCCGGGCTCATCTGCCTGTGCCGCCTCGATGGCGACCCTATCGCCAATCCGGTCAAGGACTCGATGAGCACGAAAGTAAGAGAAAGCACGACACGTGCTTTGTTTGTCACCTATACATCTCGACGGATAGCCCAAGAATCCGAGTTGCAAACGGTGCTCGATCGCGTGGCTTCGTACCTTCGCGATCATGCGGGAGCTTCGGAAACAGAAACGCAATGCATGACCGGCCTGACGGCAGGGTGAAAGAAACGAAGGAGAGCGACGTATGGATATTCGTAATCAGCGGGTATGCATCACGGGTGCATCGAGTGGAATCGGAGAGGCGTGCGCAAAGGCTTTTGCGGCGGCAGGATGCCATCTTTGTCTCATGGCGCGACGCAAAGGACGTCTCGAGGATTTGGCCGTCACGCTGCAACGACACCATGCCGTTGACGTCATCACCTTCGAGTTGGATGTGCGAGATCGAGATGCGGTATCCCAGCTTGCTCATCGACTCCCCTCGCCATGGCAACATCTTGATATTTTGATCAATAACGCGGGCTTATCCCGGGGCCTGGACCCCATCCACCGCGCGTCCATCGATGATTGGGAAGAGATGATCGACACGAACGTGAAGGGCTTGCTCTATGTAACCCACACACTGCTTCAAGCCATGGTGCAACAAGGTCACGGACACGTCATCCATATCGGGTCAATCGCGGGCCATGAAGCCTACCCGGGAGGCAGCGTCTATTGCGCGACGAAGCATGCGGTGGCAGCTATCAATCGAGCCATGGCCATGGACCTGCTTGGGACGGGTGTCCGCGTGTCTTCCGTCGACCCTGGAATGGTGGAAACCGAGTTTTCCCTCGTGCGCTTTCATGGCGACGAAAAGCGAGCCAAAGGCGTTTACCAAGGGCTGCAACCCCTTTCCCCAGAGGATGTGGCCGACGCCGTCCTGTTTTGCGCTACCCGCCCAGCGCATGCGAATGTACGAGAAATGGTGCTCGTGCCATCCGCTCAAGCCTCTGCAGTCCACAGTTTTCGAACGCCTTCTTGAGCAAGCTACCGCCCGGATATCCCCCCCCTTTGTGCATGCAGCTTTGCACCCTGAACCGCGACATCCGGTTCAGAGATGAAACTTTTTTCCATACGGTCATCTTCAAAAAACCCGCATTTCAAGGTCTAGACATGGGCACAACCCTTGCTTAACTTGAAGCCGAGGTTTCCATGCTGCCCCCATTCATCATCGAACAAATCCGTCGGAGAGAAAACACTCACCGACAGGAGCGCGTGCAACCCCAGATCGAATTGCCGCTCGATGACCGTCCCGCAAGAGAAAGCTCTCCTCCCGACGAGCCGGGCGTCGTCATCATCCCCCTATGGGACTGAACTGCGGTGCGAGCTACCGCAGTCCCATGGTGTCAAAATACGATCTCTCCCATTCCCGTCCCTTGTTCCACTCGATATCGATGCCTCGGCGTAAGACCCTGAATGGTTTCAGTGCTTCCGCCCACCCACCTCACTTGCAGGGATGTAATCTCGGTGGCTTCTCCCAAGCCGAAGTGGACGATTCGGTCGCTTTGCACGTTGTGACCGCCTCCGGCACGCACCTCCCGGACTTGTGTGATACCTCCAGCGGTCAACGTCACCCGAGCGCCCACCGCTCCCCGGTTCGTTGTAACTCCGCGTAAATCAAGTTGAATCCATGGTTTCTGCTGACCGACTCGATTGATGAAAAGGTGAATCCGGCGCGGTCCCGAACGGTCCACCACCAGCAAGTCCAAATCCCCATCGTGATCAACATCCGCCCACGCCACCGTCACGGCATCCTCCACAGCCACGTTGGCTTCATAGCTCACGTCGGTGAAATGCCCCGTGCCATCGTTGTGATAGAGCCTGGAGAAGTGGCCCGGATACAGCGATGCGACGGCCAAGTCCAAAGCGCCATCGTGGTCGAAGTCCGCAAAAGCGCCGTTGACATCTCCCTCATCGTAGACGAGCCCTCGCGACGCTCGCTCATCCACGAATGAATAGGCTGGCGGACCTTGATTGATGAGCAACATGCTGATGTCGCTGTTCGGTTGGTAACGAGGGTGGGCGATATTCGCGGCAAACAAGTCCAGGTCCCCATCGTTGTCGATATCCCCGAAGTCCCCGCCGAAGGTATTGCCTCCTTGGTATCCGACCGAGTCTTTGGCGATTCCGATCTCCACCCCCACATCCGTAAATGTCCCCGTGCCGTCGTTGTTCCACATCAAGTTGTTGCTATACCCGTAATTGCCGACCCAAATGTCCTGATCACCATCGTTGTCGTAGTCGTTCCACAACACCCCATAGCAAGGCGATTTTTTCGCACCGACTCCAGACTCCTGTGACCGATCCACGAAAGTCCCATCTCCACGCCCTTGCATATATACGTCCGCCACAGAAGCCGGATTCGGATAGTGAACCAGCCAATTTCCCCAATATAGATCCAGGATTCCGTCGGCGTTGCCATCCCCAAAAGCTGCTGCCGCCGAAGGATCGAACACCTCCACCCCCGCGGAAGCCACCGCCCGAAACACGCCCGCCCCGTCGCTAATCAATATTCGATTGACGAAATCCTCGTCCACCTCGCCATCGCAATCGTTGTCCCGGCCGTCCAACAACTCCGGCGCCCCGGGACACACATCGGCTCGTTGGTCGTTACAATCCCCCTGCGCCACGCTCACCCCATCGCCATCCTCATCCGTCATGCTCGTTCCGTCATCCACCACGCCATCGCAATCATCATCGATCCCATTTCCCATGATCTCCTTAGCGCCTGGTTTGACGTTGGGATCCGCGTCATCACAGTCTCCGTCGGCGCGATGGACTCCATCACCATCCCGATCGGGAGGGACATTGGCTCCTGCAAACGCGTCTAGATCACCATCATTGTCGATATCCGCGAACACGAGCAGAGTATGTCTCGGAGTATCCGGAAATGGATTGAACGAAGGGGTGGAAAAACCTCCTTTCCCATCGCCAAGGAACGCGGAAAGCCGATCGCCGTTGACGATCATGTCAATGGCGCCGTCGTCGTTGATGTCCGCCCATGAGCCATATTGCCCAAGTGTCTGGACAAAAGGCTGTTGTTCGTCTTCTTCGAACCAGCGCTGCTCCGGTGCCCAGCGGCAAAACGTCTCTCCCCCAAGCTCCATCCGAAAATTTCCCTCGGAGCCGTAGGGCATGGTTTCTCCGGGAATGAGCATCAGCGCTCGTGAAGTCTGCCCCTCCGGAACGGATTCCACCGCCAACAAGGGGGTTTCACCTATTTGCTCGAATACAAGGGCATAATGCTGTGTCGGCTCGAGAAAAACCTCGTGCTCGGAGACGTCGATTTCGATCCAGGTTTCGGCGTTTGGCTCGGTAACCTCGAATTGTTGCGGAGGCATCAAATCACCGGAAATCAAACCGATATCCGGATACGATCGACCGAACGTGCGCATGAGACGCAATCGAACGTTTCCGCTTTCATGCACGAACGCGGCTCGCAAAGAGGTCACCCGAAAAGGATGCTCGGGAATGATTTTCATGACGAGCAAGGTTCCGACAGGAAGGCCGTCGTAAGCACCGAGGTATTGTCCGGACAGACGTCCCGCCGTGTCTTGTTGCGTGGTTTGCTGCCAAGGGGTGGAGCAATACCCGTCGAAAGATTCCGTGGGCCCCCAATGCGTGTCGACGTCTTGTGGCGCATCGGCCTCGATGGGCGGATCGACCATGACATCGGACGGCTCTTGCACGTCCGTTCCTGCATCCAACAACCCTTTGGGTGCGGAGTAGCCTTCGTGAGCCCCACACCCGAGCAAGAGGCTCAAGGTCACCCCAATCGACGTATTTCGCATGGCTGTCTCCGAACACATGGCGTGACTTTCCAGCATATCACCGAATCCGGTGGCGAAGCAGACGGCGCGGCCTCCGGCCAGTCCCAAGCCATGGCAAAAGCGATATATTCTGCCGAGGCAAAATAAGGAGCCGTAACGACTTCGAGCATGACGCTTCGAGCAGGGAAGATGGTTGCCGAACGACCCGCCGCAGTTTGCGTTTTCGCGGGCGCGTCATACGCCGTTGATGTCAGATCCAGCGAGGAACAAAGCGTTATGGATTGGGCATTGCCGGCCGGTCGGACTCCCTTGAACCGGATGTAAGTTGTTGAATTTGCGAAAGTAATTGTGGAACATCAAAGGGCTTCGAGGCGAAGGAAGCCGCGCCCAACTTCATGGCCTCCTCCACGAGTTGTTCATCGGCGAACCCTGTCACGAGCAACACACGGATGCTTGGATACCGTGCTCGCAAGGCGACAACGACGTCTTTGCCATTGAGCCCCGGCATCACGAGGTCGAGCAGCACCAGATCGAATCGCCCATCACATTGTTCGCACGCTTCGATGGCACGGCGTCCATCCTCCGCAAGCACGACTTCGTAACCGCGCGTGGATAGTAGACGAGCCAGGGAGTTTCGATTGGCGGCTTCATCATCGACGACCAGCAGCCGAATCTTATCCTTGTGAGAAGAGGGAGCCGTCACCGGGCGAAGGGCTTTGACAGCGGGACGGTCGGTAGCGGGGAGAAAGACGAAATAGGAGGTGCCTTTTCCTACGCTGGACTCGAGAGAAATGACGCCCCCATGACGTGTGATGACGGCCCGTGCGTTCGCCAGGGCCAAGCCCGTCCAACGACCACCATCGGAAGAAAACATCGGTTCGAAGGCGCGCGGCACCATGTCGGCCGGAATACCGATTCCCGTATCTTCGATGGTGATCGCTACGTATTGTCCTGGAGCCAGCCCCTTGGGAAGGGAAAGGGAATCGCTCGAGGCATGAATCCGCAAGGTCCCCCCATCGAGCATGGAAGCGTAGGAACACCCCACGAGATTGGCAAAAGCGCGTTCGAGTTGTCCTTCATCGCCGAGGACTCTTTTGATCCCGGAATCGATGTGAACAAGGACCTCGACATTGCTTTCCCCCTTGCCAAGCGTCACCGCTCGGTCGATGAGCGCGGCCACATCGAGAGGTACGGCGTGGGGGGATTGCGTATCGATGAGGTCTCGCAATTCGCGGACCAATCCGGTGGCCCGAGCGGTTGCGCTGCGGATGATTTCCACTTCCATCGATTCTGGTGCATCTTTCGGAATGGATTCGGCGAGCACGTACGAGGAGGCCTCGATACTTGCAAACATATTGTTGAATTCGTGTGCAACGCCGCCGGCTAGCGATTGAAGAGAATACAAACGGTCACTCCGCTGGGTTTGTTCGAGTAGACGCTGTTCGGCGGTGGCATCCCTGAGCAGGATCTGTATGACATCATCACCTTCGTATCGCACGCGGTACACGGCGACATCGAGAACGCTAGTATCTTCCTGTCCTCGGCCAAGCCGAAGATTTTCGATGAGGACAAATCCTTCCACCAACGCTTGCTGCCAGCATTTTTCCAATTCACGAGCAAGAGGACCAGGCAACGCCGTATACGCCTCGAGGCCTACGAGTACGCCACGAGGAATTCCGAGCACATCACTGGCCGCGGCGTTGGAATCGACGATGCGCCCAGCAGAATTACAAACCAGCAGGCCGTCGGATACTTGATTGAGAACTCGTCGATGAATTCGCTCCAATTCATCGGATGCGTTCGTGCTTTTCCGCGCGCCAACGACAGAGAGGGTCACGACCCCACCTGTAACGACAAGAACGATGATGAGCAAAATCAGATCCATCACGCGTACAAACGGCGGTTGATACATCATGGTATGCAGATAGATGGCGGCCCCCGCGATTTCGAATGCGGCCAACGCCACCGTAAACAGCGATGAGGGGAGTTGGAAACGCAAGGCGGAAACTGCGGAGAAAAGCAGGTACGAAAGAGCGGCCGCAAGCATCATCGTAGTGCTCGATCCATGGAAACTGGCAACGAGCACGGCGGTTACGACGGTGACATCGATGGCTCCGTTGATATAGGCGAAGCGAGGCAGTGGGCTTCTATTTCGGGCCAACGATAGAGCCACGAGCGATGCTGCAAGGCCAACCACGAGAAAACCAAACACGACCGCAGCGGGAGTTCCGACGATCTGTTCCCGCCCATAGGCCCAGAGCACCGCGAAGGCCAGGATTCCGCTAGCCACACCGCGCAAAATGGACACGCGTTCCTCAGCTTTCGACTCGTCCAAAAACGATTTCCATCCAGGTTCATGCTGGGAAAAGTCCATGAGCGTTCAGGCCATTGTAAGCAGGTTGCTTTCATTCGTCACGCGTGGACAATTTCCTGGTTTCGCATCGACCGTTCCCTGCTCGCCAGGACAGGATTTCGAGTCGAAAAAGATGCCGAATTAGCGCAATGCCACGCTGTCGCACGTCGACACAAGACAGAAGGAAACGAGGGATGAGGCAATACTTCACGTTAGAATACGGTCGAAAGCTGGATGACTTCGCAGTCGGCGAAATCTACGAGCATCCATGGGAAGTCACGGTGGATAGCGGAATGATGGCGCTATTTGCCGCATCGTTTCTCGATGCCACACCCGTGTTTGCAAGCCGGTCGGTAGCTCGCCATCTCGGGTTTCGTGATCGCCCCGCGAGCCCATGGCTGCTGCTGAATCTCGCCCTGTCATTTTCCGTGCATGACGTCAGTGAACAAGCGATTGCGCATTTATCGTATCTCGACGTTCGGTTTCCGGAGCCCGCTTACGCTGGGGATACCCTGACGGCATCGTCGGAAGTGCTGGACGTGAAGCGGTCGAAGTCGGCGCAAAGAGGGGTAGTTCATGTTCGAACGCGGTTGCAGACACAAGATGGTTCAGTAGCATGCGTTTTTGAACGCAAAGCGTTGATACGAGCGGGTCGGCTCGATACGCGTCCGAAAACCGCGGAAAGTCTGCGGGCACCGAGCGATATTCCTTATCCCAAGCAGCCTTCGGTGTTGCGCGAACCGACGACCGGATCGCCCATAAGTACTGGTTTTTTCGGCTATTTTGAAGATTTCGAGCCGGGGCAGGTTTTCGTTCATGCCCACGGTCGCACCGTCGGTGAATCAGAACATATGCAACTGACAACGCTCGTTCGTAATTCCCATCCGCTGCATTTCGATTCCGTGTATTGTGAAAAAGAATCGTTTACGAAACGTCGCATCGTGTATGGGGGTCTGGTGCTGAGCTGGGTGTTGTCCCTAGCCAGTCGAGATACGACGGGTCACGGGTTGTGGCCTGTTGGGCTTGATGAAGGGGCCCATCCCAATCCCACGCACGGGGGCGATACGTTGTTCGCACTGAGCCGCGTCCTCAGCACGCAAGCGATGGGGCCCCATGCGGGAGTTGTCCAATTTCGAGTGATCGGGGTAAAAAACGAGCATCCAGTCACGCTGCTCGAAAAGGGGGCCGATCTATTTACACCCGAGATCCAGAAAACGGAAGGCCATAGGGTGGAGCAGAAGGTGGTAGAAATTACGCGAGCGGTATTGGTTGAAAAACGGCAAGCTTGTAACGGTTCGCACACCATCGCCTGATCTTCGTGCTATGCGGCGTGTTTTGCCGTAAGATTCCCCAATTCTATGCGTACCCAAACGTACTGACGTATGATTGCGATGATGGCCCAACCCTCCCGTGTGGGCGACCTACTGGCCGGGAAATATCGACTCGATGCGCTGCTGGGAAGTGGTGGCGTAGGGGAAGTGTATCGCGCGCAAAACACCATGATGGGGCGAACCGTCGCCATCAAAATTCTAAAACCCGAACACGTCACCGACGGCGCAGTAGTCGCGCGATTCATGCGTGAGGCCAAAGCCGCCAATTTGGCCAGGCATCCCAATGTCGTGGATGTGTTGGACGTTGGGTTGGATGACGATGGCGTTCCTTTCATCGTGCAAGAGTTTCTCGAGGGCGTGGACTTGGGAAAGCATCTCAAACGTTCGAAAGGAGCGCTGGGTTACAAGCAGGTGCTCGAATTGATGATTCCCGTGGTGGAGGCGGTCGGTCTGGCGCATGCGCAAGGGGTTGTCCACCGGGATATCAAGCCAGAAAACGTGTTTCTGGCAAAAGTGGGGGATACGGTTGTTCCCAAGCTTCTCGATTTTGGGATTTCCTACATCAAACCCCAGCCAGGGGATGTGCGCATGACGCGAACGGGAATGACGGTGGGGACGCCCGCGTATATGTCGCCGGAGCAATTGGAGGGAACGTCGGGTGTGGACGTAAGAACGGACGTTTGGGCGCTCGGAGTCATTTTATACGAGGCGCTGTCGGGCCATCTTCCGTTTGAAGGGGAAACATCGGCGTTGCTATTTGCGCAAATTGCATGGGTGGATCCGGTTCCCTTGCAAAAAATAGCGCCGCAGGTGCCCGAAGCCCTGGCGCAAGTGGTGAGCAAATGTTTGCGAAGGAAGGTACAGGAACGCTACGCCTCAGCCACGGAACTTGCGCGGGATTTACGTCGGGTTCGCCAAGGAAAAACGCTTGACATCGAACCAGCGGCGAAGCTGACGGGCTCGATGCCTTCGCCTTGCGTCTCCACCCCTCGGGCAAGGCCCGCACAGGACCTGATCGTTCCGGTGGCGGAACCGATAGAACCGCCACAGGTAACGAATAAGTCCGGGTTGGCCCTCGCCACGCTTCCCCCTCCCAAGCCGGATCCAATGCCTTCCAGCCCTCCGGAAAATGTCTGGCAAGATTGGGCTTGTGGAGCCGCTGTCGTGGTGGAGGTATTGTGCGTGACGGGTTTGTGGATGGCCGTCGTTCATCAGCCGGAGGGCTGGCCGGTGCATGCTTGGCTTGTTTCAAGCGTTGGCGGGATTCGCTCCGCGTTTGGTTGGATGTTTGGAATCGCGGGCCTCGGCCTTGGCGCATGGCTCATCATTCGCCATATTTCTCAGCCAACTCGATACTGGGGGTGGCTGGTGATGGCGGCAGGGTTGTTGTTGGTCGCGCTGCCCCTGGCTGGCGCGATTTTTAGTTCGGCACCGGCAGACGCGAAGGCACCGGTATTGTGGGGCTGGGGATTGGCGATTGCGGCTTGCGGCGTGGGACTGAGCGCCGTGCAACAAGCGTGGGTAACGTGGAGAAGCGGGCAGGCAGTTAGCAAAGGGCTTGGCTGTGCGTGGGTAGCGGCTGCCACCTTGGCATTTTTATCGGCATTCGAGATGATTCGCGCGCTTTCCGCCTAGCGTTGGCAGGCATCCCTTAGTTTTCTTCTCGCTTTTTTCGGGCTTGCGCAGCCTCTTTGGACAAGCGAAGCAGTTCGTCGGCCAAAGGATTGGGAGAGGTCTTCTCCGTCGATCCTTGTGTTTCTTTTTGTCGTTTTTTTCTAGCTTGCCCGATGTCAATGACGGAGCCTTTCGACGGTTTTCGAGGGAAGGGTTTTCTGATTCGGTATCGCATGGCCGCCCACCACTGTTGGAAACGTCCATGACGAAACACCTTCCACGCTTCCGCGCCGTCGAGGGGTGGAACGGGAATCAGGTTGAGCCCGATGAGCATTAGGTTCGAACGAATGAATGCGTAAGCCATTTGCGAAACATGAGGATTGGAGGGAGTTCCGAAAAAGGCGATCAGCAGCAGCGTAAGAAGCAGAATCACCAACTGGGCGAGAACGCCTCCCCACGCAATGACGGAGCGTTCGAAGCCGTTGGCGTGGCCGGACCAGCGGCATAGCCCACCGAATCCCGTGACGTCGATGCTAAGCACGCGATATCGATAGGCTCTCACGACGATGGCATGACCGATTTCGTGAGCGAGTACGAGGAAGGTGAAGGCTAGCCAAAAAGCGGGGACGAACTGAAATCCGCTGAAGACGGCGCAACCGACGGGGATGGACCAATGAAGGCGGATGGGGACGCCTCGAAACGTTCCCACGTGCCAAAAGCCTCGATCGAACATAGCCGGAGCAAGCTAACCACGGCAGAAGGCTCCGTAAAGCGGTGTGCTAACGAAGTCCGAGGATTCACTTGCGTTTGCGACGATAGCGTCCTACTTGGAGAACACCTTTTCAGCCATGAGGAGAAACATCGCATGACGACGTTCAAGTCAGTGGAGGAGATTCTTGACTTCGCCATCAAGAGTGAAGAAGAGGCCGAGGCGTTTTACACAGGGCTTGCGGCAAAGACGGAATCCAAAGGTATGAAAGAGGCTTTCCTTTCTTTCGCCAAGGAGGAAGCGGGGCATAAAGCAAAGCTCGTGGCCATCAAGGAAGGCAAACTCGACAAGCTGTTGCCGTCTTTTCGAATCGTGGACTTGAAGTTGGCCGATTATTTGGTGGACGTCGAAGCCACGCCCACGATGTCCTACCAAGACGCGTTGATTGTGGCGATGAAGCGAGAAAAAGCTTCGTACAAGCTGTACAAAGATCTCGAGGCGAAAGTCGAAGATGCGGATTTGAAATCGACTTTCGAAGCGCTGGCTAACGAAGAAGCCAAGCATAAGATGCGTTTCGAGGTTGAGTACGACGAGAAAGTGTTGGCAGAAAACTAATTGCCTTCCTTTTCTATTGTCCGCGAAAGAAACGCTATTTTCAGTGCGACGCGACAGCTAATTCTTCAACGGCTCTCTTCCGTTGGCCTCCGTGGGAGTATTAACCTCGACAACGGACCAGGAGAAGTCGGAGCGATTATATGACCAAGCATAGAACACGCGATGAATGGGTCGCGGAGATTCTGGATGCAGCGGCCGGACGTATCGTTGCGGAAGGCTACTCGAATCTGACGATGGAATCGATCGCGGCCCACACGTCATTGAGCAAGGGCGGCGTTTACCGCTATTTCCGAAACAAACGCGACGTGGCTTTGGCGCTATTCGAACGGGTTTACAACAACTCGATGGACTTCGACTACGACGACATCGTGGGTTGGAACCTATCGATCGCCGAGACGATTCAACGGCTTCTCGTGGTTCGTCGAAACGCCGAACAATTGCGTCAGGACCATGTCATTTGGGTGCAACTCATTCCGGAAACTCTTTGGGATGAGGGGTTCAAACAACACCGAACCCGCTTGTTCGAAGCGTTGCGCGGTAAGTTCGAGGAGTTGGTTCGACGCATCGTCGCACGAGATGGTCTGGTCATCCATCCAGAGTCCGAGTCCCGGTTCCAGCATTATGTGTACTATGGGCTGGTGCTTCGGGAGGGCATGACTTTCCACAGTGTGATGGGGCTGCCCCTCGAAGAGCAGGGCGAGATGTACCGTCAGTTCATCGAGTTATTTGTCAAAGACGTGTTCGCGGGGCAAGTCCCGACATCCAGAAGCTAAGGTTGAACAAGTGGTTTGAGCGATGGTGGGGTCGGAGCCCATGCCATGACTCATGCCACATCCAAGGCGTTGGGTCGTTGGACATGATCGTCATGATGCCACGCTCCATCAACGTGCGCGCACGCCGAGCCCCAACAACAAGCCACCGGTTGTCAAACCAGTCTCCAGGTCTACGGCGGTGGATTTGGAAGGATGGTAGGTGATGCCGAGTTGAGGAAACGCTAGCCACGGATAGATGAACGGGCGTTTGCCGCCCGCAAACCAATTGGGTTCCGCATACCCGTAATGATTCGCATCGTGATCGAGTTCATTACAGTATAGGTAGCTTCCTGGAGGATCGTTGGGGCCCGCGCATTTTTGGTAGGTGTAGGGGTCCCCAGGTCGAAGATCGGGAGGGTACGCTTGGGTTCTAAGGATATCTCCCGCCAAAGCCCAACCAAGCCCGATGCCTCCCCCCCAGTAAAACTCCCAATGCCCACCGTCATCGAGCGCCGAACGCCACGCAAGCTCGACGGTTGCATTGACGTTATGCAAAGAGCTTTCGACGATTTCCCAGTCTGTCTCCGGTGCGTTGCGTCCCTTCAAGGGCATGGGTTTCCACCCGTAATACGCGTAACCTACGGTGAGCATCAGGTCGGCATTGCCTGTTTTGGTTGTGAACGACAGCGCTCCCCCCGGCGCGAAGACGGTTCGTCCGCCATCACCAACGATTCGCCAAAAAAAACCGGGGATGACAAACACACGGCCTCGGCCGCCAAACCATGGATCCGCTGAGGAGACGTCCTCGTCGGATACGCTTATTTCACTTGTTTTCTCGGCCTTTACGCTTTTGGTCAAAACAATCGGTCGTACGAAATGCTCTCCTTCGCGAAGCGTAAACTCATCTTCAAGTTCGTCATATCCGTTGGCGCGAACCACGAGTGAAAGAGGCATATCGGGAGCGACAGGCTTTGGCGCAAAGGGATCATCGAGTTTCACGCCGTTGAGGAACACCTCCAGATGTGGGTATTCCTCAGAGGTTTCGAAGGTGACGGTGGGCAGTCGAGCTTGCGCGTCGGCGAGCCGTTGTGGGGCTTTTTTGATGGCTGAACGGTCCTGGAACAGATGTTTTGGGGTGATCTTCTCCTCGGAAAGCGCACGATACAGTTCCACCGCTTCCATGAGTTTTCCCTTGCTCGCGTAGCAGTCTGCCAGAGCGAGGGAGACATGTGCCTGATGGCGTAGCAGTTCCGCTTCTTCCAACAGAGGGATGGCCTGCTCGCATTTGTTCCAGCGCGCCCACATCAACCCCTGTTGTGCCTTGTATCCTGCTTGATCGGCAGAAGCATGCATCGGCCAAACCACGGCCATCGCGCAGAAAAACCCGATGAAAATTCCGCGATCATGCCAGTGCCGGAAAGAGCCGCATGCGATCAAGTCACGATACCCATTGAGCAAAGAGTATGCGTAGACCTGTTATCAACCGTGCGCAAGCCGTCTTCGCTCACCGCTGGGACGTCGTACACCCCACGAGCACGTCGATTCTGCCTTCCGCATCATCTTGCACGTCATCGCATGAGGCTGGGCACAAAATGATACGCGTCGGCGCAGAGTCATCGTCGTAGCGCCATCCCGGGTCAGAACCACAGGTCTGCGGTGACTTGACGCGAGGTATGGTTTCCTTACTACCAGTGCCTGAGGTGAATTCGACCTCGATGACCTCCGGGTTGACAACACCTGCTTCCGGTACAGGCATCTTGTATTCACAGGCAAGCAGGGATGTCCGAATATCGTCGAGCGCTGCAATGAAAGAAGCGGTTCCCCCCGTTGCGTTGTAGGCTTTTTTCGTTCCGCCATTGATAGCAATGGCAGTCATGGAGTCGGTTGCCTCCGAAGCCGCATAGATAGCGAACGTTTTGATGGACGGTTCCCCAGCGGCGGGATTGGCATATTGGTAAGCGATTTGCCCGAGACCAGAATCCGACTCGATCGGACACATGTTGCAGCACGGGTCACCGTCGCTGACAATGACCGCCGCGATGGTGTGGCCCTGCAATGCTTTTTGTCGATCGAAGGCACCTCGGAGCACGCCGTTGAGAGCGTCTTGGGTAGGTGTACACCCATCAGGGGATTTCTTTGCCAAAGCATCTGCAAGGACAGAAGCATGACCGGGAAGGACTCCCCACTGGACCTGCGGCTTGAAGTAATTATCGCCGCTGCAACTTTTATCTGCGGATTGGCATTTCCCATCGTAGGGGAAAAAGGATAGGGCGATCGAAATACCCTTGCTCACGGGGTCGGTGAAAAAAGCGTTAAGCCCTCCCACCAGACTGCTCCAGCCGCTGCCACTCATGCTGGTTGACGAATCCGCCATGATGAACAGGTCAACGGGAATCTCTTCGGCCTGAATGGTCTCGACGGCACAAGCCACGTCCTTGTTGATCGAACCATCCCCTGTAAATCCACTATCAAAGACAGGGCTCGCCTCTTGTTCGACGTCTTCGGTTTGGATGTCTTTGGCAGCATCGCTTGGTGAAGAAGGGCTTGCTTCGACGCCAGCATCTCGAAAGCCAGCGGAAGAAGAGTATTGGGTTTCATTGCTGGATGTTCCGCACGCCACGGTAATCAGCAAAACGGCAAGAATGGAACCAAGGCAGGTCCTAGACATAATCACCTCCAACGCGATGTGCGAGAAGATAGGCAATAGTATTCTTTTCTGGTATTGCCACAAAGATTTCGAAAGGCTGTCCTTGTCGAGCCTGGCGGCTTTCCCAAAGCACGAATGGACGATAGACCCCCGGCAATGCAAGTCGAAGACCTGATAAAAGCGATGGAAATAATTGCTCCAACGCGTCATGCGGAGGCGTGGGACAATGTCGGTTTGCTGGTGGGCGACGCCAAAGCTTCTCTTTCGCGGCTATTGTTGACGATCGACCTGGGGATTGCGCAAGTACAAGAAGCGAAGCAATTGGGCTGCGAGGCGGTGATTGCCTATCATCCACCGATATTCAAGGAGGTACGGCGCCTGCTCTCCGATTCGCCGGTATATGAAGCGATCCGTGCCGGGATTGCGATTTATAGCCCTCATACGGCATTGGATGTGGCGCAGGGGGGGACCAACGATTCGCTGGCGGAGGACGTGTTGGGCATGCGAACGAGCGAGGCGCTGCATCTGCGAGTGGATGGAACGGGAATGGGAAAAATCGGCGTTTTCGATCCGCCGATGCCACGGGTGCAGTTGTTGGAGCGGATCAAAAAGCGCCTGGCCCTAGAGCATGTTTTGGTGGCTGGCCCCCAAACCGGTGTGGTGCGAAATGCTGCCGTATGTGCGGGCTCTTGCGGTTCACTCGTGGAGTTGGCGGTGAGCAAAGGGGTGGATTTGTATCTCACGGGTGAAATGAGCCATCATAATGCCTTTCGAGCGGCCAGCCGAAACATGACGGTTGTGTGCGTCCTGCACTCCCATAGCGAGCGACTGAGTTTGCAGCGTTTGAAAAAAAGACTTCAGCATGCGCTGCCCAACCTCGATGTCATGGTGAGCCAAACGGACAACGACCCCTTCGACATTTGCTAATGGATCCAGGAAACGAACCGAGTATGATGGCATGCCTATGACTCACGCAGGCGGAAACGTTCCGATCCGAGCTGTATTTGGCGGATTGACCGACGTTGGACACAAGCGTGAACACAACGAAGACCACATTCTCGTTCGGGTCGACTTGGGATTGTTCATCCTTGCGGATGGCATGGGTGGCCATAATGCAGGGGATGTAGCGAGCAAGCTTGCTACCTCTTCGCTCGTAAGTTTTTTCGAAGCCACACGAGGCCAAACGTATTTCGGAATACCGCCGGAAGGATACGATCACCTGGATGTCGATGGCTTACGTCTGCTGTTCGGAATCATCAAAGCCAACGAGGATGTCTATCGAGTCTCGGCTGCCGCCGGGGCCCACCACGGTATGGGTTCGACCATCGTGGCGACCTACATCACGAGAGACGGAACCGTTCATATCGGCCACGTCGGTGATAGTCGATGTTACCGGATCTCCGATGGGGAGATTGAACAACTCACGCACGACCATTCGTTCGTCAACGATGTTCTTCGCGCAAAACCCGATATGGATCCGGAGCAATTGGCTCATCTTCCCCAGAACATCATCACCCGCGCTCTAGGCATGCGCGAAGAAGTGGAGCCGTCGATTCGATCGGAACCCACGATTCCCGGCGACGTATACCTATTGTGTTCGGATGGCTTGAGCGGCCAGGTCAGCCGTGAGGAGATCCATCGCATCGTTGGAACCGGACAAAATCCACAGCAAGCTTGTCAAATGCTCGTGGACGCCTCGAACGCCGCTGGTGGAAAAGACAACGTTTCGGTCATCATCATTCGCGTGGATCCCGCTCAACCGCGTATTCCAGCTCCATCTGTGGCCGTATGCCGTCGCTGCGGTTCGCCCAATACTCCTGGCGTGGCGACCTGTCAGCGTTGTGGGTCGCCGATGCATTGAAGCTTGCTTATGGCGTCCCCGGCACGACCCCAAGGGTTCCTTCCGGGTTCATCCCCCCATGTTTTTCCATATTTCCGCTACCTTCTGGGGAGACACGGAGATTGGATTTCGAATTTCCGGTGCAAAAACACACATCCTAAGCTCTTCGATCAGCCATCGAAACGCGTCCAGATCACGTTCCGCCAGCCCGCCAGCCAGCAAGGCGGCCTTTCGCTGGTGAAACGACTGCCAGATAGGAACGACTTTCGCCGCTTTATCCATGTCGCGACGCGGGTCGTGAACCAATCGTTCCAGGCGTATCTGCATCCCCTTCAGATAACGTGGGAAGTGCATCCACCGCTCCATCGGTACGTGCAGAAGCATTGCTTTGGGCAGCAGATGCGCCAACTGATCACGTACATCATCGAGGGTCGAACGTGCCGCTCCCGGTTTTCCCGACAGGTTTTCGAGCATCGACTCTACTTTCGCCACCGCGGTTCCCATTTCGGTCGCGACTTTGCTAACTAATTGAATTCGCGATGGAATTAGTGGCCGGCCCGTACGCAAACACGCTTCAAACGCCGGCTTATCCCTTGGATAGCGAGATGGTTCGCGCAGTTCGAACGCATCATCCAACGCACAAATCACAAGCTGTTCCCGAAGCTGCAGCCCATGATCCGCCACGCGCGCGGCAAGGGTCAAGAGCGGCAATGACTCCGGTATCTGGCGCATCACCCTTTCCACCGTCTCGCCCATCGCTATCAAGAGCAATCGTCGCAAACCTCCACGGGTGGCTTGTATGGCAGCGCTTTTCGAAGGTTGCGCGCGCAACGACACACTGACCACCTCGTCGACCAACGCGGGAAACGCATAACCCGTTCCCCCTGCCGCCCCCATGGGCATGGTTTCAGGCAGCGTGCCGAAGCTCCAACTTGTTAGACCGCTCCGTTCCCACGAACAGCGAGCGGTTTTGGCCCACAATTCCTTGGCCGGCCTCGACAGACGATCCTGCCATGGTTTCAAATCTCTTCCTTCGCCCAACACGCGCCCCGTCTCATCGACGATCCGGAACAAGAACCGAAGATGATCGGGAAGACCCTCGGGACGCCACGCATCAAGAGGGATGGTAACGCCTTTGATGGTGGAAACATCGTGCGACAACGTCCGCAGCATCGGTCCCTCGAATGGTTTTCGTTTCGAGGCGATGTCACGGGCCAGCGGTGCCATCGGAGCCAACGCCTTGCGAAATGCTTTCGGCAGAGACTGTAACAAAAGCAGTATTTTTTCCTCATGCCATCCCGGTATGGTCCATTCAAACACTTCCGCATCCGCTCGAGCCAGTACCGACAACGGCAACGTCACCGTGATCCCATCGTCGACATCTCCTGGAGCAAAGCGATAACGAAGCGGGAAGTCGACTCCCCATAGCGATATCGAATCGGGATAGTTCTCGGGCGTCAGATCCGCAACCTCTCCCAGCATCACGTCCGACAGAGACAAAAACAAGAACCGTGGATTGATTTTCTCTGCCTGTCTTCGCCAATCTTCAAAGGTTTTTCCGCAGTACACATCGCTGGGAACGCGGTTGTCGAAAAAAGGCAATAACACATCGTCATCCGCAATCATCTCGCTTTTTCTTGCCTTGTCCCGAAGCCGTCGCGCTTCGTCCATGATCCTTTTGTTATGCTCTACGAACGCTCCTTTCGACTTGAATTCCTGACGAACGAGGGCGTGCAACAAGAAGATCTCCCGAGCGACCTTGGGATCGATGGGACCATAGTGAACGCGTCGATCCCGGATGACAGGAAGACCCAATACGGATACTTGCTCCTTGGCGATGACCCGTGCGGGACGCTGCTCCCAGTGGGCATCTTGGTACGTTCTCTTGCACAACGGACCGGCGATAGACTCCACCCAGGCTGGATCGAGAATGGCCGCGACACGAGCAAAGGGTTGGGAGGTTTCCACGATTTCCGCTGCAAATACCCAGGCGGGCGGTTTTTTTGCCAGGGCCGAGGATGGATGGATCACGAAGCGCGTTTGCCGCGCACCCACATACGATCGTTTTTCCGGTTGCCACACGCCCATCCGCCCCAGCAATCCCGCGAGCGCGGCTCGATGGATGGCCTCCGTATTTGCCGCTAGCTCGTTGGGTTGCATGTTCAATTCGGAGCACCGCTCGCGAAGTTGATTGTGCAGGTCTCTCCATTCTTGCATGCGATTGGGCGACAGATAGTGATCTCGGCAGTGTTTTCGATACCTAGTTCTCGACACGGTCTCCCATAGATTCTGCTGCCAGTCCCATAGCTTCAGAATCCCGGCGAAGTCCGATCCTTCGACGTGAAACCGACGATGACACTCATCAGCTTTATGTTTTGCAAGCACTGGGCGTTCTCGCGGATCCTGAATCGAAAGCGACGAGGCGACGACCAGCATTTCTCGCAGACATCCTTCGCGTTGGCCGGCGAGCAGCATCTTCGCCAATCGCGGATCGATAGGGAAATGCGACAGTTGGAAAGCAAGCTCATTGGGCTCCCCCTGGGCATCGAGCGCGCCCAGTTCCTCGAGCACACGATACCCATCGCTTATCGCCCGTTTCGAAGGGGGATCGAGAAAGGGAAATGCATCGACTCGTCCCAAACCCAACGTCTTCATGTGGAGAATGACGCCCGCAAGCCCCACGCGCTGGACTTCGGGCATCGTGAACGCCGGGCGAGACATGAAATCCTCTTCGGAATAAAGGCGGTAACAGACCCCGCTGCGCATGCGCCCCGCCCTTCCCGTTCGCTGATTCGCGCTCGCCTGGGAGATGCGTTCCACTTGAAGCTGCGTCATCCCATTTCGAGGATTGTACCGATTGATTCGCGCCAAACCGCTATCCACCACATAGGCAATCCCCGGAATCGTCAGAGAGGTTTCCGCCACATTGGTTGCCAAGACGATCCGACGTTGCCGCAAGCTTTGAAACACTTTGTGCTGCTCGCTTTGCGGCATACGACCGTATAATGGAAGCACTACCGTATCGGGATAGTCACGAGCGATGAGAATACTGAAAACCTCGTGGATTTCCCGTTCTCCTGGAAGAAATATCAGCACGTCCCGTTGCGGTCCAAGTTCGGTTATCTCGTCGACCGCATCCGCCACCGCATCAACCAGATCGCAATCGCTGGCGGGAGGATGATAGACAACTTCTACTGGATACGTCCGACCTGAGATGGCAAGGATCGGCGCGTCCGCGAAATAAGCGGCAAACCGGTCGACCTCGAGCGTGGCTGAACTGATGATGACACGCAAGTCCGGTCGTTTTGGGGCAATCCGCTTCAAACAGCCTAGCAGAAAATCGATGTTTAGACTTCGTTCGTGCGCCTCGTCGACAATGATCGTGTCATAACCGTTCAACCATGGATCACTCCGCAATTCCGCCAATAAGATGCCGTCGGTGACAAACTTCACATAGGTGTCTGGTGAGGTGCGATCGGAAAACCGGATCTTGAATCCCACCTCATGCCCCAGTTCGACACCGAGTTCGTCCGCCACACGAGATGCCACACTCGTTGCGGCAATACGACGAGGCTGGGTACAGCCGATCCTGGCGCGAAGACCTCGACCCATGGCGAGGCAAATCTTCGGAATCTGTGTTGTTTTTCCCGATCCCGTCTCCCCGCAGACAATGACGAAAGGGTGCTGATCAATGGCGCGGGCAATGTCCTGCACCCGCCCACTGATGGGCAATTCAGGCGGAAAATGTACCGGAGACTGCGAATGGGAAGCCACGAAATACTCCGTCGTAGCATCTTTTGAACGATTCGTTAGCGGTGAGATGTCGAGATCGTCAACCCCTGGCACCGTCCCAACGCAGGTAATGGTTCGACCGCGCATCCGGACGCTAACATTTTCATGTGTTTCATCCGATTAACCGATCATGACGGCGATCGGGATGCTTTCTTCCATGACCCGACGAAGCCTGCCGTACCGTAAGGCAGCGAAAAGAAGAAGAAGGAAGAATCGCGGAGGCGATCGTCAAATTGTTGGCCGTTTCTGCTGATAGTCTCAGGATGCCGCCATGTTGGATCGTCGTCAGCGAAGGAGCGAGAAACGAGAAGAAGCGTTGAGCCTGTTTCTCGAGGCGGAACGAAAGCGCCTGGGAGTTCGTGGTCTCGCGCTCGGCACGGAACAAGGTCAACTCATTGCGGGTGCAGGTATCGGGCTGAAACGACTCGCCGCGATCGGAGCCTCGATTCACACACACGCCACGTCTTCCGTGCTTTCACCGTCCCTCGCCACCTGGGGACTGCGCATCCACGACCATCAATTCATCGTCACGTGCCTCGGCCGCAAATTCACCGCCAATCTCGGAGAAGGGATTCGTCGGATCCTATTGGCCTGTGACTGAAAGCTTCCTTGGCAAACTCGAGCCTCGAAGGATTCACTCAAGTATCACAGGCGAATTCGACCATGCGCAATACGCCCTCGTGTTTCGTCGTCTTGATTTCCAGGGACACCGTGGGCGTTTTGGTCGAAAACGACGTGGGCGCGTTCGGTCGTGCAACATGAGCGCTGGAATCGGTTCGAACCGTCAGCTCCACAGTGTCCGTCGCATC
Source organism: Deltaproteobacteria bacterium ADurb.Bin207 (assembly GCA_002070115.1). Classification (GTDB taxonomy): domain Bacteria; phylum Myxococcota_A; class Polyangia; order Polyangiales; family Polyangiaceae; genus MWCO01. The sequence continues at coordinate 55,371 of MWCO01000002.1, forward strand.
GATCTCGACCTCGCACCGCGATCCCTCGAGTGACAATTTGCGATAAATGGCTTTGGCACCTTTCGCCAGGATGAGTTGCATCTGTCCCCCTTGATCAAGCGTAACTCGAGCCGATTGCGAAGTGGCAAGAAGCCAAAGGGGCAGGTTAAGGTGCCCGTCTTCCCATCGTGGTGCAAGCGGACCACCGATATGACGCAGGAAGGCGACACCTTCGACGGACTCCGTCGGCGTACGATAATAGAAGGGCTGGTATTCTTGCTGCCAGACCGGAAGAGCCACCATTTCTTTTCCGGAGCGAAAGAACGGAGTCAAAGAGCCGTAAGGCAGACGGAAAACAACGATGTCGGGTCGCCGTTCGAGCACATACGCACCGTTCCCTAACTCGTGGCCGACTTGTTCCTTGCCAGTCAGCTCTGGCGGATGCGTAGCGAGAAATCGGTCGTTGAGTCCGAGCATATCCAGGGATCGAAGCTTGGAAAAGTACGGCAGGGAGCCGGCCGGATCCACGGCGACCAACGGGTCTTTGGGCCCGAAAGCCGCTTGAAAAAACAAACCAATGGGCCGTCCCGTCCAATACCAATGCGCATTGTTGGCATCGGCAACCGCCCAATCATCACGCTGAATCCACAGCAACAGAGCAGGCGTCGCGAACGTCAAGTACCACGCCACCAGGGCCGCCCCTCTCACGGAGACGAGATACCGAACCGCCTCCGCGGCGATGGCGATGAACAGGAACAAGGCCGGAACCCAATGCCGACGTTGCGGCATGAAGTCTCCACCGATGAACAGGACATACGTAAGCCACACCAACAGGCTCGGGATCACCAGAACGACGCGTCGACGCGTGTGCGGCGAGCACAACGCCACCACGATTGCCAACCCAAACAACAGCAACAAGGGTGACCATATTGCGTGGTCGCGGGAAATATACTTCCACCCGTCTTCCAGCCGAGATCCTGGAACCAGCAGCTTGAACGAGGTATTGGGAACCCACGCACCGTAATAGAGGCGTCGAAATACGGATAGAGCAGCAAACGATGCTGTGCTCATCGCTCCCGCTACCACGGCGTTTTTCCACACGAGTCGGCGATTTCCCCGCGCCAACACCAGTCCCAAACAGAACGAAGCCGTAAACAGAGTGCCATCCGGTCTCGTCAACGAGAGGCAAGAAAGCACAATGCCAAGTCCAAGGCCGAACCGAAGGTCTCGTCCTTCTCGCGCGATGATTTCGTATCCAAGGGCAATGGCCACACCAAGGCCAGCCGTGATAAGCGATACTTCGAGCCCCCCCGCGGCCCAAGCGGCAATCGGTCCCATCGACGCCATGGCCAGGGCCACCATCCATATCCCCGCGGAATCCCTCCATCGCTGCCCCCGGGCCGCCCAAACCACCGATCCCATGGCCACGGTCATAAGCAAAAATCCGAGGACCCGTGAGGGAACGATCAAATCATCGAACACCAAACCGAGCGCCGCAATCATCACGACCCAAAGAAAATTCGTACACCCCTCCACACGTTCGCCATCCGTCCACGTCAGTCCAAGACCGTCCCGCAGACGGTCCGCGTAACGAAGGGAAATGAAAGCATCATCAAAAAAAAATTTCGGATAGCGCGCGCTATTTATCCCAAGCAGCACTACCCCGAGCACAAGGGCCGCAATGACCGGCCACGGCACATGGTGCAGTTTCTGCTTCACACTCAACCACCCGAAACGAATTCGCGAAGCCATGATGAATATCAAGGGGCGATGCGCCTATCCAGAAAGACGCGCCACCAAGCAAGCAAGAACTCCCTTAGCAACACTGCTCCAAAGATGACAACCGTTCCAGCAGCATGGCCTCCACATCGTCCATCGCCCGCCGCAGTTTTTCTTCCATGGACTTTCCAACGGTTTCACGCGCCGATGAACTCGATACCCCCTCCGGAAGCGTCATACGCGCGGCATGTACCTCCGAAAGGAGCGTTCCCATCAATTGGTCACCCGCTCCCGTCGTATCTCGCACATCGATCGTGCGCAACGGTCTCAATCGTATTGTGTGTGTCGTGTCATACCACTGCAGGCCTTCGGCTCCCATCGTGACCACAAGATGCTCGACACGTCGTTGTCGCATCCACTCGAACACTTGTTTTTCCCTGGGTTCCTGGGTTCCCACGAGCGCTTCCAATTCTTGTTCGGTGGGTGTGATCAAAAACACATCATGCAATGCCTTTCGCGAACGCGCGGCTTTGTCTACAGAAACGGGCTCAAAAACGATCCAGGCTCCGCGCCGCGCCACCGCATCCACAAGATAAGCAATGGTGTCCGGTACGAGATTGGCATCGATCACCACGATATCTTGCGGGCATACGGCTCGTATCACTGTCTCCAGCCAGCCCGGATCCATAGCCTCCTCGAATGTGGATGCATCCGTGACGCCATAAAGCAAACGCCCTCTTTGCATGAGGGCAAGATACATACCCACGTCCCGGTTCGGCATGACACGAACCATGATTTGATCGGCATAAGCTTCGAGCGCTTCTTTTGCATAGTGGGAGAAAGGTCCATCGCCCAATGCCGTGATGAATCGCCGGGGCGCAGAACCAAGCGCTCGAAAAATGTTGAAGCCCACCCCTCCCATCGCCGTTCGGACGGTAGCGATACAAGACGTCCCGGGCGTAAACGCATCGTGACACGCAATGGCGTCAACCAATACGGCACCAAAAACATGAATCATGAGGAGTCCAGACAACCAAAGCCGTTGTTGCTCAGCTTTCTTTTCTCAGGATCGTCACGCTAACACGAGGGCTCTTGACACGCCCCTGAATATTGACCGCTTCCGCTTCGAGTACGTTGTCGCCCACGACCAAGGGGACACGATAGACAACAATTTCGGAAAGCCCTTTCACGCTCCGCTTATCCTCTGATTGCGCCGAACTATCCTTAATAAGCTCACCATTGACGTACAATCGTATGGCCGCAATACCGCCTCCGCGACTTTTCGCCTGAACGCTAACCTCGACCGTATCCGAGGCCACCTGCTTGGGCAGCGGATCGACAAACTCCACCGATGGAGGAAGACCAATCCCATGCTCGGACTCCATCGGAACCGAGATGGGACGCCCCTCCGAAAAGGCAACTCCCAACCCGTCGTGGAAGAAAGACTCACTGAGTTGCTCTGCACTGAGCAACTCCGACGTCGCAACATCGTCGCCCACCCGATACAACACTCGTCTTAAAGCCCGAGGATCCCCTTCAAAAACACCATCCAAGGTATGCGCAAGACCCACTTCTTCGCCATCGACAGCAAACGTGCGCAGCACAAGGGCGTGACTGTCGGATCGGCGATGCATGAGTACGGACTCTCCAGCCGCGGCAAGGAATTGACCATTGGGACTGAAAGCCACCGCATCGACGGAACCGGCATGCCCTCGATAGGTTGCCCGCAACCCACCATCTCCTGAGTCCCACAACTTGACCGTTTGATCCCGCCCCGACGTGGCAATCAGGCTTCCATCGGGGCAAAAGGCCACCGCTCGAATCGAATCACCGTGCGCGAAGATGGTATCTCGCAACTTGGCAGTGCTCGTTTCCCAAATTCGAAGTGTTTTGTCATCTCCACCAGAAGCAATTCTCACACCATCGGGACTTACCGCCACGGCACGCACCGCCGACTCATGCCCTTTCAACCATGTTCGCAATCCGCGTCGTCGAATATCCCAAATGGCGAGAGACGCATCCTCCGAGGCCGTCACCGCCACGGAGGAATCTGGCGCAAACGCAAGGGCCACCACCGGTCCTCGATGGCCCCGCCATTGGTTCAATAGCTTTCCCGTGGCGGCATCCCACATGCGAACGGTCTTATCCTCACTTCCCGCAAGCAAAACCGTCCCATCCGGAGACCAGCCGACACATCGAACGGGCTCTTCCGACACGGAAAGGGTTCGCAAAACAGAACGGGTTGCCACATCCCATACCTTGACAACCCCCTCATCCCCCGCGGTCGCCAAATATTTTCCCGAGGGATCGAAGGCGACCGCCCAAGTTGCAAAGGCATCCGATGCTAAAGACGCTTGGATTTGCCCGGACTTGAAGTTCCAAAGCGTTACGGTGTTTTTTTGGCCAGCCGTCGCCAACAATTCGCCCTGGGGTTGGAACTGCACCGACGAAAGGTACCGAACTTGACCAGGTAGCGTCGTTCGAAGATCCCACACGTTCGTATCCCACAGCAGAATCGAACGGTCGAATCCCGACGATGCAAGCAGATTACCCTCGGAAGAAAAGCTCACGGTTTTGACGTGATCGGTATGTCGATTCAACGTTCGAACGAGATGTCCGTCGATGACACGCCATATCCGGATAGTCTTGTCACCACTGCCTGAGGCAATCCTCAAGCCGTCTGGACTAAACGCCACAGACCATACGGGCCAAGTATGTCCCAAAAAAGACCGGATGATCTTCGCTTCCGCGTAGTTCCACAAATGAATCGCCTTGTCCGCACCACCGGAGAGCAACATACGACCATCGGGACTGAACGCCAATGCCTCGACCCAATCCTCGTGACCACGATATTCACGCTGAAATTCTCCGCTGATCGCATCCCAACGCTTGATGCTCTTGCCCACCGTTGCGATGATCGAAGCGGAATCACGAGAGAACAACACCTTCGCGATTCGTTCTTTTCCGGCTTCAATCGTCCAACGAACCGCATAGGTTTTTGCATCCCAAAGTCGAATTGTCCCGTCTTCCCCTGCTGATGCCATGCTTGCCCCATCCGGGCTCACATCCACCGATACAATCGCCCCTTTATGTCCGTATAGGGTCTTGAGTTCCTCCGCCGTGCGCACGTCCCAAACGCGCAGCGTTTCATCAGCGCTCGCAGACGCTAGAAACAGTCCTGCAGGATGCCAGGCCACTGCATTCACAGGCCCTTTGTGGCCATGAAGCGTGGCTCGTAACGCGCCACTCGTCGCATCCCAAAGTTTGACCGTTTGATCGACACTCGAGGAGGCAATGAGTCGGCTGCTTGGATTGAACGCGAGATCCGTCACCCAATCGCTGTGCCCAGTTTGTAGGACAAACACCGGTCTACCGGCTATCACAGCATTTTGTTGCGAAGGCTGTGAACACAACTGCAACGGGCAAGCTCCCCCCGAACAGGCCATGATGGACAACGCAATCACCGGCCAGCGAACGCGACCAACGCAACGAGACAAGAGCATGAAACGAGTCTTTCCATGCTCGATTATCCTTCGCACACGTACAGAAGCAAGCTCCGCAGACACCCAAGGCAATCGAAATCACCCGTTCGTCTCTGCTTCGTCAACGCAGGACTACAGGAACGGCAAGCTTGACCGTCACCAATGAGTCACCAGAACACACCCCGCCACGTGTCGGTCATCATCGCCTTTCATGGCTCAACGAATCCCTCCGGACAACAAAAAACCCATTACCGCACCATAGACAGTCGATATCCATGGGTTTGCCGTAATGGGGCATGCCCCCGTCCGACAGCCAACGAGTTTGTGGTAGGCGAAGCCCGCAAGGGCACCCAACGCAACGAAAACAACAAGCTTGACGGTCATTTTCCAACGAGGAGTCAGGGTGGCAGGCAACGATAGGGCCGCCGAAGACGACGCTCGTTCTCGGTCCCGACCGCGCGCACCGAACCACCGGGTGGGAGACAACATAATGCGGTTAGAGTCGGTAACAGCTCGTTGGATTCATAATCATGATCCCGCAATGAGATCATGCACGCGTCGATCGACCTCGACCGTCGATACTCCCGCTGCCTCACACACCGCGTGCAAATAGACCTTTTCTTCGTCAGCGTATTTGCGGTCCACGGCTGCTGCTTGCACCAACAGCTCCAGGGCTTCCTTCTGCACGTCGGCTCCCAATGCCCGGAATTCGTCCGCGGCCTCTTTGGTATCCATGATCGGAAATAAAGCGTCGCGCTCCTCTGTCGAAAGCTCAAATTGAGCAAGCATACGATCGATGAACAAATCTTCACTTTCATCGAGTTCGTCGTCCACCACCACGATTCCTGCAATCAAACGACAAACCCTGCGGCGGGTATCCTCGTCCATGATGCCTCCATGATCACACAAGCGAAGGGATCCATAGCCCCGAAAGGCCAGATATCGAAACGAATGGGCAGTCACCCAAGGCCCTAGTGTACTTCGGAAAGGATGGTCACGTCTTCATCCATCCTGTTGCGTCAGAAGACCAATCTGATCAAGGTCTGAAATATTTCCCGTTAGGATGAGCACGTCATCGGCGCGTAATTCGAGGTTGGGCCGGACGTGAACGGCCACAAAGGCACCCGTATTCGTTGCGCGACGAATTCCAACACATACCACACCGAACCGTTTTCCCAAATCCACCTCTCGCAAGGTCTTGCCGACGAATGCTGGAGGTACGGGAAGGGCTACTACGTCATGTCGCAAAGGTCTTGTCGAGGGATCCCCTCCGGACATCGGTGCCCAATCGCTGAAGTACAAATCGTTCTGCAAAAGGTCATGCGCACAAAAATCCATGAGATCCGAACGCCAAACCAAACCGACCAATTGTGATTGCTCGGACACCACGGGCAGCGCCGGCGCGTCGTGACCCATAAACTGCACAATCGCTTGCGCCACCGAATCGCCCTTGTGCAAAACCCCCGTGTCGATCATCAGGTCCCGCGCCGTTTTTCCTTCCAACGCTTCCCCATCTTTTCGCATCGCGGCACGCGTGGAAATGACCCCCATCACGCTAGCCCCATCGGCCACCACGAGCACAGACTGACGAACCGCAGGCAAGCGGTTCACCAGCTCGAAAGCAGACAACGACGCCGGCACCGTGTCTCGCAACGGATCGATCAACTCCTCGATCGTCGTTGGCGTCAACTCGATCGACGATTGCACCGGACCTTGCGCTGGAAGCCCTGGACGATGGCCGGAAACCGGCTCATCACGAATCGTCGCCGACATGATCGAGGCGGCCACCCCTGCCACCACCCCAGGAACGACAGCGTCGTAACTACGTGTAATTTCAACGATAAATGCCGCGGCGGTGAGGGGAGCATGCACCACCGCCGACGCCATCGAGACCATCCCAACCGCCGCATACGATGAGGCTGGAGCAAACGTCTGAGGAGCGACACCGTGAACGGCACGGCCCACCAGCCAACCGAGGCCCCCCCCCACGACAAGCGATGGAGAAAACACCCCACCTACACCCCGACTTCCCAAGGTAAGTGCCGTCGCAGTGAGTTTTGCCACCAATACCGCGACGACGAACGAAATCGTTACAGAATTGGACAATAGACCCGACAGCGCGGGATAGCCCACCCCCACGGCCTGAGGAACCATCAGAACGACGCCACCCACCATCAACCCGCCCAAAACCGACGGCCACACCCCAGCGCATCGATCCCTCATCGATACCAACCATTCCGTTGCTTTGAGGAGCAGAACGGCCAATGCGCCGCATCCTGTCCCCACGACAGCATGAATCACAAGGTCGAGCGGACTTTGCAACACGAACGGTGGCGCGGAAAATGGCGCATCGAGTCCTGCGCCCCATCGTGACAACCCCAACGAAACCCCCGCGGCAAGCAACAAATACGCAAGGCGCCGAATCGCGTACACCCCCAACACCACCTCCGCGGCAAAAACGACAGCCGCAAAAGGTGTATGGAAAATTCCCGCGATACTCGCGGAAACACCGCAAGCTATGAGCAGTTGTGCTCGACTATCATCGAGCCCAAACCGACGCGCAAACCATGAACCAAGCGCGGTGGAGGCTCGCGCCACCGGTCCCTCCGCTCCTACGCTCCCTCCCATCGTCATGGTCACTGCACAAGCCAGCAAACGAAGCAATGCAGTGGGAACGGCAAGAATCCCCACCGTCGTCAGGAATGACTTGCGCAATTCCTCGACTCCCGGTTCGCCAACCGCCATCGAGATACGAGCAATAAGCCCGAGTACGAGCCCGCCCAGGGCCGGAATTGCCAACACCAGAAGCACGAATAGAGGGCGATCCAAGGAACGAAGATACGAAAACGCCCACCAATTCATGTCGATGAGCAGCCGGACCCCCAAAGCAAACCCACCACCACAGGCCCCCACGATGATGGCAGCCCACAACAACAACAAGCGTTCGTTGCGGAAGAGACGGTCCGTAACGGTATTGTGAATCAACAATTCGGGGCGAGACTCTCTCCAAGGCCGAGGGCGCGTCGAAGGTTGCATGCCATTGCCCCCCACGCGGCGCTACTTGACTTTGAACCGCGCCGATGGCTCATCCATTCGGGTACGAAAAGAATCATACCAACGAACCCGCAGGGGATCTTGCAACTCGATGCTGACCCCCCGTAGTTGTTCGACCCGCTCATGACGTCGCAGCACCAATTCGGCGCTCGCGAACATGGCCTTTTCACGTCCAACCCCATCCACCATCATCTCAGTTTTGAGCACCTCGCCCCCAGAGCGTCCATAATAGCGCAATGGGAAACGTTCGGGCATACCTGGTCCCGGCCGCTTGAGTTCGAGACGCAGCACTTCGGCTCCTTTTTCCGATACGACCGCCTTCATTTTCGAGCGCTTGACGGAGATATCGATTCCCGCGTGAAAACTCGGCAATCCCCAATGCTGGGTCGATGCTTCCACCACGGCCTCCGAAGAAAACGCGGAGAACTGAATCCAATATCCGAAGTCACTCGCCCTTCGTTCCAACCATAACGCTCCCAGAGGCGGAGCCAGCCACGGTTTGGGTCTTGCGGCAAAAGCGATGGCGCAGTGTTTGTAGGGCCCCCACGACGTGTCCTCGCAATCCAACACAAACGCCGCCACCAACACACGCCCCCCCCGCAACGCAATCGGCTCCAAAGGAGGAGGAACCAACGCGCGAACCGGGTTGAGCTGACAACGAAAAAGCGCGAACCATCCACGTGCCGCGCTGATGACATTGGGCAATTGCATGTCAAAGTTCCCTGGATGAAAACGCTACGTTAGCGGTCTTCCGACAACGAGGGCAAGCCCCGTCGATTCCTCAGGGCTGACACCCGATCTGTCCGGTGCTTTCTTCACACGTGCATGGTCCGCATTCCCCGCGAGGCTTCCAACTCCCATCGCAGCATTGATAGCTTGGGGAACATCCCCCATGGGCGTAGACCCCGCCATAGGTATGCTCACAGCTCGCGCCCCCGGAGCCTGCATCCGCCTGGCCATGGCCCTGCACCACGACGGCTTTGCTCTCCCTTCCCCAACGGTCGATGGCGGAAATCGCCCATGTGCCATCCGGTAGCGAAAAATCGGTGCGTTCGGAAGGAACGAGCCTTTCGAGTTCCCAGCCTCCCTGCTGCTCGCCATATACCGCCCAATAACGCATTTTTTCCGCACTCGAGAGGATGGTCACCGCGCCTTGGTCCACCTGCACCGAGGGATGGGCCAGTGGCGTATTGGCCGCACCCACGATCGCCGGAGAAGCCGCGGGACGATTGTAATACTCGTTGGCTAGCATCGTCCGCAATCCATTCGTGTTGTCCACGATGGGCTTCGCAGACCACCAGATCGCACCGCGCGTGGCTCCCTGCGCAGCGTTCCGCACCGCATCCATCTGTGCGCGATGCTCATTCAGCCCATATTCGAGATACCCGGAATTGCCCGCCAGAAGCATACGCCCTGCCTCCGCGGCACGCTCATCCCACCAGGACAGCAACTTCTTGTACGGCTGGCCCGTCGATGTAGTCGGCCAGTATAGCTGCGGAGCAAGATATTCGAGCCATCCTTCTTGAATCCACTTGATCGGATCGGCATACAACGATTCGTATTGATCCAACCCCGTCACCCCCGCGGGCATGCCCGGCCGGTAAACCCCAAAGGGAGATATCCCCCAACGGACATCGTCACGCATCGCCTTCACCCGCTCCCCCACCGCCGCCACCATCCGATTGACATTGTCCCGACGCCAATCCGCACGTGATTTTCCCCCTCCATACGCCGCAAAAGTAGCGTTGTCATCGAAGGTCAATCCAGTATCCGGATAGGGATAGAAGTAATCGTCGAAATGAAGTCCATCGAAATCGTAGCGCTCGAGTAAGTCCTCGATGACAGCCAGCGTGTGGTTGAACGCATCAGGATGACCTGGATCGAGCCATCGCAAGTTCCCGTAAGACACGACCGCTTGCGGCATCTGGTTGATGACGTGATTCGGCGCGCTCGCCCCCACATTGCCAGCTCTGGCCCGGTAGGGGTTGAGCCAGGCGTGCAGTTCGAGCCCTCGACGATGGCAGGACTCGAGCGTGAAGGTCAATGGATCATAGCCGGGGTCCACTCCTTGGGTTCCCGTCAAGTACCGACTCCAAGGCTCGAGATCCGAGGCATACAAAGCATCCGCCTCAGGGCGTACTTGAAAGAAAACCGTATTGAATCCAGCCTTTTCGACCGTATCGAGGATGGCCTCCATCTGCGCCTTCTGCTCGGAAGCTTTGGTGCTCGTCGGCCAGTTGATACGCGATACCGTCGCAATCCATACTCCCCGCACCTCGCGACGATGGGATACGTCCACCGTGGTGACGACGGGTGGAGCATCAGCTTCTTGCTCGGCATCCGACGGGCTCGTCACATCTTCGGTTTTTTGATCTTGCTGCGCGACATCCTTGCCCGATGCATCATCGACCGTGATGACATCGTCCACCGAGGCATCCTGCTCGGTGGCTCCATCGGAAGGGGGCCACCAATCCTGACTCGACTCGGAGTCATCGGAACAGGCGGCGAGAAAAAGACCCGTGGAGAAAAAAACTAGCCAACGACCCATGAGTCGCGCTTAGCATACAAGGCGCACTCCGACCACGAGCCAGAGGAAAGGGAGAAGAAATTAGCGGGCTGATCAATTTGCCGGGGGAGGCGCGTTTTGCACGTCGGCGGGTAGCGGCGTGGGCATGGTTTCCAAAGCATTTTCCAGCACTTGATCCATGCGCTGCACAAATACGAATTCGAGTTCGTCTTTGATCTCCTTGGGAACCTCTTCGAGGTCCGCTTTGCAACGCTCCGGGAGCAAAAGACGCCGAATTCCCGCGCGATGGGCTGCCAGGACTTTTTCCTTGATGCCCCCCACCGGCAACACCCGCCCTCGAAGCGTGATCTCACCGGTCATGGCCACATCATGACGAACGCGGATCCCGGTCAGCATGGAAACGAGCGCCGTGAACATCGTCACGCCAGCGCTGGGGCCATCCTTGGGCATCGCGCCCGCAGGAATATGAATATGCAAATCGCTTTTTTCGAGAAAATCCCGGTTGATGCCATAACGCTCGGCATTGGTCCTCACGTAGGACAAGGCCGCTTGCGCGGACTCTTTCATCACATCACCGAGTTGACCCGTGAGCTGAAGCTTGCCCGTACCAAACATCTTCGTGGCTTCGATGAATAGGATTTCCCCTCCCACGCTGGTCCAAGCCAGCCCCGTAGCCACACCGGTTTCCTCCGTACGTTCCGCCACCTCACTGGTGAAGCGAATCGGTCCAAGATACTCGCGCAACTGGTCTTCCGTCTCAATGGTGCGAGGCGTGTCGTCGCCCTCCGCTACTTTCACCGCCACGCCACGGATGACGCTCGCAATCGATCGTTCGAGATTGCGAACACCAGCTTCTCTCGTCCAATGGTCGATGATTTCTTCGACCGCGGCATCGGTGATGTTGACTTGTTCTTCCGCTAGGCCGTGCTCTTCGAGTTGCTTCGGGATCAAGTGACGACGTGCGATGGCGAGTTTTTCACGACGGGTATATCCTGGCAGATCGAGGATTTCCATGCGGTCCCGCAGGGGCGGAGGAATCGGGTCCGGAACGTTGGCGGTGGCAATGAACATGACATGCGACAGGTCATAAGGGATCTCGAGGTAGTGGTCCGCAAAGGAGTTGTTTTGCTCCGGATCGAGCACTTCGAGCAGCGCTGCCGACGGATCTCCGCGGAAGTCATGGCCGATTTTATCGACCTCATCCATCATGAACACGGGATTGATCGTGCCCGCTTTTTTCATTCCTTGAATGATCTGCCCGGGAAGAGCCCCCACGTAGGTTCGTCGATGGCCCCGGATGGCCGCTTCATCATGCACACCCCCCAAAGAGATGCGGTGGAATTTCCGACCAAGCGCACGCGCCACGCTTTTTCCAAGCGATGTTTTGCCCACGCCAGGAGGCCCGATGAGGCACAAAATTGGGCCCTTTTTATCTTTTTTGAGCTTTCGAACCGCCAGGTATTCCACGATGCGTTTTTTCACTTTGTCCAAGCCGTAATGGTCCTCGTCGAGCACCTCTCGTACCTTGAGGATATCCATGTTGTCTTGCGTGGATGTGGCCCAGGGGATATCGAGGATCCAATCGAGATACGTTCGCACCACCGTGTATTCGGCTGACCCCACCTGCATAGCTCGAAGACGTTTGAGCTGTTTGCGGGCGACTTGATCGGCTTCTTGAGGAAGCTCCGCTTTGGAAATACGCTCTTCGAGTCCATCCAGATCTCCCTGGTCGCCTTCGTCTTCGCCCAGTTCTTCTTTGATGGCCTTGAGTTGTTGACGCAGCACATATTCGCGCTGGTTTTTCCCCATTTCCTCTTTGATTTGGGAGTTGATGCGGTCGCGCATCTTGAGCACTTCTAGCTGGCGTGTAAGCAAACGAAGGACTTTTCGAATACGTTCCTTGACGTCCACCGTCTCGATGAGTTGCGCCTTTTCTTCCACCGGCGCGTCGAGGTTGGCGGCCACCAAATCCGACAACGCTCCGGGCTCCTGAATGGAATCGATGAGAGCCGATGCCTCCCGAGGAAGTTCGGGCATGAGTTGAATGACCTGTTTTGCAATCTCTCGAAGACTCATCGCCAGCGCTTCGATCTCCACATCATCGGTCGCAGGCGGTTCGAGCTTCTGCACCTTTGCAATGAGATACGGTGACGTTTGCGGCATGGATGTCAGCCGAATCCGTGTCAATCCCTGCAAAATCAGGGAGTAATTGCCTGAACTATGTTTCAAGGCTTTCAGCACTCGCGCCGCACACCCCACCGGGTATAGATCATCGAAACCAGGATCGTCTGTCGCTGGATCCCGTTGCGCAAAAATCGCAATCACAGGACTGGAAAAGCTATCCATCTCCTCGACGAGGGCGACAGACTTTTCTCTGCCCACGTCGAAGGGCGCCACAGCGCCAGGAAAAAGCACGGCATTTCGAATCGGCAATACGGGAAGCCGATCTCCGAAAGTAACTTCGTCTTCTGAACGATGCGGGTTCTTTTTTTCCGACATGATGTTTCCTTGGATGCCCGGCTCGCGTGGCTCATCGCTTCACGATGCTCAACGTTGGTTGCGGACCAGCACGTCTGGAGCAAGCTAATCACGACAGGCGGTGGGGGCTAGCCCTCGTTCGCGATCTTTTTTCCGACGGTAAAAAAACGCGAACGAAGCGGGGCCAGCACCGAGTCGGGGCCGCCATGGACGGCTGCCCAGCCCAAGGCAGTCACGTAACACGCCGCTGCCAAAAAAAACGTTCCTTGCACACCCAAGCGCTCGCAAATCGGTACGAACAACATCGCTCCCACCACGTTGGCCGCGGCGCTCATCCCCCACAACCACGCCAGACTACGGTCCGCTTGGCTTCGAACTTTCAGGATCTCCATGTACCACGGCACGGCAAGGCCTAGCACCGCGCCAAAGGCAATCACTACCCCCACCGCAGTCCCCATCCTCGTTTCCATGGACCAACCCATCCCGGCGGGCACCGCCCAATGGGCAAAAACCCACAGCAGAAAAAACGCCGCCGCATAGATCATCGCCAACCGAAGGGCCCCTGCCCGGTTGGCCGAAACCACCTGCAGCACCACCAGACTGCCCAATCCGTAGCCCATCAACAGCGATGGCAACACAATGCTCAACGAGTACAAAGGCCCCCCGACAAACAGCGACAGCAGCAAAAACAAGCCATTTTCCGCGAGGATGAACGCAAAACCGCAAAGCAAAAAATACGGCATCACGCGCAAAGCCCCTCTACCATCTTGCCCTCGACGCCTCGCCACCAGCCACGGAACGACCACCATCCCCACCGCGGCGGCCAGCGCCAAGACCAGTAGCCATTGTGCCGATGCCATCGGATACAACCACCCCGAGGGACTCGGAGCCCCCCGTTTTCCCCGGATCCAATAAAAATAGGGACGATCATCCGTCACCGGACGCACGTCGTAAGGATACGCCTCCAACAGCGCCTGTCGTTCCGCCCGGGAAGCTCGCCCCAACCGGCGAAACATGACGTCGCCAGGCCGTTTCACGATCGCGTCCCCATCGATGAACGGGTCCCATAGCACCTGAAAGCCTGCATCCGCGGCGAATTGGCGCAAACGCTCCACTTCTTGTTGTGTATAATCTTCCCCTTTTTTCACAATCGCGTTTTCCCAAAACCCCTCGGATACCACACAAATCCGACGCCCCGGATCGTCGACCCCTTGCTCATCCAATACCTCCAAGAACGTCGCAAACATGCGCAGCGCAAGCGTGGGAGGCTCCAAATGCCAATGCGTCAACGCCAACTGTCCGCGAGGCGAAAGCACCGACAAATAATCTTTCACCGCATCTTTCGTATACAGGTAGTTTTCGCTCAGCGCATTGCCCGCCGTCTGAATGGCCGTCAGTGTATCCACACCGCTCGCCAGCACGACATCGTAGGGGCGCTGCCCTGCCTGGGAACGCACGAAATGCCTTGCTTCCGCTTGAAAAATGCGAACGTCGGTGATGTCGTCGGACTTCAAAAACCGCGTATACGCAAGCCGTTCCGGGTCTTCTGGACGCCCCAACAGCAGCGAATACATGTCCGGATTGAGTTCTGCCGCATCTATCTCATCGATTTCATAAGCTTTTCCTACAAGAAGGTCGATGCCGCCCCCGGGGCCGAGCACCAAGACGCGTTCGGTTTCCGGACGCAACACGTAGGGTATCGCCCATAGGGTCCTTCCGAGCATTCCTTCGCGCGTCGGCTTTTCCCCTAAAGCGAATTGACGGGTATTGGCGCTGCCGTCCACCAGCACCATGCGTCCCCACAGCGGCTCAGACCAGTCTTTGCGGGATAAACCATAGCGAAACCCGCCAATATGAGATTCGCCCGTCGGACTGACGTCGATTCTTGCGATCGGATTCCAATAGGTCTGAACCGCGCCACCGAAGGTCATGAATTCTGCCTTCAACGGCGCGTGTTTGAAAGACACCATGTCGAAGTGCAACGTGGATTGCAAAACCCGAGGTACAAGCAGCACAGCCGAGCACGAAAGCGCCATGGCCGTCGTTCCAAGCGCAAGTTCCCGCAAACGTCGTTTCGGCTCGAGGCTTCGAAGGATGAGAGCGCCGACGAATCCGAGGAGGGAGGCGGCCACGACACTACCGTAGCCGCCTACGAGCGAGAGCCCTAACGGTCCCAAGACGGCGCCCATTCCAGCTCCGAAAAGATCCCAAAAATAAACCCGCGTGGGACGCATGCCTTTGGCGACGAGCAAGGCGCTCACGCAGACGCCTGCAAAAAAAAACGGAACAGCGAAAAGCAGGAAGTAAACGGGCAGGGAAATGAGCCCAACGAGCCCCGGAAATGCGGGATCGAGCGGAAGGACGAGAAAGAGCGCAACGACTGCGGGAACGGAAGCGGCATACCCCAAGGCCCAGGGCCAGAGCCGAAGGGGGTCCGCCTCTTTTTCTGGAGAATACCTATGAGAAAGCAGATGCACGTACACCCCACCCACACCGAAACCGAGAAGGGCAATGGAGATCACGGCGAACGTGTAATGATGCTCCAGTTTGTTCGAAAACAGCTTGGTGATCAGGACTTCCAGGTGCAGGGTCGACGCAGCCAACAACGCCAGCGCGAGATACATCGCCAAGCGGCGTCGTTGGGCAAGGTCGAAATAGAGCGGGGACATGCTTCGCAGTTCGGAGCCTACGAGAGGGCTTGGAGGTTGGCTAGACTGGATTTGCGGGCGCAGGGAATTGCCATGCCGAATGGCAGCCGGAAGCAATGTCCTTCTGGCAATCGGAGATCACAGGCGAGACATGGCAGATCCCAATTTTTTTACGGAACCAAGGGAAATAAGAGGATTAGTCAATGGGCTTGGGGGCACGATGTGTGCAACAATTGAAGCCGATGAAGCCCAAAAACTGCCATTGGTTTGCACTGCCGTTCGTGGGGATGGTGATACTTGCCAGTGCTTGTGGCGACGGTGAATCGTCAGGCACGGTTGTATCGAATGCCGGCACGGGAGGGGGCAAAACCTCGGATGCGGGACAAGAAAGCGGCGTGGGGGGGTACGGAGGGACAGGTGGGGACGCGGCAACGGGCGGCACCGGTGCCAGCGCAGGAACGGGAGGCTCGGTCGGTCCAGGGGGGACTGGCGGTGGTACATCGGGCTCCGGTGGAGCGGAGGTGGGAGGGAGCGCGGGACAGGCAGGCAGCAGCGGCGGAGCGGCAGGCAACGCGGGAAGCGAGGGCGGTAGTGGAGGCTCGCCCCCCCCGCCTTGCACCACGCGCATCACCTACGGTTCCTCCTGGATTCACGGCGACAACCATCCCGATGACTTCGACATCGCTTCTGGCATCATTACCTGGGATGGCAGTTGCCAGGCCGATGGCGGCAACTCGTACGCGACGCTTTCCAACGGGTGGAAACCCTATTTCAAAGGCAAGGGCACCTGCGTTATCGCCCTTGATTATGAAGGGTGTCAAGGCGTGCCCGCGTCTTGCGAATCCCGGGTCACGTACGGGCCCAAGTGGATGCCCGCCCCCAACCATCCCGACTATTTCGACGATGTCCAAGGGGCTCTCACCTGGAATGGGGCCTGCCACAATGATGGTTCCGCCTCCTACGCCACGCTTTCCAACGGATGGAAACCCCATTTTTCGGGCAATAGCGCCTGCGACCTGGCGTTTCGGTACACACAATGCGGCGGACTTTATGTCAACCCCGTGGTGGGCAAGGATTGTCCCGACCCAGGGGTCGTTTTCGATGGAACCCAATATGTCATGGCATGCACGGGCGGTGGCAGTGGCGACGCTTTCCCGCTTCGTCACTCCGACGACATGGTCCATTGGAAATGGAAGGGGTATATTTTCCCTACCAAGGACAGACCAAGTTGGGCCGTAAGCCATTTTTGGGCACCCGAAATCCATAAAATTGGCTCCAAATTCGTCGCCTATTTTACCGCCAAACACAAAAATGGCGCGTTGAGCATCGGCGCGGCCACCGCCTCCGCCGCTCTAGGCCCTTACAAAGATATCGGCAAACCCCTGCTCAACAACCCTTCCATGGGACTCATCGATGCCACGCATTATGAAGACCCACAAGGAAAACACTATTTGCTGTGGAAAGAGGATGGGAATGCGGTAGGCAAACCCACTCCCATCTACGGTCAAGAGCTTGCCAGCAACGGTTTGTCGCTCGTCGGCTCACCCGTAAAACTCATCACCAACGACATGGCCTGGGAAGGAGCCCTCGTCGAAGGCCCCTGGTTGATAGATCACGGCGGCTACTACTACTTATTCTATAGCGCAAACGGCTATGCCAGCGCTTCGTACGGAGTCAGTGTGGCACGGGCTTCCTCTCCCCTGGGACCTTATAAAAAAGCGCCGGCCCCCCTGCTACGAACCGCCGGCGCCTGGGCTGGACCAGGACATGGCTCCATCCTAACCACCCCCCGTGGCGAAACCTGGCATATCTATCATTCCTGGCAGGCCGGCCACGTCGGCAAAGACCCGGGACGTGTCGTGCTGATCGACCGTGTGTTCTGGGATGGGGACTGGCCCACCATGCTCGGCGCCCCTTCGAGTGTCTCACTGCCTCCTCCCTGACCCCTGCCGGTATCCGATTAACTTATTGATTTTACACATATTTTCTTCAGCTCCCCCGACTCGTTCTCCTTGTGCTACACCAAGGCCCCAGCCCCCATCGATTCCTATTCCACCAAGGTAGACTATCGTTGCATGGCGGAAAAGGAGGCCCGGATGACCCCCACAACCCATTTTGATTTGACCCCTTGGCTATGCTTGGTCCTCGGCAGTATCGCGCTGACCAGCACCCCCCTGGGATGCAAAAGCGATCATCCCCCTTCCCCAAACAATACCGCCGCCGGGTCCGCGCGCGCTTCCGCTCCCAAGGTATCTACCAGTTCCGCGCGAAAACCAAAAGTGCCACCCGCAACCGCTCCAGGGCCATCGTGGAACCCTTCCGTGGGCACGCGGCAAGACATCACCGATCTGGCAGCCGATGCATATCATGTGGCCATCGGAGATGTCGACGGCGATGGGCAGGGGGATTTGGTATTTGTCGACGGCCAGCGGATTCGCGTGGTGACTCCTTCCGGTCGCCTGGTGGGGGAAGCCGAGGTTTCTGCGGGAATTCAGGTGCTTCGGACGACGGATTTGGATGGCGATGGCCGAGCCGAGATCGTCGCAGGATGGGGACGCTCGCGCCACCACCCCACGGCTACGACGCGGGTGACCGTTCATCGTCTCCAGGGCAATACCCTTCGAGAAGAAGTCATCGTTGCACCGACGACGACTCGCCCAGACGTCGCGACGATCGTGCCGACGGCCAAAAACTCGCTTGCGATTGCCTATTTTGACAGCAAGTACGAGGTGAATCTGGTTCATGCCCATCGACAGCAGGCCCGATGGACGTTGGAAACGCTGGGTCAGGTGCGTATGGCCATGAGCCTGGCCTGGGGGGATGTGGATGGGGATGGGTCTTCGGACTTGGTCGTAGGCCGCGTGTATGGCGAGACACAAGGGGGGGATGGCGATGCGTTCATCCTGAAAGCCAAGGGACAGCGGACAGCCCTTCCCACGCTTCGAGGGGTTCGCGGTCTTGCTGTCGCGGATATGGACGGGGACGGGAAAAGCGAAATCTATCTTGGAGATGGCTGGCATCAGGATTATGGCAAGCAAGCGAAGGGGCTTCTTTCGCGAATAACTTGGGCGGGCGGAGAATATCGAAAAGAAGTCGTTGAAGATACGGCTGGGCAATACACGCTATGGGATATTTTCCCCGCGGATATCGATGGCGATGGGAGCAAGGAGTTGATCACCAGGGGCAGCGCGTATGTTCGCGCGTATCGGTTTCGGAAAGGGCGCTGGCAAGCGGTTGCTTTTGGCGGCATGAGCCGGGGGATTGCCGTGGGCCCCTTGGATGGCAGCGCTGGCGACGAGGTGGTGCTGCTTGGCAACCGTTGTGAGGTGGTGAGTTTACTAGATGTGAATTGGGCCGATATCGAGAGATGAACGTGCGTCGGTTTCTGCTTCTGGCTGCCACGGGACTTGGGGTATCGTCGGGTTGCGATTCCGTAGGGGTAGCGAATCCTTCGAGACCTGCGTCGAGCGTCCACGAAGCCTTTGGCGTTCAACCTGGGGCGGTGAGGGAAGCGTTCGATGGGCCGAAGGCAGGCGACTCGCGGCAGCTCACGCAGCAAGCCCGGCTGGTGGACGAAGGCCAGGATCCGCCATGGCGTTGGGACGAGCAGGTTGCCCGGGTATTGGATTCGACCACCCTTGCGCGGGAGCTTGGATATCGACCACCGCGAGGTACGGAAGCGTACGCGGCCATCATCCAGCACAATGAATTGGGACTGTCCTACGCCTTCTTCGATTACGATAAGGGCGCGTTTTCTCAATCTTTTTGGCCCGCTTCCACGGTCAAGGTGCTGGCTGCTCTCGCCGCGCTGGATTGGCTACGGATTCATGGATTCAGCGGCCAGGCCGAGGTTCGCTGGAGAAACGGTTTTTCCGATCGGGTCAATGCCATCGTGGACCGGTCGGTGCGTCTCAGTTCCAACGAAGACTACGATCGCACGTTGCAGATCGCGGGTTTGGATCACCTGAATGGCCGTTGGCTCACGGCGGAACGGGGCTTTCCGAATACCGTCATTCAGGCGGCTTATGCCCATTCCAACGTCAGGACCCCACCCAGTTTCACACTTACGGAAGGGGACAAGCAGTGGGTCGTACCCTCGCGCACGACAGGTCCCCTCGACAAGTGCAGCGGCGCAAGGGTTCAATGCGCCACTCTTTTCGAGCTGACGGAAGCGGTGCGTCGGGTCGTGCTTCGCGATTTGATTCCGCCCCAGGAGCGTTTCGAGCTATCTTCCGAGGATTCGAACGCACTGCAAGAAGCTCTATGCCAGGCAAAACCGTCGTTTTTTGCCCGCGGGGTGCGCGCCGTTCTTGGACCGGACGCTCGCATTTGCCACAAGCCCGGCTGGGTTCCCGGCAAGGATTACTTGGATCACGGGGTCATGGAAGCCGCGGATGGTCGTCGCTTCTTGCTGGCGGCGGCGATGCCCGATCCTGGGGATGGGTCCGCGCAAGGGCGGCTTCCGGTGTTGGCCGAGAAAATCCTTCGGGTTATCACTCGCTTGGAAATGGAGCCCTTTTATTTGCAGCCGACGGCAGGCGCGGAGATCCGTGTGAAAAAGGAAGCTGGCGGGCTTCGTGTGCAAGGCGAGGGGTTTGACGAGGTGCAGGTATATATCGATGGCACGGGAGTGGATCGGGTGCGGCGTGACGAAGAGACATTTTTTGCCGAGGTGACGACGGAGTCGTGGCAGGATAAGCTCATGACGGTGCGCGGGTATCGCCAGGGCGCCATCGTAGGGGTTCGGAATCTGGTATTGCCCTGACAAATCCCCTTATATTTTCCTGAATTAGAAAGGGATACGAGCTGATGATTCTTGGGTCTTGATTTTGGCTCGGTCCTTGGCACCCCCCTTGGAGCATCCCCAACAGTTACGCTGGGCTGTTAAACATTGGATTGGCGTTATGCGGTGAACAGTATGGGATGACTGTGACCGTTTTTGTGTACCGTGCGCCGTGACCGTGACCGTGACCGTGACCGTTTTCGTGCGCCGCGGGCCGTGACCGTGACCAAGCGATGGCAGATAGTTGTTTCGAACTGTCGTAGGGTGAAGGAAAGGCTTGGGGAAAATGAGGGGATAGCTCAGGGTTTTGCCCTGATCGTCTCGTCATGAGCCAAAGGGGGACAGGCGATGGGCAGGGTTGGGGGGAGCCGAGCGCCATCGAAAGAAGGGGGGAAATCAGATAATAGCTTTTATTTCAATAGGTTATGCCACATCCGTGGGCTGGGCGGCCCATGGATCGGCTACCAATTCACGCACGGACTCCGTCCCTGATAGTGCGGTGAGGGTATGGATTTGCCGTTTCGCCACGATGCGCGATTCACCGTTGTGTTTGAGTTTCAGGAAGGTCCCATCCACCCACACGAGTTCTCCCTGGACGCGGGTTCCGTCGTGAAGGGTGGCTTCGACCACCACCGGTCCGGAAGGTTTGGCGAGTTGCGTGGCCGATTCGACGAGCACCTGATCCAAACTGTCGAAAGCATCCGTTATCTTTGATATTTTTTGCAGGGCATGCTCGAAATCTTCGCGAGCCACCGATATTTTTTCTCCTTGCGCGCGGCATCGTCGCACCGCCAGAAGAGCGGCTTCGTTGGCAAGGTTTTCCAGCATGGCGCCGTTTACACCCTCGCAACGGTCGGCGAGTTTTTGCAGGGAGACATCGTCGGCCAGGGGCATGGGGGCGGTATGAATTCGTAAGATCGCGAGCCGTGTCTCGGCGTCGGGCAACGGGATACGGATTCGACGATCGAGTCTTCCGGGTCGAACCAGAGCCTGGTCGAGGATATCGGGGCGATTGGTGGCGGCGATGACGACCACGCGATCGTCGGTTTCGAACCCATCCATGCATGACAGCAATTGATTGAGGGTTTGCTCACGTTCGTCGTGGGCGCTGCCGACGCCGGAACCTCTGCGACGGCCCACGGCATCGAGTTCATCGATGAAGATGATGGCCGGGGCTTTTTTTGAGGCCGTTTCGAAGGTATCGCGCACTCTGGCGGCACCTACGCCCACGAACATTTCGACGAATTCGGAAGCGGAGACGAAGAAGAAGGGGACCTTGGCTTCGCCGGCGACGGCGCGAGCGAGCAAGGTTTTGCCGCAGCCGGGGGGGCCTTCGAGCAGGACACCTCGGGGCAATCGAATGCCCGCGCTTTTCCATGTGGCGGGGGAACGAAGAAAATCGATGATATCCTGGAGGTCTTTTTTCGCCTCGTTGGCGCCGCCGACCTGGGCAAACGTGGCCGTACGATTCTCGGGCAGGATGCGCGCACGACTTTTTCCAAGGGTGATCAGCCCACCCCCACTGCCCCGCATGCGCCGCAACACGAGGGCTACCACGACCAAAACGGCGACAGCGCCCGCCCAATAGAGGAATGAGGTGGAGACACTCGTTTCCTGGGGCTCCTGCCCGTAGTGGATCGAAGCGCCTTGCCGTGTGAGGTCTTCCATGGTTTCGGAATCCAACACGCCAACGGTTTCGTAGACCAAACCTTCTTCGGGGGTGACGATCAATCGGTTACCGAGCACGCGAACGCTGGCGATACGGTCTGCCACCACGTCCTGCAAAAAAACTGTAAACTCACGAAATTCCAAATGTTTTTCTTCCGTGGACAGGAATTTCCAAACCACCAGAAATAGCGCCACGAGCACTACCCAGATGACGATGGTGCGAGCATACTTGGACATATCGGCAAAATAGCAGAGTGGTGCAGGCAGGAGAAAGCGATTGATGATTCGGAAAGAGGCGTCGGCGGAAAAAGGGATAAAGCGGTTCGAATCACGGCGCTTCGATCCGGTCCATGAGGATGCATGCGGGAGATGGCCTGTGATTATTGGGCCGAGTTCTGGCCTAGGGCGAAGGCCACGGGCTATTTTGGGTCATCGAGGATCCCAACACGCGGAAGACTCGAGAATATCGCCTATTTTCATGGCTGCGATTTCGAGCTTTGATGGTTTTGCGAATCGGACGGTCGAATCAAGGTATCCATGACGCGTCTTACCCTCTACAGCCTGGCGATTGAACTCACCTGGGCGTGCAACCTGCGCTGTTCGCACTGCTACAATCCGTTGCATATATCGAAATCGTTGGACTCGTCGACGGATCGGCTCCTCGAGCGTATCGACAAGATTTTTGATGCGGTGCAGGTGGGCCATATCACGTTGACGGGCGGCGAGCCCCTCAGTTATCCGCGGCTTTTCGAAGTTCTCGCCGCGCTCAAACGTCATGGGGTGCCTTGTCAGATGATTTCGAACGGAACGTTGTTGGACGCGGCGTATGCGAAACGTCTTGTCGAGGCGAAGCTGCGAGGCATTCAGATCTCGCTGCACGGACCGGATGCGCAAACCCATGAAGATTACACGCGAACACAAGGGTCTTTCGAACGAGCGGTCGCGGGGGTTCAGGCGGCGAACCAGGCGGGACTGCATGTCACCGGATGCATCGTGGTCACGCGTCGCAATGCGCATTGGGTGGGCGCGACCCTTGGGTTATGGCAGAAGCTTGGGGTTCAAAGGGTGGCGTTGAGCCGATTCAGTCCGTCGGGGCTGGCATCCCAGCATGTTGCGCGGTTGTTGCCATCGATTGCTGAGCTGATGACGGCGTTCGAGCAAGCGACGCCGTATGCTCGCGGCGGGATGCGATTGTTTTGCACGATGCCGATTCCGCCGTGCGCGATGGATACGAAGCTTTATGCGCCGATTCGATTCGGAAGTTGCGCGGTGGGAACCACGAAGCAGGAATTTGCGTTGAGTCCAGGTGGGGCTTTGCGATTTTGCACGTTGCACACGCAGGCGATTGGGGGGGTGGAAGATATTCTGGATGTCGAGGATGTGTCTTCGCTGTTTCATCACGAGCAGGTGGTGACCTATCGGGAAGGGGCGCCTTCCTTTTGCCGGGGATGCTATTACGAAAGGAGTTGTGGGGGGGGCTGCGGGGCGGCATCCATGTCGGTATACGGTCATCGAGAGCAGCCGGATCCATTGTTGTGGCAGCATGTGGACGATGCGTTTCGAGAAGGTCTCGACCGGCAGCGCGAAGGAGGCTGAGACGAGGGCGGGGTTCGATGGCCCGTTAGCGGGTTACGGTGAGGGGGCGAGAGAAAAAAGCGGATAACAGGCTTCAGCGTCGAGAGGCCCTCTAAGCCATCCCCTCATTTTCCCCGAGCCTTTCCTTCACGGTCACGGCCCGCGGCGCACGAAAACGGTCACGGTCACGGTCACGGCCCACGGCGCACAAAAACGGTCACGGTCATCCCATATTGTTCACCGCAGAACACCAAGCCAGTGTTCAGTAGCCCAGGGCAACTGTTCAATTCAGGAAAAATGAGGGGATCTGTCAGGAGCCCCTCACCCGCTGAAACCTATGCAACTATTTGGAATCATTATACAATTTTCTATTCCTGCAACATGGCCCCTTGCATGGTGACGATGGAAAATGGCGACGATGTCGAGCGATGCTTTGGGGCGCGTTCAATGGTGATATGGGCTTTGTCACGAGGGGAATGTCAGGATGGTGGTGGGAAGAAGGCAGCAGGAGGCGTGGAGGGGCAGAGCTTATCGGATAAGCCAGAAACAGGTGCCAGGATGACGGGCGCGGCAAGGGATGTTGCGTCAGGGGCTGATGGGGATCGTGTTGAGGATTTCCTGGCCGGATGGCTTGCTACGTTGGCGCGGCTTTGCTGCCGGTGGCTCAGGTTCCCTTACATCGCAAATACGGCATCGCAGCAGTAGGTAGCGGACTGGCCGGGCTGGGTGTCGAATTCCTGGGAAGGCTGGGCCAGGTGGAAGCACCATCGGCTTCTGGACAGGTCGACGGTGATGCCGCACATATCGGCGAAGTCGATTCCTTGCAGGACCACCTGGGTGGCACCGTCTCCGGGGCGCGTGCGGACGATAGCGCTGGTGCTAGCCTGGACGTACGTCAGCCTCATGCCGTCAGCGTGCATTTCAATGATACCGGAGTAAAAGGGGCCCTGGCAGGGGGCGGCCTGAAGCGCTGAGCTGGCGAGGCGGGTGACTTCGCCATTGGCCGTATCGATGACGATCAATTCGGTGCCGGTATGGACGGCCACGTGTCCGAAGCCGGCAAAAATACCTGACCCCGCTGGGATTTGGAAGCTTTCCGACAACGGAATCGGTGTTCCCGCCACGAGGGGCATCTCATTGATAACAGGGATAATTTTCGTGATGGTAGCGCCAGCGGCCACTGCCCATCCCTGATTGGTGGAAAGGGCCCATAACTTCCCGCTTGCAAGGTCCGAGGTGAGACCGGGTATGGCTTCCTGGCTCATGATCTCGGCCCAATAATCCGCGAAATCATAGCTCAGCACTCGGGAAGCCCCGGAGTAGAAGACCAATCCTTCCCCAAAGGCGATGGGGCCCCTGGGTGCGTCAAGCTTGGAGGTATCGTCCACAATCCGGCATTGCGTATCCAGGGAGACGATGCGGAACGTTCCGGCGGTACAGACGCCCGCCATACAGGCCTCTTCGGCACCGCAAGCGTTGCCGCACCCGCCGCAATGCAGGACGTCGCCCATGGTGTCGACGCAGTGGCCGCTGCAAAGCGTCTGGTCTGGGGGACATAGTTGGGGACAGCTTAAATCCTGGCAGCCGGAAAGACCGGCACATATCTGGCCGCTACCGCATTTATTGTTGCAACTTCCGCAGTGTTCGGGGTCGTTGGTGATGTCCACGCATCGATCACCGCATTGCTTTAGCGGCTCAGCGCAGGTGGGCACACAGTTTCCGCTGGCGCACTGCAGCCCCGGACCGCATTCGTAGCCGCAATATCCGCAGTTGTGGATGTCGGTCTGATAATTGACACATTTGTTTCCGCACAGACTCAGGTCCAGCGGGCAACTCACTCCACATATCCCGTAGCTGCACGTCATCCCCGACCCGCATTGGTTGCCGCATGCGCCGCAGTTCAGGCTGTCGGTCTGATAGTCCACGCACTTGCCCATGCACAGACTCATGTGTGGCTGGCAAGTCGGCCCGCATATCCCGCTGCTGCACCTCGTCCCCGACTCGCATTGGTGGCCGCATGCGCCACAGTTCAGGCTGTCAGTCTGATAATCCACGCACTTGCCCATGCATACACTCATGTCCGGCTGACAACTCGCCCCACATACCCCGCTGCTGCACGCCATCCCCGGGCCGCATGACTTGCCGCAGGAACCACAATGATACGGATCGGTGGCCAACGTCACGCATTTCCCTGCGCACATCTCCTGCCCTTCAGGGCACCCTTCCTCCTTCGGGCAACCTGATACCATGAAGATCAGGGCAATAAAACATAAGCAATTTTGAAGAGTTACCCCAATTTTGCGACGATACATCATGCCTCTCTCCTGTTCCCGTCCGTGATCCGATTCACGCCACCATCACCATACCTAGAACCTGATCCTCATTTTAGCCTGACTTTCCTGTCAATGCAAGCCTTCCCCTAGGCCGAGACGATAAGCATATTCAATAATATTCGTTAGATGGTAAATGGTATGGCCTCACCTTTTCGACACACTTATTTGTGCGAGTTTCACCCACTTTTGCGTCATGGAAAAGAGCTTTGGTCCGCGGTCGACTCTGCCAAAACCGAGAAAATAACTCGGAGACAATCCTTTGAAGGTCCGAAATCCAAGTTCAGGTTGCCGTTGCTGCCAAAGTCGAAATCAAGATCGAGGATAACTCTCTGATTGAATCTCTACCCCATGCCAGAAATCACGAGGGCTCTTGTCGACGATAGGGGCATGGTCGCGATTCGGCCACGATGAAAAGCAGCGTTAGGAGGCATTATTATACGTAACCTATCAGAATAAGCTTCCTTGTTTTGTCCCCGTCCCTGTCGATTTGCGGGTGATTGCTTTCCTGCTACCGGAACGACTGGGCGCTTTTTTGGGAGCGGCTTTTTCGACCTCAGGATGGCCTGAATTCGTGTCGGTGCCGAAAGGCAAAGATGGAGTCGGAGGAGTCCTTGGCAGCCCGGCGGAAGATTCGAGACCGGCATCGTCCCGAGGAAAAGTGCATAGATAGTTTGCGAATCTCCTGCGCATGACCTCGATGGCTTCCGGGTTATTGTCCACCAGGGTAACGTCTCGTCCATGGCTTGCCGCGGCCTGCCCAAACGAACCGCTGCCGGCAAAAAAATCGAGGAGTTTATCACCTTTTTTCGAATGGATACGAACGATCCGAGACAGGATTCCCAGAGGTTTCTGCGTGGGATAGCCGGTTTTCTCCTTGCCGTTGGGACTGACAATGGTGTGCCACCAGGTATCGGTCGGAGTCTTGCCCCGAGCCGCTTTTTCCTCGCCCACGAGAGACGGAGCCATGTACGGAATACGGTCGATTTCCTCGTAGTTGAAACAGTATTGGTGAGGATCTTTGGCGTACCAGAGAATGTTGTCGTGTTTGGGGGACCACCGATGGGTTGCCCGTGCGCCGTAGTCATAAGCCCAGATGATTTCGTTGATGAAGCTGTCGCGGCCAAAAATCTGGTCCAGGGCGACCTTGGCATAATGAACTTCGCGATAATCCAGGTGCAGAAATAGGCTCCCCGTGGGCTTGAGGAGACGGTAGGCCTCATGAAGGCGGGGAACGAGAAACGCCATGTAGTCGTCGAAAACATCAGCGTATCCGCTCACCCCCACCACGGTGGTTCGGTATCGTTTTCCTTGAAAACCGACTCGATCGCCCTTTTCGTCGCGCTCTGTTCGAATACGGGTACGCGACTGTGGACGTCCGGTGTTGAAGGGCGGATCGATGTAGATCAGATCGAAAGATTGATCGTCGAAACCGCGGATAATTTCGAGATTGTCACCATGGAATACTTGCACGCTTCCCGCTTCGGCGGGGTTGGCAGGAACAGGGAAATCCCGGATGCCTCCCAGCTCCTCAGAAGTGCTGCCCGCGGGCATGCGTTTTCCCTCGTGCGCTACAGGCGCGTTTTCTGGCTTTCGTCCGAAGGCATAGCGAGTGCCTCGTCGTTGCCCCACGCAATGGACGGAAACCTTTCCGATCCATCCATTTGTTTTGGCCGCGGCACGAATCCGCGCAACGGCCGAGTCTGCCGGGGCATTCAATGATTTGCCAATAAATTCAATAAGTTCTGATTTACTCCACCAGCGTTCTGCGCCGGTATTCTCATGGCTGATGTCGGCGAGCAGGTTTTCCAGGTCGTGTTCTTGGGTCTGAGCGTCCTTGGGTTTCGGCATGGGCTGCTCCTGTCCACGGATTGCGGTTGAAACGAAGATGTACCGTCATCACACCGCGGGGATTCTCCAGCCATCCTTTCAGAAATCCGATTTGCTTTTCGTTATCGCGACCACGGCGTTTTTCGCAACCCTTGAGCCGTACCCCGTAGCGTGAATGGTCGAGGTGTCAGGTCATTCGAACGCGATTCGCGAGTCAACGCAACACGGGGGCGATGGGTTTCGGGAGCCTGTCGATCGGTATCCACGAGGTCCATCGGCGTGCGGCGGTGCCAGCGGCTTGTTCTCGACTGAAAAACGGAATAGGCTGAACGTTCTTTCAGTATCTTTTGGAGTCATGTGGATGGAACCAGAGTGGATCGAGATTGATGGGGCTCGGCAGCATAACTTGCGCATCGAGCATCTTGCCATTCCCAAGAAAAAGCTCGTGGTATTCACGGGGGTGAGTGGTTCGGGCAAGACCTCCCTGGCCTTCGATACGCTCTATGCGGAGGGCCAGAGGCGTTATGTGGAGAGTTTGTCCTCCTACGCGCGTCAATTCCTTGGGGTGATGGAAAAGCCGGCGTTCGAGAAGTTGCGGGGGCTGAGTCCCACGATCGCCATCGAGCAGAAGTCGGCATCGAACAATCCGCGTTCGACGGTGGGGACGATCACCGAGATTTATGATTATTTGCGTGTGTTATATGCCCGGATTGGGATCCAGCATTGTCCGCGATGCGAGGAGGTGGTGGCACCGTTGACGATCGAGCAAGCGGTTCGCGAGCTTCGGGAAATCGATCGGGACGTATGGCTGCTCGCGACCATCGTGGAAAACCGAAAAGGCGAGCATCGCGAGGTGTTGGAGGGGTTACGTCAACGAGGTTTTTTGCGCGTGCTCGTGGACGGAACGTTGGAGCGTCTGGATTCGCTCGTGACGCTGACGAAAGCGCGCAAGCATACGGTGCAATTGGTGGTGGATCGGGTGAATCCCCATAAGGTTTCGGTGTCACGTCTTACGGATTCCGTGGAGACGGCGATGCGCGAGGGGCAGGGTTCGCTATTGGCGGTCTGTCCCCATGGCCGGATGCCTACCGTTCGTTTGAGCCAGCATCGGGCGTGTGGCTCTTGCGGCATTGGACTTCCCGACCTTTCTCCCCAGAGTTTTTCCTTCAACAGTCCGTTGGGAATGTGTCCCACGTGTCATGGGATGGGGCGTCGATGGGAGATGGACGCCAGGTTGGTGGTGCCGAATGAATCGTTATCGATTCGACAAGGGGCGATTGAGCCTTGGGCATCGATCATGGAGCGAGGGTCCGGGTGGAGTTATGAGATTTTCTCGGGATTGGAGAAGGCTTTTGGGATCGATTTCGATCGTCCCTGGAAGGATTTATCGAAGAAACAACGGGACATCGTGTTACGAGGGACCCAAGGTCGTCGCATCGAGATCGAGCATCGGCATCGCTCGGGTTCTGGCACGTGGTCGATCGAGTTCGAGGGGGTATTGAACACGATGCTTCGTCGATATTCGGAAACGCGTTCCGATGCGATGCGCGAGTATTATCAGAAGTATTTTTCGGATGCGCCATGCTCGGATTGTGAGGGGCGGCGTTTGCGGAAGGAATCTCTTTCCGTGCGCGTGGGCGGTCGAAGCATTGCCGAGGTAGTTGGGATGTCGGTGGATCGGGCGCGCGAGCACTTCGAAGCACTATCCCTACACGGACAGGACCTCATCGTGGCACGCGAGATTCTCCGGGAAATCAAGGGTAGATTGGATTTTTTGCGTTCCGTGGGTCTCGGGTATCTTTCGTTGGATCGGGCTGGACCATCGTTGTCGGGAGGGGAAGCGCAGCGGATTCGATTGGCCAGTCAGCTTGGAAGCGAATTGTCTGGTGTGATGTACGTTCTCGATGAGCCATCGATTGGGTTGCACGCCCGGGACAATCTTCGGTTGATCCGCACGTTGGAGCGCTTGCGGGATACGGGCAACACGGTATTGGTGGTGGAGCATGATGCGCAGATGATGCTTCACGCCGATTATGTGGTGGATTTCGGTCCTGGGGCGGGCGAGCAGGGCGGACAGGTTGTGTTTTCCGGAACGCCCGAGCAATTGCGTGCCAGCGACACGTCGACGGCTCAGTATTTGTCAGGCAAAAAGCAAATAGCCCTACCTTGGAAGCGGAGGAAGGCACGAGGCAAGCTGGTGGTGCGCGGGGCTCGAGCCAACAACTTGAAGGGCATCGATGTGGCGTTCCCATTGGGCACGCTCATTGCTGTCACGGGCGTGTCGGGGGCGGGAAAGAGTTCCTTGATCACGGGAATTCTATTTCCGGCGCTGGCGAGACAACTGCATCAGGCCAAAGTCACGGTGGGAGAGCATGATCGCATCGATGGGATCGACGCGATCGACAAGTGCATTCATATCGATCAGAGTCCGATTGGGCGTACGCCTCGTTCGAATCCCGCGACCTATACGAAGGCCTTCGATCTGATTCGCGATATTTTTTCGCGAACGCCTGAAGCGCGGGCTTTGGGCTATGGTCCGGGGAGGTTTTCTTTCAACGTGCGTGGAGGTCGATGCGAGGCATGTGAAGGCGATGGGATGAAGCGCGTGGAGATGCACTTTCTTGCCGATGTGTATGTGCCTTGCGAAACTTGCGGTGGAAAACGGTATCACGAGGCAACCCTTCGGGTGCAATACCGGGGGATGTCGATCGCGGATGTGTTGGCTCTTTCGGTGGATCGAGCGAAACAGGAGTTTTCTGCCCATCCGAAACTCACACGAATCCTTCAAACCTTGTGGGATGTGGGTTTGGACTATGTAAAGCTCGGGCAACCTGCGCCTACGCTATCGGGAGGGGAAGCCCAGCGCGTGAAGCTCAGCCGCGAGCTTGCGAGGACGGATACGGGCAAAACGTTATACGTTCTCGATGAACCCACGACGGGGCTTCACTTCGAGGATATTCATAAATTGTTGGGGGTCATTCATCGTCTGGTGCAAGCGGGCAACACGGTCATCGTCATCGAGCATAATCTCGACGTCATCAAGTGTGCGGATCATGTCATCGATTTAGGTCCCGAGGGAGGGGATCAAGGCGGTTTTATCGTTGCGCAAGGGACTCCTGAGCAGGTGGCAAGTCATCGGGATTCGGCCACGGGGCATGCGCTTTGCGCCGTGCTTCCCCCATGATTTCATCCGCCGTACGCAGGTTCTTCCGCGTGTGCGAAGTCGCATGTCCAAGCTTATCGATGTATCCGGAAAGGGCTTAGACCGATGTCTTTTTCTTGCTTCGATTTCGATCCCAGCCGCGAAGCATCCCTATCCGTGGGGTGATGGTATCGTCATCGAACCATCTGTATCGATCGTGATGCGGGTCGTTGCGAACGTGCCATGTCGCGCGTACGCAACGGGGTTACGAACGAGCGGTGGTTGACGGAGTTGTCGAAGCGAACGTAGCGTTGTCGGATGATGTATCCTCGAATTGTCTATCCCGCGATGTGTGTTGTTGTCGGGCTATCGATTGGGTGCAAAGACACCAAGCGAGATTCAGGATCGTTGGGGGACGACGGGTTGACGTTAGCGGCGGGCTCGCAATCTGCGGCTCCGATTCCGGTATCGACGTTACCCACGAGCGATCGGGACAAGCTTCATTCGCTGGCGCAAAAAGTCCTTGGATTCATAAAAAACAAGGATACGGAGGCGTTGGTTCTGATGGCCGCGCCGCAGGATCGGCAGAAGATGAGCCAATCGCTTCAGGCGGGGCAATCGATGTACGAGACACTATTCGCTTCCGGTGGGTGGTGTGGCAAAGCGGTGGAAGCGTGGCAGGAAGAGGTTGGCGAGACACGGATCAAAGACAGACAAGCGCGTGTGAAGTTCATGGATCTTGAAGACAAGCGCGTGGCGGTGGTGGTATTTCAAAAGGAGGATGGGGTTTGGTATTTCCAGGGTGTGGATAATCCCTCGCTGGATACCTATGGGTCCTGGGGCGTATCCGCGCGTTGAACACGCTTTTTTGCTAGCGCGAATCATTTTTGGCCGAGTGCGCGTGAGCGGGTTGGTGCTATGGTTTTGCGCTCCCGTCGGTTGTTTACGCCAACGGTTTGCCCATCCAACGGAGGCTATATCATGGGAATCAAAGCGGGTTCCCCCAATGGAATCACCATTGTGGGAGGTCGTCCGATGCATCGGGCGGTGCAGGCCACGGAGTTGCCGCAAGGGGTGGAGCAAGTGTTGACGATTGCGGCTCTCGATCCTGTGTTTCGCGCCCAAGTGGCACGGGATCCCATTTCGGCGGCGGCAGCCAAAGGAATTCGTCTCGATCCGGTGGAAGCGGCTTTGTTGCAGTCGATGCCTGCACAGCGCCTGGCGGCGATGACCGAGCGGCTGATCATTCCACGAAGTTCTGGTCGTCGAACGTTCATGAAAGCGGTATCCGCTTCGGTTGTGGCGATGGTGACAGGCCAGGCCTTCCTTCTTTGCTCGGGATGTACGGGAGCGGATACGTTCGAGCGGGATACGGAGCCGGAGCAACGGTGGATGGAGCTGGCTGGATATACGTGTTACGTTTGTATCCCTACTGGGATACCTGAAGCGGACGCGGGGACTGTTCCCGTGGTATTGGCGCTACACGGAGAGGGGGAGACGTGTCTTTCCAGCGCCCAACGTTGGCAAGCCATCGGTGAGCGCGCGGGATTCTGTCTTGTGGCCATCAACTGGACGGAAGAGGCGCGTCTTCCGGAGCAGCGCAAAGCGCTTGTGAGCCACTTACAGCAGATCGTCGAGCAGTTGGGGGAGCAATTGAGGATATCCACGGGCGACGTGTACTTGACGGCGCGGGGGATGGCCGCGGATATGCTCGTTGATGCGGTGTACTTGGGGGGAAGTTCGCTATCCTGCAAGGCGGTCAATCTGCTTGGGGGAGCGCCAAAGGGCGATTGGATCGGGCAAGCAGACACGCTTCTTGCGCCTCTTGGGGCAACACCTCCGAAGTTATGTTACGTCTTGGGCAAGGTCGATGACGACTATGCGCAGGGCAAAGCATTTGCGGAAGCGCTCGTGGCGCGTGGCGTGACGGTGCATCGGCAAGAACTCGAGGAGGCTACGGATTCGGCGAAGCTTTCTTTTGCCGATATTTGGTCTTGGATGTCCGCGTGAATACGAAAGCCGACGTCACCTTATTGAACCTGAACATGCTGTGTGTCCGGTATGTGGATCGCAGCGAAAGCGAGGTTCATTTGCCTCTTGGACCGCTTTACCTGGCGCATGCGCTCGAAAAGGCGGGATATGCGGTGGATTTTCGTGATTATCAGCTCGTGGACCGGGCCGATAAGTTTTCGATCGAAGCGTTGCGAAGGTTTTTATCGGGGGCGGCACCTATCGTTTTCGTAAGCTGTATGGCCAATCTGCTTCCGTATACGTTGTTGGCGCTCGAACGATACAAGCTCGATCATCCGGATGCTTTCCTTGCGCTGGGGGGAGTGGGAGCGGCGGGGGTGGAGCGTCAGGTGCTTGATTTATGTCCCTGGATCGATGCGATATCGGTGGGGGAAGGAGAGGTTTCGGGACCAGCGTTGGTAAGGGCGGCCCAGCGAGGGCGGGGGACAGACGGAAGCTGGGATTTATGCGATGTGCCTGGCGTCCTGTGGAGGCAAAAAGGCGCGATTTTCGTGCAGCCGGCCGCGGCTCGGCTTCGGGATCTCGAAGCGATCGCGCCCGCTTGGCATCTTGTGGATTTGTCCCGATACGCGGGGATCAACATCATTACGTCGCGGGGATGTCCTTTTCCTTGCTCATTTTGTTCTGTCGCGCCCGTATGGGGAAGAAAGCCGGTCCTGCGACGGGTTGAAGGCATCGTGGCCGAGATGGAGTGGTTGCACGAACGGGCGGGCTGCGAATTATTTCTCTTTCAAGACGAGTATTTTTTGTCTTCTTCCGACCGGGTACGCGCGTTGTGTGAGGCGATGCAATCGCGAGGGCTTCGGTTTCGATGGAAGGCGTTTGGGCGTATCGATCAAACCGATGAGCCCACGATGCGAGCGATGGCGCGGGGGGGATGTATCGAACTACGATTTGGGGTCGAATCGGGTTCGGACAGAATCCTCTCGAGGGTCGTCAAAGGGTTCGATGCCCAACGCGCGCACGAGGTACTCAGCGAAGCGGTAGGAATTTTTCCCGGTGTGGATGCGTTTTATATGTGGGGATTTCCTTTCGAAACGATGCAGGACTTCCAGCAGACGTTGCTGCACATGATCGTGAGTCGCACGATGGGGGTACGCATCTTGCCGTCGTTGTTGTCGCTTCTTCCCCAAACCGATTTGTATCAAAGCTTGGATCCATCGGAAAAACTCGAGTTTTTTCCGGAGTTATTCCCGGAGTATATGCTGACGGGACATGAGGTATGCGACGCTGGGCGGGTCCGCATACAGCCGGAGCACGCGTCGATCTACCGGTTCATCGAACGGAATCCCCATGTGTTTCCTGGTTTTTTTCATATCGATGTCGAGGGCAACGTGCTTCCGAAAGCTCGCCTGTTGCAGAAGTTCGGTTTCTACGCATCGCAGGATCGTCAAGAACTGCTTGGTGCGGAAGTCGAGTGTTGTGGCGCGCATTCTCCCTAAGGCATATCGACGCGCCCAGACGCGTGGATACATCTGCTTGGCGTACCAAAGCGTATCGAACGAGCCGACAGCGCGTTGCGATGGTGGCGCTCCCGGCTTCGGGTAGGGTATGAAGCTGTCATGGTTCCGGCCCCTTTGGTTTTCTCCACGAACTCTTACGGCTATCTTCGCGACGAGATATGCAAGCTTGGACGGCTCGAGCGCGGCCAGGTAGAGCGTCGTACCTTTCCCGACGGCGAGCATTATCAACGGATATGCGAGAGTGTATCGGGGCGTGATGTGGTGCTGGTCGGGGGAACCATCGATGATGGGGCTACGCTGGAGCTATTCGATCTTGCCTCGACATTGGTGAAGTATGGGGCGGATCGATTGACGTTGGTGATTCCGTATTTTGGCTATTCGACGATGGAGCGGGCGGTTCGGGCGGGGGAGGTGGTGACGGCGAAAACGCGGGCGCGATTGTTCTCGGCGATCCCGCCCGCATCGCGAGGAAACCGCGTATTTTTGCTTGATTTGCACACCGAAGGCATCACGCATTACTTCGAGGGAGCGATTACGCCTCGGCATATCTCGGGAAGGAAAGTGATCGCGGCGGCGGCTCGCGAGATCGGTGGTGAGGACTTTGTGCTGGCCTGCACGGATGCGGGTCGAGCCAAGTGGGTCGAGTCCCTGGCCAACGATTTGGGGGTGCATGCGGCCTTCGTTTTCAAACGGCGTCTGGACGAAACCCGTACGGAAGTTACGGCGGTAAGCGCGCAAGTGCGCGGCAAGAACGTGGTGATTTATGATGATATGATTCGCACGGGGGGCTCGCTCATCCATGCGGCACGGGCGTATGCGGATGCGGGGGCCGCGCGCCTCGATGCCATCACCACCCACGGGCTGTTTCCGGCCGATGCCTTGGAAAAACTGCGAAGCTGCGGGTTATTACAGCGTGTGGTGAGCACGAATAGCCATCCCAACGCATGCCGATTGCAGGACGATTTTCTGCAGGTCATTTCGGTGGCGGATATTTTGGTCGACGAGCTGCGCGCGCCGTAACTACTTGATCTTCCGTTATTTTTCGACAGCGAGCCTTGGATGAAATGGAAAAACGCTCGCCTCTGCCACGGATGACGTGATGGCTTCCGTGCATACGTCATGCGTCGGCCCATCCTCCGAGCCCGTCATGCGTGACTATCCTTATCCGGATATTCCAAGTCTGTCTTCGATACGTCGGAACCCGAGTCTTGCGCGGCAGACGGAGAGCCAGGACCGATTTGCGTTTTGCCCACATCGAGGGGAATTGCGTTTTCCGGAGGCGATGCACTGTCCTCTGTTTCTTTGTGTGCGGGCATCGAGGATTGTTCGAGCCAGGCTGCCGTTGGCGATGCCTCGGGCCGTACACTAGGGGGGTTCGATGACCATGCATTTTCGGTCCGTGGCAGGATGGAAGTGCCGGAAAGCAGACGTGGAATTTCCGCGGCATCGTCATCGGAGGCCACCCAGGCGCTGACCCAGGAGAGCCATGAAATGGCCTGGTGTCGGAACAATATTTTTCGTGCGTCGAGGGGGCGCGGAGGTTTGGCGGGTTTGAGGCCTTTTATTTTCGGAGCCAGGGCTTTGGGGCGCTTGGCATCCACGCCGTAGGCATACTCCGTTCGATAATCGTTTCCGGGCCAGCATACGAGGCCTTCCTCGGCGATCTCGAAATGCGTTCCCTCGCCCAATTCTTCTTCGATTTGCTCGCGCACCAGATCGACTTCCGCGCGCTGATAAAACCCTGCGAGTGCGTTTTCGAAGATGCGCGCCGACGTTCGTGAGCGCCGCACGAGCACGTCGACGAATCCTACGGACGGCATCCCTGCCAGAATTCGTCCTCCCTGCTGTTCGAAAGCGATCTCGCAAGCATCGCGACCAAGCTGCTCGCACGTCAATCGGATACGAATACGGTTGGAACTCAATTCCACGCTTGCGATAGAAACCGGACCGAAGCGCCAGCGTGAGGATTTCAAAAGATAAGCCAACAGCTCTCGCTCCACGAAGCGTCGAATGGCTCGTTCCACCTCGGCAATCCCTTCGCGAAACTTGGCCGCACCACTGCCCTCGATCGATTTGCCATCGGCCACTCTCGCGATTTGCGAGGCCACTTGTTCGTGTTCTCGAGAGGCGGCGCGTCGCAATCGTTCATACAGTTTAGGCAGTGTTCCCGAGTGAATTCCCGCCACGAGAAGGCCTCTCATCGTTTCCCCATGAGCGCCAAACCGCGCGGGCACCAGACGGTCAGGGATCGTAGCTCGATACAGTTTGTAATTCTCTTTCAGTTCCCACGCTAGAAAGCCCGTGACACTTGGCGCGAGAAACGCCGTCACGCCCGCGATGGCCCCTCCGACGATGGGGCCCAGCGGCGACAGCGGAATTTGCAGCGCGGCAAGCATTTGCGGAGCAAAAGGAAGCGTGAGCTTATGAGCCACGGTGATGATCGGAAAATGCTTCAGCGGATTGAGTTCCGGCTCCACCAGCAGCGTGACATACACGCGAATCACGTACGCCACCATGGCCCAACACAACCCGAACGAAGCCCTCACGACCGTCCACAGACCATGGTGCCCCTGCTGATAGCGCAGCAGTTCATCCACGCGAATCATTCCTCGTAGCAACCACTCCATCGCGACGGCAAACGATCTTGCAATGAGCTGAAGCAGTTGCGGAATCCACTGGTGACTCAGCACTTGCCATGTGGGCACGAGTTGTTCGAGCACGTAATCTTCGACTCGCTGGCCGATTCGCGTACCCGCCAGCAGACTCACGGTGACAAAGGTCGCCAGCGAACCCGCCAGCCCGAGAAACCAGTCTTCTTTTCGCAAGGGTGTGAGATAAAACGCAACGACAGCCAAAAGAATCGGCACGACAATCCGACGCAGGACGAGTCGTACGCCTGGGCGAGCGAACCATTGCTGCACTGCGGGGATGGTGAGGATGGCCCTAGGAATGCGAAAGAACACCCAAGCGATGACAACGCCGAGCATCTCCAGGATTTGCATCCCAAAGGCCCGAAGCGGTTCGCTATGAAGTATCCCGAAAAGGATAGTCGATGTTACAAAAAACGAGGTGAGGGTCAACACGTTTGGCGCAGCGGCGCCAAAGAGTCTCCACAGCGGCCCCACCAGATGCCCCACGCCTTCGAGCAGCACGAACGCCGCGCCCAACGGAAGCAGCACATACAACGAGATGACTCTTCCCACGCGAGTCCCAAACGACAGGCTGCTCGCCTTTTGCATTCCTCGTAAGTAAATGTCACTTCGACGATAGATGCCATCGAGTTGCGTTTCGAGCCGCCGGTCGGCTTCGAGCAACGCGTCGCCATGGATCCATTCGGAGGAACCCTTCAGATCAGCTAGTTTGAGTTGATTGCGGGAGATGGCATCGCGAAGTTGCGGAAAAGTCAGATATCCACTGAGCAGGACTTGATCCATCAACTCCTCGATGAGTTTGTCGCGGGACAATTGTTCCGGGGTACTCGTCGCCACGAGCCCCACCTGGTCGAACACACGTCGAAAACGTGGACGAAGCGCCTCCCGAGTCCTTCGATCAGCGATTCGAACCGCATGACCGAGAGCGTCCGTGAGTCGTTTTCGCTCGGAAGAAGTGAGCCGCACGTGTTGTGCCCGAGCCAACGCAACTTGAAAGGCTCGAGCCACTCGCAGCTCCTTCGTGGACTCCAGCTTTCTTACAATCTTTCGCTTTCCGCGCGAAAGGATATACGACGCCACGTCGACAGCCTCGTGCTGCTTTTCGGCTGCGAGCGATGCACGTTGCAACGTGTACAACACTCTTGCCTCGATCCCGTACCGAATCCGACTCGAATCCGCGGCGGCACGATGAGCAAGAACAACGATAAGCGACGGCCAATCGATATCATCGGCCCGGTCGATGGAAGAGCCCAGCGCCGCATGCAAGCGCTGGCCCAGATGCCCACAACATTGCTGCAACGACTCTTCGGCTTGTTGTCGTAGTTGTGGTTCGAGTGCTCCACACGCCACCGCCCAATGCAGCACGGCCCGCACGTCATTGCCAACCTCTTGTGCTTTCCGCGCGCGGCCCTCGAGCCTTCGATAAGCCTTGGAAGGGATTTCTTTCGATGGGGCAACCAGCGGTTGTCGAACGGAGATGGGACTCCAAGGCCCCACCGTTCCCGTCGGTCCCAGGGCTTGTTGAACCGCGACCGGGCGCCCTTTCGATAGCAAAGGCAAAGGATCGACATCGAGCGCGATGGCTTCATCCACTTTGTCAAACGCACTCAATCCGGGAAATGTCGTGACCAGAAGTCGAGGAGCGAAGTGCCGGAGTTCCAGGTAAACCGCAACGAACTCTACATACACTTCACGGTCCGTGCCCGGCGGAAGAACCAGGTCGTCATGACTCAAAATCGCGCGAATTTCATTGAATTCCGTCGGCCCTATCAGCTCGATACGCTTCCGGATCTGGACATCGTCGAGGCAACCATCCGCCTGTCTGCGAGCCAACGCAAGATGCACACGCGCGTGAAATACATCACGCCACAGTCTCGTGATGACCTCCGTGTCGGAACGAGTGCGAAGGAAACGAGGACTCGGACGCGCGATGAGAATGACGGGATCAGGAATGTCGGTCGCTGGCAATCCCAACTCTTCCGCGCCCGCGAGCGCGAGCAATTCGGTTTTCGCGATTGGATAACACTGGTCGTGGGGAACCAATCCCGAGAGCCTGTGATGGTATTTGATGACGCGACGAAGAAAGCGAGGGTCCACCACGACCGCTCCAGCGGCATGACGCAAAGCGAGTTCGTGGGCGGCAAGATCCATGCGATTACGACTTCTTTTCCGCGATCACCTGGCGAATCGCGGCCACCACTCGATGAACATGAAATCCGTATTTTTCCATCGCTACGTGTCCAGGGGCCGAGCTTCCATATTGGTCCACGGTCACAAGCGCACGTCTATGTTTCACCCACCTTTCCCAGCCGAAACTGACTCCAGCCTCGACGGCCACGCGGGGGATATCCGAAGGAAGCACCTGCTCGATATAGCTCGACGGTTGCGATTGAAAAATTTCCCAGCTTGGCATCGACACCACGCGAACGGCAATGCCTTCGGAAGCAAGCTGTTCGTGTGCTTGTAAGGCAAGGGAAACCTCCGAACCGGTGGCAATCACGACAACGTCCGCGGGCGCGTTTGCATCCGTCAGGATGTAAGCTCCTCGATGAAGCCCGCAAGCCGGTGCATACTTGGCGCGGTCGATGACCGGAACCTTCTGGCGGGTCGTCACGAGCGCTACGGGACCATCGGAATACTGCATACACCAACGCCACGCTTCGGTGGTTTCATTCGGATCGGCCGGTCGCAAAACGATGACATTCGGCATGAGGCGAAGGGATGCGAGTTGTTCGACAGGTTGGTGGGTGGGACCGTCTTCGCCTACCGCGAGCGAGTCATGCGAAAAAACCATGAGGATGGGAAGATGCGCCAACGCTGCGATACGAATGGAAGGCCGCATATAATCCACGAACGTAAAGAACGTGGATACGAGGGGCCGAACGGCACCGTGATAAGCCATGCCATTAGCAATGGCAGTCATGGCGTGTTCGCGTACCCCAAAATGAATGTTGCGCCCCGCGCCTGTCACGCCATCGAACGAGCCACCTTGTTTGATTTGGCTTTGTGTCGAACTGCCGATATCCGCATCGCCTCCGACCAGCCATGGCACGCGCGACGCTATGGCGTTGAGCGCTTTGCCAGAGGCATTTCTCGTGGGTTGATCCTCACCGGGAGAAAAGCTCGGCAAGTCCACATCCCAATCATCCGGCAACGCTCCTTCCCATGCCAGTTTCCATTGTTCCGCCAGCTCCGGGTACGCCTTTTCATACGCGCGAAACCGATTTTCCCAGGCGACTCGGGCCTCATGGCCGCGCTGCATCCCTTTGCCAATATGCGCGCGAACGGCCTCCGGCACATGAAAGTGCCACGACGGATCCCAACCCAGGTTTTTCTTCGTCAGCGCGAGTTCTTCCACACCGAGAGGTGCCCCATGCGATGCGTTCGACCCTTGTTTATTCGGTGAACCATATCCAATCGTCGTCTTCACGATGATCATCGACGGTCTTTGTGTTTCGGCACGGGCTTCCGATAGCGCACGATCAAGACCTTCCAGATCGTGGTTCCCATCCGCCACGAACACGACATGCCACCCATACGCTTCATAGCGTTTTCCCACGTCTTCCACGGAAAAGGTCAACGACGTGGGCCCATCCAACGTGACATCGTTGGCGTCGTACAAGCATATCAGCTTACCCAACCCCAATTGCCCCGCGAGAGACGCGGCTTCCGCCGATACGCCTTCCATCATGTCGCCGTCGGATACGATGGCGTAGGTGTGATGGTCCACGATCTCGTGACCCGGACGATTGAATCGGTGCGCGAGCATGCGCTCGGCGATCGCCATTCCCACTGCATTGGCAGCCCCCTGACCCAACGGTCCCGTGGTGGCTTCCACGCCCGCGGTGAGTCCAAACTCAGGATGCCCCGGTGTCTTGCTGCCCCATTGTCGGAAAGCTTTCAACGCTTCGATGGGTACATCCTCGAATCCCGCGATATGCATCAAACTGTATTGCAAAGGGCTTCCATGGCCTGGAGACAAAATGAATCGATCGCGATCGGGCCACGTCGGCGCGGATGGATCAATGAGCAGATGACGTTGCCAAAGCACGTAGCCCATCGGAGCTGCACCCATCGGAAAACCGGGGTGTCCCGAATTGGCTCGTTGCGCCATGTCCGCGGCCATGATTCGAAGGGTGTTCACGCATAGCTGATCAATCGTTTGCATTTCCCCGTGCATCCCGTCTCCTTGGTCATCGACGACGCTTCCTTAACCCGAAAGGGCGCGGGTGGCCACTGGGGAAGGAAGTTGTGTGGTTTCAGCGAATCACTTGCCAAAAACGCTGTGACACCATGGCAGGGACCAGGTCAACACGTGGTGCTCGTCGGTGCGCGGAGCGCGAGGGAAGGCTCTTGTTGATACCGATATTTATCGTTATTAATCAATAGGTTACATCAATCTAGAAGAGGCAAGCGGAAGTACTGCCGCGCGTACGGATCACGGCGCTTGATGGTTCACGCTGATGGCGTCGAGAACGATTCGAATGCTTCCTGCGGTGGGATACGGGTCAAAGATCGCTTGTCTCGAAAGCTCGATGGCTTCCTCTCCAAGTTCAGCCGCGAGTGCTTCAACGCTGAGACCTTGGTCACCGACGCCGAGAACAGCAACTACCGCCGAGCGATGGTGGACAAGCTCGCGGCCACCTTGAACAATCCGGCCGACAATGAGGAGTTCGTCAAGTGGCTGATCGCCAGCATCTACAAGGGAAGACGGCTCAACACGGTGCTGGCAAGGCTCAAGGATCTGCTCAGACAGGCGATGGAGGCCACGCGGATGCGGAGTAGGCTACCCTGATGGAGCAAACTCGAGCCTACAGGCCTTTTCGAAATCCGAACGCCTGTAGAAAACCAACTCGATCCTCAACGA
This sequence comes from Deltaproteobacteria bacterium ADurb.Bin207, assembly GCA_002070115.1. GTDB lineage: Bacteria > Myxococcota_A > Polyangia > Polyangiales > Polyangiaceae > MWCO01. The sequence continues at coordinate 97,598 of MWCO01000002.1, forward strand.
CATAAGCCGTCAGCGCGATCACGCACCCGGCGCGAAACCAGCCGCCAACCGTGGCGCGAAGGGGATTTCAAGACAACGCAATGCGTCGCTACGGTTGCCCGCGGCGCATAACCCGCTGCCCTCCGCGGCCAGCCTCCCTTAATCTCCCCGATCCAACACGTAACGCACCGGTCCCAAGCTTGTCATTTTCACACCACCCGGCTTGCGTTCCACCAACATGAGTTGCTGGCTGCGGGCTTCTCCTACCGGAACAACCATCTTGCCGCCAGGATCAAGGGATTCGATCCAAAGGTCTGGAATTTTTTTCACCGCAAACCCCACACTAACCTTGGTAGCCCCTTTCCAGCGCGATACGTCGTGAGCGTTGGCGCATTCCACGCGAATATTACCGTATTGCGCAAGGATATTCGCAGCCAAAGCTGACAACCCTTCGTCCACGTCCATCGTCAACACCGCCCCATGTATTCCCACGACATGAGCCGCGATCGCGGCTCCGTAGCCTGTACCTCCCCCAAGATCGACGAGCGTGTCTCCTTCTTTCAAGGCAAGGGCCTGAAACGACATCGCATAGGCATGCATGGCCGACAAGGTGGCTTCACCGGATTCGTTCAGAAGAAACGCACGATCTTGCGCGGATCGATCGATGTCTTCCACCCGTACGAATCTTTCTCTCGGCACCCACACCAGAGCCTCATGCAATGCGGGGGCGATACCATCGAATCTTCGGTCCCGAAGTGTTTGCCGACGCGCCTCTCTGGCTACCTGGGCAAGCTCCTCATCATCCACGACCCGCTTTCTCGTATCCGATTCGTATCCGACCAATTCATTCCATAAATGCCATAAACCAATTGCTCGCAAATGCCGGTAAGGCTCATGCTGATCTACGGCATCTTCCACGGATCGAAAAAAGTACGCTTCTTCGGGGTCTCTTACGGAAAAGTGCGAAGCGATCTTTCGTAACAGAGGACCAAATAATTCAAAGCGCAAGCGAAGCGTTTTTCGGAAGTCGAGTTCGAACGAAGGGTCTACCCATTCGGATAAATAATCTTGGTCACCATCGTGCCACCATGCCGGACGATGCACCGTCATTCCCGTAAGACGCTTCCACGATTCGAGATTCTGATCGATCCCGGAGCCCGGGTAGAAACGAAATGGGTCAATGGATAAAAACCCAGTCGTTCGATCGCCACTGAGAAAGACGCTTTCGAGATAGGCATGAGAAGCTCGCAGAGTCTCCTCGGTTTCTCCTGGGTGCCCGACGATGACGTTGGCGCCAAAAGGCAAGTCAAGCTCGCGGGCCCAGTTCGCCACCTGCCGAAAATGATCCAAAAATTGCTGCGGAGAACCGGCCTTCTGAATTCGTGCCAACTGCGAAGGGTCTCCGGACTCGATACCAAAGCCTGGAGCGATATTCGCACGACGCATCCACTCGAGGTCCTCCCGTTCCAGAAGATCAGCGCGGGTGAGCAGCCAAATCTTGCGAACGGGAATCGGTTTTCGAACGAATTGTTCGAAAAACACGCGGCGCCACGATTTCGAACATCCAAAGAGCGCATCGGTCACAAAAAGCGTCCACGACGAAAGATCCAGAAAAGCATGCAAGCGATGCAATTCCTCTACTGCCCTTTCGGGCTCGTACGCGCGCCATGCCGTGCATCGTTTCGCCCGCTCCATGCAAAACGAGCAGTCGTAAGGACAGCCTCGGGAAAGAAATAGCTGCGCTTGAGACGCTACCTTTCGCGCTACCGGACGATACCTATCGAGCAAGCTCCAATCCAGGTCCGGAATTCTGTCGGATCGCTGGACCGGCTCGACCGGCAACACCCGCTGGGTCGGCGGTTTCCCCCGGATAAGTGCATCGACCAGACCGCGTAACGGACGTTCGCCGTCGCCAATCACGACATAATCGAAAGGAGAGTCATTTCCCGTAAAATCTTCGGGTCGCGCACTGGGATGATACCCCCCCACGACAAGGCGAGCGCGCGGGACAAAGCGCCGCAAAGTCTCGCCCATCAGCATCGTTTTCAAATAATCGTACGAGGAATAACAGGATATCCCGATAAGGTCATCATCCGACGATACGATTTGGTCGAGACGAACTGCGCCAAAAGCTCGTTCGAGATCGAGATCGATGATCCGCACATCGACGATTGGACTTCGCAGCGCGCCTGCCAAGCTCAGCAGATGGGGCACACCAAAAACGCGCCCATCTCCATACAGAGCACCGGGCCATAGCAGCAATACCCGAAAACGATCCTGCATGGCCAAGGCACCGTCAGGGTTCGACAGGGGTCATTGGTCAGGAAATAGGATCCACTAGGGATTCGCATCCCCTGCATCGGCCGGCGGAGTCAAACACGGCTGAGGCCCATCGTCACCCGCATCCTGGGGTGGCGCCAGACAAACTTCCGGCGAAGCGTCCTCGGCTGGCGACAAACACGGCTGAGGCCCATCGTCACCCGCATCTTGAGGGGCAGCAAGACACACTTCCGCGGAGGCATCCTCCGCCGGTGTCAAACATGGCTGAGGGCTGTCGTCGCCCGCATCATTGGGTGGAGTCAGACAAGCTTCCGGGGAGGTCTCCAATCCTGCGTCCTTCGGTGGGGGATCTTCAGGATCCGCTTCTCCCCCACACCCTTGCACAAGCCCCGCACTGGCCACCGCGATGGCCAGGAAACGAGCCCGACGTGCAAGAATACGTTTCTTTGTGTCGTCCTTGGTCATGCTTCCTCCCTGACACCCTCGATAGTACGAGCCTGCCGGTCTTTCGCAAGGATGATTTTTTGAACCTCCGTGCCGTCGTTCAGGCTTCAAAAAAATCAACGATTTCGAAGCTTTGCACGAAGAAGGCGCGCTTCGCCCTGCGCTTCACGATGTTCGGGATTGAGAGAAAGCAATTGCTCGAGATCGTGAAGGGCCTGTTCGACTTTTCCCATCCTGCGCAATAATTTGGCACGGTACAGCAAGGCAAGTTCGTTTTTTGCATCCCTGCGAATCAGGTTCGTCAGGGCCGCAATGCTGTCCATGGCCGCGTTCGGGCGCGATGAAGAGGCGCCAATCCACGCCAGCAGAGCGGCATAATCGATGGAGTCAGGATCGTTTTCGATCGCTTGCCGAATCAATCGTTCCGCACGCACAAGGTCGCCCCGCTTCAGCGCCTCCTGCGCAGCTACGAAATCTTGCGCCGCCCGTTGATGATCAGCCTCGGAACCCGAAGTGGAAACAAGCTTAGCCGACGATGGAACTGGTGTCGTGTTCGGAACGGCGGCACGAGCGACGATGGGTTGCGCTTGGGCGTGAGGTTGACTCGGTCGCGAAAGCGGTGGTGGTCTCGGCACGGGAAGCGGCTGAGGTACAGGACTCCTTGTGGATTCTGGAGATGCACCATCCATCGCCATGGCCTGCCGGGGAGGTTGAACCCTTTCTCGTCCACCGACAGGCTTTGGCGTTAGGGTTCCCACGGAGCGTTGGCTTGACGGAGTGGGATCCGAATAGGGAGGATGAGAGGGCACGTTGCTCAAGCGCAAGCCGCCCGAAGAGGGTGGTTCAGACACGGAAGGTCGGCTTGGCCGAATACTGACGGGCGGATCCAGTTGCGAACGTCGCGCTCCCCCAAAGCGCATGGGGGGCTTCTGTTGCTTTCTAAACTGAAATTGCCGGGAAATCGCAAGTGCGTACACAAGCGCGTTGACGTCCTCCTGGGGCGCGAGGCGCTGGGCATGAATGGCTCGAAGCGAAGGAGTCCCGGCCGTGATCGCATTCAACACCAATCTTTCCGTGTCCGTGACCCCAAGGTTGCGCAAATCCGCATCCGGATGAAGTCGTAGCGGTTGATCAATGATCTTGTGAAGCGCTCCACGAATACGTCGACGTTCTTGCCAAACCCTTGCCACCGCTAAAATGACGCTCAGAGCATCGGCAGGAAACAAGTCGTCCCCAGCCCATATCATCAGCAAATTGGTGCCTCTGTAGTATTCGTAACTGGTTTCTTCCGGCAGATTCGCCAAGCAGATGATCTTTTCGAAGATTTGGTTTTCGAGAGCATGGATGACAGCGCCACGGCTCGATAGATTGTCGACGATGAGATACTCGCCTAGCAGAGTGCCAATCTCTTTCGCGGTTTGCACGGCCGCATCCACCTGGCCGGCATCCAATTGTCCAGCCGCAACCAATAGCTCTCCGAGCCGAGCCATCGGTCGGCCCGACCGAACCTTGGCTACCGCCCCATTCTCGAAATAAACCGCGTGAAAAACACCATCGGGCTCGCGAAGCACAACTGTCCCCGTGGCCAGATGATCCAACATATACGTAAGCACGTGGATGAGAGGGGTGCTCGCCAACTTGCCACGGGCTGTCGGCTCTAATCCCTGCGGCACCAAGTCATCGCCCAACACAGGCTCTTGAGCAGAACCCACATCGGATCGATACGTGATCGTCGCTTTCATGTCGGAAACGACTGCTTGTGCCACCGCCGATGGACTCGTCGCCAGCGACGGATACGATTCATACGACAACTCGTCATCTTCTTGTCCTGCCACGGTCGTGACCGAAGGCGCCGGGTGGATGGCTTCTGGTCGTCGCGAAGAAATGGCTTCGTTGGGTAAGAATGCGGTGTGCTGACTGCAACGCATCGGCGCTCGATCCTGCCCGGGGATCTGAAGCTGTCGCGTAGCAAATAGCATGTACAAAAAAGCGCTAATGCCGTGATCCGTGGACAAGCTATCGCCATACAGTTCGAGCAACGACACCTCACGGGAGCGGATGACCGAAAGGACTTGCTGCTCCTCCTGGGACAACATCAACCCCTGCACGCAGGCCTCGGGATGCAGACGAATCGGATGATCCTTCAATCGCATCAAGTTGGAAATGATGCGTTCGTGGTCGTTCCAAGAGCGCATGGCGCTCAAAATGGCGCTCAGCGGCTCAATCGGCGTGATCTGGCCTCCCCAAGAAGCCAGCAAGTTCTGATCACGATAAAATTCGTACCGCGCCTCGCCCGGAAGCTTCGCAAGCCAATCGAGCCGATGCGTAACCTGTGCTCGCAGAGCATCTGTCACCGCCTGCCGCGTGACCAGCCCACTATGAATGAGAAACTCACCAAGCAAACGCCGATGGGCTTGGGCTTGTTGCACCATGGTGTCGATGACAGCAGGAGGTAACGCGCGTGAAGCAATGAGTTCCTCCCCGAGCATCGCCACCGGATGCTCCGTTCTCACCTTCGACGGCGCACCATGGTCAAAAAACACACAATGCTCCCGTCCCTCCGGGTCCATCACGACCAGAGAGCCGGATAATTCCCTATCCAATACGTAGACCAACACGTGAACGAGAGGAGTTTTTGCCAGCTCCCCTTGCGCGGTAGGCGGTATGCCCGCTTGCTCACGGAGCTTCGCCCCAACAACGACAGGTGGACTCGACGCTCGTTGGAAAAAAATCGTTCCCGCTTCGTCGTCATCGTCATACGGCGCGCCATCCGGCTGCTCTCCGAACGGCGAAGCCTCAAATACCGTATTCTCATCCGCATCGGGATCCAGCGTTTCAGCAGTCGAGGGCAGCGTATAGACTTTGGGCGGGCGCGCGGTCGGCATCATCTGCCGGGCCGTCGGCAAACGCACCGTTTCGCGAAGCAACGCTTGCTCTGCAGAACGCGCGGCTGGTGGGGGGGCATCATGCCATCCCAAAGACCGGTTTGCGCTATTCGACAGCGCACTTTGTCCTGAATCATCGACCATGGAATCAGGAATGACCGAATCGGTGGCTCCCACCTCATCGGCATAATCCCCAGGTTCATAAGCGGAATCAGAAAACGATGCGGCAGCGTGCGCAGGCGCGGAAGAAGGAGGTGCCGGAATTTCGGACGCCTGTTCGCCGACAGCCGACTCGAGGTCGATGCCGCGCCCCCATCCTTCCGTACTCAAAACCTGCTGAATATGTGCGCCTTTCAAGTCCGCAGGGGGATTGGATAAATCGACGACACGCGGCGGCGAAACCATTCCGCCGCGGCCATCCATGATGATCTTGATTCGTGGCCGGTCCGTCGGCGCCCCCAGATCGGGCCCCACGACAACCTCCGCCGTCTCTCCAGACGACAACTTTACGAGCGTTCCAACAGGCATGAGCCCAAGCGCCGCCACGAGCATGCGCAAGATGAGCCGGTCGGTAGGATGCTCCATCTGGGAAAAAATCCGTGCGATGGCCACATCGGGCGCGGGAGGAGGCAACCCCGGCTCGGGTGTCACAAAATCATTGTATTTCCTGGCAATGGCAATGATACGCGCGTGAACCGTGGGTTCACGTAACCCGCCATAGAGCGGTCCCAACATCTGACCGCGACGAATCCACAACGACTCATACGTCACCACCGTGCGCGCCACCGTAGGCTCGTTGACCCGACCAAGGGCCGTAAGCACAGCCGCGGCTCCCGCGGCTTGGCGGTCCTCCGCATCTTCGCTCAATCGAGGCACCACACCGGGCAGCCCCCCCGTAAGCTGCGCGAGGGCGCGCGGACGAGCGATATCGTGCATCAACGCTGCCATGGCAATCTGGCAGAGCAACACGCGGTTGGCAGTGACTTGACGCGCGGTAGCCACGGATAAAATGGCCGTGTTGACCGCGCGACCCGCATCATCGTGATTCTGATTGCGAACCTCGGTTACCCCAAGAAATGCTGGTGTTTTCCCTTCCGATAGATCCACCAGACTCTGGGCTATGCGTTTGATTTTCGGCGGAAGAACGTATTGGCCGCGTCGAAGATCATCAAACAATCGCCTCATCACCACGACCGCCGAGGCATACGTTCGAACGATTTTTTGTTCGACGGTCATGGGTTCAACATCGACACCTCGCAAACGTGCGGAAGCAGAAACAGAACGAAGACGCACCTTTCGGGTCGGAGATTCGAAAGAATCCGTGCGTTTTCCTCGCTGTGCTTCCGAAAGCGCATCGGCGAAGGCCTTGAGTTCCTTCATCGTGATGTCCCGAGCGATGGCCAATTCAGAACCACCACACCACGACAGGATCTCCCCAAGATCGAGGGCAGCCTCATAAGCGCTGCGGGAACCTTTGAGGATTTGACCGCCGATGAGCACCACCTTATTGGCAAAAAGCACGGATAGATGTGTGCCCGCATGCAGACAATACTCCACCACGAGCTTGTGCGTTTGTTCCAATTGTCGCGAAAACGCTTCGTTGTCCGAGTCGTGAAGCCGTGTCAAACGAACGAGCCGATGCAACGCCACGATGACGTCTTCGCCCATGTCTCGCGCATGGGCACGACGAACACGTTCGCCGGCATCGTTGGTTACGATATCGATGCCCGCGGTCACGACGCTCCCTCCCGGCGTTCGGCTGCACGCGCCTCGATTTGCGCCATCGCCGCGGAAGCTCGGCTTCGCGTTTCATCCGTGGTGGCCCATCGAGACTGCGCCACTTGGGCAAGCTCGCGGGCTACCTGAAGCGAGGCAGAAACCGCCCCAAGGGCATCGATGGCCGCACATCGAGTCAGCTCTCGGGACTCGCTCGAAAACAACCCACCTTTCTTCGCGGTCTCCAGAGCGAGGGCTTCTCCGCGATCAGGGGCGAGCCGGAGAACAGTGATGAACAGCTCTCGACGCTCTTCCAGCGTGAGGTTTCCAAAATCCGAGCCATGAATGCGACGCGTGACAGCGGCCACGGTTTTTTTCATATCATGCCGCGCGATGGCTCGAAGAGCGGCAATTCGAACACCAATGGCCTTGTCTTGAAGCAGCGAGACGAGTTCCTCTTCTGCGGCTTCCGGACTCGTGGCACAAAGAACCTTTGCCTCGATGCGAACCGCAATATCCTTGTTTTTCGTGAGCGAAACGAGGGCCTCACGCGCGGCAGGTGTCTTGAGCCGATTCAACAAATCGAGCAAAGGAAACAATACCACTGGGTCAAGACCGGGAATCGCTTCCACCAACGTCTCCTCATAGCCTTGAATCGATCGCTCGATGAACTTCAACAAGGCCGTTCGTACCGCCGGAGGAAAGCTTCGCTGCAACGCCGCGAGAATGACCGGCAGCACATTGGCGGAAAGCTGGGCAAGAACCACATCGAGAGCATCCGCGAGATCCGGATCCGCAATGACCTGATCCAGCAAAATTCGAAGCGTATCCCCCCCAAACATCGAATCCGTCAGCTCACTAACCACCCCCCGCAATGACGCATCCGTACTCGATTGAAGCTTGTTGGCAATCGTCCGATACAATTCGACCGCTACACGCAAACGCCCCGCAACCACCAAATCCGAAGCGGATTTGCGAAGAGAACCCAAAACGAGAGAAGCATCCCCCGTCTGCAACGCATCCCTCAACCCATCGACCAAAACGTCCACGTACCGTTCGGTCCACTGTTCACGAGTCACTTCGAGGTGCGGCGCAAAAGCAAGCTGTATCGTGTGCTCGAGCGCCATCGGTGACTGACCCGATGACTGCCCCAACGCACCCCGATCCGTCGATACCGCCATCGCCTTGGCTTCAATGAGGTTGAGCCTCGCCTCCGATGCTCGTGCCGCCAAGTCCTCCAACTCATCCGCCTCGTCCACAAACGCCTCTCGTTGCCCCGCATCGCCGTCCGTAAACGGATCCGTCGTCTCGAACGCAACGTGCGAAAGACCACGATCCCAAAACGCCGATACCAAATCATCCTCTGGCGGCAGATCTTGCCCCGGATCGAGCATCATCAACGCCACGACCGTACGGAATTCCTCGAAGGCGAGCCCCGGAAGCATCACAAACTGACGCACCCCCGCCGCAAACATGTTGTACGGAATGGTATCGAACGGCGCACCAGGCTCCCACACCGTTTGGTTCAAAACGAGAAACGAATAAGGACGAACCTTCCACCGCAACGCCTGAGGTTGACGGTTCAGCGCAAGAACAAACGCTTCATAACTCGTGCGCATCGCGCGTTCGGTCGCAGGATGCTCCAGCCCGAGTTGCCGCCCAGTTGGCAGTAACCTATCGATATGTTTGAACAAATCGCGTGCTTCCTGCACACGGGGGTCGTCTTCCTCCGCCGTCTCCTCCTCCACCACCGATGGGGGAATCGAAGGCCGATGCGAAGGCACGGAGCGCGTGGGAACGGTTTGCGGTGGTTGGGCCGGTCGAGAAGGCGAGGAAGGCCGAGCCACCCCTCTCGCCGCAGGCGCTTCCGGAATGGCCGCTACCTCGCGGGCCGATGGCATTCGGACTGGCGCGGTCGAAGGCTGCCCTTGCACCAACGCCAACGTCCGCTCCACATCCTCGCGCATCGCCGTCGCATCCGCATGACGATTGCGACGATCCCAGGCGAGGGATTTGTCAATGAGCTTGATGACTTCGATGGGTAAATTGGGGTCAATGCGCGCAACCGTAGGAACCGGCGTCGTTGCCGCAAGGATGAGAGCTTCGTTTTCCGTTCGAGCATTGTGAATCCGCTGCCCCGTGATCAACGCGTGCAGAATCGCTCCCACGGAAAACAAATCCGCCCGACCATCGAGTTGATCCACAAGCCCCATCGCTTGTTCGGGAGACATATAATACGGCGTGCCAAGAGCCGTGCCCGTTCGCGTCTTCTCCGTCGTCGCATCCCGAAGCTGCGCAACACCAAAGTCCAGGATCTTGACCCGACCATCGTCCGTCAAAAAAATGTTCGGTGGCTTGAGATCACGATGAATCACGCTGGCCGCATGACACGCGGACAAACAATCCAATACGGGCAGGGCAATGCGAAATGCTTCGACAATCGGCATACGACGACCAAGCTTCTTCCAACGCTTGGAAAGCGTCTGACCAAGCAATAGCTCCATGATCAAAAACGGAGCACCATCGTCCGTCTCATCGTCGTCGAGTACCGCTACCACTCCAGGATGGTTCACCGAATTGGCGACATACCCCTCACGAAGAAACCGATCGCGAATGCTCGTCTCGTTGGATAACGACGTATGTAGGACTTTGAGAGCCGCCGTCTGCCCATTTCGGTGCGTCGCCGCATACACCGACGCCATTCCGCCCGAACCCACAAGCGAGTCGACACGCCATTTCCCACGAATGACCGTGCCTACGCGAGACGCTGGTTCAACATCTCCTCCTTTGGCAACGGGTTCCGCTCTCTGTCGTGGTTCAGCCACCGGTTCACTATATCCAGTCAATGTTATGTCGAGTGTACCTTGAACATCTTTCCCAGCGCTAGGTCAAGCCCCACGTCAACATTGAAGTCATCGTCAAATTGTTCCCAGACCCACCCCGAAATGACAATCGAATTCTCTGCACAATTCAGTATTCTCCACGATTCGAGATGCGGCCCGACCATCGTTGCGTTCCTTGGCCCTTGCTCCTATGAAGTCCGGTTATGCCGCACATTGGTTTCGATATGCTCCCCAATCCTCGCACAAGAAATCAAACGCGCCTCGAACGCCCAAAACCCAAGGCCTTCCAACACGGCCCCATCGTTTCCGGTCAGCTTCGGCCCTGCCGTCACTATCTGCCCAATCCCCTCATTTCATGCGTATTGAGCAAACCCGTAGGCCAAGATACCTGCCCCGACGACTCCGTGATAGCCTCGGCTTTCAACGGTCGTTTGTCGATTTCCATCAAACCCTCTCCGACAATCCAGGAGCAAGATAACCATGAATGATGTCCCCTGGAGGCTGGTTTGTACGGATTGTGGTACTTCCTACCCAGGCCTCGAATCACGCTACCGTTGCGATTGTTTCGGTACCCTCGACGTCAACCACGATTTTCGCCGCTTCCGCCTCCCATCCCTGAGCGTTCTCGATGCGCGACTCGCCTCCCGTACCCCCATCGACCGCTCCGGTGTATGGCGCTTTCGCGAATTCATCCTTCCTCTTCCCACAGAGCATATCGTCACACGACGAGAAGGAAATACCAACCTGTATGACGCGCCAAGCGTCGCGCGTTACACGGGAGTCGAGCAGCTTTTCCTCAAACACGAAGGGGAAAATCCAACGGGTAGTTTCGTCGACCGCGGCATGTCCGTCGCCATGAGTGTCGCTCGTCAGCTCGGTGCCACGCGTGTGGCCTGCGCCTCTACGGGAAATACATCCGCTTCCATGGCCTCCTATGCGGCCGTGGCTGGCATGCGCGCCTTCGCTTTCGTCCCCGAGGGTCAGATCACCGATGCCAAACTAAGCCAAACCCTCGCTTTCGGAGCCAAAGTCATTCGAGTCGCCGGAACCTTCGATACCATCATGACCTTGGTAGAAGACTTCTGCGAAAGTGAACGAATCACCTTGGTCAACGCTCTGAATCCATTTCGTATCGAAGGACAAAAAGCAATCGGATGGGAATTGATGCAAGACTTGGATTGGGAAGTCCCCGATTGGCTCGTGCTGCCAGGCGGTAACCTCGGCAATGCCTCCGCTATCTACAAATCCCTCCAAGAAATGTATGACTTGGGACTACTTCACCGGCTGCCCCGCTTCGCAGTCATCCAACCCGAAGGCGCCAACAGTCTGTACAAAGCCTTCCTCACCGCCGATTCCCTCGTGCCTATCCCAACCCCAACCACCTTATTGTCCGCCATTCGTATCGGAAATCCGGTGTGTTGGAAAAAAGGATTGCGAGCAGTTCACGCCACCGACGGCGTCGTGGAAGAAGTCTCCGACCAAGAAACCTTCGATGCCAAAGCCATCGTCGACAAAGCAGGCATCGGCGCCGAATCTACCGCCTGCACAACCATCGCCGGCGTCAAAAAACTCGTCGATGGCGGTGTCATCGAAAGCCACGAACGCGTGTGCTGCATCCTCACGGGCCATATCCTCAAAGAACACGACTCCGTGCTCGCATACCATCACGCTACCATGCCCAACATCACGGCTCACTTCGCCAATACTCCCATCCTGGCCGATGCGTCGATACAGGCCATAAAACGTGCCACCGACAGTTAGCATTCTCCATTCATGGGCACCTCGTTACGTGGCGCACATATTCCCCATCCTATTTCGTCCCACTTCTCCCCCCAACGGTCCACCCTCCCTCATCATCGATGCTATGCTTAAACCCATGCGGTTTGCGTGGACTCTTTCCATCGTCATCGTTTGGGGGTGTTCAGGCCCAGCGTTCTCTTCTTCCGAATCCACCCCTGCCTTCGATGCAGGGGCGGATACACCCATCGACTCCCCTACGTGTACCCCCATCACGTGCGCACAATTGAACGCTGCTTGCGGTATCATTGCGGATGGCTGCGGCAGCACTCTGCAGTGCGGCTCATGCCCGCCCAATCATCTTTGTGTCTCAGATGGGGCTTCGTTTTTCTGCCAATGCCAACCCAAGTATTGCGCACAACTCGAAGCGCATTGCGGACTGCAAGACGATGGTTGCGGCGATACGATCGATTGCGGTGGTTGCGATGCCCCCTCCGTGTGTGCCGGAAAGACCTGCCAATGTTCAAAAATAGACTGTAAATCCGCGGGGTTCGATTGCGGCCTTATTCCGGATGGATGCGGCGGAACCATCGATTGCGGCACCTGTGAGGGGGGCGAGACGTGTGGCGCCAACGATCAAGCCAATGTTTGCGGTGAAGGTTCATGTACCGCCAAAACCTGCGCGCAACTTGGTGTTGAATGCGGCGACGTTTCCGACGGATGCGGCAATATCCTCTCTTGCGGTTCATGCACACCTCCTGATACATGCGGAGGCGGGGGCATCCAAAAAAAGTGCGGCTGCTCGCCAACCACCTGCGGCCAGCTCGGATTCAACTGTGGGGTGGTTTCTGATGGTTGCAAAGGAACCCTCGATTGCGGCACGTGTACCCCCCCCAATACATGCGGAGCAAACGGTCAAGCTAACGTATGTGGCTGCAAGCCAACCACGTGCGAAAAAGAAATGTTCGAGTGCGGCAATGCCCCCGATGGATGTGGAGGAACCATCCAATGTGGCACGTGCCCCAACAACATGGAATGTTCGAATCACAAATGCAGCTTGGCTCCTTGTAATCCCACTACTTGTGCAGCCGCCGGCGCCACGTGCGGCCCCATCGACGATGGCTGTGGCAAAACGATCAATTGCGGCCACTGCACCCTGCCCGAGACTTGTGGTGGCGGAGGCACCCCCAACCGATGCGGCTGCACCCCTCGACCATGCAAATCGAAAGAATGCGGGACCGTCGATAACGGCTGCGGAGGGAATATGGTCTGCTCCTGCCCCCCAGGTGCCCTATGCAACAATGGAGTTTGCATGGGTACCTCGAATCCGTGCGCCGGGATCAATTGCACTTGGATATGTTGCGGCGGAGAGTGCTGCAAGCAAGGCGAGATATGCCTAAACAACCAATGCTCATCAGACGGAATTTATCAGTAAGCCAAACCAAGCTTTTTCGTGAGTCGATTGAGTTCCGCTTCTTCCTCGGGCGTCACCTTGCCATCCGCTGCCATCACCCCCCTGCACGCTTGCAGAAATAATTCCCGATGCGCGACCGGAATCGCACAAGGATCGAAATCCTCCTCCGGCGGTGGGCTATCAAGCCACTTCTTCACCTGCCGAATCTCTTCTGCCGGCGCCCCAATCTGAAACATGAGCTTGGCAATATAACCCCGCTCATGCTGCTGAATCTCGGCATCTGCCCAGGCCACCGAACAGGCTAGACGCAACAACCGCAGCCGCTCCTCACTGTCGAGTTCTTTCATGGCCAATCACGATACCAAAGCGCCACCAGCACACAAGTCGCGCTTGTAACACCTGCCCCAATGCTCTCCAATACACAGCATAACGAACCCTTTACCTGCACTCCCCCACTAGCATCTGTGCCTGCGCACCCCGATCTTCACATTCTTGCCCTTGCTCACAGTCCGAAGCGCCCGAAGGATCACACAAACGCACACAAGTATTCGTGGACCGATCGCATTGAAATCCCCTCGCACACGTCTCCCACGACGAACACGCTTGCCCTGCGACCGCCTGGCTAGCAAACCAACATCGACTCACCCCAGCCCCAAGCCATACGCAAGCCACACCATTCGGACAATCTTGCCCAATGGGATCACACCCATCCCCGGGCTCGCAATACCCCCACGTGGATATCCGATCCCAATCAAAACACGCTTGCTCTGTCGGACAGGACCCATCCCCACAAGGGCGTCGACACCACCCCAGCCACGTGCATCCCAACCCCTCAGCACATTCCTCATCTGCCAAACATGCGGCACCCTCCGCCAACTCCAAACGCTCCCCTCGTTCCAACCCATAAGCCCCATCGACCGAAAGCTCCTCCATAGTCAGCCGTTGCCCAAGACGATACACGAATCGCACATCGCGCAACGCCTGGATATCCGCCAACGGATTGCCTCGCACCACAAGCAAATCCGCTCGCATTCCCGCTTCGATACGCCCTCGATCCGCCAGGCCCATCACGCGCGCAGCCTCCGAAGTTGCCGCACGAAGCGCTTCCACGGCCGAAAGCCCCGCTTGCACATAAAGCGCAAGCTCCCGATGCATGGATATCCCGTGAAAAACAGCAGGGTTGCCCGCATCCGTGCCTGCCACGATCCGCACGCCCGCCCGATGGCATATCCGAAGATTGTCAAGCACATTGTCTCGTCGACGTTGCGCCTCTTGCTGCATCTTCGGCTCCCTCCACGAAGCCACCATCGCAGGGTCGCGCCAAGCGGCTAGCACATCCTCGGATATATTCGACTTCGCATCATCTGCCCCCACTTCCTCCAGGGGCCCCAGCGAAGCCCGGTATCGCGCATCTTCCACCACCACCGTCGGAATCACCACGGCACCCACTCGAGCAAGACGCTCGGCCACCGCATCGTCCAGCCGATCTCGAACAGGTAGGTGGGCAAAGAATCTCACCCCCGCATCCAGGGCATCCACGATATCCGCTGTCCTAGAAATATGTGCAATTACAGGTACTTGTAACTTTTCTCCGCGATCGACCAGCGCCTCGATCACCTCATGGCTCATCGTAGGCAAGGGATGCGTTTGGGTCCCTGACTCGATGATGATTTTGAAGGCGTCCGGGTGTTCGCCCGCCAACTCGATCAGGCTTTGGTCCACATCGGCAGCTCCATCCACGAATGTGCAAAGATCGAAGCCCGGTCTCCCATACACACAAGGATGCCCACCCGTCGGAGTGAACGCTGCTCCCGCCGCAAGAAGGCAAGGCCCTGCGAGAAGCCCATCCTGAATTCGCTGTCGGAGCGCAAAAACGATGTGTCGCTCGGTCCCCAAGTCCAACACCGTGGTGATCCCGGATCGCAGCAAGGCCTTGAAATGGTCTTTGGTATCATGGTGGGGGTCGGCCATGGCCGGTGGTCCCGAAGAAGCACGCACGTGAACGTGAAGATCGATGAGTCCAGGTAAAATCGTGTGGTTGTCCATATCCAGCACCCGACCCGCCACGATTTCGACTGGTCCTCGAACCAGCGATTGCACACGGTCCCGTCGAAGCACAACCGTGCCTGGCGCGGCTACTTGCCCATCGAATACCGTGGCTCCTCGAAGGATCGTGCAATCGGAACAATCGATTCGTGTAGGAGATTCTACCGTGCCACCACATCCACTCACGGCTACCATGGCAAGGGCGGAACACAACCTTAGGCTGCTGCAAACAGGCATGAAGATAGGATAATTCAGCTTCGGTTCGCGAGCACTCCAAGGATTGGCAGCGAGTTCATGCCAGCGTGAGGAACCCGTACACGAACCATAGCCCCCCGCTTGCCCTCGATTGGCGCGAATCGTTCAAGAATACCTCGATTGCTCTGGACCAAGGGACACCCCTCGACGTCAGCACCCGCAAAGGATACACTGCGGTTCTGTCACACCATCGAACCCATGCCGAACACGCATTCCATTCTCATGCGGCGGATCGTATTGTCACAGTGGTTAGCAACCATGGTCGTTGCAACCGTTGTCTGCACCTCGCAAGCCAAGGCGCAGAAGGAGCCATCGGACGAGGAATCTTCCTCGAGCACGAACGAAAAACTCCGCTCCTTCCCCATCATCGAAACAGGCCCCCAAGCTGGTTTTCGAACCGGTTTTGCGAAGGGTATGGGAAAGCTCTCCGCACAAGACGGCGAACTTGGCGGCGGCTCTCACGGCTTCATCCCCTTCTGGCTCGATCTGGGGTATCGCGTCCACCCCAACGTATACGTCGGCGCCTACGGTCAATTCGGTTGGGTGCTGCTTCGCAAAGGGGTGCTATGCGACGGCGAGTACGTCAAATGCTCGGGACAAAACTATCGAGTCGGAGCCAGCTTCCATTATCATTTCATTCCCGACGGTGACGCCGATCCCTGGGTCGGCCTCGGCGCGGGCTACGAATGGTATTTCAGCAATGTTTCCTTCGCGACGTCAGGCGTGCCCAATATGCGGAACGTTTTCCACGGACCCGAATGGGTCAACGTCAGCGTCGGTCTGGATATCAAAAAGAATCGACAGGGAGGAGTCGGCCCCTTCGTCGCCCTGGCCGTCGGCCAATATCTTTCTCGGCTCTATTCAGACGTGAATGAGGGAGAAGTGGTCGATGTCGCCGAATCCATTGTCGCCACCGAGATGCACCAATGGCTGTTTTTCGGAATCCAAGGCTCTTTTTTCGACAGCTTCCACTAGTCGTATCCAGGGTTGACCTCGACGCCAACTGGTTGTACCCGAGGGCGTCTCCGCACGCGTAACGATTGGAGTTGGTCGTCATCAGGCTGGTCTGATCACCTCCCCCGATCAACGCGACGACTATCCCAGCATCACGACCAAGCCCACCCAAGCTTCTGTCGGATGACTCCCGAAGGTTGGACCATGACCTCGCTCGATCGCTCGCACCCTGTCGCAGTGGTCGCCATTGGCGGCAATTCCCTCATCAAAGACAAACACCATCAAGAGGTTCGCTACCAATGGGATGCGGCCCGTGAAACCTGCTTCCACATTGCCAATATGATCGAAAAAGGATGGACCGTGGTCGTCACCCACGGCAATGGTCCACAAGTCGGCTTCATCCTCCGACGAAATGAAATCGCGTCTTCAGAAGTCCATACCACTCCGCTCGACGCCATCGTCGCCGATACCCAAGGCAGCATTGGCTACATGCTTCAGCAAAGCCTCAACAACGAATTCGTGCGCCGCGGCCTGCAACGCCATGCCTTCACCATCGTCACGCAAGTGCTCGTCGACAAAAACGACTCGGCTTTCAAGGATCCCACCAAGCCCATCGGGTCGTTCATGGACGAAACGACAGCGATGCAAATGAAACAAGCGGAGGGATGGGATGTGGTGGAAGACGCGGGGCGAGGATGGCGACGAGTGGTGGCGTCACCTCATCCGGTGCAAGTCGTCGAACAAGATGCCATCACCGCCGCTGTCCAACAAGGTTGGATCGTGATAGCCGGCGGAGGGGGAGGTATTCCCGTCGTTCAAACCCCCCAGGGCCTCGAAGGAGTCGCGGCCGTCATCGACAAAGACCGTCTCTCAGCTCTTTTGGCTGCCGCGATCAAAGCCGACTTGTTCGTCATTTCCACGGCGGTGGAAAAGGTCTGCTTGCATTACGGAAAACCGAACCAACAAGACCTCACGCATATCACGGCGGAACAGGCTCGACAGTACATGAACGAAGGCCATTTTGCGCCCGGTTCCATGAAACCAAAAATGGAAGCCGTCCTTCAGTTTCTCGACGAAGGAGGCAAGCGCGCCATCATCACCAATCCAGAAAACCTCGAACGCGCGTTGCTAGGCGAAACCGGCACCGTCATCGAAGGGCATTGAATCGCGTTGATCCTGAAAAATGAGCGTAGTTACGGCAGAAGCTGACGAACCAACTTCTCGCACTCCGAATATGTCATGATGCGCGGAACCGGATAATCCGGATGCGCCTCCGCCAACGTGCGTCGAACGATGAGCGGGATATCGTGCGCTTGCAACTCGGCGATGGTGGTGGGAATGCCCATTCGTTCATTCATTTGCTTGATGCGCTCGATGAACCGATCGGCCAACTCGATGTCGGGTTCCCCGCGAGCCCCCAGCCCCGCTACCATCGCCAACATGGCAAGCTTGTGCGCCGCTTGTTCACGACAAAACGTCAGCACGTGCGGCAAAATGATCGCATTCGCAAGACCGTGAGCCACCCCATACAAGCCCCCCATATTATGTGCGATCGCGTGAACGTAACCCACGTAGGCACGCGTGAAAGCCGCGCCGGCAAACGTGGACGCCAGCGCCATTTGATAGCGGGCCTCGAGATCGCTTCCGTCGCAGTACACCTTTTCCAAGTTCTCGAATACCAATCGCGTGGCTTTCTCCGCATGACGATCGGTAAACGAATTGCCGTTCAGCCCGATATACGCCTCTACCGCATGGGTCAGGGCATCCATCCCCGTGGCCGCCGTAATCGCAGGAGGCAACCCCACCATCAATTCGGGATCGAGCACCGCAACTTTCGGAACCAGTTTCAAATCGTTGATCGCAAATTTTTCGTGCGTCGAAGCATCCGTAATCACCCCAACCACGGTGGTTTCCGAGCCCGTCCCGGCAGTCGTCGGCACGCAAAATAGCGGGGGGATGGGCAATATCACCTTGAACAAGCCTTTCATGCGACGAACGGAAAGAAACGGATTTCCAACCCTGGCCCCGATGATTTTCGCGCAATCCATCGGAGAGCCCCCACCGATCGCAATGATGCCATCACAACCATGCTGCCGATAAACACGCACCCCCGCCTCCACGTTTTCGATGGTGGGATTGACCTGCACCTCATCGAATACCGCAAACGTGATGCCCTTTTCCCGAAGGGATTCGAAAAGCGACGCCGGCAAGCCGATATCCATGAGCCCCTTATCCGTCACGACAAGTACGTGGCGTAACCCGCGAACACTCACGTTATCGGCAAGTTGTCTGACACTTCCAGGCCCAGTCAATAGGGCAGGGACGGGAAAAGGCAGCACCTTGGCCGCCACTTTCATGACGCGTTGTTGGGTTCGATAAAGGCCCTTTTTCACGGTCCACAACATGGGCAACACCTCCCGGCTGCCCGCATGGTACGGCGTCGGTCATCCACAAGCCAGCGGATGATTCAAAGAGATGGACTTGATTTATATATTCTGATGATACAGAATTTACAATCAGATCATCAGGAGGAGCCCATGACCGCTCTCGGCTTGCACGAATCGCACATCGCCCCCAAATCCAGCGCAGAACTATCCCTTCCCATCCTTCGTGTGCAGCGGTCCTGTGTTCACGACGGTCCGGGTCTTCGCACGGTCATCTTCTTTCAAGGCTGCGCCATGCGATGCCTCTGGTGTCATAACCCCGAAGCACAACCCATGCGCCCCTGCAAGGGGACCACCCCAACGGCCATTTCCACGATCTTAGAGGAAGTATGCCGCGATAAAGCCTATTTCGATGCTACCCACGGAGGCGTCACCCTCAGCGGCGGCGAACCCATGCTCCAACCCCCCGAAAGCCTCGTCGCCCTGCTTCAAGCCCTTCACACGAAAGCCATCCACGTTACCGTGGAAACCGCCGCGGACGCCCCATGGCCTAGTTTCCAGGCTTGCTTGCCATGGGTCGACCTATTCCTCGTCGACCTGAAAACCGCCGGATCCCCCGCGTTGCATCGACGTCTCACCCACCGTCCGCCAGACCGGGTCCAAGACAATATCCGTCGGCTCGTGGCGGCAAACGCTAACGTTCGTTTTCGAATGTGTATCGTTCCCGGCCACAACGATTCCGACGAAAGCTTGCTTGGAGTCGCTCGATGGCTCTTTGCGCTCGAACGCCCGGAAATCGAATTGCTTCGCTACCATGGCTTGCATGAGCGCAAAGCGCGACAGCTTCACCTCGCGCAACAACCCCTCGCCATCGATGACCACCAAGCCGCAAAAGCATTCGAAAACGCAAAACTTAAATTCTTACAATTCGGAATTAATATTATAAATTCATCGTCGGAGGTTGACAGCCCCAAAACCCCCTTTTCTCCTCGAATCCGCGCTATCACCAAGGACCTTCGCGACGCCAAACACGCCGTCTGTCTCGAATCTGCGCGTCTAAAAACCGAATTTTACAAACAAAATGCCTTCCGCCCTCCCGCAATTCTTCATCGGGCCCGTGCCTTACAATACGTATTAGCCCATAAAACGATTCGTATTTATCCACACGAATTACTCGTCGGCAATTTCACCGCAAAAAGAGTAGCCGGCAATGTCTGGACCGAATACTTCGCCACATCGATGGCGATCCATTTCTGGCAAATCGATCGCCAAAAACCCGTCCCCTTTTCCTGCTCCACCACTGAAAAAATAGCGTTCTACAAAAACCTGTTGCCCTTTTGGGCTCGCCATAGCCTGATCGCCAAAGCCTTTCCCAAAGCCAAAGACTTCCTCCCGTTGCTTGCGCGTACCATCGAGCAGCGTGTTGGATTCAACAATAACCTCGCAGCCCTCGCTCACTTCATCGTTCCCGTCGAACGACTATTGCGCCTGGGAACGAGCGGTCTTGCCAGAGAAATCAGACAAACCCAAAAGGATGCTTCGCCCGCACCCTCCGACTTTTATGAAGCAACCCTCATCGCTTTGCAATCCGTGGAAGCATGGGCCCAGCGATATGCACAACACCTCGAGGCCTTGGCGCGCAAGGAAACAGACGCGCTCCGACGTTCCGAGTTGGAAGAAATGGCCGCCGTTTGCTCCCACGTGCCTCGCCATCCAGCGCGCACGTTCCACGAAGCCCTCCAAAGCATTCTTTTCGTTCACATCGCCTTATGTACGGAATCGTTCGAAAACGCGATTTCCCTCGGACGTCTCGATATCCTGCTCCAACCGTATTTCGAGCGCGATCGGGCGGCCGGACGTCTCGATCGCGACAAAGCCCGTGAACTTCTCGCCTGCTTCGTTCTCAAATTCGATGAAATCGTCTTTCTCAATGATGGAGATTTTGCCTTCCAACTCGGCAAGCTTTTCGAAAGCCTGTCGCCCGTCGAAACCATCACAATGGGGGGAACCGACGAATACGGCCAGGACGTGACCCGAGACGTGACCTATTTGCTATTGGATATCTGCGAATTGCGCCCCATTGGGGTCAATATGGCGGCACGGATCCATCGAGATAGCCCCAAAGACTATCTGCACCGCATCGCCCAGGTCTATCTCGGAGGCTCTCCCATGCCCGCCCTTTTCAACGACGATGTGTATGTCCCAGCCCTTCTTCGCCAGTACCCTGTGACTCCAGCACAAGCGCGTGACTATGGCATCGTGGGTTGTGTCGAGCCGGTGGCAAACCACGATCATTTTGCCAACACGGACTGCGCCAACATCAACGTGGTCCTGCCATTTCTTCAAGCATTACGCGGGGATTCACGCCGTCTTTGGCGAAGGGGTGCCCTGGGCCGTGCCGATCAAATAGGCCTCGATTGGTTGCACCGAAACGCAAGGCATTGGCCATCGCACCGCCTCGTTTCTCCCGCCTTATATCGCCTACGCGGCATTACCCCTCCCCACGATCTCGATTCCTTACTCGAGCGCTTCCAACTGCGGCTCCATGAATTGGTCCAGGATATTCTTTCGGATCACCAACGCATCGAATCAGCCTTGGCCCGGGATTTCCAAACCCCTTTGGCTTCATCCCTCTTTGCGGGCTGTGTGCAATCCGGCAAAGACCTGTACGAAGGTGGTGCAAGCCTCAATTCCAGCGGCATCCAAGCCGTCGGTATCACCGATGTGGCCGATTCGCTCCTGGCCATCGAAAAGATCGTCGTGAAAGATAAGCTCTTTTCCCTCGATGAGATCGTCCATGCCATCGACACGGATTTCGAAACCGAACAAGGGAAAGTCATTCGAACCCACCTGCTCGCCGCCCCCAAGTTCGGAAACGATGATGCCCAGGCTCACCAATGGGTCAATCGGGTTCTGCAAATATGGGTGGATGCCCTGAAAACCGCCAAGCATACGACCCGCAACGCAACCTATGTCGCCGGTTATTACGGCTTGAACGTCAATCGTGTCTACGGCCAAAAAACACCGTCGTTGCCCTCGGGACGCTTGCGCGGTGAGCCCCTTGCCAACAGCCTTTGCCCCCACCACGGGATGCAA
The DNA here is from genome assembly GCA_002070115.1 of Deltaproteobacteria bacterium ADurb.Bin207. Classification (GTDB taxonomy): domain Bacteria; phylum Myxococcota_A; class Polyangia; order Polyangiales; family Polyangiaceae; genus MWCO01. The sequence goes on from MWCO01000002.1 coordinate 119,631, forward strand.
CGAACCGACTTGACCTCCGCGCTCAACGCGGTCGCCAAAGTCGATTTCATCCAATATGCCCCCAATGGCACTACCCTCACCTCGACCATCGATGCGGGCCTGTTCACCGGCACCGAAGGGATTCACAATCTCGCCGGATTGATACAAGGCTTCTTCGCCCAGGGCGGCATGCAGTTTCAACCCAATCTGGTCAGCCGGACGCTGCTATGGAATGCCTTTCGTAACCCTGGGAAACATAAAGATTTGGTGGTTCGAATCGCTGGCTACTGTGCCTACTTCGACGATTTATCCGACGATTTAAAAAGGGAAATTCTGGAACGAAGCTATTATTCTGCAAGCTAAGCCGCGCTCCCCTCGTTGTCGCCTCCACGACGACATAAGCGTGATTTTCCCGAGCAACGTGCGTGAGCACGCGAGTGGAGTGCCCCCTTCCCGCCCCAGCTTGAATACCTTACGTTCATGCATAAGCGTGCCAGCTCGGCGAGAAAATGCCTCCTCCCTCACGCTACGATCCAACGGTTCATCGATCAGCGTTGCCCCCCGGTGCCGTTTCAGCCGTCGAGAACCACCCCACCCATTCAACACTCAATCACCGAATCGTCGGCCTGAAGCGGGGCAAGAATAGCAGCCTGAACACCTACTTTCGTCATGAGACCTCGCAGCCTTGCTTCCACCTCCTGCCGCGAACCTTGCTCTCTGCCCAAATCGACCAGAGTCGTCCCTTCCACAATCAAATCGGCTCGATAGGCTTCCTCAATCACCATTCCTTGATAAGAAGCGGCCACCGCAACGTCTTCCCACACCATCAAACCACGCCTTCTCAACTCATGGGCCAATAACGCGCGATAGGCCCCTCGCTCGACCCCAGGCCCCAAGACACTCCTCAGCCGTGCCGAAGCCTCCAGCACATCCTGCACACATTCGGTTACTCTCGCGGACTGCTCGAAAACCGGCCGCGCACAAGCGCAACGCAAGGTGGCCAACGCAATGGGATGAGCAGGCGAAGTGTCTTGCTCGACCGAACCCGGGGCTTGCATCACCTCGGTAACCGAAGAAGGAAATACGAGTTGATCACGGGGAATGATCCGGCTCGTTCTTTCACTTTCCTCACAAATACGCGAAACAATCTCATGCACTTCTTCCCTCCAGCCGCTCGATGCATCGTTCGCCTGACCGTGGGATACCTGTTCAACACCATGCTGCTGCATCTCTCCTCCTTCGACCATCGTGATTCACACCGTTTCATCGGACAGACAAGCAAGCGGTTGCCTCAAAACAGCACTTCGTCCGTTCATCGTTGAAGAATCCGCCCCCCGTGGGGTACCAACCTACACACGCCATGATCAGCCTGCTCTTGGATCCCATATTCGTTGCGCTCCTCTTGCTGCTCATCGGCTTGTTGGTGTGGACCCGCTCCCCCCCTCGACGGGCGTTGCTCAAGGGGAAAATCATCGCGTGGATGGGATTCGCCCTATTATGGATTGGGGCATCTCCTTGGTTCTCGTCGCGTCTATCCGCCAGCCTGGAGCCGCGGCCCGTCGACCTCACCGCCGCTCTTTCGGACACGGAGCCATCCCAACGCGCGTTGGTCATACTCGCTGGCGGAAAACGATACGACTATGATTTCCTTCCCTCCGCCGAACGCCTTGGCCCAACGACCCAAGCCAGACTGCTCGGAGCCGCACGCATCATTCGAGAACATGGCCCATTTTCGCTCGTCATCGTCTCGGGCACGGGAATGCCTTTCGTCACCGCGATGGCGGACTACCTTACGCTGCACGGCGTTCCGAAAGACAGCATCGTCCTGGAGCCCAAGGCGACGGATACCACGACCAACGCGGTGTATTCCGCGGCGATCCTGCAAGAGCATCCCAAACAACGGGTGGTTCTCGTCACCAGCGCCTTACATATTCCCCGATCGGTCGCGGAATTCCACAAGGTCGGCATCGAAGTCGTTCCTGCTCCTGTCGATTATGTCGGAGGGCGCAGTTTTCAGGTCATACCATCCGCCAACTCCTTGTCTCGCACGGCACGTTGTACGCATGAGTTGCTCGGACACTTCGAGCCTTGACCTTTCGTGGGCGGCAGGGTCACACTTTTTGGGTATCCTTCGAAAGGAATCAGCATCTGTTCCTTGATCGTCTCAGCCTTCGTTTTCTCGTCCACGTATTCTTAGCCGCGTTTGCGCTGGGAGGATGTGGGCGGAAAACTCCGCCCTCCACCGTCGGTAGCGAAGTGCAAGCGCTTCGCGCCGATGGGACGCTAGCCTCCGCGCGGATCGTGGAATTATATGGGAAACTCGCGCGCGTATCGTTCGAGGACAAGACGGAAGCCTGGCAACTCGCGGTGGAGTTGGAGCCGCCTGCCACACCTGCCAGCACTCCCGAAGACCCATGCTCCGTGGCGCCCGATGATCGCATCCGCGCCCCATGGACACTCACCAACACCATGTACGCCGGCAGAGTGCGTGAAACCCACGGAAGAATTGCCGAAGTGCAATTCGACGATGGCGATCGAACGTGGGTGCCTTGCGATGCCATCCAGCCCATCGAAAGCCCAAGCCGCTGATATTGAGCCTTGCTCATCGAACGTCAATGCAAGGGGTAGTAAAACCACGAATCAGCCCATCAAAGCCCAGATTTCGCTTCAATCCCATCGCATCATCACGGATTCCGCGTTACGCTTCCGCACATGACACAATCCGTTTTCCTCGATCGCAGAGGATTCATCACCTATCTTGTGGGTACGAGCGGCCTGGCTTTCGTCGGATGTTCTTCGGAGTCAGAGGAGGAGCAGACCATCCCGCGAACACCTGTAACTCTCGAGCCTCTCGACACCGTCATCCTCACCACCGAGCGCACCATCGTACCTACGAAACCTCATCAAACGACGCTCGATCCTCGCAGTCCCATCGATCCCGAAGGGCGAGCTTTGTTGATCGAGGATGGCTACGACGAGTACGAATACGGACCAGGGGAACCCATCATCGAACGTATGCCCGAAGGCCATACCGTGGGTAATCCCGGCGCGGGACGTAAGGTGCTGACCCGATTTGTCCATGTCACGGATATCCACGTCACCGATGATGAATCACCCATTCGGCTGGCGCGATTCGATGGTGGGCATCCACTTGGCGGCGCTGCCCGGCCTCATTCTTCGCATATGGGTCGAATCCTGAATGCGGCGGTGCGTACGGTCAATGCGTTGAACCGCGCCCAACCCATCGATTTTGTCTTGCTGGGAGGGGACTCGAGTGATTCCGCCCAGCTCAACGAGATGAGTTGGGTCATCGGCGTCTTATCAGCAACGGGCGTGATTGCCTGTGACTCTGGCAAAACCAACGACCCGGTGCCCGGCCCAGACAATGATCCCAAAGACCCCTTTGTTCCGGAAGGGCTCGATATTCCATGGAAATTTTGCCTCGGGAACCACGACACCGAAATCATGGGCATCAGCGTCATCACACCCCTAGGCGTCGAAAACTCCATGGGCAATAACGCCGTCGCCGGCACACAAGATTGGTCGAAACCAGGAGGACCCGTCGTCGTAGGAGAAGTACCCGCCGACGAAAACCGTCGCCTTTTGTATCGACACGAGATGCTCGAGCTGGTCGCCGCCGATGGGGACGGCCATGGTTTGAAAAACCGTCCAACGAGCAAGGCGAGTTACACGTTCGACGTGGGAGAGAACCTTCGGTTCATTGTCTATGATACGGCTTTGGAGGAAGGCGGCGCCGACGGCATCGTTCGACGCGAGGACTTGGAAGCATTTTTGAAGCCCGCGTTGAACAAGGCGAAGTCCGAGGGGAAGCTTGTCGTTCTTGCCTCCCATCACGGGCTTGGTTCGCTCAGCGACGGCGGTTTTGGCAACCAAAGCTCGAAAGAAAGCGCGGTATTGCCCGATGAAGTCAAAGAGTTTTTCCTGTCTTATGGCAACATCGTCATGAGCATTACCGGTCATACCCACGACCATGTGGTCAAGTGGGTGGGAAATAACGATGACGGATTCTGGGAAGTACAAACCTGCGCACTCGTCGCCTTCCCAAGTCAGATGCGCTTGGTGGAAATCGCAAACGAGGACAATGGTTACCTGTCGATTCAGCTCATCTGTGTCGACTTCGCCACCGACAATGACGTGGTAGCGGAACAAGGACGCCGGCTGTCCATCCTCGATTATACGTCGGGTTGGGGCGGCGGAGATGCGGGTACCCCCACCGACCGAAACGTCAAACTATACGTTCCGCTTCCCTCCCCCTGATACGCCCAATCCGAATGGTTCGTATCCATCGCCCGAGGCTGCGCCGGCGATCCAAATTTAACAGTTATTTCAATTAGTTACAATTATCATGCCCATCGCTTTCCTACCGTGGTGGTGCCGAACGGTATGGGCTGGTGGGGGGACCTTGGCAAGGGAAGCGAGGTTCGACCAAGCTACGACAGCGCTCAGGGCGTCATCGACCGTGGTGAATGAGGTCAGCGTCGAGTGTTTGGAAGGCGGGATGGGGGATTACGGAATAGCAATGATGCGCTGGAAGGGCTCAGGCGTTTTCAGATCTTTGACCTTTTTGATGTAGTCCGCCACGGCATCGTTGAACAAGCCCCACGGGACGGTAGGCACTTCCTCTTTGAGCATCTCGTATCCATCACCGCCCGTGTTCATGAAGTCATTCACGGCGATCCTGTAGATGGTGGTATCTGTTTTTGTGATTGGCTTGTTCGAACCGTCGCCCGTGAAGAGAATGGACTGAACGCGGGCGCCAGGGGCGGCAGAAGCCTTATATGTGACCTTGATGCCGCCAACTTGAAGGAATCGGCCATGGTTCGCCTCCACGGTCGACACCGAAAACTCCACGACATCCCACACCACCGACCCGGGGACATCGCGGAGCACGACGGTATTGTTGAAGGGAAGGATCGAATAGATATCACCGAGCACCACGTCACAAGGCGTGGTAGTTGAGCAGCCGACTCGAACCAACGAGGTGTCCGTGGGCTTATAGGAAGAGGGCATGGAGTCCCGGATGCCTCCACCATTCATGAAAGCGATTTGGATTCCGAGACCCGCGTAGGAATCGAGGATGGCGTCCGTGATGATGTCTCCCATGGGGACCTCCTGGGAGCGCTCGACAATCCCGTTACGAGGCCAAACACCATCGACAGTGCCGACCTTTTCGTCGAATAGCTCTTTGACGTGCGTTTTCCACGGCTCAATCATGGTAGCCACCGCGGGGTCCGGTTCTTCGATGACCTGTTCGCATAGTTTTTCCGCGACACACTCGAAGCCGGTGGGACACTGCGCCGTGTTGTCTTTGCAGGATGCGCTTAGTGTGATGGCCTTTTTCCCTAGAACCTGAACGTGGGAACCTTGGATGTCGGTGACGACACCATCTTCCACCGTGATCAACACTTTGTTGTACGCGGTGAGCTGGCCATCGCTCTGCACGAGCATGACATCGCCCATTTTCCAGTTGACCTCTGCTTCCGTATGTCCCCCCTGCACCAGATCAGCACCGTTAATATTTTTTGCAAAATCTACGATCGGTCCAATCGGGGCGCCAGAACCGTCGGTGTTGAGCCCCGTGGCGCCGATATGAGCGGTCACCAAGACGACATGAGCGCCATCGGCTCGGGCTTGGGCAATGGCAGCGTTGGCGGGAGCGACGGGCTCGGTGATCTTGACATCTCCCATGTGTCCAGCGATGACAATTTCTTCCGTTTCGGGATTGGACACCCCCACGACGGCCACCTTGATCGGGTTGGCTGGATCGCCGAAAGTGAGCATTTTGTACGGCTTGACGACATGGCCGCCGAGTTCGTTTTTGGGATCTTCGACGTTGACCCCCACATAATCGAAGTCAGCGATTTCCATCAGATCTTTGAAGTGCGCCGTGCCATCGTCGAAGCTATGGTTGCCGATGTTGCTCGCATTGACGCCCAAATAATTCAAAGAGACGATGGCGGGTTCATCGCGCAAATCTGTTCCGTAGGCGCTGAGCGTGGGGCTTGCGCCAACCTCATCACCTCCATTGAGAATGATGGTGTTGGGGTTCGCCGCTCTTTCTTTCTGGAAGTAGGTCGAAGCGTAAGCGACTCCGCCCAGGTAGTTGGTATAGCCATCCTTGTCTTTCACGGTGATCGGGTCAATCTGACCGTGGAAGTCATTGATGGTCAGCACTTGGATGGTGCCGGAAGGAGGCGGGAGAACGACATCCTCGACCACATCGGGGTTGGTCGTTTCCGATTCTACGTCTTTCCCCGTATCGGGTCCCGTTTCCGGGCCGGTTTCCGTACCCGTTTCCGTTGCTGCTTCGGTTTGCGTATCCAGGGGCGCATCGGGAAGTGACGTATCCGGTCGCACGTCAACCCCGGCATCCACCGGGTTGGTGGTGACTTCGTCATCCCAACACCCTGCCGCTCCAATCCCGAGCAGCGCAAGAGCAACAAGAACACCTCGTTTTTCGCGCATTGTCTTTGCCTTTCCTGAGCTGATTGGTGGCTAGTTGAGCGGGCAGCTCATGACCTCACTCGGGTTTTGCGACAACTTCGTCGTGATGAACGTCGCGACATCTCCATATTTATCTTTGGAAGCGGGAGTATTGTTCAATTCCGTGACCTGCCCGGAAACCGGAGGACCATAAGGCACCATTGCGGGAATCACCGTGGCAAGAACGATATCCTTATAGAGCGGTAACTCCCATACTCCCTGCACGAACCAGCACATACGGTCCACTTCCTCCTCGGAGAGTTTTTGGGTGCTGGTCAGATTCTGGTCGGGATCCGCGACACCGTCCCTGTCGAGATCCCGCTGCCCATTGAAGGAATAGGGACCTTTGAACACCTTATCCCAACCATCGTTGGCCACCGCGGCTAGCACGTTATTGACGTCCGTAGTCGTAATGCCGGTGGTGGTGGTATTGGGGCTAAGCTCGAATTTCATGATCGCCGAGGCCCCCACCTGGAAAGGCCATCGAGTTTCCTGGCCGAGCCAAGCATCCCGGTTCATTTCGTCGAAAATCTTGCTATATAGCGGACCCCAATTCCAATAGGGCAAACCCAGGCACGTGGGGATCCAGGAACCGGAAGCGTTGGCGTTGGTTCGACATTGGTCTTTCATGTCGACGCCGAGAGACAGAAGGTTGTAGTTGGCGGGATCGGGTTTGGCGACATTCACCCGATTGGCGATGAGATCGATGAAGCTAATCACGCGCTGCGTGTCGGTGCGATGCCCGATCACCGTGCATCCCATATCGGCTAATTGCGCGGCAAGCAGTTCTTCACGGTAAAGCTTTCCATCTGTCGCCGTGTCGAATTCGTAGTTCTGGGCCTTGTAGGTGTAGGTAGGCTGACCTGATGGATCTCGGTCCCTGGTGGCGCCAAGCCATCGAAGGACGACCTTGATATCGGGGTCGAAGGATGCCACACCGCGCGCAAAGGCATTGGTTTCGCGCACGATTTGCCTTGTTGCCGTAGGAAGGACCAACCCGATGCATTTGGTGCCTTTGTCGGCACGTCGCGCGGCGAGTCTACCCGTGGCATACCACTGTTGGTCGCTCTTTCCAGAATATGCTCCCACGTTAGGCAGTGAATTTCGGTCACGGGCTCCCGTCAAAATGAAGTTGACGTTGGGGAACTTGGCCGCGGCGACCAAGGCTTGCGCGTTCGCCGACGGAGTATGGGTGGTGATAGTTTTGGCGCCCGCGGCGACCGCATCGCCAATGGCTTTTTCCACGGCTTGCGCGGTGGAAGCGTTATCGGTGATACGATAGCGATCTTTGCCGAACAGCACATAATCGGCCGAAGCCACCGCCTGGTCCAATCCCAGCTTGTGACTCGCGGTCAGGGCGTCTTCCGCCGGACGAGTTGAGTCCCCGGAAAAAACCGCGGCCACTTTCAATGTCGGCTTGCACTGCTTTTCACTACTACAGTAGTCCCCATCCAAACAGCCATCGTTGTTCCGACACCCGGGCACACACTCTTTCTTTTCGCATATAAATCCTTTTCCACACGTATCGTCGACCTTGCACCCCGACACACACTCATTCGTCTCCGTGTTGCAGATCGTCCCCACCTGGCTGGCGCAATAATCATCGTTTCTGCATCCGGTGACACACTCCTTGTCCACACAGATTTTTCCGTCGGAGACTTCACCACATTGATTGTCGGTTCGGCATCCAGCGACACAGGTATTTTGTTCGCAGATTTTGCCGGTACCGCAGGATGTATCGGTTCGACAGCCGTCGACGCACGCGTTGTGTTCGCAGATTTTGCCAGCGCCGCAGGGCTCATCTGCTCGGCAGCCGGTAACGCAGGTAAGGTTTTGGCAGATTTGTCCGGATCCGCATTTTTGGTCGTTCCTGCATCCTACCTGACAGGCGTTTCCCTCACAAATCTGCCCCTCACCACAGGCGTCGTCTTCGATACAGCCAAGCTTACACAAGCCGGAAATACAGATAGCCGGATCGGGACAGTTGTCCGACGTGGAGCATTCGAGGGAACACAAGCCATCGCTGCAAACGCCTCCCTGGCAGTCGTCATCCGACGAGCAAGAGGCTCCGATACCGTTTTTGAGTTCTGACGAAGCGATCAAGGAGCAATTGGCTCCCACCGCGAGAAGAAAAAGGCCTGCAATGATTGCTGGAGTACGACGCCGCATGGTTAGAAGCTCCCGGCAAAGGACGCGCTGCCTGGTCCCACGAAAAGGCCGACGCTTGGCTCAGGGGTTTTTTCAGGCTCCACATCACGGGACAAGGTGAAGTACAAAGTCGCTCCCAGAGTGAGAATGCCAGCCGCGGAGAGAATATCGGAGGTCAACCGATAGGCTTGCACATCCGATTGCAAGTCTTTGGCTCGATCACTTGGCGTTCCCACATACTGTTCCTTTTCCATTTTGGAAGAGGAACTCAAAGCCATGGCGCCGGTGACTCCGCCACCCACGAGCAAGGCTCCCCCCACACCAAGACCGATGTACGAAAGGGTTGTCCATTGTGACTCGGGTTCTTTGATGCGTTCGGTTTCGCGAACCACCACCCGGGAAGAACCCGCTGGTTCCAATTGCAAGCGAATCGTGCGTTTTTCGGCGCCCGCCACTTCGATGGCCTGCGATATGGGGATGTAACCTTCCTTCGATACGGCCACCCGATGCGCCCCAGCGCTCAACAAAATGGTATCGAGCGGCGTTTTACCCACCGGGATGTCATCAATCACCACGGAGGCCCCCTCGACATTCACGGCGATAGAGACCGTAGCGATTCGGGGCCTGAGTTTGCTGATTTCGTTTTCCACGCTTTGACGACGATCCGCCGAGACATTGTTTCCCCCATCTTTGAGGTATTTCTCAAAAGAAGTGACGGCGCAAACGTAGTCTTGAAGCTGATAACAGACTTGGGCCACGTTATAGAGCACGCGATACTCGCCCGTAATTTCGTAAGATTTTCGAAACTCGGCGAGAGCGCCGCGGTAGTTCTCCTCGTTATACAGATCAAGACCACGACGGTACCGGGCGGCAGCCTCGGAGGCATCTTGCTCTTCCGGGGCAGTTTGGGCACCTGCCGGTGTGGACACCACGAGAGGGGAAAACAGCAACAAGACGAACAGTAGGTTCGATGCGCTACCGGTACGCAGGATCATGTCCAGCTAACCTCGCTTTCACTCGAAGGGGTTGTCATCATCCAATTTCCGTTTCGTTTTTCCCTTACTAGGATCTGGTGTGGGGACCGGAGGCGGAGTGGCCGTGGTGGGTTCCGCAGGCTCCGCGGTCGGCTTGGGCCCCCGAGGATGAGGACCCACTACAGGTCCAACCTTAGCCGGTGGAGCCGTTGTCGACGCCGCGGAAGTATCCGCTGGCAGCTCGTGCTTCTCGAGTTCGAATTGGATGACCTGATCTCGATCGAATCGAATTTGCTCCGCCTTACCCACATACCCTGGCGCTTCCGCACGAATCACGTGCTTCTCGCCATCCTTCGGTACCGTCAACTCCATCGGATTGGTCGCGAGCGTTTTGCCATCGAGAAACATCCGAGCAAGACTCGGCTGCGCCGATACTTGAAGGTGGATGGTTCCCACTGGCTGCTCAGCCGATGCACTTGCCGTCACAGGTGGCGTATCCGTGGCTGCATCCCCGGAGTTCAATCCGATCACCAAGGCCCCCACCAACAAGAGCCCCCCAACCCCTACCACGACAGCCCACATTTTCGTTTTTCGAGCCGCGGGTAATTCCGTCGGAACGGAGAATTCCACGTTTCGATCCATGCCACTGCGCGAAGAACTCGAAGAGTCAGGCCACGAACCCGACGCGGTCGCCAAAGAAGCCACAGAGAATTCATCCGTGCTGGTAAGCGATGCCGCCGATAGATTCGCTTCAATCAGCGCACGAGCCTTCGCCCTATCCTCCGCAAACACACGCATCATGTGGGCGCTAATCTCTTTGCGCCCAATTGGCTGCCCCAACGACAAGATGAATTGATCGAGATCCGATTGGAATTCAAGAGCATCCTGGTATCGATCCTCCGGGCGAAACGCGATGGCTTTCATGCAGATTCGCTCGAGTTCCGGATGAATATGGGGCACCGCCTCCCGAATCGGAGGTGCCCCCACCGAAGCGACCCTCGTCATCACCGCCACATCCGACATTCCTTGGTATGGACGCTGTTTCGCGAGCGCTTCCCACAAACAACAGCCCAACGCATAAATATCCACCCGAAGGTCAAGAGAAGCTTCTCCCAACAATTGCTCAGGAGCCAAAAAAGACACCTTGCCCTTGATGGTCCCTGCTCGCGTTTGGGTCGATACGGAGACGGCTTTGGCGATACCGAAATCCAGCATCTTCACGGTGCCGTCGTAGGTCACGAAAATGTTGTGCGGCGTGACATCCCGATGAACGAGTTGTAGGGGCGTGCCATCGTAGTCCGTGCATTCATGGGCATGCGCAAGACCTGCCAAGGCTTCGGACAAAATCCGCAACAACACCGGCAAAGGCACCAATTCCTCTTCGGACTTGCGAATGCGCGACATCAATCGGGACATGGGCTGCCCCTGCAAATATTCCATCGCAATGAATAGACGCCCGTCCTCCTCGCCCACTTCCTGAACACTCACCACGTTGGGATGACTCAAACGCGCGGCCAAACGCGCCTCGTTGAGAAACATCTCCCTTCCCTCTGGCTGCTCAGCGAACTGCTCTCTCAGTATTTTGAGCGCGATCAACTTGCTGAACCGCGCAGGCCCCTCCATGACCGCAAGAAATACCTCGGCCATACCACCGTGGCCGATTTCCGCGATGAACCGGAACTTCCCTAATCTGCGCGGCCTAGCCATCTCTTGCTTTTTGACACCTTCGACGTCCGTTGTCACAACCTAACGTTCGCACATATTGAACCGTAATTCCATCGTAATCACAAAGCCGGGGGGCTAACCTTTCTCCTTATTTTCAAGGCAAACCCGTTCCGGACGCCGCCCCATCGCTTCCCGAACAAGAATATTTTCTGAACGGTAATCATTCCCGTTATTTCATATAAATTTTATAAAACAATGAACTAACATTATATTTTCATAACCAACGCTTACGACGAAAATAGGTAAGAAGTCCCACAACCACCAAAACCATTAGCCCCCAAACGAATAAGTACCCCCAACGCCACCGCAATTCAGGCATGTACTCGAAGTTCATCCCGTACACACCCGCGATGAATGACAAAGGTAGCATGATCGTAGAGATGATTGCAAGCACACGCATGATCTCGTTGGTCCGATTGGCCGCCGACGACATATACATCTCTACCGAAGCGTTCACGAGTTCCCGATAGGAATCCGCATGGTCGGCAATCCGCACGAAATGGTCATAAGCGTCACGAAAAAATGGTAGAGCATGCTCGGGAATCACCCCAAATTCACCACGCGACAGCCGAAGCAGCACGTCGCGCTGATACGTCGAAACACGACGCAACGCCTGCAACGAGCGTCGCAACGCAAATAACCGCGTCAAAATATCAGGCACCGGCTCTTCGATGATCTGGCGACTCACCTCGTCAATATCATCGTCGAACGCTTCGATGACCGGATAATAATCATCCGCAAGCCGATCGATGATCGCATGGGCCACATATGCAGACCCACGCAAAAGAGCACGGGGGTTGCGCTCCAGCTCCGCTCGTAACCCCTCGACGGACCGCATGGACCTCGGATGATGGGTAAACACCCACGTCGGTCCAATCAAAATGTCAATCTCTACCGTCCCCAACGACTCCGGATCCTGCGCCTCCCGATGGATTCCGTGAAGCACAATATAAAGGATATCGCCGTAATCCTCCACCTTGGGCGTCGGCTGATCAAAAAAGATATCCTCCACCGTCAAAGGATGTATCCCCATCTGCTCTTGCAAAAAACTCTCGACCTCGGCCCGGCGCTCATCGGTTTCTATCCACACCGTACGGTCTTTCGCCCGTATCAACGCCGGAACCTCGGAGAAATCCCGAATGACGTAGCGGCCTTCCGAATCAACCAGATGGGCTCGTGTCACCATGGCCCGTCACTTCCCATCGCTCGATACAACCATCCACGTCCCATCGCTTCGTGTCTCGACCCCCTCGCCATGATTCGTACGACCCATGGATCACCCTTTCTCTTGCTCCGAAAACCCATCATCCACCCAAACCCTACGGCGAGTTCCGAAGGCGAATCAAGCCATCCTCGGACAAAATGAACCTGCTTTGCCCCCGTATTACCCCAACCCCGCTCGACCACCTCGTCATCATGCACGTTTCCGAAACACCCCCACACCTCATCTGTTGCTCGCGGCGCGTTGGCGCTACACTGTGATGTTGGTGTGTGTTGTGCCACGACGAAAGGATCCACGATGTCCCCATCGCTCCGCCTCGCGAGCGTTTGCTCCTTATCGCTTATTTTTTCAGCAACCTGCGGTGCCGGTTGTCAGTCCGCGGCTGGCGATTCCAAGCCCTACGTAAGCACACCCGAAAACGACGCCTCCCAAGATGAACCAGACGCCAATGAACTCGACGCGGTCGAGGAACCAGAACAAGAAACTTCGTTCATCGATCCGGATACCGGCACCAAAGAAAGCGGTGTCGTGGTCGTGGAACCCCCTTGCGACAACGCAAACCTGTATGGCGACGAAGACGGCGACGGATGGTCGGTGGCCGATGGGGATTGCAACGATTGTACGCCGCTGATGAACCCCGGCGCCTACGATTATCCCGGAAGCAAAGTAGACGAAGACTGCAATGGTATCGTGGACGACGAGCCAAAGGGATGCGACGAAGGACTGCCCATCGAAGGCAATGATCCCATGGACGCAGTACGCGCCCTGGGGTTGTGCCGAACCGCCGATCCCAACGCTCCCATGGCCAAAAAATCCTGGGGCGTTTTATCGGCTCGCTATGTCTTTCCAGATGGGTCCACCGCCTCGCGCACCCCGAAACAATTTGGCCCCCATTGCGTAGGCGACGGGCAAAAGGGGACTCCTCCCAACTCCTTGTCACGGGGTATCTTGACCCATTTTGGGAACGTGACCGTGCCGACCGGAGGCAAAACCATGCTCGCGCTGTCCACGGGGGTCGCCCGTTCGGGCTCGCAGGGAACCTCACCCGCCGGCGCACAAATGTGTACGTCCAGCCATACTCCCCCGGGTTTTCCCACCCCATCGAAAGCAGCTTGCCCCAATCAGAAAATCGACGAAGACGACACCGCTTATGACGCCATCGCCCTGGAGATCGAAATAAGAACCCCAACGAATGCCGAAGGGTTCTCTTTCGACTTCAACTTTCATACCTACGAATACCCCAACTTCATTTGCTCGCAATACAATGACTTCTTCGTGGCTCTGTTGTGGCCCGTCCATGCCACGAACGTGCTGCATAACAACATCAGCTTCGATCCGCAGGGCAATCCAGTGTCCGTCAACAATGGCTTTTTGGAAGCCTGCCTACCCGGAACCCACGGCGGAAAGACCTTCCCATGTCCTCTTGGCATCGATGAACTCGCGGGGACCGGGTTCGACAGCCGAGGCGCCACCGGTTGGCTTCGCACCACCGCCCCCATCGAACCCGGCGAAACCATCAAACTCCGGTTCGCCATCTGGGATATGGGCGATGATGCCTATGACTCCACCGTGCTGCTCGACAACTTCACCTGGGCCGTCGAAAGCCTTCCCCCCTTCACCGATCGCCCCCCCAAATGAACCTCACGCATGATCTACGAATCCCGAGGTTCCCCCGACTCATCGTCCCCATCGTCCACCACCGCATCCGTCATGCCCAATGGCTCTGCCAAACGCTGCTCGAGTTGCGGATTGGCTTCGAATAGGCGTTGGGCCTGCTCGGCCAGAGTACCAAAATCCATTGGAAAATTAGGAAGTTGCGCCATATCGGGCAGCAGCTCTTGCTCCGCTTGGCTCAGACCTGTCCCCTGGCCGTTTCCGATCAAGTGCTGCGCGAACCGCATCGCCTTTTCCAGCATTTCGGGCGAAACCTGCTCCTGCATCTGCGCCATCAGCGACACCAGATCCCCCTGAAAATCCAACTCAGAACCGAAGTCCCCCAGCATCACTTCCGCACTTTCGAGGGGTGCCCAATCGAGGGCATCGCCCATCTCTTCCAACAACCCTGCCCAGGTTCGCGCACGAGGTTGATAGGTTTCTGGGTACAACGCAACCCCTCGCGGATCGTCATGCTCTTCGACGAGATCACCGAGAACCGCCGCCACGAGCGCTCCCATCACCTCCGGCTCCGCATAACCAAGCGCAACCTGCATCCGAATGCCGGTCGCATCCTCGAAAGCATCGATGACATAGCTGTTGCCATCCGCACCTTCCACCGTCTCGCACCCAGACCCCTCGAGCGCTTGCCGTTGGCTGTCCGATCCCGGCTCCAGCATCTCCATCACACGGCTGGGAGCAATATGCACGAGGGCTACAGCACGAATTGCCATGGTTCGTCCTGTACCAGGGAGTAGGTGCCGAGGCTAGCCGCTTGCGGCCCCGCAGGTCGGAATCATACGGCCCGACGACGAGGGGCATCGCTTCGAACGGTCTTTTTGCCCTTGGATCGATTCGCAGGGGCGAATGACTCGGGTTTTGCCTTGGGCACATCGGCAGCCACCGCGCCGACGTTACGATTCTCGCGAACCGCTTCCGCTTCCGTTTCGCGATCTTTCAACCAACAGCATTTTTTATACTTTTTTCCGGAGCCACAAGGGCACGGTTCATTGGGACCGACTTTCATGGGTAGCCTCGTGGGTTGCGCCAACCTCATGCTATTTGACGTGCTTTCCCTGGTGTCGTCAAGCACGGCCCGGCAATCGCCTCGTGCAACCTATTGCGCGTCGCTCGGCGCTGGAGGGGGAAGGCTTATCAACGGACGGGTCAACGACAGGCGATCGCTGGCGATATCGAGGATTTTTCTGCACTCGAACAGATTGGAAAGATAGGCTTCTCGATGGGTATTGTTGCTGAGCCGGGCACACCGGGCCGTCACGCAATCATACGCCTGCCGGGCCGCCAAATCCGCTTCCTGTTCCCGACCGAGATCCAACAAGACCAGCAGTTGCGTCAGATGCAACCCCTCTTCCCCATCTTCCAATGCCTCCAAAGAGGAGGAGCGCTCGAAATAGTCTTTGCAACGTCGAAGGGCAGTTTCCGGATCCTTACGCGCTCGAGCCACTTGCGCGTCTGCCAACGCCAACTCCTTGTCTGCAAACGGAAAAGCCGCGGACTCTTCCCGCGTCGCTTGCATCACGGTCACGGCCTGCTCCACATCGTCGCCTTGCCGTCGCCAGGCAAGAAACATTGCCAAATACAGCCTAGAAAGCAGGGTTAGACGTTGGTAACCGATGCGTTGTCCAATCGCGATGGCCTGCATCATGATGTCGATGGCTTCATCCAAGCGCCGTTGACGGGCTCGGATGACTCCAAGGTTGTGCAAAGCAAATCCTTCTCCCGCAGGCATTCGCAGCAGGCGCGCATCATTCAGGGCCCGATCGATACACACTTGGCCTTGGTCGATGCAACCGACTCGAATCAGCGCGAAACCGAGATTGATTCGCGATCGCGTGGCCTGCATCATGTCGCCGAGTTGGTCCGCCAGCTTCACCACCGCATCGGTGGCTTCGATGCTGGCCGAATAATCTCCAAGATAACTGATGGCGAGACTGCGTGCGTCGAGCGCCCGAAGATGCGCATGGAAAGCACGGGGGCCCGCGCGTTGCGCTTGCACCAACGCACGCTCCGCCACGGCAAGCGCCTCCTTGGCTCTTCCAATCTCCACCAAACACCGAGCCCATTCCGACAACAACCGCGAGCGTGTCGCAAACGACAACCCCGCCGCCCTCGATTTCTGCAGCGTCGCCGTCATCATCGCATCCGCTTCGCTCACACTGCCCTCTTCTCGCAAAGCCGTCGCGGCCAACCTTCGAGCTTCCCCCCATAAATCCGACCCCGAACTCGCCAACATCGCCGCCGCGTTCGCCGCTTCTCGCTGCTCGGAAAATCGACACATCCACGACAATATCTGTGCCCGTTGCAGCAAACACTCCGCTCGAACCAGAGGATCGTCGGCACACGCCGCGCCGCGTGTCGAAAACTCGAGGGCCGCCTCCAACTGACCTTTGCCAAACGCCTGGCTGCAAGCTTTGGAATACAACCGCACCGCTTGATCGCGATCGCTTCTGGCTTCCGCATGCCTCGCCAACGCCGCCGGATCCGGAGCCCCCACCAGTTTCAACCACTCCGCAGCACGACGATGATAACGGACCAAATCTTTTTCAAGCAACGACGCGTACACCGTATCGCGAACCAGGTCGTGACGAAAGGACCATTGGTCGTGACCATGAACACGCGTGACGCGATGACGCACAAGAATTTCTTGTTGGACCAATTCCAACAACTCCGCTTCGCAATCTCGGTCGAGCAGCGCGCATACCCCTTCCGTCCAAAAAACATCGCCATACACCGATGCCGCCCGAAGCACTTGCCGCTGCGATTCCTCCAGTTCATCGACTCGCGTTTGAATCAACGACTGAACCGAAAGAGGCAGGGAACGACGACCCGCGGCCGCATGACGAATGAGTTCTTCCAAAAATAACGGATTGCCATGCGCCTGCTGAACGAGACGCTGCACCATGCTCTCCGAGCCTTCGGCAAGAGCCATCTGAGCAATTTGCTCGCAGGCCTCCCGAGACAATGGCCCAATTCGCAGCCGCGTCACCGGACGCCCTTCCTCCCACAATTGCGGGAAACGACTATCCACCGCGGGACGTCCCAACGCGATCACGGTCAACGCAAGCCCCTTGCACTCCAAGAGCCATTCCACCAGGGCCACGGAACCGGCGTCCACCTTGTCGAAGTCTTCCAAGATGAGCAACTGCGGCGCGATCTCCGCATCGAGACGACACAACACTTCGATGGTGTGAAATACTCGTGCCGCCATGATGGGTGGAGTCTCCCGCGCAATTCTCAACGCCTGACTATCCTCGAACGGTGTCAACCCAACGAATTCACTAAGGAAATCTATCCCTCCCTCCGGGAATCCCGGTCGCGCGGATACATATCGAACCAGCTTCATCGCTTGACGATCCGGCGTTTGCCCATCGCGAATCCCCATGCGCGCTCGTAACGCACGGCCC
Source organism: Deltaproteobacteria bacterium ADurb.Bin207 (assembly GCA_002070115.1). Taxonomy (GTDB): domain Bacteria; phylum Myxococcota_A; class Polyangia; order Polyangiales; family Polyangiaceae; genus MWCO01. Next base: position 137,261 of record MWCO01000002.1, read on the forward strand.
ACATCCGATAACCCCCGGTAGGAAACCGTCGGATCTCCGCGCGCAAGAAGCACGTCGATAGCCGGTAGCTGCGCGCGAAGGCGACGAACGATCTCCTTGCGAATGCGGGATTTGCCACTTCCCGCTGGACCCGTAACCACAACCAGATGAGGCTGTTTTGCCCGCTGCACTTCGTCAAAAACCTCGATCACAGACTCCACTTCCCGCGTCCGTCCCACGATGGGTGTCGTTTTTCCCACCAGCGGACGAGGTTCATGATCCACGATATCCTCCCGCAACAACCTCGCTCCGTTGGCGTCCTCCTCCAACACGAAATGCCCATCGAGAAGGGAGCAAGACGACACGTCACAGCGAATGCCCGGCGTCTGCAAGTAGCTCAATTGCAACGCCGCGCCATCGAGTGCTTCCCCCGCAAGCCCTTGACGCCCTGCCACCGCTCTTCCTATGGCAAGCGCGATATGGGCACCGGGAACCGAGGTGGATAGAAAAAGTGCGCCTCGCGCCGCCCGCACCACCTCATCGCCCACCGTCTTGTCCAACCCCAAAGCAGCCACGAATTGACCGTCGCGCAACGTCTCAAAACGCGCCCGGTCTCCTACAATCGAAAGGAAACGGCGGGCATTGGACGCCGCCAACATCGCCATCGGAAGCTGCGCAAACAAAACCGCCACCACGCGACTTTCCACCGTCCCCAACAGGATTTTTCCCGGACCTGGAGGCGAAGACACCAGCCTGCCATGCACCATTCCTCCGAGCGTCTGCTCCAAAGGCGGAGGACGAACACTCGGCACAAGACGCGGCAATTCGTTGGAAAGGTGCGGCAAACGCGCCAATAGCCTCGACAATTCGCCGGCATCCGCCGGACGCTCCGCGGGGTTGCGCCGAAGCATTCGCTCCACCAAATCATCGAGTTCGACGGGAATGTCTTTTCGAATCAATGACGCTCGCGGCGCATCCTCGAGCACCAACCGTCCCAAGTAGGCAATGAGATGCGTCGACTCGAATACGTTGCGCCCCGTGACCAGACGAAATAGCACCGAACCGAGCGAATACACATCCGCTCGCGCATCTACCGGATTTCCTTTGGCTTGTTCAGGAGCGATGAACCACGGCGTGCCAAGCATCGCCCCCTGTCGCGTAAACGTCTCTTCCGACTCCGGTACTTTCACCATTCCAAAATCGATGAGCTTGATGGCATGGCTGCGCCCACGACGAATGATGAATATATTCGAGGGCTTGAGATCCCGGTGGACGATGCCTCGTGCATGCACAGCGGCCAACGCTTGAGAGGCGCGACGCACGATCTCCACCGCGTCTTTCAAGCCGACCTGCGATCGAGCCAAACGCACTGCCAAGTCCTCCCCGTCGAGCCATTCCATGACCAAAAACAGCCGACGATCCGAGGTGACTCCGTGGTCCACGTAATGCACGACGCCCGGATGCCTCAGGTCCTTGAGAATTTGGATCTCTCGCAAAAAACGTTTGCGGTCGATCTTTCGCGCTTTGGCCTGCAACACCTTGATGGCCACCACCGCCTGCGTGGAGGTATCCGTGGCGCGATATACCTCCCCCATTCCCCCGGTACCAACCCGCTGCTCCACACGGTACCGACCTGACAACAATGCTCCCACGATGACGAAAAATCTTAGAGGAACAAGCGGACGTGAGCAAGCCCAGCGCACGGGCCCTCGACCACCCACGACGGCTTTCCTACTGCCTATCCCCTTTGGATTGGCTCGCTCGTTACCTTCATTACATGGTCCTGCCCTCGGGATGCCAACAGGCTACCCGATGATGGACCCCTTCCGGCATTTCACGCAGCGGTGGCATTCGCTGCACACAATCGACCCCATCGTTTTTTGGGCAACGAGGGTGAAATGGACATCCCGACGGAGGCGATATCGGACTGGGTACCTCGCCTTCGAGCACCATGCGCAACTGCTTTCGTTCCGGATCCGCCACGGGAACCGCCGATAGTAGTGCTCGTGAATACGGATGCCATGGCCCCGAGAACACGTCGTCGGTCGGTCCCACTTCCACGATTTTTCCCAGATACATCACCGCCGTGCGATGACTCAGATGACGCACGACCCCCAAGTCATGAGAAATGAATAAATACGCGATCTTACGTTTTTCTTGCAGGTCTTGCAGCAGGTTGAGGATGTGCGCCCTCACCGATACGTCGAGGGCGCTAACCGGCTCATCGCAAACCATGAACGAAGGCTCGACCGCCAGAGCGCGCGCCATGCCCACACGCTGTCGTTGCCCCGCGGAAAACTCATGCGGATAGCGCATGATCACATCCCGCGACAACCCCACGGAATCGAGAACGGCCACCACCCTATCCATCACCTCCGAACCGGATGCCAATCGGTGGATTCGAATGCCCTCTGCCACGATATCCCCGATCCGCATCCTCGGATTCAACGATGCGTACGGGTCTTGAAAAATGATCTGCATCTGCTTTCGAAACGGACGAAGCTGCCGCTGCGACAAGGGACTCAAGTCCTTTCCTTCAAACACGATTCGACCGAACGTCGGCTCGATCAAACGGAGAATGCAGCGTCCCAAGGTAGTCTTTCCGCATCCGGACTCCCCCACCAACGCCAGCGTTTCGGCATGACGCACATGAAGGGTCACGTCATCGACGGCTCGTGCAAACGACGGTTTTCCCCAAAGCCCGGAGGATACCGCGAAGAGCTTGGACAGGCGCTCGACCTGCAACAAGGGGCGACGCTTCATCGAGGCATTGTCAGCGCTGGCGCCGGTCATGGTTCTTTCTCCGAAAGCAGCACACATCTTGCGCCTCGCCCCGCTTTTTCGACCCACGGAGGATCCTCGAGACACGCCTCATGCGCTCGTGGACATCGCGGACGAAAACGACAACCGCTAGGACGTGATTCGATATCGGCAATGCGCCCCTCGACAAGCGGCAGCCTTGTATGCCGCGTGGTGCCATCCACTCCCACCGCGGACACGCATTGGATCAAAGCTTGCGTGTAGGGATGTAACGGTGACCGAAATAGCTCCTTGACCGGCGAAGATTCCACAATCTGCCCCGCGTACATCACCAGCACATGCTCGGCAAACCCGGCCACCACGCCAAGATCGTGCGTGATGAGCCATGTCGCCGTGCCATCTTGCTCTCGTATCTGCTCGAATAAGTCCAGAATCTGCCCTTGAATGGTCACATCCAACGCGGTGGTTGGCTCATCGGCAATCATCAACGAAGGTCTGCATCCCATCGCTATCGCGATCATCACGCGCTGTCGCATCCCTCCCGATAACTGATGCGGATAGGCATCGACCCGCGTGGACGGCGAAGGGATTCCCACACGATGAAGCAATTCCACCGCTCGCTGTTTTGCCTGCTTTCTCGATATCTTTTGATGCGCCCGCAGCGTCTCCACGATCTGGTAGCCGACCGACAACATCGGATTGAGCGATGTCATCGGCTCCTGAAAAACCATCGCAAGCTCACTGCCTCGCAGATGCCGCATCTGGTTTTCACGGAGCAACAGCAAGTCCTGTCCTTTGAATTCCACCACCCCCGCCACGATTCGTACGCCCGGATCCGTCAGCCGCAACACCGACAAAGCCGTCATCGTCTTGCCACTGCCAGACTCGCCGACCAGCGCCACCTTCCCAGCCGCGGGAACGGTAAACGAAACGTCGTCGACCGCACGAAAGACCCCTCGACGAGTCTGCACCTCGGTGCTCAACCCACGAATGGCAAGGACAGGACGAGAAGATTCATTCATCGCAAGTAAACGTCGAGCCTGGGCCCACGACCTTGCAAAAGACCAAGGGAGTAGGTTTCTCCGATTTCATTCTGCGGGGAAGACACAATCGCCAATCCCTGCTCGTCTCGTCGATGCTCTCGCCAACGCTGCACTTGCTCGGTCACATCGATACGCAAAGGGCGCTCGCCCCAGGTGGAAGCCCAGAATGTGGTATTCACCACGCGAAGCTGGGGCAAAGTCGCCCACGAGGCTTGCGCGGCCGACCAGGGTTCCACGATTCGCGCCACTTGCAGACGAACCGGTTGCGGTCCAGGAACGAATCCGACGGAAGGCTCCAAAACCACATGCGCAGATAGAATCTGGGTCGTCTCTCCAAAGGGCGCGGCAAACCGCAGCAGCAATACGACATCCCCCCACGACGCTTTGCCGAAAGACACAATCGACGTGTTGCGCTCATGAGTCCCAGAAGACGATACGACCGCCATCGCCACGGGTTCCAGCACGAGACGCTGAGCACTGGCCGGCACAGGCGCGTCTTTGCCTTCGCGGCAACGGCCAGCCACACAGACCGTATCCGGCCCGCATGCCGCCGATGACACGCAGGGAATCGGTTTTCCGGCACAACCCGCACCGGCGATCCCTACACCCACCGCGACTACCGCGGTCCAACAGGCAGGCGAAAAAGCTAACCTCATGGCTCGCGGCTTCTTATGGCTTTGCGAGAGCGCCGTTGCAACAAGATAGGATGACCAACCTTCCAAAACGTCCGTCGAATCATGACGATACCAAGCCTATTTTTCGATATCCGTGGCCTTCTTCGACGAGCCAGGCCCTCCAACAACTCACCCCAAACGGCTGCCTGTTGCCTGTTCCACCCTCTTTCGACTCCAACCCATCGCAGGGCTTCGCTCTTCGACACCGCCACGGAGAATCATGATCCCATCCCTGTGTATCCGTATACGGATTTAATCATATCATGGCCGAATCGAAAGGCTACCCATGGGATCTGGCATCGATTTATCCGTGGAAATTGAATAGTTTCAGTTGAAATTAAATAAAAGTATCATCCATCCAAGACCATGGGAAGAGCAGAAGATTCCGAAGAATAACCGTATAGGGATATATTGGATTCGAAGCTGGGGGAACGGAAGGGTGCCGCGGAAAGAGCGTACGATTCGCTATCGTCCGAGGAACGACGGCTCGCGTTTTTCGAGAAAGGCTTTCATGCCTTCGGCTTGATCCGCTGTTCCAAAAAGAACTGCAAATTCAGCAGCTTCCAATTCATTGGCGTTGACCAAGTCCTGGTCGTAGCCGCGCAGCATGCACCGTTTTGCTGCCGCGACGGCCACGGGACCACGCGCGGCGATTTCTTGCGCCACCTCGCGCACCTTCGACATCAAGTCTGCATGAGGCACCACGCGATTGACGAGTCCGATGCGCAGCGCTTCAGCAGCATCGATCAAGCGCCCGGAATACACGAGTTCCCGTGCCATACCGAGTCCCACTCGTCGAGCCAGACGCTGGGTTCCTCCGAAGCCCGGAATGACGCCGAGTTTCACCTCCGGTTGTCCGAACCGTGCTTTGTCCGAGGCGTAGATGAAGTCACCACAAAGGGCCAATTCGGTTCCTCCGCCCAGGGCGAACCCATTGACCGCACAGATCACGACAAACGGAGCGGACTCCATCAACGCTCCCAACCGATGCCCCGCGTCGGCAAAAGCCTTGGCTTGCGCGGCGGTCATGGTTGCCATCTCCCCGATATCCGCTCCGGCCACGAAAGCTTTTTCGCCCGAACCGGTCAGGATGACAACCCGAGGACGCTCGCCATCGCCAGGGAATACGAGTTGATGAAACGCCATCATCAGGTCCCGGACCACCGCGGCGCTCAAGGCATTGAGTTTATCAGGACGGTGAATCGTAACGAGTGCGACGTATCCATCGCGTTCGACTTTCACAAATTCGAGATCGCTCATGGTCATGCTCCTGCTCAAAGAACGCGCGGATTGGGCTTTTTGTCCGAGCCTTCATAGCAATAGAAACCGATGCCCGTTTTTCGTCCAAGCCATCCCGCCGCCACCATGTTTCGAAGCAGCGTCGAAGCCCGGTACTTGTCATCGCCAAACTCCTTGTGCAGCACGTCCGCGATGAAAAGCAACGTGTCCAACCCTACCAAATCGGCCAACTCCAGCGGCCCCATCGGATGATTCAGGCCAAGCTTGGCCCCCATGTCGATGTCCTGGACCGACCCCAACCTCGATTGAAGAGCGAAACACGCTTCGTTGAGGAAAGGAATGAGCATCCGATTGACAATGAAACCAGGTTCATCATTCGAGGTAATCACCGTCTTACCGAGTTTTTCGGACAGAGCTTTGACCGTTTCATAGGTCTGATCGCTCGTTTGCAGTCCGCGCACCAACTCGATGAGTTTCATCAAGGGGACGGGATTCATGAAGTGCATGCCGATGACGGATTCGGGACGACCCGTACAGGCAGCGAGTTTGGTGATGGAAATGGATGAGGTATTGGAGGCAAGGATGGCTCCTTGTCGCATGGCTTCATCGGCAGAACGGAAGAGTTTGAGTTTGATTTCGGTATTTTCCGTGGCGGCTTCCACGACGATATCGGCCTGTTGCAGCACGCTGATTTCACTGCAAGGTTCGATATGGTCGAGCAGGCGTTCGCGCGCGCTTGCCTCCATCTTGCCTTTGTCCACTTGTTTTTGGAGGATCGCCCCAATTTTGCCTTTGGCGTTGTCGACCAAGGCGCGGTTCACATCCAGCAAAAGAACTTTGAAGCCGTGGGCCGCTGCCACTTGCGCGATGCCCGAGCCCATCTGCCCGGCACCGATCACGCCAAACACCTTCACGTCGGATGCATTCATCGGTTTTCCTCATGCGTCGTTGGGGATGGAGACGGTCCCTGTTTGCGTTCACCATGCCAGTCCACGAATGAACCGACACCCTTGCCTTTCGGTTAGGCGGGCTGGACTGGTGGGTCAATGGTGTCTTGGAAAGTACCTCGTACGGGCCGGTTGATGTACATTGGTCGCAATGGGATTACGGCTTCACCCGCTTGTGTTTTTCCTGCTCGTCTCCACCTCCGCTTGGGCGCAAACGGATTCGGACAGGGCCACCGCACGGCTCCTTGCGGAAGAAGGAATCGCTCTTCAACAGCAGGGGAAATATGAAGAGGCACTCGACAAACTCACGCGCGCCCAGCAGATTTTCAACGCTCCGACCCATTTGTTGCTCATCGCCCAATGCCAAGTCGCTGTCGGAAAACTCGTCGAAGGCGCCGAAACCTATCGGCAACTGCTACGGAAACCCTTGACGGAGCAGGCCCCCCAAGCCTTTGTTCGCGCCAAGGAAACTGCCGCGCGCGAGTTGGCCGAACTCGAGCCGCGCATCCCGAAAATTCGCATCCTCATCCACCCGGACGGCATTGAGCAACTCCACATTCGTATTGACGAAACGGCGGTCCCCGCCGCCATCGTCGGTATCGACCGCGTCGAAAACCCAGGAAAACACATCATCCAGGTCTCCGCCCCGGGATTTCAAACCGCCCAAGTGCAATTCCAGCTACAAGAAAGCCAAATCCTGCCCGTCGAAGTAACGCTTGAAGCGGATACGCCCAGCAAGCCTGCCCCTGCTCCCACAACCCAGGTTCCCCATTCGTATACCGTGGCTTCTACCCCCGAGGCCAATGCACCGTCCTCCCACAGCACCGACCTTCTTATGTCCATTCGGCTCCAATGGACTGCTCCCAATGGCGAACTCGGTGAGACCCACTTCAATGGCTCCTGGATCGACCCCGGAGCGGTGCGCGACAGCTTCCACGCGGGAGGAGGTCTCGAATTGCAGGCGGACTTGCTTTTCGGCAACTGGGCCGTGGGCTTGCTATTCGGCGTGGATGACCACGGTCAGCCTTCCGGCAGTCACGAGGCCGTGAAATCGCTGTATCCCACTATCGAATCGGTACAAACCACCAAGTCGTTCAGCGCTTTCGGCGGAATCAGCGGACAGTGGCATAGCTGCCAACGCTGTCTCGGCTTCGTGGGCGAAACGGCCATCATCATGCGTCAAATGGTCCAAACCTTCGAGATTCAGCCCCAATCCGGCCCCCCCGACCCTTGCTCCCTGTCGTGGGAGCGCGACGTTCCCACCGTCCGACTGCTTGCCGGACTCCAAATCCCCGTCGGAAGCGACTTCTTTGTCACACCCTACCTGTCTTTCGCCGGCGGCTCCACGTCCGTCACCCGACTCGAACCGTCGGACGATGCTCCTCGTTGCCCGTCGAACAAGATCGAGTCTTCGGAAACGACCGGTGGCTCGATCACATTTTTTTCGGTCGGTGTGGCGGGAACCTATGCCCTCGCCCTCGATTGAGCGGGGCGAAACCATCCCGAACGAACCGCAAAGCCTATCTTAGTAACTACATTTACCCACTAAGCCCCACTCATGACAACCTTGTGCAACGAATTACACTTCCGTGACAATTGAGACTGAAGACGGTGGTAGCAGTGGCGGCAAGACCACGTCCAGAGCCTCGAATTGGACTCGAAGACGCGTTGTCGAGGAGAATGTCCCTGATGATGCATCTACCCTTCTTCGCCCTGTATTTCGCCGTGCTGCTCGTGCTGTGCGGTTATGGGTTGCATCGCTCTCACCTCGTTCTGCTGTTTTGGCGTCACCGCAAGCAAGTCCCCTTGTTGCGGGAAGGAGGAAAAGAGCCGATTTCTACAACGTCCACCCCGTTCGTCACGATTCAACTGCCGCTATATAATGAAGCGACCGTCGTCGCCCGCCTGCTACGCGCTGTCGCCCATATGGATTATCCAAAAAACCGCTTTGAAATCCAGGTGTTAGACGATTCTACGGACGAAACCCGCCATATCGTGGACCGTGAGGTAGGCCGATTGCGCGACGCGGGTGTGGACGCGGTGGTGGTGCGTCGAAGTGACCGTGTGGGGTACAAGGCGGGAGCGCTCGACGCTGGGTTGAAGGTGGCGAAGGGAGAATTGGTGGCGATTTTCGATGCGGATTTCGTGCCCCAGCCGGATTTTTTGCGACGATTGGTGGGTGAATTCCGTGATCCTACGGTGGGTATGGTGCAAGCCCGCTGGGGTCATATGAATCGAGAGCATTCGTTGATGACGCGGGTGCAGGCGTTGATGCTCGACGGTCACCATTTGGTGGAGAATCGAGCGCGATTTTCTTCGGGGCGTCTGTTCAATTTCTCGGGGACGGGTGGGATGTGGCGAATTCGAGCCATTCAAGATGCGGGGGGGTGGCAGCATGACACGCTGACGGAGGATTTGGATCTATCGTATCGTGCGCAGCTTCGGGGGTGGCGGTTCGTCTATCGGGAAGACGTGGTAACTCCTTCCGAGTTGCCGGAAGACGTTTCTTCTCTTCGGGCGCAGCAGTATCGGTGGGCGAAAGGAACGGTTCAAACCGCTCGAAAGCTGCTGAAGACCGTGTTGCGCTCGCAGCTTAGTTTGGCGCAACGAACGGAGGCGTTATTTCATCTCACGCCTCATTTCGCCTATCCGTTGATGATGGTGCTGAGCATCCTGTTGCTGCCGGCCTTGCTCCTGTCGCCGCGGACGGACTTATGGGCCATGGTGGTGGTCGACCTTCCCCTATGCATTGGCACAACGACGTCGCTGGCGCTGTTTTATGGCATGGCCGAGCGTTCCCAAGGAGGGTCGGCCTGGATGGCTCTTCGTCGCCTGCCCGCTCTCATCGCTCTTGGCATGGGAATGGCCCCTCACTTGTCCCGGGCGGTTTTGGACGGCATGCAATCGATGGCGGGAGAATTCGTCCGCACACCCAAAAAAGGAACGTTGGCGGGTCGCTACACGTCGTATGCTTCTCTTCCCTTGTCGGAAATGGCGCTCTGCCTGGTTTCGCTAGCCAGCGTTTTTGTCGCCATCCAGACCGACCATTGGATCGCCATGCCGTTTGCCTCGCTTTTCGCCTTTGGATATGGCTATGTCGCCGTATTGGTGATGCGAGAACAGAGTGCCAGACGTCGTGCCGCGGCGCGTTTGGAAATGCAGCGGGCGACGGTCGCGGGTTAATCAGATATCAAGGGGCTGGACTCTTAGCCCGTGCGAGGTAGGATCTCAGGCTGTACCGGCGGCGCTCATTCACGCACCCTGGGAGGGTTCATGACGAAGGCTGATATTGCTCATATCATTTACACGAGAATTGGTGGCTTCAGCAAAAAGGAGTCGACAGACCTCGTTGATTTGGTTTTCGAAACCATGAAGGAAACCCTCGGTCGTGGTGATAAGATCAAGATTTCCGGATTCGGAAACTTCGTGCTTCGCGACAAACGAAAGCGTCAGGGCCGCAACCCACAAACAGGCGAGCCCATCACCATCACCGAACGTCGCGTGCTGAGTTTCAAACCCAGCCAAATCCTGAAGCAAACGCTCAATGACGCCCCAACCGCCTCCAGCACCGAAGGCTCATCACCGAATCGTCATCCTTGAGGCATCTAGGTTCCGACCATGTCCTCGGACGGAACGCAGATTCGCAAGTTGTATTATCGCATCGGGGAAGTAGCCAGACTGCTGGGCGTCGAAACCTCCGCTATCCGCCACTGGGAGTCGGAATTCCCAAGCCTTCGACCTCGGCGCACCAAAACCGGACAGCGCATGTATTCCCAGCATGAACTCGAGCGATTGAAAGAGATCAAACGGCTTCGTTTCGACCTCGGCTATACCATCCGCGGCGCTCGCATGGCGCTGCGAAACAAAGGGCTCGAAGCAAGAGAACCCCAAGACCCTGTCGTCATCGACAACGAACAGCTCCGAGACACGTTGCTCGACTTGCATCAGCAAATCACTTCGTTCATCGATGCCTTGGAACGGGAGCGAAATCAGGCATGAGCGCTCGGACTGCACTCGTCCACGGCACAATGGCCTCATTGCTCGTTGCTTCCGCCACGGTCCTTCCCGCCCTGGCTTTCGCACAACAAGATGCCAGCGCGGACGCTTTCGACGCAGAGGTTGCCATGGACACGGCATCCGATGCGTTGGAATCCGCGGATGCAGAACAAGAGCCCACCGCTGCCACGCTCGGTCCCGAAACGTCCTTGGTCATTTCCGAAGGCGTGAATCTGCGCTTTTCCCCCCCTGAAGGCTGGATGAGCGTCGAATCAAAACCCGTCGATATTCCAGACCTCGATAAAATCCCGGGAGCACAAGCACTTTTCAAACATACCTGGACGGCTCCGCATCGTCGCAAAGCCATGGCGCCTCGGATGTCGGTCGTATGCGCAACCGCTCCCAGCGATAGCTGGACCCGCGGCCTAGAGTCTCGCGTTTTCGAACACCTCACGAGCGTAGCCCACAACGAACTCAGCGAATGGATGAGTGTCGATTCCTTGCAATCAGGCCCCATCGACTCAACTTCGCCACTTTTCTTTCAGTCTTTCGAAGCCAAAGGCCGCGCCGGAGGCCAACGAAAAACCGGTGCATTGCGAGTCCTCGAAGAAGACGCCATCGACAATAAACGTGCCCCGTTCGTCGGCGTGGGACGCCATACCCTTGGTTTTCTCGCTAATCCGGACCGCGTCTTCGTCTGCTCGATGGCATGCATAGAACCCGCCTGGCGAGAGACGGCCATTTGCCCCACCTCCGTCGCCTCGCTGCATATCGATGGCGCTCTCGCCCCCGAACCTTCTTCCTCCACCCTCGGGCGTTTGGCCATCGGTATCCAACGACGTCCCTCCGCCCTGGTCGGCATGGCTGCGGGCTTGCTGCTCGCGTTTGTGGGAACTCTGGCCGTATTGCGCGGCTCGTTGCTCCGACCAGCATCCAAGTCATGAATCGTGGATTCGGATGGCCCACGCCAATCGCAAGACTTGTTTCACGACATTGGGAACACGACGCACCAAGTTGATGGAAGGTCTACGTTTTTCCACGACGCGAACAGGGATTTCGCGAATGGAAAGCCCTTTTCGATACGCACGAATCACGAACTCGCTCGCAAAAACGTCCTTGTCCACGACACAAGCATGGACCACAGGCAGTAGACGTTCGCGATGAAACGCTTTCAAACCATGCGTATCGGTTCCACGAAACCCCAGCGTGGTGCGCAACAGCCCGTTGTACACACGGCTCGCCATGTTACGAGCCCACGGCCGTTCATCGCTCGAACCCGACAAGAGTTTCGAACCAATCACCAGGTCCACACCACCATGCTGCAACAACGCCACCGATGATTCGTGGAAGACCGTATCGCAAAGATCGATCTCATCACATACGACGAACGTGCCTTTGGCCTCGAGAATCCCTCGTCGCAAAGCCAGTCCATAGTTTGGCTCACCCAGTGAAAACCATCGTATTTCCTCATACTTAGCAGCAAGCGGAGCCAGTATGGCCACGGTGGCGTCGGTCGATCCATTTTCCGCGATGATGATTTCGAACGTCCACGGGGCTTCTTTGAGTTTTTCACGAAGGTCGACGATGGCCGCGCGAAGGATAGCTTCTTCGTTGAACACCGGAATGACGATCGAAACGGTAGGGGTCGTGGTCATGGCAACGATTTCCTGGCCCAATGAGCCGCGGCTTGGCCGAACAGCAGAGCATCTTCCATGGACGAATAATTCCATCCCCCATAGCGCCCGGTAGAGAGAATGTCTTGGTCTTTCAGAAAGCCATGCACGCTATCGACCGAGGCATAATAGGCGTGATCGAAGATGACGTAGGCGTGTTCGATGGTTCGGTGTTCCGCGAACAGCACTTGGTTGGGCTGGTCGATGAATCCCATTTCCACCAAGCCGGCAGCCACATCCGGCACGAGAGACTCGAGGATGGGAGGCTGTCGATCCGCCAGTTCGATGTACATACAAGCTTTGCCCTCGGGGGCCATTTCTTTCGAGAAGTTGGAATATACGCCCACCCGATAAAACGGATATCGCTGTTCAGGAACATAGACCCAGTGGAAAGGATGGGCCGAGGGCACATCGAGAGCGACATCGAGGTAATGAAGAGAGCTACACCGAAGTTTGGAGGCCGCTTGCCGAATGGGCTCAGCAATTCCCTCGGTGCGCGCGAGCAGATGGTCCAGGGGAATCGTTGAAATCAGCACGTCGTAATCGATCTGCTCCCCATCTTGCAGCGTGAGCCGTTTTCGTTGTGGGTCGAGGGCCACGAGTTCTTTGCCGCATTCTACAGGGCCGACAGCTTTCGCCAGCGCGCTCGTCAGGGCTCCAATTCCCTTTCGGGGATACAGAAAAGAGGCATTGTATCCCATCTCCGGTCCCGCCAGTCCAACCGCCCCCGCAATCACTTCCTCCAACGTGGGCAGAGGAACGAAACGGCTGCACCATTCCGCCGTGATCTCGCGGGGATGCACGCCCCAGAGCCGACTATTGTATGGAATCATGAAGTGTTTGCTGAAGCCATCACCGAAATGCTGAAGACAATACTGTTCGAAATCCGTGGGAGCCTGCGCATGCGGCTGGCGCAGCGCATGAACGAAACCGACGATGCATTCGTACGCCACCTTGGCAGGCAGGCCCAACGTATTGGCCTGGAACGGATAGCGAGTATATGCCCCGTGGGACCAAATCATGGACCGTCGCTCGATCGAGAGCCATTCGTTGCCGAGCCAGGCGGTGGCAAGCGAGCGCATGGCGGGATCGCGAAGATGCAGAAGATGGCCGGTGCGATCGAAGCGAAAACCAGATTGCTCTACGGTGATGGCGAGTCCACCGGGCTGGGGGGCGCGTTCGAGCAGCCGGTGACCGATGCCCATGGACTGCAGGTGGTAGGAGGCGGACATCCCCGTCAAACCGGCTCCCAACACGACCACCGATGGTTGTTTGCTCGACATGGGAGACGGCACTTTAATCGGTCTTGGGCAATGTGCAATGCCGACAGGATCATGTGCCTGACACGAAAGTCGCGCCCTTGCCTTCGTCAACCTCCGCAATTCCCGATCTTTCCCCCTTGGCACATAGTTTGAACAATGTCCGATGTTCTGGCATTCCTATCGTCGGATTCGTCATGCCATGCTCCTGGGCTATCCACGATTTCGGTACGATTCTTCACCTTGGAGGGAAGAGTTGAATAGTCTTTGCAGTAGATCGTCATAATAGGACTGCTGGTACAAGACCTCATGGAGGGAACGAGAATGAACATGCGATTGGCTTTGGTTCCGTTGTGCCTACTTTCTGCGGTGAGCGTCATGGGTTGCACCGCACCGGAAGAAGACTCCTGCAACATCAAAACTGGTGGAATTTATGTCGAGTACGAGGTGTTTGAAGAAGGCAACCAGGCTCGCGCCACCGCTACGTTCTGGGTTGGCGACAAACCCGGTGGGACGTACCTTTCCCTTGGAAGTTGTGGGGATAACATCACCGTCAACGGCCAGGGCATGTCGAAAAAAACCGACAACGTCAATCACGACTATTACGAGGCCAAGCTTGGCAAGGCTGACTCGTACGAATTCGTGTTTACCCGGGAAGACGAAGACCCGTATTCGAGCAGCGTGAGCCCCAGAAAGCCGGTCAACATCACGGCACCGACCAGTGGCACGTCAATCTCCCGCGCGGACGCTTTCGAAATCACCTGGGAGAATAACGACAGCGGGAAAATCGAGCTGCTCATCGAAGGCGATTGCATCGAAGACTTCCCGAGCGTCAACGGAGATGACGTGGCGGATACGGGCAGCTATTCGGTCAACGCCGACGGCATCAAGCCGTTCATGAAGGACGATGCGGACAAGACATGCTCCGCTTCCCTCAGCCTAACCCGCAAAAACAGCGGAAGTTTGAGCCCCTCGCTCAAAGGAACCATCAAAGGCTACTCCATGGGACACACAAGCTTCACGTCGACTCCCTGAGATTCTTCCCGGCTAAGGTGCCACGCGCCCAGGGCGGCAAGGACAGCGGTTTCCGTTCGAAGAATCAGGCCGCCCAACGAGCCAAGTATAAATCCAGATGCTTCCGCCTGACGGGCTTCTTCGTTTTCGATTCCCCCTTCGGGACCGATGATGAGGGCAACGCCGTTTCGGGCCGTTCGAATCCACTTTCCCACGGGCTCCGTGGCTTTTTCCCACAAACACAGGCGAACGAGCGAGTCGGGAACCCGCGATAACGATTGCTCCAACGTGCAAACATCGTGAAGGATGGGAATATTTCCCCGACCGCATTGACGTGCTCCCTGCACCAGGATTTTTCGCCATCGAACCATGCGCTTGGCGTCGGGCCGGTGGGTCGAAGAGGCCGACCGAGAGAGCATCAACGGCACGATGTCGGTGACTCCCAGAGCGGTAGCCTCGCGAAGGGCCCATGCAAAGGATTCCGTTTTGCATAAGCCGAGCAGCAACCAAGCGGGCGTGGAAGGAACACAAGAGGCGGTTTTCACGTCGCTCAATTCGCAAACGACGCGGTCCCGATGTATGGAAACCACCGTTGCCTCGGCTTCGGTAGCCTGTTCCGGGTCAAATACTTGCAACCTATCCCCGGGCTGAAGACGAAGCACATGGCGGATATAATGAGCAGCCTCCTGATCGAGCCGTCGCGCTCCGGGTTCGATCCCCGCCAAGGGAACTCGAACGATGCTCAACGAACGCTCTCCAACTCGATGGCGACCCAATCGGATTCAGCCATCGTTTGGCGCAAACGAAGCGCGCCATACGCCGCAATCACCTCATCCACCTGCGTTCGAAGGATACCGCTCAACACGACAATTCCTGCCGGGGCAAGACGTCGAACGATAGGTTCCGCCATGGGGATGAGCACCCTCGCCTCGATATTCGCTACGATGAAAGGATAAGAGGATTCGATCGTGGCGACATCCGAGGTGTCGGCGGTTATCCGATGGGCCAAATCATTGCGGAGGGCGTTTTCGAGGGTGACGGCGACGGCATCAGGGTCATTGTCGACGGCGCGCGCGTGTTTGGCTCCTAGCACGAGGGCGCATAAGGAAAGCACGCCACTGCCACAACCCACGTCGAGAATGGTGCAGTCGGTGAGTCGGGGGGCGAGATTATCCATCGATTGGGCGACGAGGCGGGTGGTCGGGTGCAATCCCGTGCCAAAAGCTCTTCCTGGATCCATCTCCAGCCAATGCACGCCAGGCCGCGGCTCCGCGGGAGCCCAGGGCGGACGAATGGCAATATGGGGGGTGAGCAAAAAGGGTTGGAAATGTTCTTTCCAGCTATCACGCCAGGCATCTCCCAGCACATCGTCGCGCCGTGGGTTCCATTCGGCGGCGAGATGAGCGATGGCTTGCGTGGCTTCGTCGTCGGAGGAAAAGCTCGCCAATAAGGTGACGGTACCGTCCACCCGCGCTTGTTCCCACGTGGTATGGTCTCGGATTTCGACGCCGGTGGCGTGCAAGTCGAAAAGGCCGTAGCTGATTTCATCGGCCAGCGGAGCGGGAACATCCAGGGCCACGCGGGGGAATCGCGGAGGAGAAGAAGCATTCATGCGGTTTAGTTTCCAATGACAATCACGACACGACTGGTCGGGGCGGGTTGCTGGGGAGGCGGTTTTTGGGAATCGGTTTTGGTGTCGCTAAGCAGGATGGCGCCTGTGACGCCGCCCGCGACGACAGCAGCAGTGGCTACCCAGAACCATGGGCTTGCGAACAGGGAGCCGCCCTTTTCGGGCTCCGGGATGGCGATTCTGAGCGGTGCCGCCGCATCTCCCCGGGATGCAATCGGTAGGTGGGCTTCGTCGAGGGCCTCGATATAGTATTCCACCAGCGGTGGGGTGAGCATCGGGCCAGGGATGGAAGTGCGGAACACGCCCTGGGCAAGGCGGGCTTCGAGGTGTCGGTACTTGCCTTTCGAGCCGGAGCGAACGTGAACGACGATGGAAGCGACGCGATGGTTTGGGTCTGCGATTTGGCCGGTGACGGGGACGGGTTTTCCTCGTTCCCATTCGGCGGGGGAGGCATGTTTGATAACGGGGGCCGCGAGCGCGGCACTGCCACGCTCCAGCCCGGGGCGTCCTTCTGCTTCCCAACGCTCCCTCACCTCTTTGAAAAAGGAACGGAATCTCGGCGATTCGGTGTCTGCGAGGGAAAATTGTGGATCCAACACATACAATCCACGCACCGCGGCCTCGGCTTCGTCCATCTGACTGAGCACCAGATAGTTGAAAGCGAGGTATCGGTACACGTCGATACGGTCGGATTGGGAAGTCGTTGGGCGAAGCAACGCGGCCGACAGGGTTTGGATGGATTCTTCGTAGCGCTGGTCTTCGAACAACTGCACCCCGGAACGAATCAAATCAGTTTGGGAAGCAGGTCGGGAGGATTGTCCGAAGGCAGGACAAGGAGATATCGACAGCAGGGTCGAGGACAGGAAAAGGATGAGTCCGACGATCGAGATGCGATGCGACAGCGGTTTCGTCGACATAAGGGAACCGTACCACGTCCGGGGGCGGTCTTTCATCTTGGAGTTCGTCGAAGAGAGCATCGGCGAGAGCATTGAATCCGTCGAAGACGTCAGCGGCCATAATTTTTTCGTACGGGGTAGTAAGCACGCCGTGCGGAAACGGAGACCAGCAACTCCTGTCTTTCCTCGATACTTGGGATCGTTTGACCGGGACCGAGGACCAAAGCGGCCAAAAAGCCGCCGTAGACGCATCCCAGGTCGATGCCGGTCGCCCAGGGGTGGAGTTGGGGATGCATCAGGGCGTTATGGCCGAAAACGATATGCGGCGGCCCGTGGTACCAACGTGCCCAGGGTTCTCCCCCCCGGGTGATCGAAGCCTGTCCCCTCTGCGTAATTGCGCGAATTGTAAGTAGAATTCCAGTATCCGTCGCCTCGATGGGGACTCCTGGTTTCACACCCGCGTGAACGATACGCAGGTCGTGTTCTGGCAGGTCATGCCATAGCGGCATGGCTTCGAGCCAGGCCCAATCTTGTTCGGATAGGGAGTGAACGAGCTGCAGGTGTCCGGGGCCCAGGCGCACGAGCGGGCCTCCTTCTCGTTGCGACTGAACGAAACTCAGTAGTTTTTGCTCGTGATTTCCTCGGACGGCGACAGCTCCGAGTTGTTGAGCCAAGGCGAGGACACCCAGGGTATCAGGCCCCCTTCCTACCAGGTCCCCTACGAAATACAGGTGGTCATCGTCGGAAAACCCCACGCGAGCGAGCAATTCTTGAAGCTCGGCGCAACAACCGTGGACGTCTCCGACGATGACGGTACGGGACATAGTGCCAACACCTAGTCGGCCCTTATGAACCACGCAACCCAAACCGGGACCGCTGCTCGGCTATCCTTTTGAAAAGACTGCATTCTTGGGGACAACGACGACACCGCCGGCGCTTACGTGAAATTTTCGCTTATCACTCTCGAGATCGAGACCAATTTCCACGCCGGGGGGGATTTGGACGCCTTTTTCGACGATCGCTCTTCGGATGCGGGCGTAGCGTCCGACGGAAACTTCATCGAAAAGGATGGATTCTTCAACTTCGCTGAAGGAGTTGATGCGAACGCGGCGACCGAGCACGCATTTGTGGATGCGACCTCCGGAGATGATGCTTCCGCCGGACACGAGGCTATCGGTAGCGATGCCCACGCGAGCGCTGGCTTCGTCGCGAAAAACGAATTTGGGGGGAGGGTCGTGGGAACCTGCGGTACGGATGGGCCAGCGGGGATTGTAGAGGTTGAGGTGAGGGTGGATGGAAACGAGGTCCATATGCGCGGCCCAGTACGAGTCGACCGTACCGACATCGAGCCAATATCCGCGTTCGTGTTCGGATTCGCCGGGGATGCGATTATGGGTGAAGTCGTAGACATGCATTTTTCGTCCGGCGATATGCATGGCGGGGATGAGGTCACGGCCGAAGTCATGGGTGGAAAACGGATTTCGCGAATCGAGTTCGAGTTCTTCGAGCAGGGCGGTGGCATTGAAGACGTAGTTTCCCATGGAAACCAACGATAGATGGGGTTGGGAAGGGATGGGGGGAGGGTTTTCTGGTTTTTCGACGAAGCCTGTCACCGAGCCGTGGTCATCGAAGGTGACGCAACCGAAAGCGCGAGCTTTTTCCCGTGCGATGGGGATGGCGGCGACGGTGCAATCGGCACCGACATCGAGGTGTTCGGCGAGCATTTGTCGCAGGTCCATTTTGTAGACGTGGTCGCTTCCGAACACGCAAACGATATCCGGGGCTTCGTCGGAGATGACGTGTTGCGTTTGGTACACGGCGTCGACGGAGCCTTTGAACCAGCTTTTTCCGGTGCGTTGTTGAGCGGGGATGGTTTCGATGAAGTTATCGAGGATGGCGGACATTCGCCAGGCGCGGGCGACGTGTTCTTCGAGGCTTGCGCTTTTGTATTGGGTGAGGATTTTGATACGAACGATGCCCGAGTTCACGAAGTTGGACAGCACGATATCGATGAGGCGATATCGGCCACCGAAGGAGATGGCGGCTTTGGCGCGGTCGGCCGTCAGCGGGCCGAGGCGTCGTCCTTCTCCACCGGCCAGGATCATACCGAGTACGTGAGGGACATCGAGCGGGTAGCGATGGCGGGACGGCGTCATGGTTGGTCGATGATATCCTTGCTTGTCTCCGAACAATAGCGGGCATGCGTTGCTAGCCCTTGCCCAACGGCGGCAGTCCGTGATACGCATGCAGCGCTCGTTGTGTGAACATCAATCAAGGAGTCTGGAGGGCGCATGACCTTCACTCGTTCGCTTGTCGCGATGGCGGCTGTCACGCAGCTCGTGATTCTCACCGGTTGCGGCGATAGCGCTAAGCCCTATTCCCCGAAGCCAGCTTGGAGCGGTACTCCGGTGGCTCTTCCCGACGTCCCCACGATCCCGGCTCGTCCGGTCAAAGTGGGGGACGCCTATACGGTTTGGGGCGCATCGCACCACCTTCGCAGCATCGTCCACGTAGATGATGTAAAAAATAAAGACATTTCTATTATCGGATGGGTTGTCAAGACAAATTTTGCGGATGCACCTGCTTGTGCGGTACATCCGACGGGCAAGGCGGATCCCGATGGTTGCAACCCTCCCGTTCCGGCATTTTGGATTGCGGACGAGAAGGGGGATACCAAAAACGCGATGAAAGTGCTTGGTTTTGCCTCTAATTTCGCCCAGCTTTACGATCAGATCAAAAAAGATGAAAAGGCGAAAGATGGCGATACGCCGAACCAAGACGAGTTTTTGGGTACGCCCTTGCCGATGCCTACGCCGAACGTAGATGCAAAAGTCAAGATATCCGGGACGTATGGCTACGCTTATACGAAGGCGACCTCTGGCATCGAAACGGATCCGAGGATGGGCGTGATGACATACGCGAAACTGGAGTATATTGAAAAGCCACCAGAGCCGGCAAAACTCCCGGGAATGAAGTAACGTCGGGTCGACGCGACGGTTTCGCAACTGCCTTATTCTTCTTGTCAGTGTCGCATTATATGCTCGGTCTTTGGCCGAATACGTCAAGAACCGTTAAGCTGCGGTAACTCAACCAAAGGGTCCCAAGAGGTTTCCGAGCATGCCCGATTTCCTATGGGAAGCACGATCCCGCACGGGGGAACTCCGCAAGGGAGTGATGAGTGCGGATAATGCTGCCACGGTCGAACAACGACTACGGCAGCAACAACTCACGCCAACGCAAGTCAAGAAAAAGCCAAGGGAGTTCACCATCACCATTGGCTCGGGGGTGGACTCCAAGGAGCTTGTCACCTTCACCCGGCAGTTTGCCACGATGATCGACGCTGGCTTGCCGCTGGTTCAATGCCTCGACATTCTCGCCAACCAACAAGAAAACAAGATCTTTCAAGCGGCCCTGCGAGATATCAAGTCCTCGGTGGAACAAGGAGCCACGTTCTCTGACTCGCTTCGCAAGCACCCAAGAATCTTCGATGAGCTTTACGTCAACCTGGTGCATGCGGGCGAGGTCGGCGGCATCCTCGATAGCATTCTCAATCGTCTGGCGGTGTACATCGAGAAAAACGTCAAGCTCATGCGTCAAATCCGTGGCGCTCTGGCGTATCCCATCGCGGTCATCCTCATCCTCATCGTCATCGTCATCGTCATGCTCACGTTCGTCATCCCGGCGTTCGAGAGAATGTTCGCTGATTTTGGCAACAAGGAAGCGTTGCCCAAATTGACCCAAATGGTCATTTGGGTGTCACGCAACTTCGTCACCGCCCTGCCCGTCGTCATTCCCGTCACCATCCTGCTCATCACGGGGGGTATCTTCTTTTACCGCAATCCAAAGGGGAAACGCTTCGTGCATCACGCATTGCTGGTCATACCCATCATGGGACCTGTCATGCGCAAGATCGCGGTCGCGCGATTTACCCGAACGCTCGGCACGTTGCTTCAGTCCGGTGTTCCCATTCTCGATTCGCTCGAAGTCTGCGCCAAAAGCGCCGGCAATGTCGTTGTGTCCTCCGGCATTCTTTTCGCGCGAGATCGAATCTCGGAAGGCAAGAACATGGCCGAGCCTTTGGCCGAATCCAAAGTGTTTCCCACCATGGTCGTCCAGATGATCGCCGTCGGCGAACAGACCGGCGCGCTAGATCAAATGCTCAATAAAATCGCTGACTTCTATGAAGACGAGGTCGATGTCGCGGTCGCTGCCCTCACCTCTTTGCTCGAACCTTTGATCATGGTGGTCGTCGGCACCGTGGTCGGTACGGTGCTCATCGCCATGTATCTTCCGATCTTCTCGCTCGCCGGTGCGATGAAAGAGTAAGGTCCGGGTGATTCTCCCCCTGTTCGATCGCCCATGAAAATTCCTCTCGGCCTACCGTATGAGCCGTCGGCTCTTGGTCCCCGGCTCGCGACCTTGACCCTATTTCGGCTGATTTTTCTTTCTGCTCTGTTAGTAGTCCTTGCGCAATGGCATTTGCGAGACGTTCATCTCCGGGCGTTCTCCGTGCAGATTGCTCTGATCGCACTTGCCATCGCTTTTGCGCTGGCTGCCGGATACGCGCTCGTATTGCGATCGGGAAAGCGTTATCGCGAGCTATCTTGGGCGCAGATTTTTTTCGATCAGGCGACATGGACAGCGCTGGTCTACGTCACGGGTGGTGCCGCGAGCGGAGCTTCCTCATTATACGGGCTGACCGTAGTCACCGGCGCGGTGGTCAGTGGATTGACAGGAGCTGCCATTGCCGCGGTCGTTGGCTACGTTTTCTATATCTCCCTCAGTTTGATGATGATTGCGCGCTGGATTCCCGTCCCATCCGACCAACTGGATGTTCCCTACGCACTCACGCTCGAGCAAGCCGCTTCACCTCTCGCGCTCAACCTTCTCGTGATCACGGTCGTGACATTGCTGTCAGGATACCTGGCGGAAAGGCTTCGTTTGACGGGAGGGAAACTGGAGGAAGTCACAGAAAGAGCGATGCAAGCCGAGCGTCTTGCGTACTTGGGCAAGGTTGCCGCCGGTCTTGCTCACGAAATTCGCAATCCCCTTGGCTCGATCACCGCATCGATCGAGTTATTGCACGACACCCCAGGATTGTCGCAAGAGGATCGAAAGCTGTGCGAGATCATCAAAAACGAATCCTCGCGGCTCAACGATCTCGTGGGGGATATGCTCGATCTGGCGCGTCCGCGTAAACCAGATTTTCAGCCCACGAATATCATCTATCTGCTCCACGAGGTGGTGACTCTTGCGCATCGCTCCGGGCGAGGCAGCCAGGATGTGCAGGTCGCGCTCGTCGTTCCCGACGAGCCATCGGCAATCGTGGATGCGGATCCAGCGCATTTCCGGCAACTTGTCTGGAATCTCGTTCGTAATGCCGTTCAGGCAACCTCTCCGGGCAGCACAGTCACGCTTCGTCTCGAGACGGTGGGCTCCACCGCTTTTCTGCTCGAAGTGGAGGATGCGGGAGCAGGGATTCCGGAAGAGATTCGGGCTCACCTTTTTGAAGCGTTCGTCTCCACCCGGGTCCATGGTTCGGGAATTGGCCTTGCGGTCGTCAAACGTATCACCGAGGAACACGGCTGGACGATAGAGGCCGTGGGCAATCGACATGGGGGAGCGACATTTCGTCTATCGATTCCCCGGAATCAGCCGTGATCTTAGCGGTCTGTTGTTCTTGCTAGGACGGTCCCGCGGCGGCATGCTGGGCGACGGAGACGTTCATCAGCAAACCATCGAGCCCATTGAATGGAACCGTGTTGGAATTCGTCTTTCATGGTGTATTTTCAGTCATCGAATCAGGTTTGGCATTCTGATTGCTTGCGTTCTGACTGAACCCGCTCTTCGCCACGCAGTGGAAAGGATATCGCAGCAATGAATTCACTTCGACCCTCTTTCTTTGGTGCCCTCGCTCTGACTTTTGCGCTGTCTTTCGGTCAGCTTGCGCATGCGGGACCTGCTCAGGACTTCGTTCGTGCCAAGCACACCAGTCTGACGACCGAGCTTGGAAAAGCTCCTTCGCCCGCACGCCAGAAAAACGTCGAGCATCTCATGGACGGCTTTTTTGACTTCGACAAGTTAACCAAGGATGCCCTTGCCAGGCATTACGACGATCTTACGGAGTCTGAGCACAACGAACTCAAAGCGCTCGTTCAGGCCCTGGTTACGAAGAACTACCGAAAAAACATTGAAAAAACGCTTAATTACGAGGTAGCTTTTCTTGGCGACGAGGCGATCGACGGAGGTAAGGGCCAGAAGGTTCGAACCCGCGCGTCGAAGCGAAACTCGGGGGATGCCCCGGTCGAAATAACGTATTATCTCCACAAAAAAGGTGATGCGTGGATGGTGTACGATGTCGAGACGGACGGGTCCTCGATGTTACGTAACTATCGGAACCAGTTTGGGAAAGTGATTCGCCGGGACGGATTTGGTGCCTTGCTTGCCAAGCTTCAAGACCGTCTCGACAAGACATGATTGTGTACGCCAGGGTGTTGCATATTCGCCACACCCGCTTGTAACGTATCCTTCAAATTGGTCTCCGTTCGCAAGAACCGATACGATCAACGGGCGCCCGGAGACATGAGCAAGCATCCCGCGAAGGTATCCCGTAAGAGCGCTCCCAGTTCGGAGCCGAAGGTTCTTATGCAACTAAGCGCCTGTCGGGGTGGGCTTGCCCTCGAGCTGGCCGAGCCTTTTACCGTGGGTCCGTTGACGGTAACGCGTCTGGTGTCGTCCCTGCAGGGCCTGTCATTTCCGATAGATTTGACAGGGGGAGTAGGGCGTTTTCGTCATCGTCGCGGCGTTCTCGATCATTTGGTTGTGGAAAGCCAATTGGCGCAACTAGCCATGGCGCTACAACCGCGTGCGCGTGCGGTTTTCGATTCTCCCAAACTTCGGCTTTCGCTACTTCCCACGGCCCTGGGGCTTTCGGTGGGTGTATGCGATGAGGACAGGGCCCTCAGTTTTTCGGCGCACTTCACTTCGGATGGGCCGACGCTTCAATTCGTGGTTAGCGATGCGCGCGCGGTGGGGTTTGGATTTCACAGTCATGCCCTCGCGGTGCGTTTGGCGCGAGCGCTCACGGGTTGCACGCAATCGCAGGGAAGCCTCATCAGCTTGGAGCGTGGGATCGCGCACCTGGTGCGAGAGGTATTGTTGGACGCCGGGGCTCGTCTTCCATCGTGTCAACAGTTACAGTACGCATGGGACGAGACGTTGGATGGAATTCGGTTGACGGCTAGTTCAGCGGCCCCCGAGGCTTGCCCGGCGGCGGAAGTGCTGCGTGCGATCGAGTTGGCGACCATCGCGCGGCAGGGGGATGAGGCGCTTGTAGCGGGAAATTTTGACGATGCGCGAGCGGCGTATGTGACGGCGTTGGAATCCGCGCCGCGTCATCCCGATCTTGCGCTTCGGATTGCCGAGATCGACTTGTTGGCGGGATACGCACCGGAATCCGCGCTTGCGTCGCTGGTGGAGACGATGCCGGCGCTTGACGGTGGACTCATTGGCGCTGAACTTCTCGCGGCGCTCGGCGATCGACAAGCATCGGTCCTCGCCTTGCGACGGGCGGCGGATCGTGAACCTTTTGCGCCGATGGCAGCTCGAATGCTCGGTCGGGCAGCAGCCATCACCGAAGAGCGTTCCGACCGCTTATCGTTGCTAGATGAGGCTCTTGCGCGCTGCGTCGGGTGTGAGTCGATTCGTTGGCAGCGAGCGATCACAAGGTTGGAAGCCGGCTGTTTTTCGGACGCGATCGCGGATTTAGGTCATCTCGAAGCAGCAGCCCAGGGAGCCGAAAAACGCTACCAGGTTTGTCTTCGCGCCGGACAACACCTTCTTCAGGCACGGCTTGCCCTGGACGCCCGCACTTTTTTTGAAAAAGCCTTGCGCTATGCACCTCGAAGTGCGCAAGCAAGCTCGGGGCTCGCACGCGCATTTTATGCCCTCGGCGATGGGCGTCGCGCGGTCCGTTTGCTCACCCGAGCCACAGAACTTTCCGGTTCCTCCTCTCCACCCCCAACGACTTTGCTGGAGCTAGCCACGGCGATCGTGGAATTCACGCGGGATTATCCTGCAGCGATTTATCATGTGCGGTCGATTCCCTTCGGGTTACCACAAACGGTTGCTGCACGTGCTCTCGAAGGCAGATGGCGCAATCAGCTCGGTGATATCGTGGGAGCGAGCCATGCGTTTTCACAAGCCAGAGAAGCCGCGGCACAGCTTCCCCGAGACACGATCGCAGAGCAATCCCAATGGCTCATCGAAGCCGCGCAATTCGAATTGGATATCCGCAACGATCCTCGCGTAGCCAAACGCCACGTAGAGCTTGCGCTTCAGGCCGATCCGAACAATCCACACGTTCAGCAGGTGTTTCGTCGAGCGGTTCGGGAGGAACAACAAGCCGTCGCGACACGGATGGATCCGGTGGCTTCCCCTGAGAGCCACGACGGTGCCGCCGCTTCTGATTCGCCTCTCGTCATTGCGGACGAACCCATAACGAAGTCCGCGGTGTCGAGTACCAACTTATTCGACCCGGCATCGACTTCCGGAGAGATATATGACGAAGGGCCACTCGATGCGAACGAAGAGGCCCAGATCGAAGTGTTGGAAGACCGGGTACTCGCGAATCCCAATGACCAAGAAACCATAAGACAATTGAGCGAATTGCTCGATCGAGGAAAGCAATACCCAAGGCTGCTGGCCCTGGTTTCGGCGCGATTGGACGAGACTTCTGAACCATCTTATCGGGCCGAATTGATGGCAATGCGGATACACGCGTTACAGCAGCTCATGGCTGCCTGTCGCGCCCAGGGCAACGAAGGGGAAGCGGAGTTATATGAAGCGGCTTTGGCCGACGCTACTGAGTCGAGTTCGGACGATTCCCTGGAAGGATAGCGGGAAGACCTCCGATGGCACGGAAAGCCCGATGAATGGCTCGGGTGATGGGGCCCACTTTTCCCGTTCCAATCGTTCGATCATCGATTCGCGTAACCGGCAACACCTCTCGGGTCGTCGACGACACGAATACTTCATCTGCATCGAGGAGTTCCGTTTGGGTCAAGGACGTTTCGCGCAGCTCAAGTCCCTCGTGCGCTGCGGCTTTCAAAAGATACGATCGAGTGATTCCTGATAGAATTCCTTCGTTTACGGGTGGCGTCCTAATCACGCCGGAGCGAACGATGAAGACGTTGGAAGAAGCTCCTTCGAGCACTCTACCTCTGCCATCGACGATGATGGCTTCTTTCGCTCCCACGGCGTGCGCCTGTCGTAATGCCAGCAAGCTCACCAGATAGTTGGCAACTTTGGCACCTGCGGCGGACGTATTATCTGTCGTTCGCTGGCTTTGAAAGAGAGCGGCGGCGATACCATCTCGGTATTGATCCTCCGAGGGAACGAGCAAAGGCACCACGATCATCACGCGCGTCGGTTGGCGTGCCCCCGTGGGATCCAGTCCATAAGGTCCAATTCCTCTGGTGATGTGGACACGGATCAACAGATTGGGAAGCTCCAGCAACGAGGCCGCATGCAAGATTTCTTGTGAGAGTCGGTCTTTGGACACGGGGATATCGATGAAAACCTGCTCGGCGGATCGGAACAGACGATCGATATGTTCGCGAAGCGCAAATATTTTTCCATCGTAGGTTCTCATCACCTCGTAGATCGAATCGCCGTACAGAAAGCCTCGATCGAATACGGAGATCCGTGCTTGATCTTGGGCGACGACCTGACCGTCGATCATAACCGCGAAGATTTCTGATTCTGTCATGGGTTTGCGTGAAAGTGGGAGAGGGTGCAGGGCGCGCTCTTCGTAGCCGACCAGCTTAGCAGGAGGTCATGGGCGCGTTGCGTGGTGTGATCGATGGCGCATGCCAGATCCCGTTCATTGATTGCGCTTGGATTTGTGATGGGTTTGCCAAGCACGATGACCATGCGACTGAACGGTCTCGGAATGATGAAACGATCCCAGGAAGCGAGGCAGAAGCCATGGGAGCATGCGGCGGCGTAGGGAACGACCCAAGCGTGTGCGCGATAGGCGGCGGCAAGGGCACCAGGGCGTGCGACTTGTCGCGGTCCACGAGGGCCATCGACCGCCAATGCAGCATCCCATCCTTCTTGCACTCGTTGGACAATCGCTTGAAGCCCTTGCCTTCCTCCTTTCGAACTCGAGCCCCGCATCGAAAACACCCCAAACCAACGCATGGCCCAGGTCAAACGCTCACCATCTGGGGAATGACTGACCAGGGCAATGGTTCGGCGGCACCTACGATGGGCAAGGAGAAGGAGCAATTGCCCGTGCCAAAGGGCGAGAACACGTGGCTGGCTGGAATCGTTGAGGAGAGGATGCTGAAAGACGCGAAGGCGAACCGTGAGCAGCCAAGCTCGCGCGACCAAACCCAATGCGAGGCCGACGAGCATCGAGAGCATGCGCTTATGCCTTGAGCTTCTCGTAGAGTTCTTTTGCTTTTTCGAAAGAAGCGTCGTTTTCGAGGGCTCGCTCGAGCATCTGGATGGCTCTTTGCGTCTCCCCTTGTCGGTGGCTGATTTCACCGAGGTAGTAGAACACCTCAGCTTTGGTGATCGGCGCCTTATCATCCAAACGTTGGAGTAGTAGAGCCCGGAAAGTTTTCTGCGCTCGATCGAGATCGCCCAAGTCGAGAGCCAGGCGTCCCAGATCGACGAGAATGGCGAGGTTACCCGGTGTGATGCGGAACGCCTGATCGAGTTCGGCGAGGCCTTGTTCCTTGTTGCCTTCGGAAACGTGGGCCTTGGCCAAACGGTGATGAATGGCCGCCAATTCTTTGACTCGTTTTCCGCCGTAAGACTCCACGATTTTTTCGAGCGCGGAGATGGCATCCTTGCCACGTCCGGAGGCGCTATAGGCGTCGCACAGCGAAAGCAGCAACTCCCTATCGTCGGGGGCCAGCTCGCTAGCCTGGTCGAGGAGTTTGGCAGCCGTGGCGGCATCGTTACGTTTGGTCATGTGAATATCGGCAGCCCGCTGAAGCAACTTGACCTTGTCGGCAGGATCTGACGCGTTTTCCGCATCTTGCGCGAGCATGGCGGCAACTTCCGCCCAAGCGCCCGTCCGCTCGTACAGCTTTCTCAACATCTCGCGCACTTCCGCGGACGCCGGATTGGCAGCCAAGCCTCGTTCGAGCACGCGGCGCGCTCCGCTTTCGTCTTCCATCAGATCGAAGATTCCGGCAAGACGAAGAGCCAAGGTGACCGCCTCATCGCCTTCGAGCAAAGCAAGCAGCCGTTCGAGTGTTTCGACCGCTTTCTGTTTGTCACCCGTGGCTTCGTACAGACGGCCCAGCGCCTCGAGGGCTTGTTTATGCGATGGGTCCCTTTCGAGTACGGCCCCGAAGGTGTCGATTGCTTTCTGTTTATCTCCAAGTCGTGTTTCGTAGACCTCACCCAACCGGACCGTGAAGGTAAGTTCCGCTTCTGCCTGTCCATTTTCTTTTGCGAGTTTGATTTGCGTGTCGAGCAAGTCCGCGAGGTCCCTTATTCTTTCCGTGCGTTCATAGAGTTGTGAAAGAACCACGACGGCATCGGTCTGTCCGGGTTCCTCATCCAACACGCTGAGCAGCACGAAGACGGCCTCATCGACTTGGTCAAAACGAGATACGAGCAAATCCACCAATTCCAAGCGAAGTTTCGTGCGTTCCGATGCATCGGAAGCCACATCGATGAGACGGCCCAGCAATTCGGACAAGTCCTTGAAACGCTTTTGGTCCGCATAGAGTTTTCTAAGAGCCGAAGCAGCTTTCGAATCCATGGGGTCGGCTTCGAACACTTCTTCATAGATTTTCAACGCGCGTTCCGGCTCCTGGAGCTGGCTGCTCAACACTTCCGCGGCTTGATGGCGAAGCTGCAACGAATCCGGACCATGGGCCGTCAGCTCGGCACGCTTGAGCAGAAGCTCCACCACTTCCGCAAAATCCTCTTTCTTTTCGCGAAGTTGAGTTAGCTCCTCGTAGGGCCATAGGTAACCATCATCGAGTTCGATGAGTTGTCGAAGCACTTGTTCGGTAAGTTCATCATCCGCCAACACGGCGTGAGCGAGCGTTTTGGCCTCACGGAACAACTCACGACGTTTTTCCGTATCGAGGTCAAGGATGGCGCGACGGCGCAAGGTAGCGATGAGATCTCGTTCGCGACCTGGTTCCCGCTGAAGTTCTTCAATGGCTTGAAGCAACTCGAGGTTGTCAGGGTCGACATGGAGCGCCTGCTGCATGGCGGACTCCGCGGATTTTCCGTCCGCCAGGCGTATTCGGTACCAGTCAGCGAGGCGCACGTACAGATCTCGCAGGGTCATGGGATCCAAACCGTCGGCCTTGGAAAGGGCCCCGTGGAAAGCTTTGCAAGCTTCTGTCCACTGCTGGTTGGCGCCAGCGAGTTGCTCGAGTTTTGCAAGGACGTCGGAATCGCAGACGTCATCTTCAAGGGCGGCTTCGATCACGCGTTGAGCGCGCTTCGGATCTTCGGCTTGCTCTTCCAGAACGCCCGCGAGATCAAGACGTAAGCGCAGTCTTTCGGAGGGGTCTTCCGCGAACGAAACACGTTTTTCGTACAGCGATGCCAGGCGCGAGAAGTCGCCTCTTGCGCGATACACGCCTTCGAGAGCAGCCGCAGTGTCCTCGAACAAGTTCTTGTCCTCGGTAAGTTTCTCTAACGTATCGCAAGCTTTTTCGTGAGTAGGAACATGGTCCAAGGCCTGGCGGAGGTTCTCCAACGCCGTCATTTTGTCGTCGAACGACTCGAGCTGAAGCACGGCGATGCGGTGATATAGATCGGCTTGTCCTTCCGGCGTCGTTTCCACATGGACTCGTCGGTCGAGAATTTCGTTCAACTCTCGGGTGTTGCCCAACTTGGAGTGCAATCGATCCAGCGAAGCTAGCAATTCAGGTTCATCACCAGCTTGATCGAGGGCACGAGACAGAGCCTCGACGGCACGTTTATCGTTTTCGAGTTTTTGCTCACAGATTCGGCCAAGGCGCTTCCACAAATCGGTGGCGAGAGCGGCGTCGAAAGTCTTGCCGGCACGTTCTTCCAACACGTCGGCGTATTGCTGGAAGCCGTTGCTGGCGGCTTCGGCCATTCGTTCGATATCGTCGTGCAGGCCGGTATCCTCGGGGGTTTCCGCCAGGGCACGCAGCAATGCCTCGAGGGCGCGCTCTGTGTTGTGAAGCGAGTCATGCAAGACGGTGGCAATCGACCGCAAGGTCAACGCTCGTTCGGCAACATCATGTTGTGCGAGCAAGCGCATTTCCATGACAGTAACCAACATATCGAATTGGCTGGTATTGCGCAGGACCGGCTCCAAGATATCCGCCGCGTCGAGGCGCAGATCTTCGAATCCTTCTCCAATTTCGCGTACGGCTTCGATCGTGTCTCGGTCCTCTGGCGCTTCTTCGAGCACCATTCGAAACGCTTCGAGCGCTTCGGTTGGCTCGGCCATCTCGGAGGCAAGTAGTTTTCCGATTTCCCGTCGAAGCGAGGCTCGCTCCTTTTTATCTTCCGCGATGGTGGCTTCTTGCCGTAAGGTTTCAAGCAGTTCGGGCCACATTTTTTCTACACGGAACAGCGTTTCGAGTTTCGACAGCACGTTTTTGTCCGCGCCCCGCACTTCCAACGCCTGTCGCAACACGTCGATAGCCGCCTGGTTATCCTCGAGGTCTTTCTGATACCGGTTCGCCGCTTTGAGGAGCATGTCGTATTTGAGATCTTCCTCGGCCTCACCTTCCGCAAGTTCGACGCGCCGCTGATAGAGTTCGACGAGTTTATCTCCCGCATTGCGCGCCTCTAGAAGATCGATCAACGCATCGATGGTCGATGCACTTGCGGGTTCCAATTCGAGAGCGTGCTCGAACGCTTCGATGGCGCCGTGCGCATCTTCGAGCATGTCTCGTTTGCATTCTCCGACTCTTCTCCATGCCAAAGCGCGATCTTCATCGCTTCCGATCAGCTCGGCTTTTTTCATGAGTACGGAGACAAGGACTTGCCAATCCGCGAGCAGCATCGATAGCACGTCCATTTTTTCGAGCGGCTCGGCATCCGTTTCGTCCAATTGGTGCAATCGGCTGTAGGCATCGAGGGCACGACGAGGGTCATCTCGTTTTTCATCGTGGATGGTGGCAAGAGCCGAAAGCAGGTCACGCTTGCCGCTGTGTTCCGCAGCTTCAATACCTTCTTCGTATGCCTCGGCAAGCTCATCCCACGCGCCAAGCGTCCCTGCCAGCCGTTCCAACTCCTGCCGAATGTCCATGTCTTCGGCATCGATTTCGAAGGCGGCGCGGAACGCATCGAAGGCACGTTGATTGTCTTTTCCTCTCAACTCCCACAAACGGGCAGTTTCACGGAGAATAGCAACGCGTTCCAGCTCGTCCGTGGACAGGTCGAAGCGCTGTGCATTGAGGTAGATTTGCTTGCGCCAATCATCGGCGCCCTCGTAAAGCGGCAGCAAGATATCCACGACGCGCGCTTTTTGATCTTCTCTCGCCAGTAGCGCCTCGAGTTCGGCAATGGCCAGGTTATTCGAGGGAACCTGCCTTACGATCTCCTCGAGCTGATCGACCGCCGAATCGGCGTCGTTCATTTCATCACGATACAGGCGCGCCAGAGCGAGACGATACTCACAAGCCCGATCCACATCCGAATCGTTTTCTGCCCTTCGGGCATACAGCTCGGCGAGATCGGCGAAGCGTTCCCGTTGTCGGTACAGCTCGGTAAGAGCGTCGAGGGAAACACTATCGTTTTCATCGACATCGAGAGCGGCGCAGTAGGTTTCAATGGCCTTGTCGGGCTCTTGGAGGGCCGTACGTTCGAGTTCGGCGATCGTGTGAAGTATCCGGATGCGGTCTTCCGGTTCGAATCGATGATCCAGGGCTCCTTGATAAAGCTCCACCCGGTCTTTGGCTCGCTGGGCATCGATGAGCAACTTGTCGATGGCATCGAACAAGACAGTGGAATCGGGTTCGAAAGCCAGTGCGCGGCGATAATGCAGCAGCGATTTTTCCGTGTCTCCGAGAGAGGCAAAGAGTTCGCCCGTGCGACGCGCCAGGCTTGCGGTGGCTTCATCATCCGACACCACGTGTTCGAGTTCCGCGGCGAAAATCTCGGCCAAGCGCCGCTCGGCACCCGCCACGCGGGCTTGGCTTTCGAGCTGCTTCCACGTATCACGGTCCGTAATATCTTCATGAAGCAGCTTTGCCGTCGTCTCCAAAGCCGCCGAGAAGTCCTCTTCCTGCTCTTCTTGCATGACAGCCAAACGACGGAGCAATTCCCTTCGTTTATCCGT
Source organism: Deltaproteobacteria bacterium ADurb.Bin207 (assembly GCA_002070115.1). Lineage (GTDB taxonomy): Bacteria > Myxococcota_A > Polyangia > Polyangiales > Polyangiaceae > MWCO01. Next base: position 169,678 of record MWCO01000002.1, read on the forward strand.
ATCGGGACAGGCATCCAATCGCGCGGCGATGGTTCGTTTTACCTTTTTCCAATCGGCCCTGCCGAGGTAGAACGGTTCGAGCATTTCCGCGGCACGAGCGCGATTTTCCGGGTCTTGAGCACTGTCCAGCAGTCGCTCGAGTTCCGCAATCGCAGCCTCGTTTTGGCTGTCCTCCGCAAGCGCTTCCCCCAACTCATCGAAAGCACGCATCGTATCTCCGAGCTTTCCTTCCGCGACCTGGGCGATCTTGACGCGAAGCTCGGCCTTGCCCTCCGTGCTTTGCTCGAGTTGCCGTTCGTACAGGGAGATGAGATCGGACGGGCGCTGTGCCTGCGAATATAGCGTTTCGAGCGCCTCCACGGCTGCCGGATCGAGGTCGATGTCCAAAACGGTTTCGAAAACAGCAATGGCGCCTTCCGAGTCTTCGAGCACGTCGCTACACAGCTTCGCTTGGCGGAACAACAACTGTTTTCGTTCCTCATCGTTCTCGGCCACGTCCACGCGGCGACGGATGACGTCGAGCAATGCGGTAGCATCACCGATTTCCTCGTACAACGATTCGAGGGCAACCAAAGCCCTGCGGTCGTCACCACGAATATCCAACGCTCGGATATAGTGTTCGCGCGCGAGTTCGCGGTCCGCGAGTTCCGTGCGCGCCAGTTCAGCGATTCGTAACGTGACATCCAATTGTACATCGCCGTCGAGAATGTCCGTCACGACTTCTCGAAGGAGAGTGACAAGGTCGGAGAAGCGACGTGTCGTCGTAGCCAATCGTTCGACGATTTCGAGCCAGATTGTGATTTCTTCGCTTCCCGCCGCTTCTTTGGTACCCCGCACGGCGAATCCGAAGGCGCGGGAGGCATCGTCGAGCGGCCCCTCCGCAACACGAACCGCCTGTTGAAGCAGCGAAAGACGCTCGTCGGGATTCAAAGTGGTGTCGGCTTCAATCTCAACGACACGCAGCAGTTTTTCATTGTCACCATCGGCTTCGTACAACGGGTGCAATACCTGAGCCGCCTCTCGCTTCGCTCCTTCTTCCGTCAGCAAGCGTTCCAGAGCCTCCCGACTCGGTTTATGACTCGGATCCACCGTCAATGCTTGCCGGAAAGCATCCAGGGCACCGTCGAGGTCTTGCAAATGTTCGCGGCGCACATCGCCCAACCTCACCAATAAGGCGAGCCGATCGGCTGGCTCATCGGCCAGGTTCAAGTGCGTGTCGATACAATCGGACAAGTCCGTCCACCGCTCTGCTTTTTCATAAAGTGTTTCGAGCGCTTCCAGGGTCGAGGGGTCGGGACCGTAATCTTCGACGATGGCGCGCCACGCAAGCGTGGCTTCGGATACATCCTGGAGCTGATTGGTTAGGGTTTCGGCGATACGAACCATCAAGCGACGACGTTCATCGGCGTCTTCGGCGCCGTCATGACGCGTTCGCAACACGCTCACCAAGTCCCGCCATGCTTGGACTTTCTCGAACAACCGTTCGAGCGCCACAAGGGCGGCCGGATCGACGGGGTCATCCTCGAGTCTCGACCGCCAGGCATCGATTGCCCCAGGCCAATCCTCCAAGATGTTTTCGCAGATCTCGCCCAGTCGGCTGTAGATTTCGGCTCGACGCTGGGCATCATCTTCCAGTTTTACCTCGGTGCGAAGCACTTCGACCAAGGCAACGTGGTTTTCCAGACCCGCATAAATTTCCTCCAGCGCCCGTCCGGCAGGCAGCACGAGGTTCGGGTCAGCGGGGTCAATCGCCAACACACGACGATACACGGCTTCGGCCCGTTCGACATCGGAGAGGTGATCTCGGTAAATGGAAGCGACATCCATGAGGATGGCGCCTTGAACATCGGGGGTAAGGGAAAGCACGGCCGCTTGTGTCAGCACCTTGGCTGCCGTCTCGTGCTCTCCAATTCTCCTACCGATGTCGATGAGTCGGGACCGTGCGTGGCCATCAATCGGATCGAGTGGCACAAGCTTGGTCAAGGCTTCAAAAGCACCTTGATCATCGGCAAGCCTTTCATCACGCAAGGCGGCCATGCGCCGGAGCAATTCTCTTCGCTCCGATTCATCCTCGGTCACTTCGAGGCGAATATCGAGAACACGAACCAGATCCCTGATTTCGTCGCGATTTTCGTAAACCTCTTCCAACACTCGCGCGGCACGAGCGCGCAACGCCGGCACCGTAAGCAACCGTTCCGCCAAGTCGCGCGCTTCCTGCTCGCTCGGGCGAAGATGCAAGACGTCTTCCACGTGGGGCATGGCGTTGACAGGATTGCCAAGGTTATCGAGGTGGAGCTTTCCAAGGCGCAACTTGATGGCGATAAGGTCGGATTCCCCTGCCCGATTCAGCCGACCTTCCAACAAGGAGACCAGTTTGTCATACCGTTTTTCCGAAGCGTATAGCTTCTCGAGAGCCATCGTCGCCGTACCATGCAGCGGATCGATGTCCAAAATCCGTTCGTAATAGTCGATCGACTTGCTCGGATCCTCGATGATGTCCTCGCAAATCATGGCAACTTCAGCAAGAAACTCGATGCGACGCGCGCCGTCGGTGGTACCGGTGATGGCGCGAGCGTATAAGGCTTCCAGGTCTTGCCAACGTTCACGCGACATGAGGATCTCCTTGAGATCCTTGAAGGCTTCCTCGTTGGCCGGCTGACGAGCCAATACGCGCTCGAGGTACGGAATGGCGGCATCTTGATCGCCAATATGCTCACGACACAGCTTCGCCGCGCGCTGACACAATTCCACCTCGATATCATCGGGCAACGACAATTGCGTATCGAGAACCGATCGATACACCTGGGCCAGTTCCCCAGGCCTTTCGACCACGATCGACAAATCTCGAGCACGATCCCAAAGTGAAACCTGCTCAGGGAACTCCGTCACCGCTTTGAGTACGACATCGAAAGCCGTACTCGCATCGCGCATTTTCAATTCATACACGTCGATCAGCCGAAGGAGCAGTTGCAAACGCTCTTGGGAATCGGTCGTGGCATCGACGAGCAGCGCAAGCGCATCTGCCTCGCGCGTGGGATCTCCCAAATCCGCATGCACACCCACCAACAGCGACGCAGCACGCGCGCGTGTTTCCTCGGTTCCTACAAGCGCATCGAGGACAGCGATCGCTCGAGCCGAGTCTGCATCATGCTCCAGCGCCCGTTGTACCGCATCGAGGGCATCCAAGGGTCGTTGCAAACGCTGCACATACAATTCCGCAAGCACCAATTCCAATTCCCCCCGCTCCGCTCCCTGCTTTTGATCCCGATGGGTTTCCACGATCTGCGCCGCTGCCGCAGCATTTCCTTCCGCCAAAAGCAGCCGTGGCAACGATGTGAGCGCTTGCGTATTGGAAGGGTCCAACTGCAACGTTCGACGATACAAGGCGATGGCACCGTCGGGCGACGAGAACGCATCTTCTTCGAGAGTTGCCCATTCCGTAAGCAGAGCGATTTTGGAAGAGTCGTCGGCTCGTTCGATCCGGAGTTCGAACAGCCAGCGCAAGTCATCCTGCCGTGCGGCAGCGCGCAAGATTCGGTCCAGGGTTTTCAGGATATCGATGTCGGAAGGGTCTTCTGCCACGATCTGACGATAGGTCTTGATGGCATCTTCCATTCGACCGAGGTCGGAGGCGTACACATTGGCAAGCCGAAGCTGAAGCGCGCGGATTTCGTCCGCTGGCATATCTGGGTCGTTGGCAATCCGTTTTTCCAGCGCTTCTACGAAAGGCTCCCACAAAGCCGCAGCCCTCGCATACCCTTCGAGCAGTTCGAGAGCGCCTTCAGCATCCGGTGCCAAGTCGAAAGCGCGGCGGGCATACGTCAAGGCGGCTTCCTTGTCGGACAGACGGTTTCCCGTCACGTCCGCGAGTTTGCGAAGCAACTCGAGTTGTCGCTCGGGGTCTTCGGAACGCGCGAGCAGGATTTCATACAATGCAGGCAGACGACTCCAACGCTCGTCTTTTTCATAGATGGGCACCAAGGCATTGGCCGCGCGCAAGTCATCGGGCCGTACGCTCAACACGCGCTCATACGCGCGAAAAGCTCGTTCGGGGGCCTGAAGCTTCGACTCAAAAACCTCGGCAACTCGGAAGGATAGATCGACTTTCGATTCGGTCACGGTCGTTCGATCCGCGGCCGATGACAACACCTCCGCAAGCCCCTCCCAATCGTCATTTTGTCCGTATAACTCAGTGATCGCGTCAAAATCCTCCGCGGCCAAGTAGGCGTCGCGAAGCACACGCATGGCGCGAGAATGGTCCGGTCGGATTTCGAGCACACGACGCCAGGCCGAAGCAGCCCGGCGAGGGTCGTTCAGCCTTTCCGCGTATACGCCACCAAGCTTCTGCAGCACGGCAATTCGGGCGTTTTCGTCTTCGGCTGTCTGCACCCGTCGCTCCAGCACTTGCGCTACCGTTTCGTAATCCTTGTCACGTTCACCCTGTTTTTCGAGGGCATCCATGACTCCCGGCGCGTGCGGATCGATCTCCAAAATCTGTTTGTAAAGGGCGATGGCATCCGCGGCACGGTCAAGTCTCTCCGCTGCCAATTTGGCCATCTCCGTGAGCAGCCGAACCTTCGTCTCTTCATCGGCATACTCGACTTCTTTGCCGAGAAGACCGAAGAGCTGCGGCCAAGCGCGGCGACGTTGGTATAGGTCACGCAACCGCTGCCTGGCTTCTTCATCTGTTGGATCCAAGGCGAAAACGCGCTCGAACACATCCGTAGCGTTTTGCACGTTCTGGAATTGCTCCATCCACCGCTTTCCCGCCGATCGAAGTAACGAAAGTTTCTCTTGCGGATCGTCGGAAAGCTCCGCGAGTTTCTGCTGATGAACCAACAGGTCCCGCCATCGCTGCAAGGACTCGTACACACGACAAAGCTCTCGCACGGCCGCCACATCGCTGTCGTCGAGGGCCAAGATTTGGCCGAGTACGGTCACCAAAGCGCTGTCGCTCTTGATGTGGTCACGATATACCGCCGCAATCTCACGAAGAACTTCGAGACGCCCCTGCGCATCGTCCGCGGCAATGGCATCGAGGTCCTGCCGAAGAACGTCGACAAGGGAAGTCCAGGCACTCGTTTGACGGTACAGACGCTTGAGCGCACCACGGGCTTCGCGGTTTCCGGGGTCCTGACGCAACAGAGCCTTGTATTGTTCGATGGCTTTGTGGACGTCTTCCTGGTTCTCGGCGAGTTGAGCGATCTCCGCGGCAAGCTGTGCTTTCTGATCGCCATCGGGCAAAGAGCGCTGAGCATCGGTCAAAATGGTGATGAGTCGGGAGGTATCCTTGCGCTGCTCACACCACGTTCGATAGAAACTGAGCATGCCAAGGTGAGCGGGTTCGGTGCGTCGCACCTTGTCGAAGTACGGTTCTGCAAGGTCGGGTTCTCCCCGCATGCGCCAATGGACCATGGCGATTTGAAGCAGGATCCCGAGGTCCTGCCCGGACTTGAAAGCACCGCTTCGAAGATGATCTTCGTACAAGGCAACGAGATGATCCCATTGCTCTTCCCGACTGAAGTAGTCAGACAGGAAGTTCATGGCCTCCGGATACCCAGGGACGAGGTCGAGCGCTCTTTCGTAGGCAGCAACACCACGCGCTTCGGCCCCGAGCTTTCGTACGACGACTCTGGCCAAGCGCAACCACGCGGCGAACCTTTCCTCTCGGACCGGTGACTCCGTTGCCAGAATTTCGAGGATTCGACACGCGTCGTTCCATCGCTCCACCTGTCGGTAGACACGCTCCAACAACATGCAGGCACGACGATTGCGGGGATCGAGTTCGATGGCCTGTTCGAGCAAAGCCATGAGTTCATCAAGGTCGAGTTGCTCCCGCCCGAACCGGAACTTGGCTTCGGCCACCCAAGACAGCATCGAGCTTCGAATGGACGAATCCTCGACTCCTTTGGCCTCTTCGAGCTTTCGTTCGGCCAATTCCTCCCAAACGGCGCGCTGGTCCTCGACACGCGCCATCGCTTCCGTGGCCGTCGGATCGTCCGGGCGAAGGTCCAGCCACCGCTTATAAACATCGACCGCTCGCTTGTCGTCGAGTAACTCGTCCTCCAACACACGAGCGAGTTCCGCCAACCGTGCGACTTCTTTTGAGGAACCTTGACATTGAGCGATCTCATACTCGAGCAGATTGGCGACAGCGGACCACTCTCGCCGGGTTTCGTGTTCCCTTCGGGCCGCTCCGAGCAGGTCGATCAGTTCCTCATCGGATAATCCCACATCAGGCGAGGTGAGGGCATCCTGCAATTCGAGCCAGGCAGCCTCGTTGTCTTCGTCGTCTTGCAACAACCCAAGAGCATTTCGAATCTTCTGCGAGCTCATCGTCACTCCATCCAGGAGGTCGTCGTTCAACAGGAACGAGATTCGGTTCGAAAGCGGGTACCCAAATGGCACGCCAACGGCTCGTGCCCTTTTCCGCGCTTCACCGAGTCTTCCGGAAACCAATGGTCCCAGGAAAGGGCACCCGCTGAGGGTCAGGATGCTACGCCGCAGGGGTCGTGGATACAAGACACGCCAGTCGTTAAGGCGGATAGAGAAGGAAATCGTCAACCGGAGCTTGACTTTGGGAACGGGATCGGCTTTCGGGCGAGGGCTGACGCGCTATTATTCATATTTTTCTAAGTAGTTATACAATATATATATTCCTTATTTATGATTTCGAATTGGAAGCGTCATTTCGCTGATGACAGGGAAATAAGTTTCACGGTTTCCCCTCCATCGCAAGCTTGCGTTTGCCCGCGCTCGATGTGCTATGATGCGGCAAGCTATTCGTAGCGTTGCCGATGCCGATGGCGCGTTACGCTCATCACGCGAGACTTCCGATGCACAGCCTCCAGAAGGTCGCAATTATTCTTTGCGCTCTTATTGCTACACTCGTTCTCATTTTCACCATTGGAACGACTGCCAGAGCCGCCGAGCCACCGACAGCGGATCAAGTCGCTTCCCGTGTTCAGGCATTTTACAATCAGACCCGAACCTTTCAGGCTCGGTTCCAGCAAGACTATACCGTCAAGGCGTTCAACAAGCGCAAGCGTTCCACCGGACAAGTGTGTTTCGAACGTCCGGGCAAAATGAGTTGGAAATATGACAATCCCAACGGAAACCGGGTGGTATCCAACGGCGCGACGTTGAAAGTCTATGAAAAAGACAACAAACAAATGTTCGAGCAGCCCATCAACGATTCCCAGTATCCAGCCGCGCTCGCGTTTTTGATGGGCAAGGGGGATTTGAAGAAAACCTTCACCTTACGGCTTCTCGATGCAAAACGGATGAACTTCGAAGGGGGGTATGTGTTGGAAGGCACCCCCAAATCTCCCACCCCTGCCTACCAAAAAGTGTTGATGTACGTCGACGCCTCCACAGCGCAAGTCCGTCGCATGCTCATTCTCGACGCCCAGGGGAACCGGAATATGTTCACCTTCGACAACCCCGTGGTCAATACCAGCATTCCATCGGGGGAATTCAACTTCGATCCCCCCAAGGGAACCACGATCGTTCATCCGTGATGGCATTGGGGCGCGGTCAACGCCCTCCCCGGTGAACCGCACGTTCGAAAAAGACTTGTTGCGCATGGGTGATCGCCACCGCCAAAGCATCCGTGGCGTCAACCCCTGGCAATTCTCGAAGACCCAACACGGCCTTGACCATCAACGCAACCTGCCTTTTATCCGCCCTGCCACGACCCGTTACCGCTCGCTTGACGCGTGCGGGCTCGACCTCGTGGATGGGAATCGCGGCTTTGGCAAGCAGAAGCAAGATCACCCCCCGGGCATGCCCGAGTTTGCTGGCCGCTTGAGCATCTTTCGCAAAAAATAGCGATTCCACCGCCGCCACTTCCGGCTCATGGACCCGCAAAATCTCCCCAAGCGCCCGGTCGATCTGCAGCAAACGTTCGGCGATCGACAATCGCCCGTCCAGGTCCACGATACCGTAATCTTCCGCGCTGAGCCGTGTCCCCTGCACTCGCACGATCCCCCATCCCAAATGTCTCGTTCCAGGGTCAATTCCTATGACGCGCATCTACACTCTCAGCGGAAATATCTTACCAGGGTTGAGCAACCCTTTCGGATCAAATACTTTTTTCACACGTTCCTGCAACGAAACCAGCTCATGGCTCTGCTCCAATCCCAAATACGGGGCCTTAAGAACGCCGATTCCGTGCTCACCGGAAATGGTGCCCCGCAAAGCGATCACATCTCGAAACAAGTTTTCAATCGCTCCAAGCACGCGAGGTAGGTCCGCCGGGTCATCCCAAAGAAAGTTAACGTGCATATTCCCATCGCCAGCGTGACCATAGGTCAAGATCCTCACCTTATACCGTTCTGCAAGAGCCTCGGTTTTTTCTAGTAAAGCTGGAATCTGAGATACGGGAACCACCACATCTTCGGCGAGTTTGTACTTCGCCAGCTTTCTCACCGCGGGCGATAGCTCCCGCCGCGCTGCCCAAAGCCGGGCCGATTGCGTCCCTGCTTGCGCCACCAACACGTCGAGCGCCCCGACGGCTACGCAGGCTTCCCCCGTTCTTTCCATATCTCGTTCACAAGCGGGCCCCTCGCCATCCACCTCGATCAAAAGCAGCGCTCCCGCCAAAGGGTCGATGCCAACCCCTTGTGCCCGAACCGCTTGCAGCGCGCCGGCATCCATCAGTTCCACACATCGTGGGCAAATCCGAGATCGAAAAATGGCCGCCACCGCCCGGCCCGCCTCGTGGGGTGTAGGAAAAATTGCTAATAAAGTCAACACCATATCTGGTTTGTGAAGCAGGGCAAGCGTGGCTTCCGTCACCACCCCCAAAGTCCCCTCACTGCCCACGAAAAGCCCGGTCATATCGTAGCCAACCACCCCTTTGACCGTTCGTCGCCCCATGCGAATCAACGGTCCGGTCATCGCTGCCATTTCGACACCGAGGACATAATCCCGGGTTACCCCGTATTTGACGGCTCTTGGGCCCCCCGCGTTTTCAGCAATATTTCCGCCAAGTCCGCAAGAAGCACGAGAGTTGGGATCCGGCGGGTAAAAAAGGCCTTCCCGCTCCACCGCATCATGAAATTGTTCAAGAATTACACCAGGTTGCACCACGGCTACCCGATCATGATGATTGATTTCCTTGATATCGCCCATGCCCAACGTACTCAGCACAATTCCCCCGCGCAAAGGTACGGCACCCCCAGTCCTGCCCGTTCCAGCACAACGAGGCGTCACGGGAACGCCTGCTCGACGCGCACAATCGAGGGTGAGCACCACATCCTTCGGGGTGGAAGCCAAGACAACGGCGTCGGGCGTGCGGCCTACGGCCTCCGACTCATCCCTCGCGAAAGGTTCGCAACCGTCTTTGGAGGTGATGATTTTGGAGGGGCCCAACGAGCGGTGCAACAAACGTAGCGCTTTTTCCACGCGACTGGGGTCCACGGCTGGCAAGGGGGAGTGGATTTCGAACACGTTGGCTTCTCGCTGGTTCCACCAACGCTAGTACAACGGGCGACGGGTGGATAGGCGTTACAAAAGGGCGGAACGCAAGGAAGCGGTTTCGTTGGGGCGATGAAAGCGATAAGCTCAAGGGCGTGGGAATCGTCTATCTTGCGGCGCTCATCCTTGGACTGGGAACCCTAACCCTTCAATTTATTCTTTCGCATGCGGGGGGTGCGGACGCCGATGCGGGGGGAGGGGACGGCGCGGATGGTACGCATGAGCTGGACGACGCGCATGGCGGCGGGGCGTATGGCGCGGCCGGTGTTTTTCTATCGATGCGTTTTTGGACGTTTGCCTTGATGGCGTTCGGCATGGTCGGTTCGTTGCTGCATTACTTTGATATGGCGGGGTTTGGCCTATCCCTCGGGCTATCCGTGGCTTCCGGTGTTTTGTCGGGTCTGGCGGCAAGCCTTGTGTTTCGCGCGCTTCGAGGAAGTGTGTCGTCGACGATGGGCGAGCAAGACACCATTGGAAAAATGGCGAAGGTCACGATACCGGTGAAAAAAGGCTCCCTCGGAAAGGTCCGTGTGATGGTAAAAGGTAAGCAAGTCGATATGTTAGCCATCACCGACGCGGATTCTATCGAGACGGGGGATGAAGTGGTGGTGGTGGAGTATCGCGGGGAATATGCTTGCGTGGAGCCCATCGGCAAGCCATCGGAGCCATCCGAATAGGATGGTGGTTTTCTGATTTCCGGGGGATATCGACACGAGCAGGTCACCGGCTCGGTAACCGGGGAAGCGTCATGTCTTGGCAGCGAGCGTAAGCCGTGTATTCTCTTGTCCCATGATGGAGAGTTCAGGCGTGGAAGGAGCCGCCCTGAGTGCGATCGTACTTGGGGCATCGGTGTTTACTCTGATCTTATTGGGGGCGATGCTGCTGATCATTCAGCGTTTGTTGCTCATCTGCCCACCCAACAAGGTCCTCATTTTCAGCGGAAGAAAGCATAAGCTTCCAGATGGTTCGGTGGTGGGATATCGGGTCTTGCATGGTGGCAGGGGAATCAGAATTCCGCTTCTCGAGACGGTATCTGAGCTGGATATGCGGATTTTTCCCGTTCAGGTAACGGTTCAAAACGCCTTTTCCAAAGGCGGCATCCCGTTGGCGGTACAAGCGATCGCGAACGTGAAGATATCGAGCGACCCACGCTTTCTCCGAAGCGCGGCGGAACGGTTCCTCGACGTTCCGGTCCAGCGTTTGGCGGAGGTGGCCAAGGACACGCTGGAAGGAGCGCTGCGAGAAGTGCTCGCGGAATTGACACCGGAAGAGGTCAACCAGGATCGTCTCAAGTTTGCGGACAAGCTGTTGAGCAATGCGGGAGACGACTTCGAACGGTTGGGTCTGCAGCTCGACGTTCTGAAAATCCAGCATGTGTCCGATGAGCAGGGGTACTTGACGAATTTGGGGCGTGAAGCCATTGCGAACATGCTTCGCGATGCGGAGAACGCCGAGAACGCGGCGAACCAAACGATTGCCGAGGCGCAGGCTGCCGCACGAACCCGGGCTGAGACCGCGCTAAAAAATGCGGAAGCCCAGGTTCTCAAGAAAAAGAACGAGTATCAAACCCAGCTTGCCAAGCTCGAAGCCGAAGCCGCCTCGGCAGAAAACGAGGCCACGGTCGATGCGGAGACGGCTCGTTCCATGGCGGAGCAAAATCTTCAAGAAATGCGCAAGCAGTACGAGCAGCTTCGTCTCGCCTGCGATGTCGTTCTTCCCGCCCAGGCAAAACGCCGAGCGGAAGAGCTTTTGGCTCGCGGAGAAGCTTCACCGTTCATCGAAACGGGCAAAGCCCGTGCGATAGCGCTGCAAGCGGTCGTGGCGGAATGGACGGCCGCTGGGCTTCAAGGGCGCGAGATTTACGTTTTGAACCATCTCAAAGAGCTGGTCGAGGCTGCGGTACAAAGGACAGCCTCGACGCAAATCAAAGAGATCAACGTGGTCGATGGCGGGGATGCGGCCAGTTATGGCTCTTTTGTGGCTGCTTTTCCCCAGGTTGTCAGTCAGATCATGCAGGAGACGGGACAAGCGGTGGGGGTGGACCTGGGTGCGATGCTTCAGTCCCGAAAGGCAGGTGGGTGATGGGCATCATCGGCGTTTTGTTTTTCGTGGCGATTGTGGTTGCCGCGTTCATTCTCATCACGATCAAGCGAATGCTATATGTCGTTCCGCCCAACCAGGCGATGATCCTGTCGGGAGCCAAGCGAAAAATTGGCAACAAAGTGCTTGGTTTCCGGGTCGTTTGCGGCGGCCGAGCGCTGAGAATCCCGTTGTTGGAGCGGGTGGATTTCATCGACCTTCGCAACATCAACATCGACGTGGAGGTTCGTGGCGCCTTTTCCAAAGGAGGCATCCCGTTGAACGTCAAGGCGGTGGCCAACGTCAAGCTTCCCGGCGAAGAACCGATGATCCACAACGCAGTCGAGCGTTTCCTTGGAAGAAACCGCAATGAAATCATGTATATAGCCAAAGAGACCCTGGAAGGCAATCTGCGTGGGGTGTTGGCGCAGCTCACCCCGGAGGAAGTGAATGAGGATAAAAACCGTTTCACGCATATTCTGACGGAGGAAGCCGAGCACGACCTGTCCAAGCTCGGCATCAAGCTGGATCAACTCAAGATTCAGAACGTTACGGATGACGTGGGGTACCTCAATTCGATTGGTCGAATCCGCGGTGCGAGTCTTCGGCAGCGAGCGGTCATTGCGGAAACCCAAGCGCAATCGGGTGCGGCGGAGCAGAAGGCGTTGAACTGGAATGCATCGGAAATTGCCCGTTACGATGCGGAGATAGCGATTGCGGAGCGGGAGATGGCCAAACGCATCGTGGATGCGCGGACGCGACGGGATGCGATGATTGCCACGGCGGAAGGAGAAGTGCGGGCACAAATTGCGAAAGTGATGGCGGAGATCAAGCGCCAACAAGCACGGGCGGTGCAGGTGGAGCGTCAGCTCGAGGCCGATGTGGTGCAACCAGCGGATGCGGCTCGGCTACAAATGGAGGAGGCAGCGGTAGGCGCGGCCGCAGCGATCGTCGAGCGCGGCAAGGCGGAAGCAGCGGCGTTGCATCAACTCGTGGAGGCCTACAAAAAGGGAGGAGCGGCAGCCAAGGAAGTGCTGGTTCTTCAGAATATTTTGCCCATGATTCAAAAGATCAGCGGAGCAGAGCATCCGGTTCGCATCGCCAAGGTTACGGTGCTTCCACGAGCCTCAGGGGAGCAGGAGCCGTTGGCTCGTAAAATCATTGGAGCCAACGAGCAACTCAAAGCGGCCACCGGTGTGGATCTAGCCAGCGTTGCCGCACGTATCACTTCGAAAAGCTGATATTCAGGCCTCTCCTCCCCCACCCCGTCGAATCAACGCCGCCAGTTTTGCCATCGCATCGAGCTGGGATTGGCGCTGCTCGGCTTCTTCTTCATCCACATCTTCGGAATCCAAAGCGGGATCTTTGCCCGTTTCCAAGATCGTGGTGAGACGTTTGTGAGCGAGAAACGCCACATCCAACAGCACGGCGCAACAGCGAAGAAGCTGCGCAGACGTAAGCTTTCCGTCCTCGAGCGCGATATCGATGCATGTGCTCACTTCACCGTCGGCTGGGTCATACTCGAATTGAACGAGCCGAATTTCATAGGCCATTTGCAGCATCGCACGAAATAACAACGGTTTGTTGGCGTCATCGTCGACCTGCAACAGGGTGGGGGCACGAAGCTGAACGAGTTCCCCGTCTTCGAGAACGAACACCACCAAGGTGACGGTCGATTCGCCGCGACTCCACAGGCTTCGAATCAGGTCAAGGTCTTCGTCGACATCGAAGTGGATGTTCGCTTCCTTGAAAATGGCCGTGATTTCTTGGATCGTAGTGCCCATGGAGTTGCCTCAATTCTGGTCCGTTTTTGATCGCTGAGCCTGCAGCAGCTCCTGCATACGAATCTGGAGACGTCGCAACTCTTTACGAGCTGGATCGTCATCGTCTTCCTCGAGCACGGGGTCTTGTCCCGTTTCGAGAATGGCGAGCAATCGCGGCCAGGCCCGGTCCGCAAGGCGCGCGGCCGCCGTCACCGTGCGAGCGACCTGATTGGCCGTGGGCTCCGCATCGAACAGGGGGAGCTGCACCGTGACACGCACTTCGCCATCGCTCGGATCCATTTCCCATTGTCCAAGTACGGTCAGATAGGCTTCATGGAGCATGGCCTGCATGAGTACGGGCAGCGAGGGATGGTCGGCCACACGTAAAAAGGCGGTCACCATGGCGGTGAGCACGGAACCATCGGAGTCCACACGAACGTGAACGAAGACGGTCGGGCGGGTAGCGTGGTTGCCCATGAACGACACGAGACATCCGTCTTCTGGGTTCGGAGCTGTCCAGTAGCGGAATCCTGCTTCGTTCAGAAGTTCGAGAAGGCGTTGGGACGTGCAGGCCATGCAACCATTTGGACGCAAAACCCGTGTATTGTCGAGCAAGGAAAGACGTGAGGCGCTGGCGGGGATGCGTCAGTGGTGGGAAAATCGCCTGCGCAATCCGCGAAGACCCGCGGGGTAAGCGTCCACGACGTGTTTCGAAGGGCGTTTTTCCTGCAGCAGCGGACTGGTGATGAGATCTCGTCCTCCGGTGGCAAAAAACAGGGCTTCGCCGATGCGAGGGGGACCGATATTGGGTCGGATGGCTCCATTGGGTAGGATCTGCAGGCTTCCGGATACGGGACGCAACAAGGCGACATGGTCGGTCATCCATTCGCCGGTTTGTCGGTCACGGACGGCGATACATAAGCCATCACGGAAGTGATATTCGGTGTTTTCGGTAATGAGGATTCGGTGACGGCGACGATCCAAACCTCTGTAGTTTTCCGGCTGTTTTGCCATTCCTGGTCACTCCTGACGCTGGGTGGTCCAAGGGTTGTCCGGGGAGAGACGATTGGCCAAGTTTGCTGGTTTTCGAGCATCCTGTTTGGCCGGAGCCAGCGTGGATTCGTTACGATCCCCCCATGAATCCATGGCAAGGTCCCGGCATCCGGAAGGTCAGGCATCCCCATCCGGAAACGGTCCGTGTCCTATCCTTCGTTCAAGTAGGTGACGCGTTCTGGTCTTCCCTGTTGGAGGACGCCGATGTCATTTCGGAAGGAGCGACGAGTCCGGAAGGTTCATCTCTCGTCTATCGAGGTTCGACCAGCATCATGGTGCGTTCGGACACGATGGCTTTGGTGACTCATGGTTCGAAGGGGCGCGCCATGATCATCGATCCTCATTTACGTCTTCGAGCGATGAGAATTGCGAGACGAGAAGCGCAAGCTCGGGCTCCGGGGATGCTTGGACCGCTGCAGATGGATCTATTTGTCCACGCGGAAGCAAGAGCGCTTCGAATCGATATCGACGTAGACGCGGTGGTAGAGCATCGGGCGAGTCGCATGGGACGAGAAGCCTGAAATATTGGTATTTAAGCGATTTCAATGAGGTTTTTCGATTTTCCGTAAGTCATGACCACGACTTGTCCTCGAATTGGGGGTTGGTTTGGCTAAGAGCCTCTTGACGCGGCCGCGCAGGCCATGCAGTTGTCGGTATCGTCGCACGATGGTCGAAACGATGGGGCGAAAACAAAAATCGGATTTGGACCCACACAAGGTCATTCATGTGGACTTCGGCATGTCGAGGCGTCTGCCACATGACCTGCCTCAGACGCCCGATCAGGATTTGCCGCCTTTACCTTCCGCGCGGGAGCCCATTACGGATTTGTTTTCGGGCACCGAGGTCTGTCGATTGCTGGGGCTTTCGCGAGGTCAACTCCGTTCCCTGGATCGAACGGGGGTCGTATCCCCATCCGGACGGCGCCGGGGACGTCGAGCCTACACATTCAGTGACTTGATAGCGCTGCGGACGGCCAGTCACCTTCTCGAGCACAACGTTCGTTTGCGCGATGTGGCCCGTGCGGTAACCAAGCTCAAACACACGCTTCCCAAGGTCATACGTCCTCTGTCCGAACTGCGTGTGGTATCCGACGGCACCAAAGTCATCGTCCGTGGGCAAGACGGGGCTTATGAGCCGAGCACGGGTCAAATGCTTTTGGACTTCGAAGTCGAAACGTTGAGAAACGATGTCGTGCGGGTCCTTCGTCCGACCGTCAGCCGACAACGTACGCAATCGGCCTACGAACTCTATGAGCGAGCGAGCCGACTCGACGAAAGTCCGGCGACTTACGATGAGGCCGAAGAGTTGTACCGCCAGGCTTTGGAGTTGGATCCCTATTTGGCGATTGCCTATACGAATTGGGGCAATATTTGTTTTCGTCGCTGCAACGACAAGGCAGCCGAACGGTTGTATCGTCGGGCGTTGGAGATCGACGGAAAGCAACCGGAAGCGCATTACAACCTTGGGTACATCATGCTCGAGCGGGGGGAGCCAGGCGAAGCTATTACCTATTTTCAGGCTGCAATTGCATCGGATCCGACATTTGCCGATGCGTATTTCAACTTGGCGATGGCGTTCGAACATCTGGGAGACGAGCAGCAATCTCGGCCGCATTGGCAGAAGTACGTGCAGCTCGAACCGCATGGAACGTGGGCAGAGATAGCGCGCAAGCACTTGCTCTGACCTATTTCACGCGGATTGGGAGCACCAGGGATTGGAAAGATGGGTCCACGCCAATTCCGCGCAAGCGCCCATACGACCTTGTCGTTCTTTCGCCACCTCGACATGCAGCACGCCAGGTTTGGGCTGCTTCAATTCCAAGCGTAACGCAACAGGAAGCCCGAGATGTTGCGAGCGGCTTCGCTGCGTCAACAAGATCACGCATGTGCTTCCATCGCGAGCAGCCAAAGAGAGGCGTCGCACGATATTGGGCCATCGATCCAGGGATAAGGGCAAAGGAAACCCCACAACGCCTTGGGTATCGATGATCAAGGTGGCAAAAGCTTGGCTGAGGGTCATGCGGACGGCAGTTTGCGGCAGGGTATGCGGGAGGGGATAAGCGACGAGCAGACGTTCGAGAACGACGCCGTGGGCGGCGACACCGGGAGCGTAGAGGGATTGGCCGGGGTCGATCCAAGCGCACCAGGCGGGTTGTCCGCTTTTCAGCCATGTTTGTTGTTGGGCGCACGCGCAGGCGTACAGCGCGAGGGAGGAGGCCAGGCTACTGCCGTGGCTAGACAATTCCACGACGGCACCGCGGGGCAATCCGCCATCGGGCAAAGCGTGACCAAGAGCTGGCAGGGGTAAGGATGATCCAGGAGCAGTGATATGGGCGGCGGCAAAGGGGGCGAAGGCTGGGGCAGGCATATACTGAACATACGATCCGTGGTTACGTTTTGCCAGTTTATTCTCGTCTCGACTCTTTCTTCTTCGGAGATCTTCAGTAACGTGCTCATCCACGCACAGTCTGGAGAAGCCCATGAAAAAGACCTACATATTACGATCGATGATGGGGATCGGCGCTTGGTTAGTCTTTTCGGCGTGTGATCAACCCAAGACCACATCGAGCACCGTTTCCTCTTCCCCTTCCCCTTCCGTCTCTGCTCCGAAGGTGGTCGTTTACAATGCGATCGACCGCGGCACCTTCAACCGCGTTGCGGTGCAGATGGACATACCGATTTTTTGGATCGAGGATAAAAATGGCAACAGGGCGATCGACCCCAACGAAGTAGCCTCGCTTCAATTCTATCCGACCCAGGGCAATTGGGTCGATGGGGGGCGATTCACGGCACGTTTCGAGGAGGTTTATCGACAGATGCAGCAGTGGGCCAAAGCACCTGCATTTCCCAAAGATCTATCGGATGCGGAAAAAACGCGTCGACAGCTCATCATCGAAGAACTCGATCAGGGGCAGCCGACCTTGGTATTTTCTGACTTCACGAAGAATTCGCCGCAGGACAAGGTATTGATTCGCCACATGCTCGCCGCGGCCAAACTCATCGATGATTTGCACGGCATGCAGCGGGGATTGGCGCCTTTGGAGACGCAGATCCCGAAAGATGATCCATCGAGTCACGCGGCGTTTCGTCGTAATTGGGGGCCGAAGTGCGGGGCGCCCAAGACGGAGAAAAACCCGGCATGTTCTGCGATTCCGAAGCTTCCGGACAAGATACCGGTGGCGATGTATCCGCAGGAAATGCAAAGCGAGGAGGGGTTTTGCGAGAAGTTGGCGAAGCAGGCGGATGGCGAAAAGCTGATGTCTCCGTTCGTGGTGGTGAAAAAGGAAGGGGATAAGCTGGTGACAGAGCCGCTGACGGAGGCGTTCCAGGATTTATCGGAGAAGGTATCCAAGGAGCTTCGCTTGGCCTCGGACGGTTTGGGGGCTGAGGAAGCGCCGTTCAAGGAGTATTTGCAAGCGGCCGCGCAAGCGTTTTTGGACAACCGATGGGAGCCCGCGGACGAGGCCTGGTCCAAGCTCAACGCGACGAATTCCAAGTGGTATCTGCGGATCGGGCCCGACGAGGTGTATTGGGAGCCGTGCAGTCGCAAGGCGGGATTCCACATGAGTTTTGCTCGTATCAACGAGGCTTCGGTGGCGTGGCAAAAGAAGCTCGAACCCGTACAGCAGGAGATGGAAGACGAGCTTGCGAAGCATATTGGAGCCCCGTACAAGGCGCGAACGGTTACGTTTCATTTGCCGGATTTCATCGATATCGTCGTCAATGCTGGTGATTCCAGGCATCCTCTTGGAGCGACCATCGGGCAGAGTCTTCCCAATTGGGGGCCCGTGGCCAATGAAGGGCGCGGTCGGACAGTCGTGATGAGCAATCTATACACGGATCCGGACAGCCAACTCATTCGTAAAGAGCAAGCGGAGTCGATGCTGGATGCGGCCACGGCGGCCAAGCGTTCTTCCGCCCAGGATCCTTCTTTGTTGTCGACGATTCTCCATGAAGCCACCCATAATTTCGGGCCATCGCACGAGTATAAGGTTCAGGGCAAAACCGATGATCAGCATTTTGGGGGTCCGTTGGCGAGCACGATGGAGGAGCTGAAAGCCCAAACGGGAGCCTTGTGGTACATTGCGATGCTCGAAAAGCGCAAGATCATCGAACCGGAGCTGGCGCAGCAAACCTATGTCGATTCGCTGATCTGGGCGTTGAACCATATTGCCCGGGGGATGTATACCGACGACAAAAAGCCGAAGACATACAGCCATGTATCGGCGATTCAAGTGGGTTTTCTCATGCAGGAGGGGGCCTTGACGTTCGATCCTGCGGCACCCGCGGTCAACGGCAAAGACAAGGGAGCCTTTACCTTGCATTTCGATAAACTCCCCGCGGCCATCGACAAGATGATGAAAGTGGTAGGGGGGATCAAAGCCAAAGGAGATCGGAAGCAAGCCGAGGAACTCGTCAAAAAATACGTGGATGGCGATATGGTTCCGATGGCGATCATTGCCGAGCGCTCCTTGCGGCATCCGAAAGCGGCCTTCGTCTACGGCCTTGCCCTGTAGAATCGCAGACATCTCGTCGCGCAACACAAGTTGTTGCGTCTACAATTTCATCCATTCCCTCCCACAACCTCCAAGGCCGGGCCCAAAAGCCCGGCCTGCCTTCCATCAGAACTGCTTCGCCCAAAAGAGCAATCTTTGAAATTTGAAGAAGCAACGTTATATGTTTTCCCCTATAAATTGCAATAATATCTGCGTTCACACCATCCAGAAATCATAATACGTTGCCGCAACATTATATTGTTTTTCGACAAAACGTTGCGTGAATCAGGTTCGGCAAATAGGCCGTATCCAAAAGCCCGCGACAGCCCGACCGCACGCTGTCTTTTGGCAACACCATCAACGCCAAGAACCATTTTTCCCTGGTGGCATCCTTTGCAAAACCTGATAGCATGTTCAGTATGCCCCCCCGACGTATCACTGCCATCGTCTTGCCTCATTTGCTTTGTGAACTGGCCTCCGCCATGGCCGCATGTCGCGATCCTTTCGCGGTGATACTGCAGGATTCTGCCGCTTCCCAGCCCTTGCGAGCCCGGACACGGTTGGATGCGGTAAGCGATGCTGCCCACCGAGCGGGAATACGCGCAGGGCAAAGTCTTGCGGAAGCCCAAGCCCATTTGCCTTGCCTGTCGGTTCTTCAGCTTTCCCCTCTGCACGTGCAACAGACTCTGGCCCGCATCGCCGAAACCGCGCTCCGCTTCTGCCCTCACGTCGAAATCTCTTATCCAGATGCGCTTTATCTCGATATGACGGGGGCCACCCATTTGTATGGTAGCGAATCATCTGCCCTTCACGAGGTGAGAACCACGGTGGAGCGATTGGGGCATGTCGCGCGGGTGGCGATGGCGCAGGGACCTCGCATCGCCGAGATGGTGGCGCGTCAGGGCCCCCACAACGAACAAGTGGTAGCGCCTTTCGAAGAACGGGATCAGATCCAGGGCTTTGCCATTTCCGCCTTGCCCATCGATCCGGCTATCGCTCAATGGTTCACGCGGGTCGGAGTCATCACCCTTGGCGATCTGCTCCGGCTGCCGCGGGCCCAGGTCACGGCAAGACTCGGCGACAAAGCCCCGGAACTGTTGGACTTAGCCGCGGGCCACGACCCTCGTCCCCTGCACGCTTATACCCCTGCCGCTGTCCTTTGCGAGCAAGCCGCGTGGGAGCAAGGCCTTACGGATCTGTCGGCGCTGGTCTTCGCCCTGCATCGTCTGGTGCAGAACATGACCCATCGATTACAAGGCAGAGGGCAAGCCCTGATGGGACTACGCCTCATTCTCGAGCACGACCCCGCCATCGCTCGATTCCAAGAAGCTGCGCCTGAATCGAGCACACAGGTGACGTTGCCGGTGCCTATCGATCGCGCCGAGCCTTTGCTTCGCATCCTCCGGGCCCGGCTCGAAACCTTATCGCTGCCGGCGCCCGTCGTGGGACTTCGGCTCGAAACGAGCCAACTCGTCGCCGCGCCACGCATCCAGCTCACACTATCGCACCAAAGCTCGGCCCCTGCCGATGCTCTTGCCCTATTGGTGGCTGAGCTTTCCGCGGACTTGGGCATGGAGCGGGTGGGAACGCTTGCGCTGGTCGATTCCTACCGGCCTGAAACGCGATCTTGTCTGCATCCCCCTCCCCTGCCATCGTTTGCGTCTCCACCTTCTTTACCCTCTTTTTCTTTTGCGCAGGTGACCCAAATCCTTCCAAAACCGATTGAAATCACAAAACAAATCCTACGCCCCGGGCTTTCGATCGTGCTTGATTCCCAATCGTTGCGCATCGAGCAGATGCAGTTTCATCAGCGTCTTTCCGGCATCGAATGGTGGGGTCCTTCTTCCTTTAACCGGGATTATTATATGATTTGGTTACAAAACGCTTCGACGGGGGGCCGCGGTTGGTTTTTTCGCGACCGGATCCGCGACGTTTATTATTTACACGGTTGGTTCGATTGAGCGGTCACGACGAGGCAAGCCAAAGCCGCCTCCGGATGGACCTGTCATCCGTTTTATTTCATGCTATTCCGTCGGTCATGTCGATCCTCGGCATGTCCGCTGTGTTTCATCGTTCGATCCAACCGCTCACGCGGCATCTAGGCGGTCGTCATGGGCAAATCCCCGCCCATCCCCTTTCTTCGCCCGACTCCTATTCCGTAGCGGCACGAGATCTATCTTTCCATATTTTGGAATGGACCGGATCGGATCCACCCTTGGTGTTTTTTCATGGTTTGAACAACAATGCCTGGTCGTGGGCGCGCGTGGCTAGCCTTTTTGCGCCAAAACGAAGGATATTGGCTCTCGATTCACGGGGTCACGGCCATACTGCGGCCCCTGCCTCGGGATATTCGTTGGAAGATACTACCCAAGATATCAAAGCGGTTTTCGATACGTTAGGGCTCGATACGGTGGACCTGGCGGGGCATTCCTGGGGAGGCAAAGTGGCAATGCACTTTACCTGCACGCATCCCACCCGGGTGCATCGTCTTGCTCTGGCGGATCCGGTGCCGCCTGCCGGGTTCAACCGGCTCCTTCAGGCTTTTCCCGGATTGATTTCTCTTGCCTTGCGAGCCGAGCGGGGGCCGTTTCCGAATCATCAGGCATGGGAAAAGGCCGGAAAACGCCTCGTTTACTTGCAGCCTTGGGATGCGTGGGATCAAAAGCTTTGGTCCGCGGCCTTTCGCCAAACCGCCCATGGGGCGTACCACCACGTATTGCCTGAATCGGCATTCCAAGAAATTATCCTCCACGCTTTGCAGCAAGACATCACGGATAAGCTCGGAGCCCTTCGAATGCCAGTGCTTCTGATGCGTCCCACCCTCACCTTATCCTTCTTCCCGGGCGAATTGCGTTCTTTTCGCAAGGCGTTGCCGCATCGGATCGAGAAAAGAATCGCCGGAGACCATACCTTCATTCACACCAATCCCTTCGATACCCACGATATTTTGCAGAAATTTTTCTCCTAATCCGTCTTGCTCCCCCAACACCTGCTATTATGTTCAGGTATATGCCGCCTTTCGCCGAACTTTGCGCTCGCTCCTGCTTTTCGTTCCTGCGCGGGGCATCCCATCCCGAGGAAATGGTCGAACAAGCGTATAAGCTCGGCCTGCACGCGATCGGTCTATGCGATACCGATGGTCTTTACGGTCTCGTTCGGGCTCACCAGGCCACCCAAAAGCACCCCATCAAACTCATCGTGGGCGCCTCTCTGCATCTCGAAGATCACCCCGGACAGCTTTGCCTGCTCGCACGAACGCGCAAAGGATACCAAAACCTTTGTCGTCTGCTCACGATCGCTCACGCCAACAAACCCAAAGGGGGAGCGCGTCTGGATCCCACGACCCTGCCCGCCCATGCCGAGGGGTTGTTCGCAATCCTTGTCCCGCCCCAACAAGCCGCACTTTGTCAGAACGTGCGTCAGGCTTTTGCTCCCGAACACGTGCGATTGGCGGTCGAGCGGCAGATGACTCCGGATCAATCGGCGCAGGAGTCTTTGGCCGTGAGCCTAGCCGAGCAATTTCGGCTTCGGATCGTGGCGACGGGGCAGCCGCTTTTTCATTGTGCCTCGCGAAAGCCCGTCGCGGACGTTTTATGTTGTATCCGCGAAAAAACCACCCTCGACGAGGCAGGGACGCGTTTATTACCGAATACCGAGGCCCGCCTATCCTCGCCGGAGCGCATGACGCGTCTTTTCGCAGACCATCCCGAGTGGGTGGAAGAATCCGTCCATGTGGCGGACGGCTGCACATTTTCTTTATCGGAATTGCAGTATCGTTTCCCTTTCGATCATGTCGTAAGGCCTGGGGAAAGCCCGGACGAGGCTCTTCGCAGGCTTGTGCGCGAGCGGCTTGGATGGCGATATCCCCAGGGAGCTGCTGCGAGCGTACTTACTCAGATCGAAAAGGAGCTGAGTCTCATCCAGCAATTGGAAGCAGCGCCGTACTTTTTGAGCGTCTACGAGATCGTCGAGATCGCAAGGCAAAAGCAGATCCTTTGCCAAGGACGCGGCAGCGCGGCCAACAGCGCCGTCTGTTTCGTGCTGGGCATCACCGCCGTCGACCCTGCTCGTTCCAACTTGCTCTTCGAGCGGTTCATGTCCTTGGAGCGAAAGGATCCGCCCGATATCGATGTGGACTTCGAGCACGAGCGTCGTGAAGAGGTCATTCAAGAGATTTATCGTCGTTATGGCAGAGAGCGAGCCGCCATGGTTGCGGAGGTGATCAGCTATCGGGCCAAAAGCGCGCTTCGGGACGTAGGCAAAGCCTTCGGTTTGTCGTTGGAACAAGTGGATCGGCTCTCTGGGATCGTCGCCCACGGTTGGGAATCGATCGAGCAGGGCGAGCAGCGGCTTCATGAGTCGGGTTTCGATCCACGGGACCCCAGGATCGCCTCGGTCATAAAAATTTCACAACAAATTCAAGGTTTTCCGAGGCATCTATCGATCCATGTCGGTGGATTCATCTTGTCTTCCTGTTCTTTGCATGAGGTGGCTCCGATCGAGCCTGCTCGCATGCCCGGGCGCACGGTGATCCCATGGGACAAGGATGATCTGGAGGCTCTTGGATTTTTCAAAGTCGATATTTTGGCTCTTGGGATGCTCACGTGTATCCGCAAAGCGCTGGCGGTGGTGATGCCCGACCGGGATCCTTTCACGGCCCTGGCCTCGATTCCCGCTGAGGATCCAGCCGTTTATGAGATGTTTGGTCGGGCCGACACGGTGGGTGTTTTTCAGATTGAGAGTCGGGCGCAGATGGCCATGTTGCCGCGGCTTCGGCCCCAACGGTTTTATGATCTCGTCATCGAGGTGGCGATCGTTCGTCCGGGGCCGATTCAAGGGGGCATGGTGCATCCGTATCTTGCGCGCAGAAGCGGCAAGGTCCGGGTCGATTGTCCTCATCCTTGTCTTGGTCCGATTTTGGATAGAACGCTTGGGGTACCGCTATTTCAAGAGCAAGTCATGCAGATCGCGATCGTGGGGGCGGGGTATTCGGGGGGCGAGGCCGATCAATTGCGCAGGGATATGGCAGCGTGGAGGAAGCATGGTCGGTTGCTGGAACATCGGGAACGATTGCTCCGGGGTTTTGAAAAAACAGGGATCTCGAAGCGCTTTGGGGAACGTCTTTTCAAACAGATCCAAGGATTTGGGGAGTACGGATTTCCCGAATCCCATGCGGCCTCTTTTGCCTTGCTCGTTTATGCTTCCGGCTGGCTCAAAGCTCACCATCCGGCGGCGTTTTGCGCCGCTTTGATCAACAGCCAGCCCATGGGATTCTATAGTCCCGCGACGATCGTGCGCGATGCCCGAGGACATGGGGTGCAAGTGCTGCCGATCCGTGTGAACGCCAGCGATTGGGATTGCAAGCTCGAGCATGGCCATCCTGCCAACGTGCGGCTCGGGTTTCGTCTCCTTCGGGGCCTTGGCAAAGCGGCGGGTTCGAGCATTGAAAATGCACGGATCAAAGGCCCTTTCCTGGATTTTAACGATTTTTTACTACGTACGGCATTGCGCAAGGATGCCGTCGAGATTTTGGCGGAAGCAGGCGCCTTCGAAGACCTCGTGCCGGAGCGTCGTCAAGCTTTGTGGAAAGCCCGAGCCCCGCGGTCAGGTTCACTTTTTGCCCATGAGCCGATACGAGAACCAGACGTAGCGTTGCCAGCCCTTCGTCCTGTCGAACAACTGGTCTTGGATTACGGGCGCGTGGGTTTTTCGCTGCAGGATCACCCCATGCGGCATTTGCGTTCGAAGCTGGAGCAAACCTTGTTTGCCGAACAACTCCAGCACATGAGGCACGGCTCCAAGGTTGCCGTGGCGGGTGTGGTGATCAATCGGCAGCGTCCATCGACGGCGAGCGGGGTTGTTTTCATGACGCTCGAGGATGAAACGGCGATGATCAGTCTTGTGCTTTGGCCTTCTGTATTCGAAGCGTATCGGCATATCTTGACGCACAGCAAGATTTTGTGGGTGCAAGGAACGTTGGACAGGCGCGAGGGAGTCACGCATATCCTCGTACGCGCCGCGCGGCGTTTGGATTCACCGGTAGGCAGAATTCAATCCCGAGATTTTCGTTGATGGGAAACGATCATGGATGGATGGCAAAAGCCTCGAAGCCTGAAGCGCGCCAGGCGTCGAGAACCTCTTGCTGTCGACGTGGTGCGAGGGCGATGACGCAACCACCGCCTCCAGCCCCTGTGATTTTCGCGGCGAGGGCGCCGGCGGCAAGGGCTATTTCGCAGAGCTTATCGCTATTTGGCGTGTTCAGCCCCAGGTCGACGAGCCATTGTTGGTTGTCATGCATGGCGTTGGCCACGCCTTGCCAATCGGCGGTGACAAGCGCTTTTCTGGCGGTTTCAACGCATGATCGGATGGCTTCGAGTCCATGCCGGCCACCATCGAATTGTCGATCGAGCACAAGGCTCACGCGTTGCACCATCTGTCGAGTGCAAGAGCGATCGCCCGTATCGCCGATGCAAAGGGGGATGGGTTGGGCAAGCGGCACCGGGGTTGCTCCCGTGGAGCGGGAGTACTCGATGCACCCGCCTTGAACGGCCACGGCCACATCGACCCCCGAAGGATTTCCGTGAAAAACGCGCTCCCACACCATGGCTGCTTGCATGACTCGCGGGGCATCGAACGGTTCGCCTCGGCAGGTCAGAAGGGCGCGAGCCAGAGCAACGCCAAGGCAAGCGGATGAGCCGAGTCCGGCGCGGGTTGGGATATCGACATGGGCATGAACGTCGGCGATCACGCCCACCTCTTTCACCAGAGCATGAAACGCTCGATCCAGGTCGGAGTCCTTTTCGATTTCCCACGATCCAGCCTTATCTCGCACCTGCAGAGCCGCCGTAGGAGCCAGGCGAGCCGAGGCTCGGGCGCCTTGTCCGATGCTGATGGCTAACGCGGGGACGCCATGGACTACCGCGTGTTCACCAAGCAAAATCGCTTTTCCGCTTGCTTTCGCTTCACCAGCCATACTCGTACACCGGGATGGCTCAATCGATGCGGGAAGCAAGGATTGAACAGAAGCCAAGGAGCATGGAACGGGGGGCGGGGTCGATGGGGGCTCCCACAAGCGCGGAAATGGCTTCATGAATCAAATCATGGATTCGCTCGACGACGGCTCCGCGGACTCCCTGTTCCGTGAGCATTTCGGTCACCTGAGCGATCTGTTCGTCGGTAGCCTCGGGGCATCCAAAAACGGCATCGAAAGCTTCTCGTTGCTCGGGGTTGAGCAATCGGAAAGCCTGCTGGGCAATCGCGGTTTTGTCACCTCTTCGCAGATCGTCGCCCACGGGTTTTCCTGTCTTGGTGGTATCCCCGAATACACCGAGCAAATCATCTTGCATTTGGAAAGCGACACCGAGGGGTCGAGCATATTGTTCGAGGGCGTGCATGACTTCGGGAGGGGCACCGGCAAGGATGGCACCCAAAAGCAATGGCCCCCGAACCGTGTAACTACCTGTTTTCAAAGGATAATACACCTCAACATCCAGTTCTTTGCCGGCAATGTCGAGTTGTTGCCCGCAGATGACGTCTTGTTGAATTTCGGCGAACAGGTTGAGGGCTTGAATCAACCGTTCTGGGGGGGCATCGAGTCGGGACAGAACGTCGAGGGAGAGGGCAGCCGCGAAGTCACCGGCGAGCACGGCCGCGGCGTCACCGAGCCGTGTGGAGCCATGATGTTCGCGCAGCATGGCGGGGACACTGGGCCCACCGCGTCGCCGTTCATCCCCATCCATCCAATCATCATGAACGAGCAGATAAGTTTGCAGCAATTCGAAAGCCACACCCGCATCGAGAGCAGGGTCGAAAGAGCCGTGTTGGTTGCTTGCGAGATAACCGATCAGCACGAGAACGGCACGCAATCGTTTGCCACCTCGCAGGGTCAAGTCCCGAACGGCCCGCGCCATGGCTTCGACATCCGCGCCATGACGAGCCGTTTCCGCGACACGAGCATCCAGGTATCCGGCCAACCGGGCATCCACATCGCGACGAACATCAGCAAGGAGCGCTTGAAACGCTTCCTCCGGATCCGATGCGGTCGGCAATTGTTGAGAAACAGCTTCCTCGTGGTCGACGGTTGGCGTACGGGAAGGATTGGCCTTCTTGCGTTCTTTCATGGGACCTGAGCAGGCTATGCGCGGCTTCGGTCCGTCGTCAACGACACATCGCGTCCGCTCTGACAGACGGGTCTCGAAGCAAGAAAAACCTGATGTGGAGGAGACCTTGGAGCAGGATCGGACGGCAACACGCAAAGACGAGCACATCCTGATAGCCCAGCGGGAGGACGTGGGGTTTCATCGGACAGGGACTTTGTTGGACGGGGTACAGTTTTTCCATGACTCCTTACCGGATTTGGATATCGATGCCATCGACACGTCGGTGCAGGTAATGGGCAAGCGCTTGCGGATCCCGCTGATGGTTGCGGGGATGACGGGAGGTACGGACAAGGCTCGGGACATCAACAAGCGGCTTGCGGAGCAAGTGCAGGGATATGGTTGTGCGATGGGGCTTGGCAGTCAGCGGGCGATGCTCGAGCAGCCAGCGTTATCGGCCACCTATGAGGTGAGAGATGTAGCTCCTACGATGCTGTTATTTGGCAATATTGGCGTGATTCAGGCGCGAGACACGCCGACGGCTGCCTTGCGGGAGATGAGCGAGCGGGTGGGAGCAGATGCGCTTTGCGTTCACATGAATCCAGCGCAGGAGGTAGTACAACCGGAAGGGGATCGGGACTTTCGAGGTGGGCTGGAAACGATGGGCCGTCTGCAAAGCGAATTGCCTATCCCGATCGTGGCCAAGGAGACCGGATGTGGAGTTTCCCCACGTACGGCACAGCGACTGTATGATATGGGGATCCGTCATGTGGACGTATCCGGATCCGGTGGAACCTCGTGGGTAGCGGTCGAAATGAAGCGCGCGCGAGGGACGAAAAAGGGGTTGGGGGAGTTGCTCCGAGAGTGGGGAATTCCCACGGCGGCATCGGTGGTCTACGCGCGGCGCGTTGGGATGGAGACCATTGTCGCCACGGGGGGAATTCAGACGGGTCTGGACATCGCGCGTGCGATTGCGTTGGGGGCAACGATCGGGGGGATGGCGCGTCCGGTGCTCCAGGCGCTGGATGCGAAAGGAGCCCAGGGGGTGTGGGAGGTATTGGAGCGAATCGAGCGCGAGTTGCGCGCGGTGATGCTTTTGGTGGGAGCTGCGAACGTGGAGGCATTGCGTGCGGCGCCCAAATTTTTGTCCCCCGAGCTACGACCATGGTTGCTTGGCGAGTCGAATGATAGAAGATAAGGATTCCGTGTCGGTATGGTTGATGGTTCGAGGCTAGTTCGACTGTGATACGCTCGAGTACCCTTTGATTGGATCGAAACTCTCATGAGCAGCGCGCCCCCAGTTCCTCCTCCCAGTGAACGTCCAGCATCGTTCAACAAAGAGCGCGACGAGTTCATCCAGACGTTCTTCCACAAGGGAGCGCGATTCACGCAGGAGTTGCTTCAAGAAAATGAGCAGTTGAGTCAACGGCTTTCGGATCTGGAAGCTGAGAATGCGGCGATGCGTCTGCAAATCAAAAGCGATCAGGCCATCCGCGAATTGCTTACGAAGATCGCTCAGCTCGAGGAGGAGAAAGCCAAGCTACTGTCCGCGGTGCGTGAGGTCGAGGCAAAGTCCTCCGCCGTGGAAACCACCTATTCCGAAGTGGAAATGGAATTGGCCAATCTCGCCGGGCTGTACGTGGCAAGCCGTCAGCTTCACTCGACCATGAACGTGAGCAGCACGGTCAAACAGATCAAAGAGATACTCGAGCAGTTGGTGGGAGCCAAAGCGTACGCGGTATATTTCTTGTCGGATGATGCTGCGAGCTTGGTTTGCATTGCGAGCCAGGGGCTCGATGAGCAAGCCAGCCGATTGGATCAACACCTTGGCCCGGAAGGAAAAGTATTCCGAACGGGTGAGGCTTATATCTCGGAAGATGGGGACCTGGCTTCGCGCCCCTTGTCCGACCCGGCCGCATGTATTCCCCTTCGCATCGCGGACCGAGTCGTTGGCGTGATCACCATCGTTGCCACGTTGGAACAGAAACCCAAGTTTCTTCCCGTCGATTACGAATACTTCAAACTGCTTTCGGGACATGCGGCGAGCGCGATCGTGGCGGCACGATTGTTTGCCAACGCCAACCATCAAGTCCCAGGGATCGAGTCCTTCCTCGAGCACGGAGTCTAGTCAAAGACCATGGCTGAATACGCATGCCTGATCATCGAAGACTCACCCATGATGCGCCAGCTTTTGGTGTTCGCGTTGGCGAGAGTACGCAATCTTCGTGTGACCGAAGCCGACGACGGTGTGGATGGGCTTCGAAAGCTTGCGAATGCAAGATTCGATTTGATCGTCACGGACATCAACATGCCCATCATGGATGGTCTCAAACTCATTCGAAGAGTGCGCACCGACCCGGTACACAAGGATACTCCGATCATTGTGATCACGACGGAGGGAGCGCAAGAAGATCGCCATCGGGCGCTGCAACTTGGCGCGAACGCGTACATCACCAAGCCGATTCAAGCGCCTCAGGTGATCGCAAAGGTCAAGGAATTGTTGGGAGTATCATAAAAACGCCCGCGCGGAGTCGTCAGGCAGCAACGATTTCGCTTTCGCGCAAGTGATTGAGCCGATCGCGAAGCTTTTTCTTGGCACGCGCTTCGAGCTGGCGAGCACGTTCTCGGGATACCCCCAACCGCCGACCAATCTCGGCCAGAGAAAGAGCATCATCCGCATCCGCCATCATACGGACTTCGACAATGAACCGTTCGCGCGGATCGAGATCGTGAAGAGCCTCGCGCAGACTCGCTTTGATCCGATCATGGGATTGTTGATGCTCCACCGTCTCCTCTTGACTGGGCTCATCGGATTCGAGCGTATCCAAAATCGCAATACTTCCATCGTCGAATACGCGGGCATCCAGCGAGACATCCCGGGCTTCCAACCGGTTGGCAAGGCTGACGATCTTGTCTTGGGACTCGCCAAAACGTTCGGCGAGAATACGGGTGGCCTCTTCATTATCCCCCACGAGGTTGGCGATTCTCGCGCGCTCCCGTCGCAATCTGAAAAACAACTTGGAGCGCAACGGACCGGAGCCAACGCCCACCATACTCCAAGACCGAATGACGTAATTGAGCATATAAGCGCGGATCCAATAGGCGGCGTAGGTGACGAAACGGGTTCCTCGTTCGGGATTGAATTTGCTCACGGCATGAACGAGGCCGAAGTTGCCTTCGGCGATGAGGTCCGCCAGCGGCAGCCCATATCGCCGGTAGGTCAGCGCAATCGCGACCACATAACGCAAATTGGCTCGAATGAGCGCATCGGCAGCACAACGATCTCCTTCACTGACCCATTTTCTAGCAATTTCCAGTTCCTCTTCCCGAGAAAACTGGTCGATGTCTCTGACATACGAAATGTACCGAGAAACTGAGTCGGAGGACTCGCCATGGGAGGACCGATTGTTTATCATGTTACGTTACGTAATATTATTTTCAGAGCCTTGGGTCAAGCGACAGCACAACCATCGCGGATCCGGAGACTTTTGCGTCAGCGGCAGAAGATCTCGTGGAGTCCAATGCCATTCGATGGTGCAACGCCCCTTGACGTTGCGCGGTTTCGCACCGAGGGACTGACTTATTATTTTTTGCCTTATCGAACCGGTTCTTCTTGACCACGGGCCCGCCTCATGCGTTGTTGGCCCCGTCCCATGAAACACCGATTTCGTAAGCAGCAAACCATCGTCGCGGCCTTGGTCCTTGCCGTGGGAGGCTTTGCCTTTTCCGCGTTGGCGGGCCGTAAGGCCGACGACCGCTCCGTGGCGATGGCCGTGCTTTCTCAACGCGTTTCCTCTTCGGCCATTCCGGCGAGTCGTCAGGCGCTGACCCAAGCCCAGCATGCTCTTTTTCGAGCGGATCAGGCACGGGCCGCGGGCGATGAGGTCAATGCGAAACTGCTCGAGGGATTGGCGCGAGAATGGGCTGAATTGGCGACCGATAGCGAAAGAGCCGCACAAGCGGAACTCCGTGCGGACCAAAGCCAAAAAGCCGCGGCGAGCGCATCGGCCGAGGTGCGAAAAACCCAGGCTTTGCTCGAAACGTTGACGGCCCGGCGCGCCCGAGCCGAAGGACAATTGCAGCAAGCCCAAGAATCATCGAGCGCATCGATCCCCTCGGCGGCTTTATCCGCCGCAAGGCTTCGTCCACCGCGGCCAGCTTCCGCCGCTTCTGCCACGGGCAGCCAGCCGGGAGGTCAGCCATGAAACGCCTGTGGCTCGTAGGCGGCTTGAGCCTTTCGTTATGCGGGTGTGGACACCCACCGCGTCCGACGGCCCTGAGCGCCGCCGACCAAGCCGCGCGTTCACCCACGGTGCAAGACGCCGCTCCGTTGGCTCCTCAACTCTTGGCTCATGCCGAAGGCTTGCGTACACAAGCGCAGGCATCGTATGAACGAGGCGAAATCGCTTCCGCGGGATTGCTGGCAGAGCGCGCGATGGTGGCCTACGAACGCGCTGCCGTCATGGCACGACTCATTCGCGCGGAAAAGCTAGCCGCCCAGGCGCAAAACGACCTGTCGGACACCACGCAAAAACAGCAACCACTCGAGGCCGAACGTCAGCGGCTCGAAGCCGATATCGCCGCCATTGAACAACTCA
>MWCO01000003.1 GCA_002070115.1 Deltaproteobacteria bacterium ADurb.Bin207
GCGGAGCAAGCTCCCCTGGCTTGTTTCTGATGTTTCTGAAACGGGGAGCTACTTGATGCCGCCCTTGGGCCGATCGTCAGGTGTCAGCTCCTCATTGCGCCAGTACGTATCGGCTTTCTTGCCGTCGGATCCCGTGAAACCAACCATTCGCAATTCAGCCTCGATATGAGCAGTGTTTTCCGGCACGTGCGATTTATTCACACAGGAAAACGTGAGCACTGCCTTTTCTCCGGGCTTCATCGGACCTGCAAAAATATTTCCCGAACACTTCTGTTTGGTCTTGTGTTCTTTGCTGTCCGAGCCTCCCGGCACTTCGATAAGCTTGCCGGACTTGTCGTAGAAATAAACCACGATTTGCCCAAACAGGATTTCGAGATTCGTCTTGTTGGTGACACGAAATGAGGGGCCCTTATCATCCATTTTTCCGGTCCATTCCGCCGTCATGACCCGCGTTTTTCCCTTGGCTTCACAGGGGTCCTTGAAAGTGCCTTCGCCCGAAGAGCCTTCCGGGCACGCATGAGACGGCTTCGGGGCCGATGCGGTAGGAGCTGGCTCACTGGCTTTGAGGGGGGGAGTGGCGGTGGGTTCGGGCGTTTTGCTGACCGCTGGCGTTTCCTGGGCCGCAGGACGTTCCTCGCATCCCGGTAGTGCCACCAAAATAGCAACGATAGACAAGGCTGAAAACATTCGTGTCATGGTCCTCCACCGCGCCCGTGCTGCGGCTGAGCGTGGTGGCTTCTCGGTACTCCAAGGCGTTCGCGGTGACAACGGTCCGGTTCATGGCGCGGTTGTTCTCATCGATGCCCGGTGATGAGACGATGGAAGCAAAAACTCGGCATTTTCACCTACGTCCGTCATGGCTCCCAGGGAAATCTCAATTCCCATTGACTCATTTTTCGGCTTTCGATTTCGATGATTCATCCTGCTCGGCTGCCGAACCCCACAAATTTATGCTCGCCATCACTCCATGCTCCATTATCCTTTCGGCGAATCGTACGCGGACGAACCGGTCAACCAGGAGATCGCCTTGCACACATTGTCGGCTCGATACCGTCACTCCTTGACGCTCCTCACGGACTTGTATCAACTCACCATGGCATACGGCTATTGGAAGAATGGGCTTGCCGACCGACAGGCTGTCTTTCATCTGGCGTTTCGGAAGTGCCCGTTTGGTGGTGGATACGCCATTGCCGCAGGATTGCACGATGTGGTCGGCTTCCTCGAATCGATGCGTTTCGACGAAAGCGATATCTCGTTTCTACACACCCTGCACGGTCATGACGGAAAGCCTTTGTTCGAACCGGAATTTCTTCGCTTCCTTGGCGAGCTTACGTTGGAATGCGATCTTGACGCTATCCCTGAAGGGACAGCGGTATTCGCCCACGAGCCATTGATTCGTGTGCGAGGCCCGCTGGTTCAAGCACAGATCATCGAAACCGCGTTGCTCAATATCATCAACTTTCAGACCTTGATTGCAACCAAGGCCGCACGTGTATGCTTTGCCGCAAAAGGAAAACCAGTGCTGGAATTCGGATTGCGACGAGCACAAGGGATCGATGGGGCCCTGTCCGCGAGTCGTGCCGCGTATATTGGCGGTTGTGAAGCAACCTCCAATGTGCTCGCGGGAAAATTATTCGGCATCCCCGTTCGCGGAACGCATGCTCATAGCTGGGTGATGGTATTCGATGACGAACTCGAGGCGTTTGCCGCGTACGCACGCGCGATGCCCAACAACTGTGTCTTTCTCGTGGATACGTATGACACGTTGGAAGGCGTCCGAAACGCGGTGCAAATCGGTCACCGCTTGCGGGAACAAGGCCACGAACTCAGCGGCGTTCGCCTGGATTCGGGAGACCTGGCTTTCCTCAGCATCGAAGCTAGAAAAATCCTCGATGAAGCGGGCTTCCCCAACGCGGCCATCGTTGCTTCCAATGACTTGGATGAACAACTCATTGATAGCCTGCAAAACCAAGGCGCTGCTATTGGGGTATGGGGTGTGGGAACCAAACTCGTCACCGCCTTCGACCAAGCAGCTTTGGGAGGAGTGTACAAACTATCTGCCATCCAAGACGCTTGCGGTCAGTATCAACCAAAAATCAAACTCAGCGAACAAGCCGTAAAAATATCCACTCCGGGTATCCTCAACGTGCGACGTTTCCGTCTCGAGGGTCAAGCCATCGGTGACATGGTTTTTGATGAACTCGATGCCATCCCGGATTCTCCCACGATCGTGGACCCGGCGGATGCCACGCGCAGAAAAGTGTTTTCTCCCGACATGACCCGCGAGGATTTGCTCGAGCCCGTGTTTCGAAAAGGCCGCCTCGTTCGTGAATCACCGCCCATCGACGCAATCCGAATGCGAGTCAAGTCCCAACTCGAGGCGTTACATGCCGGGGTCAAACGCTTTCTCAATCCCCATTCTTATCCCGTGGGTCTCGAAGAAAAATTGTTCAACCGTCGGCGTGAGCTTGTGTTCGAAGCACGTGGTCATCACATTCGCGAGGTCAAGTGATGCAGTGGATCAAGGTCGGAGCGGCCATCCTCAACCAAACGCCGCTGGCTTGGGACCAAAATCGAGATAACATCCTGGAAGCCATATCCTGCGCTCGCGACCAGGGCGTCTCGCTGCTTTGCCTGCCCGAGATGTGCATCCCTTCGTATGGTTGTCAGGACGCTTTCCAATTCCCAAGTGTCCAACGTACTTGCCTGAACGTTCTGTTCGAAGAAATTGTGCCAGCCACGAAAGACATCGTCACCTGCGTGGGACTTCCTCTCGTCTTTCACAATAGCCTTTTCAATGCCGTTTGCCTCATCGCCGACCGGAAGGTCGTTGGTTTCGTTTGTAAACGCTTTCTCGCGGGTGATGGCGTCCACTACGAGCCTCGCTGGTTTAAACCATGGAAACAAGGTTTTCGGGCGCATGTGGAAATGCACGGCCAGTGCTATCCCGTTGGGGATATCTACTTCAACGTCGGTGGGATCAAAATCGGTTTTGAGATCTGTGAAGATGCCTGGGTTGCGGCTCGTCCGGGAGGGGATATGGCTGGTCGTGGCGTGGACGTCATCCTTAACCCTTCGGCCAGCCATTTCGCTTTCGATAAATTGGAGGTACGAAAACGTTTCGTATCCGAAGGCTCCAGAGCCTTTGGTGTTACCTACGTGTACGCCAATCTCGTGGGAAATGATGAGGGAAGGATCGTGTACGACGGGGGGGCTCTCATCGCAAGCGCCGGTCAACTGGTCGCGGCCGGAAGACGTTTCGGATATCGCGATGTCGAAATGACGACCGCGATCGTCGATGTGGATACCACGCGGCTGCGACAATGTTGGACCAACAGCTTCATGCCTCGTTTGGAGCAGAACCCCAACGAGTGTGCGTCGACACCTTTTTCATGGCCATCGCTTGCGCCACCCGCCGTGAGCGTGCCTCGTGAGGAAGCGTGGGAGTCGTCCGTTCATCATTATTATGAAGAATTTACGCGGTCCATTGGCCTGTCTCTTTTCGACTACATGCGCTGCTCGCGTTCACACGGGTTCGTGGTTTCCTTGTCCGGTGGCGTCGACTCCACCGCTTGCGCAACTCTTATCACGATCATGGTCCATCTCGCCGTAGCGGACCTTGGACTCGAAGGGTTCAAGCAAAAGCTCGCATACTGGCCTGCGTTGCAAACTGCGCGATCCGTGCAAGACCTCGTTCGTCAACTGCTCCTTTGTGTCTATCAAAGTACACGCAACAGTACCCTCGGTTCACGGCAAACGGCGATGGCCGTCGCGGAAGCCTTGGGATGCGACTTCCTGCAATTCGATGTCGACACATTGGTCCAGCAGGTTGTGGCGATGGTGGAAGGAGGAATCGGTCGCCATCTCACGTGGGAACAGGACGATATTTCCCTGCAAAACATCCAGGCTCGTGTGCGGGGACCGGGGGCGTGGATGCTCGCCAATCTGCGCGGGGCATTGCTCGTGGCGACTTCGAATCGATCCGAAACGGCCGTTGGCTATGCCACGATGGATGGGGATACCTGCGGAGGTATCAGTCCAATGGCAGGAATCGACAAAGGTTTCTTGCAAGGTTGGCTCGCATGGCTCGAAAGCCACGGTCCAGAATCGTTCGGCGCGCTTCCCGCGATCGGCGTCGTCAATGCGCAGCGTCCTACCGCTGAGTTGCGCCCTGCGCAATATGAGCAAACCGATGAGGATGACTTGATGCCGTATCCCATTTTGGATGCGATTCAAGAAGCCGCGATCCGGGACAAACGCGATCCCATCGAAGTGTTTTTGCTCATGCATGCGCGGTTCACCGAAATCGATCCACGGCAGCTCTGTGTTTGGGTGGAACGTTTCTTTGTGCTCTGGTGTCGAAATCAATGGAAACGAGAGCGTTATGCTCCTTCGTTTCACGTGGATGATACCAATCTCGATCCAAAAAGCTGGTGCCGCTTTCCCATCTTGTCCGGAGGTTTTTCTCGGGAGCTTGCCTTGCTTCGAGCTTATGTGAAGGACAACTTTCCCGACGAAGCATGAGCCTCGTTCACTCACTCGACGAACAAAGAGCCTTCTGCAAATCGATGGCGAAGCGCTGTGCCGAGGGGCGTTGCATGGGATTTTTCGATAGGGCTTCGAGCAATACGGTTTCGACTGCGGGGGAAACGCTTGGCAGCGGTGGAACAGGTTCATAAACGTGTTTTCGAAGAAGGGTCGAGGCTTCGTCAGCTTCGAAAGGGCGCTGCCCTGCAAACATCTCGTACGTGATGATGCCAAGCGCATACACATCGGTGGCTGGCGTCACCGGCTGTCCCTTGGCCCGTTCTGGTGCCATATATTGCGGAGTCCCAAACAGCGTCGACCGCAAGGTGACGAGCCGTGCAAGCTCCATCGGAAGCTTGGCCATGCCGAAATCCACGACTTTGACGTGGTTTCTATCTGGACCGCATAACAAAACATTCTCGGGCTTCAAGTCGCGATGAACAACGCCAATCTCATGCGCTGCCGACATCGCATGCGCCACGCCCGACACGATATTGAGGATGAAGGAAGGATGGGGTTGCCGTCGACGTTGCAAGTAAAAACGCAAAGATACGTTGTCGAGCCATTCGAGCACAATGTAAGGGGCACCTGTGTCTTGGGCGGTTCCTGCTCCCACCACACCAACGATATTCGGATGTTGTAGCCGCCGAAGAACTTCGACTTCTTGCGCGAGACGCTGCACCGTTTCCGGCAACATACGGTTGATGCGCATGAGTTTGATCGCCACGAGTTGCCCCGTCACCCTGTCCAGAGCTTTCCATACGGTAGCAATGGCTCCCTCTCCAACTTTCGCCTCGACTTGATATCGATCGTCATCAACGTGGGGGACAGATTCCATGCCTGCTCCTGCCTGACACGCTTCGAGGTATTGTTCAAGCAAAGGGTGTCATCGGATCAGTGGACGAGAACACGACTCCTCGGTAGCATCGGAGCATGTTCCACGTCCGCCTTGACGGGCGCCATCGTTGGATGCGCGTAACCCCTGCCTTCGTGGTGGTAGCGTCGTTGCTCTTGGCTTGTGGCGGAAATAAGCAGGAGCCTGCGAAAACTGCGGCGGATACCAAACAAGAAACCGTGCCCGGTATGCCAAAAAGTGGCGACGAAGGATGGTGTGACCCCATGCCGGACCTTGGGGAGTCATGCAAATCCTATCTGAAAGAATGTACGATCGTCTGTGATTACATGAGCGATACCTGTGCTGTGCTGGTGTGCATGAGTGGACGTTGGGAATACGTCGAACGGGGAGAAGAATCCCAAGATTGACGCGGATTAGTCTTGCGTGACGATCCGGTGATACGCGCTGGATAAAGCGCTGAATCTCGCTTCCACCTGTCGACGTTGGGATTCTGGCAAGTTCGTGAAAAGATCGGGATGACAGGTCGTGGCAAGCTTCCGGAATGTGCGACGTACTTGCGCTCGGCTTGCGTTTGGCGATAGTCCCAGGGTTTCATAGGCTTGTCGTAACGGCAGGGCAGGCGAATCGGCTCCTCGCGCTCGCCTGCGCCCATGCAAAAACTCGAAGGGCTCCAACTTTCTTTTCGAGTGGAACCGTCCCAAAGGATGAAACCGAATATCCGCCTGTTGCAACGAAAATACGGCATCCAGGCGAAGGCGAGTCTGACGTCCCAAGCCGTTTTCGACCTGCTGCTGGGTCACAAATCCTTCGCGAACGAGAATTTCCCCCGCCTTGACCTTCGGTAAACGCTGAAGTTCGTCGACGAATCGATGATGCTGTTCGATCGACAAATCCCCTTGTTCAAGCAATACTTCGCCAAGCCGTGGAACAGGTATCGGCGTGCCGACATCGCATACCATCCCGTCTCGCATCACAATCCGATGACAGCATCCGCGATAAGGAGCGTCGTGGCCGATGAGTTCGAGTTCGCCAGTGGCTTGGGCACGGTGCAATCGACCAAGTACGTCGCCAAGGGTCGTGGACTGCAAACGGCCAGGAAGAATCATGGCCAACCGATAGAAGCTCGACGCGCAGCGGGCCAACTCTTCCGTCGTCCGCGCTCCAAACCCTGCCCCCCAAACCGGGCGATCCGTTATTTCCTCGGCATTTTCGACAAAACCAACCCGGCTGGCATCAATCATCCACACTGAAGTTGTCGTAAGCGCCAGCTTGCCCTAGCCTGCGGTCGGTAGAAGTCGCACATGCCTTCCGCGAAGAAGACGAGCAACGTTCCTATTGGAACGACCCTCGACGGGAAGTACCGTATCACGCGTGAGATCGGACGCGGTGGGATGGCTTCGATCTATGAAGCCGTCAACGTGGATATCGGCAAAAAAGTAGCCGTCAAAGTCCTCAATCCCGAGCTGACCAATTCCGCCGTGGTGGTCGAACGATTTTTGCGTGAGGCAAGAGCCGCCGCCGCTGTAAAAAGCCCCTATATTTGCGACGTCTACGATGCTGGCAGGCTCGAGGACGGCAGACCCTTTCTCGTGCTGGAACTGCTCGAAGGCGAAAGCTTGTACGAGCGAATGGTCAAAGTACGGCGCTTCGAACCTGACTTCGTGGCCCGTGTTTTTTCACAAGTGGCGCGAGGACTCACCAAAGCACACGAAGGCAACATCATCCATCGGGATCTCAAACCCGAAAACATTTTCATCACCCATAACGATGACGGTGAGGTCCTCGCGAAAATCGTCGACTTCGGCCTCGCAAAATTCTACGCCCCCATTGATGGGGATGCAGCGCAACAACGACTGACTCGAGAAGGCGCCGTGTTCGGTACACCAGCCTATATGAGCCCCGAACAGGTCAAAGGCCAAGGCCAGGTGGACCTGCGCGCGGACCTTTGGGCCGTCGGCTGTATGGTCTACGAATGCCTCATTGGCAGAACCGTATGGGCAACCGAACAAGGCGTCGCCATGATCTTTGCCCAAATCGCTACCGCCGAAATCCCTGTCCCTTCACTCATTCGGCGCGACTTGCCCATCACCTTCGATAAGTGGTTCGCCAAAGCTCTCGCCAGAGATCCTGACCAACGATTCCAATCCGCAAAAGAATTGGCCGACGAACTCGTGGCCTCTCTCGGACAAGGCCCTCCGTCGATCATTCTTTCTCAAGGCATCCAGGACATCGAGCAAGCGGCCTTGCAGCCGCCGATCTCCTCCGATCATGCTTTCGCTCCTACGGAACGCCCGCCTCCCCCCGGATTGGAGGCCGATCCTCTGGATGACAACGCTCCCACAAGGCAAATGGCCGTTCCTGACGAATACCGCGCCATGCCCACGGATGCCGCGGTCAACCGTTCCGAATCGGCGAAACCACGCACTTCGTATCGCACATGGATCGCTATCGCAGGTGCCCTGCTCGTGGCAGCTATTGGCTATGTCGCGTGGACGCAACTGCTTCCTGCCCCTGCTCCAGCCGTTGTTTCGTCCCAACCTGTAACCCATCCGGTGGTTACCGCTTCCGCTTCTCAAAAAACTCCCGAAGTGCTCGTGCCGACCCGAATCACGAAAGACTTGCCTGACTGGGCAAAAAACATCGCTTCCGCGCAAGAGTTGCTGTCGAAGGGCGACATCGAGGGTGCTTCGGAAACCTTCCGCTCTGCTATCGACGGAAACACCAGTGGTATCCCTCGGGTGATGCTCGAAAACAGTCGCTTGGCTGCCAATTCCAAAGGAACCTGTGAACTGGGCGGCCTGGGAAGACCAAGACCTTTCGAACTCACGAATTCCATCCGACGACCGGCCATCGTGTTCACCTCCCATGGCCCGTTGGTGACTTGGGCCGATGATCACGAAGTTCCAGGACAGTGGCATGCTTATACGCAGTTGCTCGATGACGCCTTGCGGGCTCTCGGAAATCCTGTCGATGTCACTCCTGAAGCCATCTCCGTGCAAACTCCAAGGCTCATCGCCATGGATAACCAAGTCCTGCTGTTGTACAGCGATCAGCACGGAAAAAATCCCGGTGTGTTCGTGCGCCGCTTGACCACGACCGGACGCATTCTCGGCGCCCCCCTTCAGGTTGCTTCTGAACGTACCTCCGTTGTCTTCCCTTCGATCACAAAAAACCCATGGGGAGGTTTCTGGCTCGCCTATGTCGAAGACAGCGACAAATCTCCATCCTCCAAACTCTTCGTCCAATCTCTCACGCATGATGTGAAACTGGATGGCGAAAGAAAGCTCATGGCCGAATACGCCTTGCGCTATGGGCTTCATCGATCGCGAACGAACGCTCCCTCCGTGGCCGCGGGCACCAACGCCTTGTTGCTTAGCTATCGCGTGGAACAAGGACGCGACCATCGAACCGTCCTGCAACATATCGCTCTCGAAGAATCCAAAATTCCTCCCGGCCTTTCTGAAGTCAATCCTCCAACCCTGGACCGGGTCGTGGGTGATGTGCGTGACCTGTCAGAAGGAAAAATCCGACTCTATCCACCGATGATGCATTGTGAAAACTCCGCCTGCTTCGTCGTCTGGCGCGAGGAACCCCGAGGCTCGAATGCAGCGTATATCGATCCCACCACCGGCACCACCATCTGGCGAAAACGCTTTGCACACAGAGGTATGCAGGTCTCCGTAGGACTCGATGCTGCCGGTAACGGACTGCTCGTCTGGTACCAAGATGGACGCGTCCACGTATCGCCCATCTCCCGCGATGGTATCGGTGTGCCAAGCGTCGTCGGTCGCGTCACCGGCGAACAACCTGTACCCTCCGTCTCGCGAGGAAAAGGCCACGGCGAATGGCTCATCGCGTGGATCGATTACGAGGCTGGACACCTCGAAGCCTATCTCGCTTCCGTCACATGCAAATGATCATGGTCGACGAGCCGCATGGTCGGTGACGAGCATCCCGAATTGTGCGTGATCGAGCCAACGCCCCGCACAATATTCTGCTTGTCGCGCTATCCCTTCGAAACGGAAACCAAGACGTCCGATCACCGATAAGGAACGGTAATTGGTGGTGGCCGCCGCGACGCGGATTCGGTGCATGTGATACTTGTCGAAGGCTTCCTGTATCAGGATGCCCGCAGCTTCCGTCATATAACCGCGCCCTTGTGCCGGCTCTCGAAGCCAATAGCCAAGGTCGCAGCACGCGTGCATGGGCGTACAATTCTCCAGCCCAACGACTCCCACAAGGGTTCGCGTTTCACGCTCGCGGATCACGAAGCGAATGGCTCGCCCCGAATCCCAATCCATCGCACACGCTTCCGCAAACCGATGCATCGAGGACTCATCGACCTGAAAGGGAACCCACGGCAGCCATGGCTCGAGATACTTGCGAGATTCCTGGACCGCACACCACAACTCTCGCGCATCGGAGCCTTCGATCGGAAAAAGGAGCAAACGCTTGGAGCCAATGGGAGCCAGGCGTGCCGAACTGCGGGCTGGAAGACTGATCATCAGGGGCGAAGGTGTACTGGACCCCTGTTCCGCGGGGAAGACCTTTCATGGGCACGGCCCGTGCGTGCCAAGAGACTTGGCGGATTTCTCGATGCACACCGATTATTCTCGCCTCTCCCCCAATGCCCGTTGCATCAGATTCGAAAAGAGGATATCCCACGTCGCGAATCCGTTTCATCCCTGCGCACTCGCCCGAAACCAGCGTCCATCCTCCTTCTTCATTCCGAATAATTACCTTTATTATCAATTGCTTACATTTTGATCGAGCCGGCCATCGATGACTTTCCTCCCGGGTAAGAAAGCGTAGGGTCGAAACGAGTCTCCCCTGCGCAAGTCCCGCGAAATTATCGCCGTGATCCATGGTTCATGCCACGGCCCTGAACTCCAGCCTGTCCCACGAAATCGCAGGGCTTTTTGGGTAAGCCAATGCCTTTCGTGGGCCCGGAGCCCTACGACTCGCTTCCTCCACCGCTACAGGGAACTCTCATCGCCACAGCGATAGGCTACGGCATGATCGCCCATAAGCGAGCCCAGGGGCGAGGGGCCGCTACGGCTGCACAGGATAACCCAGCCGGATCCGGTACAGATAATCCCAGGGGCCTGTCGGATTGTTCGCCGGTGCGCTCACCCCCACCACTTCCAGCTTGTTCGCGCCGATGCGCATGATCGTGAAATGAAGCTGTCCTTGGACGTTATGAGGCCCCTGGTAAAACGGCGTGCCCAAGCTGAACGTGGGAATTATAATATCTTGATAAGGGGAGGGGCACGGGAACTCTTTATGCTCGGGACGGTGGTGGTTATGACCATGTATGTACGCAAGCACCGGCCAATTCGGTGATAATTTCTTGCCGATCCCTTCGAACGATCCGGTTCCGTGCTGGGCATGATGGATCAACTTACAAAACGACTCTTTCTCTTCCGCATCGAGGGAACCTAAACCGTAATGCGCCGTAATGACGATTTGCCGTTTGGCGCTGTTTTTTCTCGAAAGCAAAAACTCTTTGAGAAATCTGCGGGAGTCATGAGGATCGACGATGCGGACATTCGTGTTGGTCTCATTGGGTAAGTTCTCCGCTTTCCATCCTGGTTTGACATTCACATTGACGAACCAGATATCATCCCAGCGCCAGGCATAATGCCCTGTGCCCGGTGTCGCATCATCGTAAAGATCTTTGGCATCCCCTGGTCGATGCGCTTGCGTGATGCGGTCGAGATAGTCGATCACTGGATGGTGGTCGGGATTTCCCGGCAAGGCCGCGCGGGGAAAATCATGATTGCCGTATAAGTCGTAGACCGGAAAGCTCAGCTTGTTCTCGGTTCCGCAGCGCCCGAATGCCTCCCGATAGACCGTATATTGCCGGCAGACAGCCTGACCCGCTGGCACGGATTCGCTTCCTGTCTGGGTGAGATCGCCAGCGATGATGACCCCCCGAACATGAGAATAAGGCTTGTCTTCCTGGGCAAAACTTGCCCCTTTCGGCCATACATGCGTGCCGATGCTGTTGATCGCTTGACGGATCAACAGGTTTTGATTCGGCGCGTCATTCTTGTTGACGCTACACCCAGGACTCGGATCCGCCGCATGGGGATCTCCGAACCCAACGAAGGTAATATCCCGTTTGTCCGCCCCTTTCCACCACTGCATCGGATCGAAAATGCACTTGAATAGATCATCCGCCTCGGAGCAAGAACCACAATCCTGAGGACAATTACCGCAGTCTTCCCCAGGATCGCAGACTCCATTGCCGCAGGTCGGTGGGCATTGCCCGCAGTCTACCGCACAATTGCCGTAATCCTCTCCCGGATCGCAGACTCCATTGCCACACCCCGACGAGACTTCCGAAACAATGTCCGAAAAAGCATCCGGCAGAGCATCCGGCGGCCACTCATCGAAAACATCCGAATTTCCGCCAGTATCCGTTCCCGACTCTTGTCTGGCATCCGACGATATCGCTGCGTCTCCCACCGCGGCGTCGACCTTCGGGTTCGTGGTTTCCCCCTCTGATTCCGAACTCGAGGAACAGCCCCACGACAAAATTCCTGCCCCGATTCCCCAGGCCCATAGCGTGACCCATCGTGCGCAATGACCTCGCTTCGCCATCTCACCCTCCATTTTCCCTTCCTATCACGTTCATTCTACCGGAATCGCCCGTTTCATTCCATACAAATATTCCGCAACATGGGAATAATATCCGTTCTAAAAACCTGAAATACGGTATTTCCCCGGAGAACCTCGTTGTCACCATGGAGCTATCTCGATTCTTCGCGCTCATCCCGGAAAGCCGAGGAGCCGGGTTCGCCTTCGAGTACGCTACGCCCCCATCGATGAAACCTGGTCGGCAACGCACGGCGCAGAGCCGCTTACGCTTTGGCCATCCCACGAAAAAAAACTGCGAAATACTCTCGATCGACGCATACCTCCGCTTTCGCTTGGCACATGGGCAGGGCCCGCACTTTTCGTGATACCCGAACTACGAAATAACGAAGATGAAAATAACTGCGTATGCCCAGGAAGAGCCCACCCCCCGCCTGCCATGCCTATCCCCCTATCATCGTTGTTTCCGTTCCCGCTTTAAAACGAATCTGAACCACAACGCTCGTTGTTCGCGCCATCCAATCGTGCAATAATTCATCGCGCCGGCTTCGATTCACGCATCGATGACGCAGACCAAGGACTGGAGGCAATATGCGTAGGTTCATCGCCCTGACCCTAACACTCGGCTTTCTGGTTTCAGGCTGTGGAACCTCCACCGAAGCGGACTCT
This sequence comes from Deltaproteobacteria bacterium ADurb.Bin207, assembly GCA_002070115.1. GTDB lineage: Bacteria > Myxococcota_A > Polyangia > Polyangiales > Polyangiaceae > MWCO01. Next base: position 12,653 of record MWCO01000003.1, read on the forward strand.
CCCCCAACCACTCCCAATGGCACCGCCTCCTGCGGAGACTCCGTTTGCGATGAGTCCGAAAGCTGTGAAACTTGTCCGGAAGACTGCGGCGACTGCGAGGATGGCCCCAACTTTTGCGGGGATTTTGTTTGCGATGACGAGGAAGACTGCGTGTCTTGTCCCGAGGATTGCGGTGACTGCTTCTCGGAAATCACTTGCGGGGACGATATCTGCAGCGAGACTGAATCCTGTTCGACATGCCCGGAAGATTGCGGGCAATGCATTGAGTCGCATTGTGGCGACGGACAATGCTCGGGTATCGAGACCTGCGATACCTGCCCCGCGGACTGCGGCCCCTGCAAAACATCCTGTGGCGATGGCAGTTGCCAGGAGGATGAAAATTGCCTGAGCTGCTCTGCCGATTGCGGCTCTTGTGCCCCTGGTCACCTGGATATCTGGAGCCCTCGTCCCATTGCTCCCCAGTTCGCGGTGGCTGGCGGCGCGATTCAGGCCGAGGTCAACGGAAAAGACACTTGGAATCCGAACGAATGGTACGCCGTCGTGCGCAATACCTACCGCACCTGGCCTTGCAAAGTCACCGCAAAATACGGTTCGATCGACTACGGCCGCCGCAAGGGATGGATCCTGGACATTCAACTGCCCATATACGTCCCACCCGAATTGCTCGAACTTGCCATTGCCCACGGCGAGGCAGGCACGGGCTCGCGCATCCGCTCGGTTCAAATGGTCGCCTCCTTCGATGAGGACTTCTATATCATTCATCAAACCGACCATCATATCGCCGCCAAAAACGCGAAAAGACCTGATGGGACGGTCGACCTGGGAGGCGGACCCAAACCAGGGACCTCCCAGGCGCTCACCTGGGGAGCCAAAGCCATCAATATCATCAATCCGCGTTTCGTCATGCTCACCGGCGACAACATATTCGTCATTTTCGAAGATAAGAATTCTTGGCGAGGACTCAAACGGAGCGTTGAAATCCTCAATTACTTCAAAGAAGGAATCAATACCTATCAAGTCGCTACCTTGGTGACCAGCGGCAACCATGACGTCGGCACCAATATTCATACTACCCCCGATCAACTAAAATATCTCGAGGAATATGCCAACATCCTGGGCCCCAGATCCTTCTCTCGTCGTATGGGCCCGTTTTATATCGGTCTTTTCGAATGGAGCCGATCCCAATTCACCGAAGCCATGACCAAAGACTACAATGCCTCCTTCCAAGACCCTCTCGTCCAATTTCGTCTCGTAGGGTCGCACTTCAACTCCGGCAAAACGCAAATTCCCTCCAAAAATCATCCGGCTAACCTTCAATTGATAGGCCACCATCATGAACATAAATGTATCGTCGTCGATAATAAAACGGTCTTTTCCCCGACGGTCATGGGTCCTCAAGCCAGGACTTATCAGCGCTCTCGAATGATCCGATTCAAACATACCAACAAGGGGTGGACCAGCCCCCTCATTACCGATTGTGCCCACAACGTGAAACTTTACGATCTGCACGGAAAAGATGGCGCCGAAAAATTATCGGAATCGTTCAAAAACCCCAACAACGGTTCCCATACCTCCAACCAAGTCACGATCACCAACAGACTCGACTTCAACTTCAACCGCGGCCGAACCACCTTCGTCATGAAAAAAGGAAAGTATCGCGTTACAGGAGGGGAGCCCGAGGCCGTCTACGATAGTCAAGATGGCTCCAAAACCATCGTCCTCGTGCGCGTGAACATCCCCCGCAAAACCACTTCCGGCCCAGGAAAAGTCGTCGTATCCATCGAACCCGATCCATCCTCCCCCTGACTGCCTGTCCGCTGGCCTTCCCACCGAAAAAAAAGCTCACGAAAACTGGCGATCAAAGCGTCTGCGAAATTCGTGAACCTTTTCTTCCAAGGACCCCACCGAATCATCCGTCGTAATTTATGTAACATATTGAAATTATAGATTGTTTTATCTTCTATCGCCCAGGCTCCCTGCGCGCCTTTTGCCGCGGCCCATCTCATGACCTCTCGTGTTCCTGACCTGCCCACGCCGCCATTCCATCGAAAACCGACTACAGCTTTGCGCCCATCCCGGGGATACTCCGATCTCACCACACTCACCAGAAAGCCAGCCCCTCAACGTTTCTTCCCCATCGAGAAAAAGGTCATGGAAAGGGGTAGGTTCGTATCCTACCAAAGTTCCACCCCCTTGCCCCTTGCCTTCCAAATTCCTCCCCAACCCATCGATTCATTCCTTCGTCCACACTAAGATGCCTGCCGTGGCGTCGTTCCAACAACGCATCCAACGATTGCGTCTTCCCCTCGTTCCCCTGTTGCCGGCTATCGTCGTCGCCATTGGAGCATTTACCGCTATCGTGGCCGGCTTTCTCGGACTCGCTCACCTGCGATCCATGAGCGATGGCATTGCCCAAGATCGCGCCGATGTGCTCGCCAGCACCCTCGCCGCGCGAATTCGAACCACCGATGGCACCGATCAACCCATGGTGATTCGTCGTGCCGCCCGACGTTCCGGCGCCGAAATCCTCCTGCTCACCCACGACGGCATCTCGCGGATGGACGACAACGATGCGGGACTCGACACCCCACAACTGCTTCAGGTGCTCATCGAAGGACGAGGCGAAGTCATCACTCGAATCGGGCGCGCCAAATATGCCGCTCGGCCCATCGGTCCTCCCTTCCAAAACCTCGCTCTCGTCGTTTTCGTTTCAGCCCCAGCACAACCAGAAGGCGCAACCTCGCTGATTCGATCCCTTCTTGTCGTCACGGCGCTGTTGCTCGGTGTCGCCGTCTTCGTGGCCTTCGTGTTCGTCCGTGAGTTGCGCGGCGATGTCGACTTCGTCCGTTCCGAAATCGACCGAATGGCCGAACCGGATGCCGCACCCACCGGAAGACCCATTCGGGTGCGAATGACCGATCAAGTTGGTGTGCTCACGCATGCTTTCAACCTCTTGGTCGACCGTTTTGCCGCCGCGGAACGCGCCTACCAACTCGATTTGGACCATGCCGCTTCCCTCGACCGCGACCGGGCCGCCTTTCTCGGCGTGCTAAGCCATGAACTGCGCACCCCCCTCAATGCCATCCTTGGCTTCACCGACGTGCTGTTGAGCGAAGTCGATGGCCCTTTGGATGCAGACACCCGGGAAAACCTCGAGCACGTCAGAGCCAGTGGCTCGCATTTGCGCGGCCTTATCGACGATATCCTCGAATTGTCCGCCCTCGAATCCGGACAGCTCCGCCTGTCTCGCAACCGCGTCGACCTGCGCGCCGTCGCCGACGATGTCATGCGGGAGGCGTCCGCCAGGATCGGAAGTAAAAACATAGCCTTGCATGTCGAGGGACCCAGCCCCGCGTATGCCTACGTGGATGAACGAAGGATGTGGCAAATCTTGAGCAACCTCGTTAGCAACGCCATCAAGTTCACCACGAGCGGCGACGTGCGCATCAATATCGCCCTCGAACTCGGACAAATCCATATCAGCGTGTCGGATACCGGTCCGGGTATCGACGCCGAAGATCGAGAAGCCATTTTCGACGAGTTTCGCCAAGTTGGGCCCCTGACCGCCCGCGCCAAAGGCACCGGACTTGGCCTGTTCATCGCCCGACGCCTCGTGACCATGCATGGGGGAACCATCATGGTAGAAAGCGAAGTGGGACAAGGCTCGTGTTTTCATATCCGTCTGCCCGCTTGGTCCGTGGATACCGGGGGATTCGATGGATTCGACGTTGTGACGACCGGTTTGCTGCCGGTCGCTAACGCTGGAGAATCGCAATGAACGCCGCTGCCGGAAGACTGACCCAGTCGGTCGTGGGGGCCTTGATTCTCGCTGGCGCTTCTACCGGCATCGCGCTCGCTCTGGCAGCTCCCCGATTCTTGCTGATCGAACCGGATACTACCCAACAACTCCTCGAACGGGGCACCATCGTGGGCTTGCTCGAAGTCCTCGCCCTTTGCCTTCTCGCATGGCTCCGACTTTATCGCCATCGTTTCACCATTCGCGCTCTTGGCTTGGGCTCGGGAAGCCTCGAACCCGATGCCCTCATCGCCCTCGGCAAAGAACCCGGCGCCATCACCATCCGGGGTATCGTCATTACAATTGTAGGGGCTTTGTCTACCTTGGTGCAGCCCGTGCGGCCAGAAAGCCTCGAACTCGACGCCGCCGTGAGCCTGATTCTTCTCGCCCTCGCTTTCAGTACCACCGCAGGCGTCGCCCTTTATGTTTTCATTCGACGACGTATCTCTCAAGCAATGCTTCTAGCCCCCGAAGAGGCCATGGCCGAAGTCATGGAACGCGTCCTCGCCACCGAAACGACCAGCCGCTGGACTATGCGACGGGTCCTGGGGGCCGTCCTTGCTCCCACCGCTTTCGTAGGCGTTAGCGCGGTGTTGATTGTTCATGCCCACGTCCGGACGTTCGAATCCAACGGTAGATTGGCCACCGCAACAGCCATAGCACAATCCGCCCTCGAACCCATTCCGGGCCCTGTTCCCACCGCGGGCGAAGACGATGCCGCGCAAGTCGCAGCCAATTTCGGCTATGCCATCCGATTGTCCCATGGGACTTCGCCTTTTCAGGTGCGACGTTTCAGAACCGGACACATGATGGTGACCGTCCCGCTCGACTTGGGATATGCGACCATCACGTTTCCCGCCACCACCGTGCTCGTTCTCACAGCCTCGTCTATCCTCGCCGCCGTTTTCGCAAGCCTGCTTGCCGTCGTGTTGGGAATCCGCATCGGACGCACCCTCGCCGCGGACCTCGAACAGGCCGCCCATCAAGTCCGATGGCTGGGCACGGATACGGTCCTGCGCGGCTTTACGAGAGTCGCTCGTCCCGCTCGCTTCGAAGCGGTCGCGAACCTCGGGGAAGCCATCGAAAAACTCGCGGACCGCTTCCGCGTTTTTGCTTCGGCACAAGAAAAGGCCATCGAAGCGCGTGAGGCCACCCGGCGCATGCGCGGATTGCTCTTCGCTTCCGTAAGCCATGACCTGAAAAGTAGCCTCAATTCCATCTTGGGCTTCGCCGATATCATCGATTCCGAACGCATTACCCCACAACAAGCCGAAAGCCTGCACGTCATCCAATCCCGTGGGCGGGAATTGCTCGACTTGATCCAAACCATCCTCGATGGCGCTCGCGTCGAAACCGGCCAAATCGCCCTAGCCAAACGAAATACCACCGTCCAAGACGTGATCGCTTCCGCCTTGGACCAACTCCAATCCACGTTCAGCGATAACGCCATCCCCATCATCAATGAGGCAACCTTTGCCCCTTGGATCGTCGATGTCGACCCCGAACGAACCGCCGATGCCCTGCGCGCCCTGCTCCGTCATGCCCTGCGAACCACCACTTCCGGCGTGATTCACCTCAGAGCCGTTATCTCCCCTTCCGGACGCGATGTGCTCATCGATATCCACGTCCCTTCCCGCACCATTCCTGCCTCCAAATTGGCCCGCTTTCTCCTGCCAGACAATGAAAGCACCATGCCCCGTTCCGCGGGGGGACTCGCCCTCGGCCTATCTCTCGCTCGCTCTCTCATCGTCATGCACGGCGGAAATGTCGAACCCCTCGATACCGTCTCCGGAGTCGTCTTGCGAGTCGCTCTACCCTTGGAGGGCTCATATTCAGAAAATCATGATAAAAATCAATAGATTGCATTTCTTCAGCCCAGGAGGGGCAAAGGAATCGATCCTTGTTCCGACGATGCTCCTATCGTGTCGAGGTTGGGTAATTGGGGTTGCTCGAACTGGGTTGGGCTGAAACAATACACTCATGCGTTCTTTTCTTTTTGTCTCGTGTCTTGCGTTGTGGGTAGTTACGGCTTGCAGCGCGGGGGGGGAGCAACAACCCTTGTCGAACGCGGGCGGGGCGGGAAGTAATACTCCCGATAACCCAGCCACCGGTGGATCGCCCTCCGATCCCACCGAAGCAGGCGCCTTCTTCGATAGCTCGATGAATCAGGACACTTCTGCGGTTTGTACCGACTCCATCGATGTGGTCTTCGTTCTGGATGTTTCCTCGTCCATGGGATTCGTGCTCGACAAACTCGGCAATGAAATCGACGGTGTCGTGGCCGAAGCCCAAAAATTGACGACCAACTCTGGCGCCCATCCTCCCCACTTTGGGTTGATTCCTTTTGTCGACAATCATGTCATCGACTTGGGGGGTGTCGAGGATGGCAATGCTGTCCACCTCGATGCCCAATCGTTGCGCAACGCCTTCAAATTCCATCGAACCAACTTCACCAATCCCAATCGTAATCCTGGGGACGGTCTCGGTGGACCCACGATGCAAAACCCCATTTGCGAGGAAAACGCGCTGGATGCCCTCTACGCCGCCGCCAAGGATTTTCCTTGGCGTGCCAACGCTTCCCATATCATCATCCTCGCCACCGATGATACCTTCCTCGAACGCCCTGACAACTACGGGGATCGAGACAATGATGGTCTCACCAACAAGACGGATTACCCACGAGAAGGCGATTATCCCGCCCGCTGGACCGTCCCTGAAACCGTCGAAGCCCTGAAAGTCGCGAAGATCCGATTGTTTACATTTACGTCCCGCGGTGATGCCGAGCGGCATTGCGGCACGGGGCGACGTTTGCCTTGGGAAGCGCGCGCCGCCGGTTGGTCCGCTCCTTACTTCAACCATCCTCCCTTGCCGGATAGCACCGATGGCGCGAACTTCGACTTGGATCTCGTCCGAAAATCAACCCTCTCGCTGTCGAGCACGATCAATGATATCGTGCTGAATACCTATTGTAATCCCCCTGTCTATTGAGCTTATCCATGTCCCAACGCGCAAAAGGAAAACTCAATCGTTCGAAACAGCAGGCCAGTGACTCTCTCGAACCCGCTGACCCGTGGTGTAGGCCTGAAAGCGAATATCGGCTTTTCCCACAAGAGCATGACGACGAACCGCAAGAAGATGAAGAGAGTCTTCCCCGCGTCGTCGTGGGTACCTTGGCGGACCTTGACGTGGAAACGGCGCATCCCGATCGACCGATATGGATTTTGCTGGAAGAGCATCACGATGAGGTAGGGGTATTCGAACGATATCCGGAAGCACCCATGCCGTCGGCTACCATCGCCTCGTTGCTTTCGGCGATCCGGCAGTTTACCGAAAAACATGCCTCGGGCCTGCAAACCCTGTTGGGCCCCACCGACAGGCTCCGTATGGGATTTCACACGAGCGCCACGCTGGAAGAGGTCGTCGAGTCTTTCGAGGATGATGGATTCGATGTGCTGTTGGGGATTCACAACGGGCAGGTCGTGTTGCCCGAACCGTAAATGGCGCCGTTGGCGTGCGATGTTTGCGGTGGCCGCCCGAGGCGCTCAGCATCGTCGGCAAGGGTTGTCTCTCATGATTTGACCTCACGATATGCGCTATACTTCCTTGGTGCCTCGAACCCCTGAACCTCCGCAACACGGATTGGTCGACCGAATTCTGGGTCAAGGCCAGCGTATCCACATTCCGCTTGGCGCGACCTGCAACAATCGCTGCCTGTTCTGCATGGAAGACAACCGAAAGGCCCGTGCCCTCGTCAACGGAGCCTTGACCCCCGAACGCGTCCGCTGGATTCTGGACTCCCATCGAGATGCGGAGGAGCTTTGTTTTACCTCCGGTGAGCCCACCCTCCATCCCATGCTGCCCACGTTCATCCAGTGGGCGAAAGATGCGGGATGCAAAAGGGTCAGTCTCATGACCAATGGGCGACGCCTCGCCTACGCCCCCTATACGAAAGCTCTTGTCCGCGCGGGGTTGCAACTCGTGTATATCTCGATTCACGGCGTATCCGCAAAGATGCACGATGGATTGACTCGCACCCCCGGAAGTTTCGTTCAAACGTTGGAAGGCGTGCGCATCGCCGCTTCTTTTTCATCGCTTCGCGTTCATACCTCGACCGTCGTCACGCGACGAAATATGAGCTATCTATTTGAAATATATGATAAATTAATCGAGATGGGCGTGCAGCAGACCGTCTTCAATGCCTTGCAAATACAGGGGGGGGCATCCAAGCACTTCCCATCGATGGTCCCTCAATATCGTGAAATACGCCATCAATTCGAGCGGCTGCTGCACCTCGCCCGCAATGGCGGAGCCCGCGCTTTTTTGGTCGATGTCCCCCCCTGCATCTCCCATGGTTTGCCCGATATCAATCGGGGATTCGTCGAAAAACATGTCCACTTCGAACCCGAAACCCACGGCGTTTCCCCCCCCGGTGCCACACTCTGCGAAGGTAGTGATGGCGTATGTGCCATTCGTACGGACAGCCTCGACGCCACCTTTCGAACCTTTGGCCCCCACTGCCCCTCGTGCCGCTACAAACCCGTCTGCCCAGGGGTATTCCCACGCTATGTGCAACAATTCGGATGGGACGAATTCATTCCGGTCGAATGATTCTGTGCCATTGGTTGGCACAGTTGACACGGTTGTCACAATGGTTCGTTCCACACACCAATTTTTGTAGCTTATCAGGTTGGCCCGAAAGCTGCTTATCCTACCCGCCAGAGGTGATCTCATGAATAGTAAGCTCCACATCAGTCTTTTGGCCCTCGCGTCGCTCAGCCTGCTTGCCACCGGTTGCTCCGACTCCGAAGATAACCGGACCGAACCGTTCGGCGTTGCCCGTGCTTCTCTGACCAAAGCCCAGGACTGCAATGACCTGGAAAGCAGGATCAAAGCGGATGCCCTCGCCAAAATGAACGCTCGTATCGATGCCGAAATCGCGATGTGGGACGGCGGAGGCTGGGCCCATCCTACTCCGGACTATGATATGGGTGCTCCCGAAGCCGGTAACTCCCAGGGTACCGGCGGAACTGGCTCCTCCAACGATGCTCGTCAGCAAGAGTCCGCAAAAGAATACTCCGGGACCAATACACAAGTCGACGGGGTCGACGAGGCCGATATCGTCAAAACCGATGGGAAATACCTCTACTTGCTCCACGGACAAAGCTTCCTCGTACTCAACGCCTGGCCTGCCACCCAGCTCGCCCAATCCTCCTCCTTTGCCGTCGAAGGCACCCCCTCCGAAATGTATGTCACCGATGATGGCAAAGTCGTCATCTACTCTAACGTGAATGGGACTGCCATCTACGCCGCTGCCGGCATCTCCCCCCGCAATTCTTACGACGATTCGTATTACGGCTATTACGGGAACGGCGCCGAGCCTTATCCCGGTGGCCCCGAATATATGAGCAACCCACTCACCAAAATTACGGTTCTGCAACTGCAAAATGCCCAGCCCACCGTGCTCAGTGAAACGTACTTCGAGGGATCGTATGTGTCGTCGCGACGGGTTGGATCTCATGTTCGCACGGTCCTCGAGGGCGCCTCGTTTGGTCCCAACCTCAGCTACTGGCCTGATGATTACCCTTCGACCAAGACCGAATGGGTCGCCGCTTACGAAAAACTCCGAACCGAAAATGCAGCCAAAATTCGTAACTCAACACTGAGTGATTGGCTCCCCTACTCGATGGTTCGATCCGAAACCGGAGTGCAAGCCCACCTCGCCCGCTGCGACGAATTCTACGTGCCCACCACCGCGAGTACCGTCTATGGCATGACCCAGATCCAATCCCTCGACCTCGCCGCCCCGCAACTGCCCCCCGTCGGGGTCAGCATCATCGGCGCTGTCGATACCGTCTACTCCAACCTCGACACCCTCGTGATCGCAGCCCGCGCATGGGTCGACCCCACGGTCTATTCCTGGGGTACCTCCCGAACCGATGGCGATGGCGTTGTCAGCTCTCCACCCATGGCCGACGGGGTCGCCACCACACGCCAAGCCTTGACGGAAGAACCCATCAGCACCGCCTATACCCATCTGCATTCATTCGACCTGACCTTCGACCCGCTCCGGCCACAATACGTCGCTTCCGGAACCGTCGTCGGAACGATCTTGAATCAATTCTCTCTCGATGTGCATAACGGCAACCTGCGCGTCGCCACCACCGACGAGCGGGTCAACGTCGATTGGGATAACAGGCAAACCAATCACGTTTTCATCCTCAGTCCGCAAAACGATGAACTTCAAATCGTCGGAAGCTTGCGCAACTTGGCCCCCACCGAGCGTATTTACTCCGCACGTTTCATGGGAGATCGCGGCTACCTCGTCACTTTCCGCCAGGTCGACCCCCTCTTTGTCCTCGACTTGGCGAACCCCGCCGCCCCCGCGGTCCTCGGTGAACTGAAAATCCCCGGCTTCTCCGAGTACATGCATCCGCTCGACAGCAATCACCTGCTCACCATCGGTCAGGATGACGGACTTGCGCTGCAAATCTTCGACGTCTCCGATCCCGTCAATCCCGTTCAAAAGCACAAATACGTGTTTTCTAACGAACAAATTTACGGATACTCCGAGGCCCAGACCAACCACAAGGCCTTCACCTACTACGATTCCCATGGCTTGCTCGCATTCCCCTTCGTGGGATGGGACAACGCCGGCAAGATGCGAAGCACCCTCGAACTTTTCGACGTCAACAAAGACACCGGCTTCCACCGTCGCGGCGGCGTGGACCACACCGCCTTGTTTGACGATGTGAAAGACCCCTATGGTTATTGCGGAGGCTACTACGGTGTAGATGTACGTCGCGGCCTTTTCCTCGAAGACTTCGTCTACTCCATCTCTTACGGCGGTGTCGTGGTCAACCATATCGATGACCTCAACAACCCCGTCGCTTCCTTCGCCCTCGAGGCCCCAACCAATACTTCGTATCCCGGCTGCTACGGAAACTACGAAATGGATTGATGATTCTCCAGCCTGTCCCTCCCTCTGCCCCTCTTTCGACGTTCCTTTAGTCCCCCCACCCAAACGCTCATGGCCCACGGCCCACGCATCTCGCGCAGGCTGAATACCTAGTCGAGCTTCTGGATAAGGCCTTGTAACCTGCGAGCATCTGCCTGGTGTGTTCAAGTAACTGTATTAATTCAGGAAAAATCGAAGCGTTCGCTCACCCCCCCAAACCTTCTCGTCCCTTTCTTGAAAACATCGACCCCGGTCGTGAGGCCGCGGCCGAGCCTGTAACATATCGCCAACGTGCCCGGACTACGGACGGACAGACGTGCGTGATAATCGCCCTGCCGCCACGAAGCAAACCGGTTTTTCTCATGCCTTTTCCCTTGCGTTCGCTCCCTCTTGTCTTTACATCTCCCGCTCACCGAAGCCAAGGAAGACCCCCGGTATGACTGAATCAAGCGGCCCTCTTGCGAACCTCGAAACCAACGACATCATTGCCATCGTGCTGAGTATTTTCGTCCCCGGCGTGGGGCACATCCTGCTCGGCCAAAAAACGAAAGGCATCGTCATCCTCGGTGCCGTCATCCTTTCTTGTGGCGTCGGCTATCTCGTTTCGTTGCTCATTGCTATCGATGCCCTTTGCGTTGCGAGAATCAGCAAAGAGCGTCCCGTGCAAGAATGGGAATTCTTTCCTGAACACAAACGATGGCTCGGAGTCTGACTCCCTTCCTCTTGTTCCCGCCTGCCCACGACAATCGTTGACGACGAGCCTCGGTCGCGCCTACCCTCTGCCGATGCCACGGCGCTTTCTCATTCTATTTCCCCTGTTTTCTTTTCTAGCTTGTGCCGAATCCGTCCATCCGCGCGTCGGAACGGGGATTCCTGCTCCCACGTGGATCGAAGTCGAACCGAAAATCCCTTTTGAACAAGATGATCCCGAAGCCGAAGAACCGGCTTCCGAAGATGTCTCCACCCCTTCGGAACCTCCCGCGGCTGAGTCTCCCAACGAAGACGCTCCCGCCGGGACCCCACCGGAACCTTCTGCGCCGGAAGAAGAAAAATTATTGTAAATTCAATCTGTTATGCTTGTGGTGGCCCAGTGCCCCCACACCCCGGATTCGCCCTTTCATGACACGGACACCCTCGCTCGACTCCGCCCGGACCGCAAAGGTGAGTCAACGGCGACGATGGCCGACGACCTGAGCACGCAACTTGGCCCCTTTCCCTCGACCTCGCTACCTACCGTCTCGTGGCCGATGTCGAACTGCGAAACGTCTCGAGACAATTCGAAGGCGCACCGTCTCGCGCCGTCGATGACCTCTCCCTTCACGTGGCTTCCGGCGAGTTTCTCGTCCTTGTGGGTCCTTCGGGCTGTGGCAAATCCACGGCTCTGCGCATGATCGCGGGTCTCGAGGACCCCGACGACGGCCAAATCAGTATCGGTGGGCGCCCCATGAACCGGGTAGCCCCCCAGGATCGCGATGTGGCCATGGTATTTCAGGGCTATGCGCTGTATCCGCACATGAAAGTCCGTGAAATCATGGGCTTTCCTCTGAAAATGCGGAAGGTTCCAGCCGCCCAGCGTGAACAAAAAGTGAAAGAAGCCGCGGATATGCTGAGCATCACAAGGCTTCTCGACCGTCGTCCTGACGAACTTTCCGGAGGAGAACGACAACGGGTTGCCATGGGTCGTGCCCTCGTGCGCAGCCCGAAGGTCTTTCTTTTCGACGAGCCCTTGTCCAACCTCGATGCCGCCCTTCGAGGTGAAATTCGCGTAGAAATCGGCTCTCTCGTAAGGAAACTCGGAGCCACCACCGTGTACGTGACCCACGACCACGTGGAAGCCATGACCCTCGGCCACCGCATCGCCGTGATGCGCGGGGGCAAACTCATTCAGCTCGGAACCCCGCGCGAGGTTTATGAACATCCCGCTACCGCTTTCGTGGCCTCGTTTCTCGGCGCCCCTGCCATGAACCTCACTTCAGCCACACGGGAAAACGACCACTTGACCGTCCACGGTATCCGATTGCGTTGCCTGGGCGATAGCCCCAAGCGCCTGCTCCTCGGCATTCGACCGGAACATGTGAAGGTCCACGGTCCCGTGCCCGATGGGAACCTTCGGGTGGAGGCCATCGTAACTACCGTGGAGCCCCTTGGTGCGGAGACTTTCGTTCATCTCGATGCGGGGGGAGCCGCTCTGCGCGCCCGCCTGCCCGGGTTCGATGCTCCCTCCGTGGGAGAGCCGATTGTGGCCCATTTCCCGCCGGATTGCGTACACCTCTTCCAGGCCGAAGAGTCGCAACACCGCGTTTCCATGAAGGTCGAGGCCGCATGACCTTGCAGCGACGCGCCCTTCTGCAATCCCTGACCGCTGCCGTTTTCGGAAGCGCCTTGGGATGCTCTCGCGATGCGGATCGTGGTTCGGCGCAATCCGTGGCTCTCTGGTTCTCTTATGGTGGGAAAAACCGCGAGGTGCTGGAGCGAATGGTTCATCGCTACAACCAATCCCAGCAAGGTATTCGCGTCCTTGCCACCTTTCAGGGGGATTATTTCGAGGCTTTGGCCAAACTCCGCACGGCGATCGTCGCGCGCTCCGCTCCTGTCATGAGCCATGTCGTGGGGGAAGTCGTCCCTTACCTCCACGAAGCTGGTGTTCTCGAACCCCTCGATGCCTACCCGGATGCGCAAAACCTTGGGCTCGTCCCGGCTCTTGCTCAGGTTGGCACCTACACTCCCACCGAGCCAAAGCCTCTGGTAGCGCTGCCCTTCAACCGATCGACACCCATTTTGTACTGGAATGGTGCCATGCTCGAGCGCGCCCGCTTGTCCGTGCCCGAGTCCTGGGATGAACTGCGAGAAGCTGCCAAAGCCCTGACCGTCCGCTCCAACGATCGCGTTTCCACCTGGGGGCTCGAATGCCCCATATCCTGGTGGTTTTGGGTTGCGTTGATGGGACAGGCCGGTGGCGAAGTCATGGGCGCCGATGGATACCCTTTGCTCGGCGAAGAAGCGGGGGTCGAAGCCCTTCAACTTTGGCAACGCATGGTTCACGAAGACAAAACCATGCGTCCACCCCCCGGACGCGATTACAACGCCTGGCAAGTCACCAACCAGGACTTTCTCGCGGGACGCGCCGCCATGATCTACACCTCCACGGCGTTTTTGCGTTATCTCGAAGAACACGCCACCTTTCCCGTCCGCGCCGCTCCTTTGCCGGGCTTTCGCCGACGCGCCGTTCCCACCGGCGGCACCTTCTTCGTGATGATGAAAAGCGCCCCCGATCACGAAAAACAAGCCGCCTGGGACTTCCTACGCTGGATGATGCAGCCCGAACAAACCATCGAATGGGCCACCAGCACCGGATATATGCCCGTCGCCTCCGATGCCGTCGCACGCCTCGAACGGGAGGGATTTTACCAAAAAAGCCCCAACGACCGCGTCGCCATGGACCAACTGAAATACGCCATGCCCTGGCCTTGGGCCGAAAGCCTGTTCCGCGTGCAACGCGAATGCGTCGACCCGCGTCTCGAAGAAGCGGTTTTGAACCGCCAAGACGCCCGCAGCCTGCTAAACGAAGCCCGAAAACAAGCTCTGGAGGATACCTGAGGCACCATGCTACGCCCTCGACACCGCCTCCATCCCTATCTCTTTTTGGCGCCAACCCTTGGAATTTTAGGGACTTTTTTCCTTTTTCCCCTGGGCCTCGCCGCCTACCGTAGCCTGTATCGCTGGGACCTGCTTACCCCACCGCGCTTTGTGGGCCTCGCTCACTACGAAAGACTATTCTCCAGCGGCGAAATCCTTCGCACCTTGACCATCACCCTGTCGTACGCCGCCGTCGTCGTCTCTGGTTCCATGTTCCTCGGCCTCCTGCTTGCCCTGGCTGTCAATCGAAAAGGAAAATTCGTCGCTTTCGTCCGAAGTTGTGTCTTTAGCGCGTACGTCGTCTCCTGGGTTTCCGTGGCCCTATTGTGGATGTGGTTGCTCGATGCCGACGCGGGCCTTGTTGGTCGTGCTTGCAAAGCGTTGGGAATTGGAGAAGCGGGACTGCTGACGAGTCCAAGCACCGCCATTTATGCCTTAGCTGGTGTAACTATTTGGAAAATAACAGGATTTTCTATGGTCGTCTTTCTGGCGGGCCGTCAAGATATCCCGGAAGACCTTTACGAAGCCGCGTCGCTCGATGGTGCAGGTCCTCTTGCGCGATTCGTTCATATTACGTGGCCGTGTCTGCGTCCCACCACCGCTTTTGTGGGAACCACGAGCCTGATCGTCTCGTTTCAAGCGTTCGATATCGTTCGGGTGATGACCCAAGGGGGCCCTACCCATTCCACCACGGTTTTCGTGTACGCCATCTACGAGCATGTATTATTGAATCTTCGGGCGGGGCGCGCCAGCGCAATGGTCGTTGTCTTTTTTGGTGTTTTGCTCCTTTTGACCCTGGTACAGCTTTGGGCTTGGCGCATGGGGAGACGGTCGCGATGAAGCAAAAGGGCCTGGCTCGTTATCTGCTGAATGCAGTGCTTTTGATCGTCGCCGTGGCATGGCTCGGTCCTTATCTATGGATGGTGCTCGGTTCGTTCAAGTCCCTGAAAGACATCATGAACGCGCCGTTGGCTCCGTTGCCTTCGGCTTTTCACGGGGAAGCCTACGCGGAGGTGTTTCGAAGCATTCCGGTCGGGCGATACTTGCTCAATACGACTGTCATGGCGCTATCGATCGCGGCGCTGCAAATCATGTTGGTGTTGCCGGCGGGCTATGCCTTGGCGAAACTGAGATTCGTGGGACGCGGTGCGGCATTTCTCACCGTCATGGCCTGCTTGCTCATTCCGGCCCAGGTCACGTTCGTGCCGGTGTTTCTGATGCTCGCCCAAGTGAAACTCGTCAACACGATGACCGCTCTGGTCTTGCCTTTTGGCGCCAGCGCGTTGGGTACTTTCATGGTTCGGCAGGCCCTTCTTGCCATTCCTGATGAACTCATCGAGGCCGCCCGGCTCGATGGTGCCTCCGAGTTGACGATCGTCTACCGAATCCTTGCTCCCATGCTTGCGCCCACCCTGGCATCGTTGTTTTTGCTAAGTTTCGTCTTTCATTGGAATGATTATTTCTGGCCTTTGGTCATGACCACCGATGAATCGGTGCGAACCATGCCATTGGCTGTCGCATTGCTGCGAGAGCAAGGGACAGGCGTTCGATGGCATATCGTGATGGCTGGCAATGTCATCCTCAGTGCGCCCGCGCTTTTCGTGTTTGCGATGACGCAAAAGCATTTGTTGCGAGCCGTTGCTGCCCGACGATGACGTTGTGGGCGAGGAGTGTTTCTTCTGGAGGTGGAAAAGGGGAGGGGAAAGGGCTCGAGAGGGTTTTTGCGCCCTAACAAAGGCACAAAAAGGCAACGCACGATCCGAGGACCGTGCGTTGCCAAAGGGAGGAGGCTGCGAGAATGTATGGGCTTGGGGCTCCTTTCGCAAGGGGTTGAGGTTCGTGGCCGATGTACGTGGGCTACAGCAAACGAGCCCCCCATTTCATTCCCGGTCGGCGATGATTTTTGAGGGTTGGGCGAAATAGGCTTCGGAACCGCTATTCCGATCGTTTGCGACGGGCCGTTCCCACTTTCGGTTGCAGTTCTTCGAGCAATCGAAGGATACCATCGGCGCCGACTGCTTTGGGGACGAACCAGGTGGCGGTGCGTTTCCAGCGGCGTGCTTCCAGCGCATCGTCTTTTGAGCAGACGACGATGATAGGCGTTTGAGGGCAAGCGTTTCGAATTTTTTGATGCACTGCGTCCGACGTTCGGCCCAGTGAATCCAGGTCCAACACCGCGACATCGGGACATCTCGTGGGTGGCAAGCACGCAGTGGCTTGTTGGCATTCCACTGCGAAGCCTGCCTGACGAAATGTTTTCGACCATTGGGTGGAGCAATCGGATTCTTGGGAACAGACCAGGTACGCTACGCGCCACGACCTGACTTTTCGCAGTCGGGGGTGACGTGGTTTGCAGGTGGGCAAGGTGTCGTGGTTGACTTGCTGAACGACGCCCACGTGTTCTTTGTCGCGGTTCATGATGAGGCTCGCCATGATTCGGCAGCTTCCCGGTACTTGTTGCACCGTCGTTCGCAGGGCTTCCACGTCGCCAGAGGCTTTGGAAAAAGCTTGTCGCAACACGCAGGCTTCGGAATGACAACTGGGGCCATCGAGCAAGTCGTAGCACTTGCGTCCTACCACCTCGGTGGCGTTTTTTTGGAGCAGGCGGCACATGGTTTGATCCGCAACGCGCACCACGAAGTCCGCATCAATCACCCACGTGCCGGCAAGTTGGGGAGCCATGGCCGCCACCCGCGCGCGTAGCTCTTTCACTTCCTGCACCAACTGCGCTTTCGTCTTCCTGTGATCGTCCACGGTTGCGTTCCCGAATCTTCTTTCTTCGGTAGCATTGCTGGCACATCGCTACAACCAGCAGTGTGCAACATTTTTTGGGGAGAACGCCTTCCGCGCTCTTGCTGCCTGCCCGTCAATTCGTTCAGTGGACTATCACGATGACAGGCCATGGCCGCGGGTGACCCAAATTGGCATGGTGTGCCATCTTTTCTGTAGTAGCAACTACCGAAAACTATGACTTTGAGCATGGACCGGATCTTGAAGTGAGTTTGATCAGAGATCGTTACCGCCGATGCAGGCTCAGGTGTCGTCATGGCGAAAAGAAGTCGACAGGCAAGCAAACGAACGCAGAAAATACGCTCTTCCAAAAGGCCCCTTGGCTCTGAATCGGTGCCCACTCCCAAAGTCAAGCCGGAGGAACAAACGCCTTGTGAAACGCGCCAGGATGCGCAAGACGCACAAACGCCGAGTTTTCGGGAGCGTCCGACCCTCGCGGAGCCGTGGGTTGCCGACGCCCGCTTGGACGATCGGGTGCTCGCGCCAACCCATGACGAATTGGATGAGGAGTTCTTTCGACGAGCGGATGAATTGGAACTCGAATACTCCAGAGACCTCGATTCCTATCCCCCGGTCGTCGAGCCTATCGTTCCACCGCCGGAACCTTCCCCCGACGTGCTCGCCCGTCGAAAAAAGTACCGAAAACTCGTGGCTGTCGTGGTGACCCTAGGGACCCTTTTCAGTTTGGGGGGCGTAGGAAAAAGCATGTTCGACCGTCCCGTTGCCGCGGCTGAATCCCCTGGTGGGGAACAAGCCAAGGTGGTCGAGAAAGCGGCAGTTGATTCACAACCTATTGAAATAAAAACTGTTTCTTCCGAAGTTCCCAGTTCCATTCCCACGCCTTCGGCGCAGTCGGAGGCGTCCGATAAACCGACCGAGGCGGTTGCCGCCCCCGATAAGGAGGCTGGTGATTATGGTGATAATCCCCGAGCCACGGCGCTATCCCTGCTCAATCGAGGGAAGATGAAAGAAGCGATTCCCGCGGCTCGCGCGGCCATTGAAAAAGAGCCCGAACATGCTCTTGCCTACCTATATCTCGGCACGGCGCTGCAAGATACGGGACAGCACAAAACGGCCATGGAGGTTTATAGCGCGTGTGTTCGCACGGCCAAAAAGGGTCCTGTGTGGGAATGCCGGGCCATGGGGGGAAAACCCTGATTTCGACTTGTTTTTGGCTCGAAGCCATCACCGATGGGCTTGACGGCAAGCCCGCTCCACGACTTGATTGATATTGCCCTGAATCCGTGCGATTCGACGGGCCCTCTCGCATTCCCAGGCATCCACGGGGTCTTGGTCACTCCAGGCTTCGAACAGTTTTTTGTTCTTTTCCGACAGGATGCCTCGGCCCGGATAAGCCATGTCCATATATAGATAGGTTCGGGCGATATCTCCACGGACCTCGGGTCGGGGCTCGAACTTGCCTGCCGATACCTCGAAGTCGCACGTTCCAAATAGCCGATTTTCCCCAGGAATCATCGCGGGTGTGGCCGTCCCCCGACGATCATTGACGTCGCCGATGGCGGGCTGGAGGTTGTACATATCGGCTTCCATATATCGGAATGCTACCGCCACTTTTCTTGCGCAAGGACGACCTCGAAACGGCTTACCTCGACCATCGACACACTCGGGATGTCCTTCCCGCCATTCGCGAAATGATTGCCCAAACGCTTGTGCGGGAACCACATGTTCCCATTCCACCCTTCGGGATCGAATTCCAGTCGTGATGGGAACATATCCGCAGGCCCCCGGCGGGGATACGAGTTCGTTTCCTTCATAAGCGCAACCACAATATAGCGTGGTTTGATGGTCCTTATGGATTTCCCATAAGTGTTTTTTGGCTTTCCCAAACGAGGCGATTTTGGTGTTCGATATCGTCGCCACGTTCGACGGCAATGCGATCGAGTGGAGGGGAGGGGAAACGGAAACGGCGGACTGAATCTCAGAGATGGATGGGGAGGCCCGTTTCTCCACCGGACGACACGAAACGGCTCCGGTGACGATCAATCCAAGGACCATGAGCCAGCGCATGCGGCAACCCTAGCATAAAACTGCAAATCCGCAGGCGAAGATCAAGGAACGATGGTTTTCCATCGCTTCGATGGCAGATCGGGGCGGGGATGGGAAAGAGCAACAGTGGCCTAGAGCCTTGCCATCCGTGAGCGGGGAACGAAACGTCTAGGTAGGGCAGGGGGGCCGGCGGTGGGGATTGGGCATACGGGAAGCCAGCCATGGCTCTTCCGAGTCTGGGATATATTTGAAAAACATAATAAATTCAATAAAATACGTATCGTGGGCCGTCGTGACGACGGGATGATGGTCATACCCCCGACGATGCCGATAGGTTCGAGGACGTGGAGGCAGTGGCGATGGTCGAGCCCGCGAACCGAAATCGGTGGAAGGGGTGGGGAAAAACGACGAACGGAAAGGGGGGCGCGAACCTTTTGCCAACGGTGGGCATCTATTGACTGGCCCTACGCCTGGGCATCCTGCGTTTGCGGTTTGCTTGGAACGTATTTTGAATGGGGCCGTTGTGTTTGAAAAGACTTGTCTTGCTGGGACCGGTCGATTACCCTGGGGCTTTACGAAACAGGTTTGCTTGATTTTCCATGGCTGCCACGCTTTCCTCAGGCACCCTCGTCGGCGGTGAGTTCATCGTTGACCGAGTTCTTGGAGAAGGCGGGATGGGGACGGTGTACCTCACTCGCCAACTGTCCACGAACCGTTTGCGCGCGGTCAAGGTGCTATCGAGCAAAGTCATTGCAGATCCCAAGGCGCGCGAACGTTTCAAAAGAGAAGCCATGGCCGGTTCGCTCATTGAAAGCGAACACGTTGTCGAAGTCATCGGCGCGAACATCGATGAGTCGCTGGGCGGCGCTCCCTGGCTCGCCATGGAATATTTGGAGGGGGAGGAACTTACCGAGCTGATCGGTCGTCAACCGGATTTCATCTTGCCGCGCCCTTACGTGGCCATCGTGCTCGAACAAGTCTTTCATGCCCTCACCGCGGCCCATCGGGCGGGCGTCATTCACCGCGATATCAAGCCGGAAAATGTGTTTTTGGCGCGAACACGCAGGGTTGGAGCCCCCTTTGTCGTCAAAGTCCTCGACTTCGGCATCGCCAAACTGCTGTCGGAGTCTCGTCCCGCATCGCAAACCATGAGCGTGGGCACGCCTGGATGGTTGGCTCCCGAACAACTCGAACATGGGATCACCTCCCCCGCTGCCGATGTCTGGGCGCTTGGATTGCTCTGCTACTTCGTGTTTACCGGGGCTCGCTTTTGGGTGCGCGAGAACGAAGAAAACGCCTCGGTGCAAATGCTGCTTTTCGAAATGGTCATGGCACCCATCCCCACGGCTTCCGCGCGGGCGGCAGAACAACAAAGAGCACATCTTCTTCCCCCAGGATTCGATGCATGGTTTGCCAAGTGTTTGGTTCGTGACCCAACCCAACGATTTGCAGATGCCGCCGAGGCATGGGAAGCCCTCGAACCTATCCTGCAAAGTGCTATTCCCGCGCAAAACCCTAATAATTTAGCCTTTCAGGCACATCCGCCCGCGGACCTCGGACAGGCAAACCCCCATTCCGCCCTACGCATCGGACCCAACGTAACCAATGAAGGGCTGGCCACAGCCCATCCTGGTCTGACTGGCACTGGTCCTCTTGTTCGGTCAAGCAAAACGCCCGTCGCCATCATCGGTGCCGCCCTCGGTGCCATGGTGCTATTGGCTGGAATCGGCATCGCTTGGTGGGCCCTTACCAACACCAATACCCCTTCGCCAAGTGCTTCCTCGGTGTACCCCTCCTCCTCGTCCGCCGCCGCCTCCGCGTTGCCGGCTGTCGCCTCTTCCGTTCCCTCCACGCTCGTTGCCGAATCCATCCTCATTCCAGAGACAGGCTTCACGATGGATGGTATCCCTATTCGCGTCGGTCCCGTCGAAGTAGACCGCCTCGAAGTCCGTGTCGCCGCCTGGCAAGAATGTGTCGAAGCGGGTGCTTGTGATTCCAACGTGGCTTCTGTCAACGTCCGCGGCGCCGAGTCTTGGTCCGTGCTCTGCAATTGGCCACGACGAATCGAACGCTCGGAACATCCGATGAATTGCGTGTCGCGAAAACAGGCGGAAGCTTATTGCGCCTGGAAAGGCAAACGTTTGCCGACGGAAGCCGAATGGTATTTGGCTGCCTACGCTTCGGGCGGCGACGTGCGAACATATCCTTGGGGAAACGAAGCCCCTCGTGATGGGGTCATCAATCTTTGTGGCGCCGAATGCGCCGCCATGCTGCGAGCTTCGAAACTGCTGCAAAATAAAGAACCCCTCGCCGATGCCACGGATGACTACGCCGATACCGGTCCCGTCACGGCTTTCCCAAAGGACCTTTCGCCAGAGGGGCTTCTCGGATTGGGCGGAAATGTCGCAGAATGGACCTCCACCGACCACGAGGGCGGAAAAGTGCGATGCAGAGGGGGAAGCTGGCTCTCCAACAAATGGAGCGATGCCTCCAAAGACGTCGTTTTCGCCATCGATCCCAAGGAACGACGGGCCAACGTGGGATTTCGATGTGTGAAATAGGAGGATACACGCATCGGGGGAAGCAAAAAAAGTGTTGCATCCAACGTGCTCTAGAAATATGAAAATATTATTATAAATCACCTGGTTGCCGTTGTTTTGGCCATGGCGAGATTGTTTTTGCCGGTCACTCGGCCCGTGGACTCGTGCTTGCCGATTAAGTTTTTCGTGCGATGGTTATCGCATTCCGATACAATCCCTCGTGGGAATCGTTCGGTAAGATGGTGCATGGATTGAGCTTTCAAGGAGAAGATGGATGGTGAAGACGCGTTGGGCGGGTTGGGTGAGCGGAGTCGTACTCGCGACGTTGTCGATGGTGGCGAACGGCCAGGAGTTGGAACCGGTCAAACCAACTCCCACGACGCCTCCTCCGGTCCAGCGCCCCCCTCAACCTCCAACGCAACGGCAGCCGGATGCGCAGCTTCCGCCAACGCAACCTTCGACCCCGTCTGAACCTTGCCCCAGCGGAACGGTTTGGCGCGACGATCAATGCGTAACGGAAACAGCTCCTGCTCCCGACCCCCCCCCCGCACCCGTACCACCGGCCCCTTGCGGGGAAAATATGGCCTGGAATGGCAAAGAATGCGTGAATAACGCGCCTCCCGCTCCAACTCCTCCCTCGAACGATACATCCGAAGCCTCCTCCGGCTCGGGAGGTGGTTGGCGAACGGCTGCCATCATCGGCGGTGGTGTATTGCTCGGGGCAGGGGCGGTTACCGGTATTCTGGCCTTCTCCAAGAAAAGCAAGTGGAGCGAAGCCTGCGAAGACAAACACTGCTATCCATCCGCGCAAGACGATTACGATTCGGGAAAGCTCATGGCCAATCTGTCCACGGGCACTTTCATCGTCGGGGCAGCGGTTCTTACGGCAGGCCTGTTTTTGATTCCCGGCGCATCCTCCCCTGCCGATGAACGTCCGGTCGCGGGCAAACCCTATGTCAATATCGCCGTCGGTCCGCACGGTGCGGGCATTGGCTCGCGCTGGGTGTTCTGACTTCGCCTCAATACCATCCTAGACCCACCAGAAAAACGCGCCGTACCGCGTACGAAGCTGAGGTAAACTTTGTAAATACAATGAATTAGCGACAATTGCTTGAACCGCTGCCGTCCTCGAAGTCCATCGATTCTTTTGCGATAGGGGGCCTCCACGTCGAGCCTGACAGCGTCCTTGGTTGCCTGTTGCACCGCCCAATCGGTATTTTCAGCTTTTTCCCCGAAGCCATGGGCTGTCCTCCCGGCATGGATTCGTGAATGACTCGCTGGTACTGAGCTTTTCAACGTTCAAAACAGGAATTCGTGCGTACAATTCGAACGGGAATGCTTGGGAATGACCACGAAGAAATGACGTAGAAAAGCTCAAATTCTTGATCTATCGTTCAAGACGAATTACGCCGTTTCTACGCTACGAGGAGACGATATGATGAAAAAGACTTGCCTCATCGCCTTGGCTACCGCAGCCTTGCTGTTGGGAGGGTGCTGCAAAGACAAGACATCGGAAACGCGCACCGAAGCGGCAGCCGATGGAAAAGGGCTTGGAGATCCAAGCAATGACCCGGCAATCGTCGCTATCGCCAAACCGGTTTTGGAATGCAAATGGACCAGCTACGGTTTTGACTCCAAATGTGCTGCGTTTGAGTCCTGGAAGAAAGACGAAAGTCTAAAAGACGGCAAAGGCGATAAAACGCTGGTCAGTTTTCTTGAAGATGCGGATACCAAGGTGCAGTGGCTTGGGGCGGACACCCTGAGCCGGGTCGGACAGCTTTATCGAAAAGACCAGGTTCTTGCCACCAAGGTCGTCGACGCTACCGACAAGGTTGCCGATTCGTTGCTGGCCTCTACACACGCCCGGGCAACAGGCAATATCGACCTGAGCGTGACGGGCCTGGGGCCCCGCGTCATGAAAATGCTTCAAGAACACTCCTTTCCCGGTCTACGCCAAGAACTCGCGGGTAGCGTGCTTTTTCGAAATAGCAACGTGCCCGGCATGTATGATCTTTTCGTGAAATTGGCTCGTTCCGACAAGGATCCCAAGGTTCGAAAAGCGGCCGCCGCTGCCTTCTGGACCGGTACCCCGACGGGGAAAAACGAAGAAGTCTGCAAACTTTGGCTCGAACTCGCCGATGATGCCGACAGCGACCTCGCCGGTCATTCCGCTTACCATTGCTCATTCACCTCTTCTGGGGGGGGGTGTGTGGGACAGTGGGATGCCTTGCTCTCCCTCATCGAGCGAAAAGCCAAAGCTGGACAGGTCAAGTCCAGCTTCATGGCGGTCTCCCTCAAGTATTTCTACGGTCAGAAAAAAGCCACCGCGGCACAAAAGAAACGAGCGTTAGAAATCGCCAAAACGCTCGTTGCCAATACCGCCAACGATGGTTCCTCTCGCAGTTCCGCCCTCGAATTCGTCGGTAAAGAAGACCCAGCGGGCAAGGCCTTTGCCGCCAAATACGAAAACGACAAAGAGTTCTTCGTAAAAAGCACCGCCAAACGCATTCGAGAACAAAAATAACGTCAGAGCCTACGCTCGAGTTCCACCAGCCCCGTGATCTCGGAAGCCCGGCCTCGCAACCTCGCCTTCGGACGAATGGCCACGGCGACCTTCGCTTCTTTCAGCATCTCCACATCAAAGACCTCATCCCCAAAAGATGCTGCAACTATTTGATTTTTTGTCTTTTTTTTCAATTCCTGGACTTTGCCGGGGCCGTAGGGAATCGGCGACTCCAACCGCGCCAGCCATCGTCCTTGCTCCTGCGCTGGTGTCGTTCCGATCACCCTATCCGCGCCAATACCCAGCAACTCCACGCCTGCTTGCACCATGAACGAAGGCGAAGCGGAGACAACCCACAATTCGAGTCCTCGCTTGGAAATCCATTCCACGATCGCTCGCATCTCCCCGTGGATCCGTAGCGATAGCCCTTTTCGGTCCCGCACCTGCCGCGCGAACTCCCTTGCTTGCTCGACAGCCCATCCCGCAAACACCCAGGCCATCATTTCATAACACCGTTGCTCCGAATACTGTCCCGTGGCTACCGCCGCCTCGAGCTTCGCCGCCACCTCATGGACTGACCCTGTCGAGTCGATCGAGGCCTCCGTGGCTTCGCGCCTCAATGCCTCCTCGGCTTGTTCCCGGATTCCCCGTTCGGCAATCAGCGTCTCGAAAATATCGACTCCCACATCCCCAGACCAGAGCGTGCCATCCGCATCCGTCGCCACCACCGAAGCCCCCGCCTGCACCGCGGATTCCATCCGTTCGATCACGCGCTCGACCGATTCGATTCGCATGCTTGCACCTCTACGTCTTGTTTTTGGCCTCGCGCACGGCAGCAAACACACTCGTGGGCGTTTTGTCCCGTGCTCCGTTGCGTAAGGCAAATGCTATGACTTCCGGTTCGCACCATCGTAGAAATGGATTGATGAGCAACTCTTGCCCGATCGTCGATGGAACCGTTGGCTTGTTTTCCGCTCGCAACGTCTCTGCCTGCCGTAGGTGTTTTTGAATGGGGTCATGGCCGGACTCCACGAGCCTTGCGAATCGAAGATTCGATAGCGTGTATTCATGTCCGCAATACACCTGGGTGTCTTGCGGCAACGACGCCAACCGCTGCAACGAAGCTTGCATCATCGTTGGAGTACCTTCGAAGACACGACCGCAGCCACCGACGAAAAGTGTGTCTCCTGTCCACAGCAGATTCGAACAGATCCATGCCACCGACCCCAGCGTATGGCCCGGCACGTGAAGCGCGGAAAAAGACATGCCCCCAACGACAATCGTTTGCGCATGCTGAACCGTATGAGTCACACCGGCTATCCGATGTCGATCATGCTCATGGGCCCATACCTCGATGGTGGGAAATGCTTCACGCACTTCAGCGATTCCCCCCACGTGATCGTGGTGATGATGAGTGCAAAGTACGGCAACCAGCTCGAGCCCCAGGTGTTCCGCTTCACGCAATACCGGTATCCCCTCCGAAGGGTCGATGACCAATGCCTTCGAACTACCCTCACGATGAACGAGATAGGCGTAGTTGTCGAACGAGCAAGCAACGATCTGCACCTTCATGTCATCGGCCCCACCGGAAACGAAACCTTCGCTTACCACTTCACGACGACGGTTTTAGGAACGAAGGATACCTGCACGCCATCGAGTTCGAGTTCGATGGGTAATGCGGCGGTCTTCTTGTTGACGTCGGCCTCGCGGACCGTCACCCTCGGGACGATCTGCTCCGATCGAAGATCCGAGACGAAGTCCGGTGCGCCAAGCACGCGGACATCAACCTGAGAGGGAAGGGCCGTTGCACGAGCCACGCCGACAATCTGTACGTGAACCTTGCTGAATACTCGTTCACGAAGCTTCCGAATGATTTCCACGGTCGCCGTGGCGTGAGTGACATCGTATGTCACTCGTGGAGGAGGTCGTTCGACCACGAGCGTACGCTTGTGGGTTCCATCGGAAAGTCCTGAAATATCAAATGGTTCCACGCGAGCCACCTGCAGGTTTCCCACCACGTGGCTAGGTCCGCGAGCCAACAACGTATCGGGGATGGCCGATGCCCTTCCCTTGATCACAAATCCTTCCGCGGGTGCTCCCGTCACGGGGACCTGCACCTGAATTGGCCTTTCCACGACATCATCCCAAGAGATGTCGAGCGTGGAAGGGTCGATGGAATCGATGGTCACACCGCCAGGAACACGAAGCATGCCCGGTTCGAGCGGAATGGTTCCCGTTCGTCCCATCCGCAAATCAAGCTGCATATTGCCGAGATCGGAGGATCGCAGGTCGCCGACGATCGATCGGGGACCGTGCAAGCTGACTCGAATCGATGTGGGCAGATCCGTGGTCAGGGTGCGGTTTTGCGAAGCGGGGGGCAAGAGCACGACCAAGTCGACGGCCATGATGCGTTGTGCATCCTGGGCACCGTGAACGAATGCGTAGAGTGTGATGGCGCATGCCAGGCTGAACGCTTTCAACCCGAGGTTGCGAGAAAACGTTGGTTTGATGGCACGCCACAAAGCTTGGGGTGTTAAAGGAGGGAATTTCATGCTGTATCACCCGGTTTGCTCGTGGGAGTTGCCGACGCGGATGCCATCGGGGTGGAGATTTCCCGGGTAGATTTCGGCCCGTCGGATGCCATCGAGGTGGAGATTTCCCGGGTAGATTTCGGCCCGTCGGATACCATCGGGGTGGAGATTTCTCGGGTAGATTTCGGCCCGTCGGATACCGGAACGATCTTGATCGGCGTGGCTATCGGTGAAGAACGAGGCACGGTGGATACACGAGGCGGCGGAGGTGTGGCGATCGCCACCCGACTCACCGAATCCGGCCCTTTGCTTTTCTTCTTATCCATCACCATCGGAGCTTTCGGCGCACGACCAAAAATGCGCAACAGCGTTTTGCGAAGCACTTCACCATCGAGATCCGTCACGATGTTTCCATTGAAACAAAAGCTTATGGTTCCACGTTCTTCGCTCACCACGATCACCACCGCATCCGTTTCCTCCGTGATTCCAATCGCTGCCCGGTGACGAGACCCATAGGCTGCATCGATATTTTTTGCTTCTGGCATGGGAAAAAACACGCCAGCCCTCGCAATGCGAAGGTTCCGAATGACCACCGCTCCGTCGTGCAACTTGTTCATCGACTCGGGGATGAACATCGTTACCAACAGCTCCTTGGTCACCGCCGCATCAATCATCGTTCCTTGGCCCACCACGAACTCATCCAAGGTCGCGTCTTGCTCGAACGTGATCAAAGCTCCCGTCCGATGCCGTGCCAGCTCCGTGGTCGCCGCCACGACCTCGTCGACCACACGTGCCTCGAGCGCTCGACCCCATCCGCCAAACAACGGATTGGAGCCGAGACGCATCAAGGCACGTCGAATATCGTTTTGGAATACCACCACGATGATCAAAATGATCGACGATAGAAGATAGGAAAACAGGTTTTCCAGCGTGACGAGCCCTAGCCATCGCGCCGCCACGTAGGTGATGAAAATGAATACGATCCCAAATCCCATCTGGACCGCGCGCGTGCCTTTGAGCACCAGCAGCCCGCGATAAATCAATACCGTCACGACCAAAACGTCGAGCACTTCCCCGGCCAAGCGCAACAACGACATCGACTGCCAGACACGAAGCCACTCTGCAATCATGGGCTTCCTCGCCAGTCTCGCACACCATCTTGCCCGATATCACGGGCTACTGCGAACGCCTGGCGCACGTCCAGTACATCGTGGATGCGAAGCACCGATGCTCCCCGCGCCGCACACGCCAGGCATGCCGCGATGGTTCCCCCGATTCGACGATTCGGTGTCGACTGGACACGGGCCGCGAGAAACGACTTGCGACTGGGCCCCACGACGATCCCATGTCCCAAGGATCGAAACTCATGCAGCCTTGCAACCAGTTCGATCGAATGACGCGCGTTCTTGTTGAATCCGAGGCCCGGATCGAAAAACACATCCTGTGCATCCAAGCCCGCTTGCATCGCCCGTTTTGCGGCTTGTTGCCATTCGTTACGAACGTCTTGAATCACATCCTGGTAGGCATCATCATCGCACACGGAAAATCCTTGCATTTTCGACATCGGCTCGCGCGCATGCATGATGATCAGCGCGGCCCCTTGCCGAGCCGCCACACGCGCCAACGCATCACCATCGCGAAGGCATGATACATCATTGACGACACTGGCTCCGAGCCGAAGGGCCTGTTCCGCGACCTGCGCATCGGTCGTATCGATCGATACGATGACACCTCGGGATACCGCATGGACAATCGCATCCGTCGTTCGGCGAATTTGCTCCTCCGCAGGTACGGGAGCGGATCTCGGACGCGTGGATTCTCCTCCAATATCAATGAGTTGCGCGCCTTCCGCGACCAGTTCGTCTACCCTTCGCAGCGCCGCATCTCGATCGAAATACTCACCCCCATCGGAAAAGGAGTCCGGAGTGATGTTCAGGACTCCCATCCAAAGTGGATCGTCGTTGTCGTTCCGTCGATCCAGCATCTTTCGAAGGGCGCTCACGACCTACGGGTAGCAGCGCCGACCGGGCGAAGCAAGAGCAGCTTTTATCAGACAACGACGGTCGGTCGGAACGCTCACTCTTGCCATACGCGCCCAGTGGTTCTAGCGTCTGTTCCTAGGTAGCCCTTATGGTTCCGGGCCCACCCTAGCGCTCCCATGCTCCGCACGCGTGCTCAAGCCGGTTCCGGCGCCATCCTCGTCCTGAGCTTGGTCTTCGCCATAGCATTTAGCGCCATTTGCTCCTTCGACTTGGTCGTTTCTGCTTGGACCCCGAGCTTCAATGCTCCCGCCGGCATCGCCATTCGCGTCCCTTTTGGCGCCCGTTTCGTCGAAAAAGGCGACGCAGGCTCGGCCCAAGTCGTCTACGAACGCGCTCGCATGGCGGTGGCTCCAGGCACCATCATCGACCAAAGCCTCGCATCCCATCGAGAAGCGCTCGCGTACGAGCTGGGACGGCGTCCTCCAAGCTTTGCTTCCCTCGGAGCCCTTTTTCTCATCTACACCGCCCTATCGCTATTGCTGACCACCTATATCGTGCGCCTGGGGCAAAATAGGCTGCGCCTGCTTCGCTCTCAACTCGGTGTTTTTATTCTTATTTTACTGATGATGGTCGCCACCAAGGCGATCCTGTTGTTCACCAACCTGCCCGAATATTGGTCTCCCATTGCCGCCGTGCCCCTATGGATTGCGCTGGCCTTCGACCGACGAAGCGCCCTGCTGATCAATATCGTTACCGCCTTTCTCGCCGCCTCGTTGCTGCGGTTCGACATGATGTTCCTCGCCATCGCTTTGGTGCGAGGAATGACCGTCATTCTTTTGCTCATGAACCGGCGAAAACCCGTGAGCCTGCTGGTCACCAGCCTCATGGGAGGCATTGCCTCGGCCCTTCTATATATTGCCCTGAGTACCGTGCTCGAGGGAAATTTTGATTTAATTCGCGATCTTGGACGTCTCGAGGGATCCTATATCCTGTCTTGCATCGGTGGCGGCGCGCTTGCTGGACTGCTTGCCACGGTGTTACGAGATCCGGTGGAACGGCTGCTCGGTCACGTACCCCGCGACAAACTATTGGACTTGACCGATATCGAACACCCCTTGCTTCGAAAACTGGCTAGTGAAGCTCCCGGCACCTGGGAGCACTCTCGCGCCATGGCCAATCTCGCGGAAGGCGCTGCTTCTGCCATCGGCGCGGATGCTTTGCTCACGCGGGTCGGCGCCTACTACCACGACTTGGGCAAAACCGTCCAACCAACCTTTTTCGTCGAAAATCAGGGCGAAGGTCCTTCACCCCATGATGACTTGCCTCCCGAGGTATCCGCCGACGCCATCATGGCCCATGTCGTGCTCGGCACCAAAATCCTTCGCGAAGGTGGTATCCCCGAACCCGTCGTCGAATTCGTCTACACCCATCATGGCACCCAACTCGTCGAGTATTTCTGGCACAAATACCTGCAACAAAACCCCGAACCCGCCCTTTCCAAAGACCATTTTCGCTACCCGGGAATGAAACCCCAAACCAAAGAAACCGCGATCCTGATGCTCGTCGATTCCATAGAAGCGGCCTCTCGTACCGTCGACCCCCCCACGAAAGACGGTTTTGAAGAAATGATTCGACGTGTGGTTTTTACCAAACTCCAAGCGGGTCAGCTCAATCATTCCAACCTGACCATGGAGGACTTGCATGTGCTTACCGAGCGCATGGCGAACGCGTTGGTCAATATGTTTCATGGTCGAATCAAGTATCCCTGGCAACGACAACAAGAACGCAAGCCAGCCCAAAGCTTCACCACGCCACGGCCCGGCGAGGTCGCCCCGCTGGCCGTTCCCCCCCCGCCGCCTCCTGTCGAAGAACCTACCCATCAATCGTCCCATCCAACGACGGCCGTGGTCCCTTGAGCACCAAAATCCCTGTTATATTCGCGCTCTGGATTTCGTGCCGAACCTCCCACCGACCTTGGCATCCGAGAACACTATCGCGCATCTCACTGTCTTGCGTGACTTCTCCATCACCCTGCATTAATCAAACAGGGCAATGGACCGAAGCTTCATGAAAGCTCTGTTTCAGGGCGTCGTTCTCGAACAACTCATCTATCCTTTTCCGTCCTTCGACCAAGAAGAGCGCGAAAGCGTCAAAATGATGATCGATAGCGTTCGACGTTTCGCCCAACAGCACGTCGATTCCGCACGGATCGATACGGAAGGCCAGATACCGGAGGCGGTTCTCAAAGAGATGAAGGATATGGGCTTGTTCGGCATGCTCGTTCCGCCGGACTTCGGAGGCATCGGATTGTCGACCTCGGCGTTCTCTCGGGTCATCGAAGAGGTTGCCTTTCACGATGCTTCTCTCGCCGTCACCCTTGGCGCTCATCAAGCCCTCGGACTTCGGGCGCTTTTGCAATTCGGCTCGGAAGCCCAAAAAAAACGTTATCTTCCGCGTCTGGCGACAGGGGAATGGGTGGCGGCTTTCGCTCTCACGGAGCCATCGGCCGGTTCGGACGCTTCTGCTATCCTGACACGTGCGGACCTCGCTCTTGATGGTGAAACCTACGTCCTCAACGGTGTGAAATCGTGGGTGACCAACGGTGGTTTTGCCGATGTATTTACAGTATTTGCGCGCACGGACAGGGGGACCCCAGGCCATCGCCCCCAAATCACTCCTTTCATTGTCGATAAAACCGCCGGAATTCTATGTGGTCGCCAAGAAAAAAAACTGGGGATCCGTGGCGCTTCGACCACCGACATCATCCTCGATGACGTATCGGTGCGGGCGAGCAACGTGCTAGGAAACGTGGGGCGCGGTTTCAAAGTCGCGATGGAAGTGCTCAATGCAGGACGGCTTTCTCTGGCTTCTGGATGTCTGGGAAGCTGCAAAAGACTCATCCGATTGACCAGTGAACGAGCGCAGGAACGACATGCGTTCGGGCGGCGCATCGCCGAGTTTGAACTCATCAAAGAAAAAATCGCGTGGATGATGGGAGAGACCTGGGCGTTGGAGTCAATGACATACCTGACCGCTGGGCTCGTGGATGCGCACGTCTCGGACTATTCCCTCGAAAGCGCCATTTGTAAGATATTCGGCTCCGAAACCCTGTGGCGAATAGCCAGCGAAGCGCTGCAAGTGGCCGGAGGAGCTGGATATATGGCTTCTCTTCCTTTCGAAAGGATGCTTCGGGATGCGCGGGTAAACTCGATCTTCGAAGGAACCAACGAAATTCTTCGGCTGTATATCGCCCAGAGCGGCATGCAAGCGCCAGCCCGTGCCATGAGCGAGGTGAATCATGCCATTCGTCAGCCCATCAAAGGATTCGGCTTGTTGAGTACCTTCGCGGTGCAAAAAGTCCGCTCTTCTTTCGGCCGGAAACGATTGGGACGCGTACACCCGCTGCTCGCTCACGAAGCCGAAAAATTCGATTCCTTCTCCGCCGAACTCGCCAAACTCGTCGAACAAACCATTCGTTCCCACGGAAAAGAACTCAAAGAACGGCAGCTTCTTCAGCGACGATTGGCCAATATGGCCATCGATCTTTATGCCCTTGCCGCCTGTTTGTACCGAACCACACGTGATATCGAACGGTTTGGTGAGCAAGGAGCGGCTCTCGCCCTCTCGCTGACCCACGCATTCTCCCAAGATGCCGAACGTCGTCTCACGCACAACCTTGTGGGAATGAACAAAAACCGGGATACCGACGACATGAATATCGCGGCACAGGCTCTTGCCGCGGGAAAGTACCCCTTTGATGTCATTTGATGGCGGTCGGGGATACTTCGGGTAACGGGAGCGCCACTGTTTTCGCGACAACGAAACCTTTTCCTTGCAGCGCTGCAATCCTACAAAACGGAGTCTGTTCGAACTGCTTGACTTCTCTATGGATTCAGTTTGGCACCATTCATGCTTACTATTTCGGGTGCAGCGTCGGACGCGACAAGCCTTGTCCCTGACGTTGTCCCATCTTCTCAACGCCCGGTAGACGCATAGCCCCCCTCGTCCCGGGCGTTGCTCCTTTTGTCCTCCTCCACGAGCCGCTGCAAGGAACGTGCGCAACAACCATTGACACCAGTTTTCTTGTGCATACCTTGTCAATCACCGATTGGTTATCCAAGGGGCATTCACCGAAGCATCGTCGCGGGTAGCACGATTGCCGGTCAGCCCGTTTCCCCAATCATGGAGGTGCATCATGTTGCGTCGATGGAGTGACGTATGGAACGATTTCGATCAGACTCTTGCATGGATGGAAGGGGTTCGACGCCAAATGGACCGGACGTTTTCGGGACCGGCGCTTGGGCTCGACCTGCGCGCATCCCGTGGCTTTCCATGCACCAATTTAGTGGATGAGGGCAACGAATACATCCTTCGCGCCGAGGTGCCCGGCTTGTCGGAAAAGGATATCAAAGTCACCGTTCACCAAGATGTGCTTACCCTATCCGGTGCCCGAGAAAGCGAAGCGCCCGAGGGATATACGACCCATCGTAGAGAGAGACAGCCCCTTCGGTTTTCACGATCTTTCTCCTTTCCGTCGCGTGTCGACCTCGAGAAGGTCAAGGCATCGGTCAAAAACGGCGTGTTGACCGTGCATCTTGCCAAGGTGGAGGAGGCCCAACCCAGGCAAATCGCCGTGACAACCGAATGAGTAGAAGGGTTTAGAAAGGAGTGATTGCCATGACAACGGAAAGCAACTTGACGAAACGGCAAGAAACACAACCGGAAGTCACGCGTTCGGAGAGATTGGAAACGCCTCCGGTCGACATTTTCGAGAACCAAAACGAGATTCTCCTGGTGGCTGACATGCCAGGGGTGACGAAAGAAGACCTGCAGGTTCGAGTCGACAAGGGAGTTCTCGTCCTGGAAGGGAAAAAGACCTTTGAAATGCCGAAAGGGCTGCTCAATTGCGAAACGGAGCCTTGCATGTACACTCGCTCTTTTTCGCTGCCCGAAACCATTGATGGAGACAGGATTTCGGCAAAACTAGAGCTTGGTGTGCTTACGGTCCACCTTCCCAAACGTGAGTCCGTTAAGCCCAGGCAAATTCAGGTCACGGGGGGCTGAAGGCTCGGGAAGCGTTTTGTGAAATCGTCGTCGGCCCGGGAACAATATCCGCACCCTTCCTGTTGCTTCCCACATTCTGAGCCGGCTTTGCAGTCGGTTTGGAATGTGAGGGAGCCATGACCTTCGAAGAAGC
The DNA here is from genome assembly GCA_002070115.1 of Deltaproteobacteria bacterium ADurb.Bin207. Lineage (GTDB taxonomy): Bacteria > Myxococcota_A > Polyangia > Polyangiales > Polyangiaceae > MWCO01. The sequence continues at coordinate 46,590 of MWCO01000003.1, forward strand.
GATTTTCTGGCTGGATGAACAAGGAGGACGATGGTCGACCCATGCCTCCGGTTCCACGGTGCAAGTCATCGTCTCGCTGGGTGGGCACCAGGTCCAAGCACCGGTGGAACGACTTCTGGCCGAACAGGTTCGTCAGGCTTTCATTCAAGCCGTTCAAGCGATTCGCTCCACGGTATCTCATGGAAGGTCTCGTCGAACTTGACCTTTTCTGCTTAACGTGATTCCCAAGGTTGGATTGCAATTACTCTCTCCTCATCTCGTTCGCTGTGGGACCCTTTATGTGGCGATGGGGATCTTTTTGTCTGGTTTGGGGCTCGTGTCTTGTTCTCATGAGCCTCATGCGCCACCTGAAACCAAAAACACCCCCCGCTTGATAGCCTCCGGGGCTTCTGCCGAACTGCCCGTGGTTTTCCAGCATCAGGTAGCTCCCTTGCCCAGATGGTCACACCAAGGCGTTCCAGACGATGCGCTGCAGGCGATTGTCGTGACGAGCCCCTCGTGGAAAAGCTATCATGGGCAATTGCGACGGTTCGAGCGTCAGGACTATACGAGGGCGTGGAATCGTGCGGATGCGGGTGCTGTTGCCGTTTCCCTTGGGCGATACGGGCTTGGATGGGGAAGGGGGCTTCACCCGGAGCAAAAAGGTGGGCCGGTCAAGGGCGAGGGGGATCATCGTTCCCCCGCGGGCATTTTCGACCTCGGCGAAGCACGAGGGTTCGCCAAAGAATTGCCTCCCGGCACGACGTGGCCGTTTCAACAGTCGGCAAACCGTTCTCGGTGCATGGATAACCCAAGGTCCATCGCGTACAATACGTTCATTTCCACCGAGGCGATGCTTTTGCCCGTCTCCGTGGGCGTTGCCCGACGCGAGACGGTATTCGAAATGATGCTATTCGTGATGCACAACACCTCCCCGGTGCTTCGGGGGGCGGGTTCTTGTGTGTTTTTGCATGTTTGGGCGAAGCCCGAGAGCCCGACCCAAGGTTGTGTAGCGATGTCGCGGGAGAGCCTCCAAAGGATTCTACCTTGGCTGGATTTGGAACGACGACCCGTATTGGTGCAACTTCCGGAGCATGAGTACCGGAGGTTCGAAAAGGATTGGTCGTTACCTACTTTGGATCCGGAAGATAGTGGTTAAGCCTGCTGGCTCACGCGCGACGGGCTCACGTTTCATGGCTTTGCTTTGAGCCATTGGCGAATTCCGCCTACCATGATGTGTCCCCAAACGTCCGGGCTATCGTCGACCACCTCGAGAATCGCGGTTTTTCCTTTGAAAGAAGTGATGTTCCAGGCTCTACGCCCCAGGACTTCATGGTTGTGTCCGGTGGCGGATGCCACACGGGTACCTTCGACGATCAACGATACGCGAAGGCGTTGTGGGTCTCTTCCTCCGCCTACCCAAAGGAGCAACAAGTCTCCTTGAAGCTCGAAGGGTGGAGAGGTGATGGTTCCGGTGGCTCGGTCGCCCAGCGATTCGGTAAACGAGTTCAGGTAGGGGCCTGAATGTCCAAAGACGTGCTCTTGTCCGGCGACGGGTCGCAAGGTTGGGGCGTTTTCAAAGGCGTTTCCGGATTGTCTCCATCCGCTGAGATTGTGTAAGTCCAGGCGTGTGTTGGGGTCGTGGAGCAAGGAACCTTCACCGAGATCCTCGCGAACCCACAGCCCAGGCTGTTGAAATCCCGGCGGGAAATCGGTGAAGACATAATAGCCATAGGGACGGAGATCACCTGGGACATAGCCCCATTTCACATAGGTGGGGTGGTGGGAAAGCAGGTAATCGCGCGAGCCGCGTTTCTCATGGCCTGCTTTTCCTTGGCCGAAATTATTTACTTTCATGCGAGCAATCGCGGGGTCGATCACTCCGTAGACGTCGTGGACGATCAGATTGGTGAAAAAGCCCGTGGCACCGATATCTCCTGCCACGATGCTTTCCCCGGCGTGGGAATAAGAGCCCAACCACTTGGAAAATTTGATGTTATTGTGGACTTGCTCGCCGTATAGAGAGATTTCGTGGGTGTAAGGGCCTCGTTCGAAGCCGCGGGCGCTGAGCAGGCAAAAACCTAAGGCAACGGTGCCGTGGGTGATGCCGATGATGAATGCCATCCAGGGGGGATGTGCCATGAACCAGTGGGCGAGTGGTGTGGAGGAGATGCGTTTTCGTCCATGGTGAATGAGCCCTCCGATCAAAAGGGCGATGGCGGGAAGGAGCACCAGAAGGAATCGATGGCCGCTGTAGAAGTCGCCGCCCACGTACACGACATAAGCGGCATGAAGGAGAAGCCAAAAAAGTAGCCATCGCACGACGGTATGACGGAGCCAGGGCAAGGCGAGCAGGGCGAGGGCAGGGATATAGAATCGGTCTTCGGCGAACGTGCGGAGGTAGTGCCAGCCTCTTTCTATCGCATTGATTTCATTGCCTATTTTTAAATAATAGGTGTTGGGAAGCCAAGAATCATAATAGTGAACTCGCCATCCGAAGTAGAGTCCGAAAACGATGATGAAGGTGCCAAGGGCCAATCCGATTTGGGCCAAGGTAGCGGGTTGCGGTATCTGGGGTGGCGAGGGTTTTTTCCAAAGCAGGGATGGGATAGTGGCCAAAACGAAGGCGAATACGAACAATCCTGCATCGGGGCGAGTCATGCAGGTCATGGCAAGCAAAAGGCCTACCCAAAGTCCACGGAGCTTATGGGTGCGGAGCCATGCCCACAGGCAAGTGAGGGAAAGAAAGATCAGCAGGTGGTTTTCGAGACCGCTGATGGCATACCCGAGGTAGGCATTGTCCACGCCGCAAAGTACAATGGTGACGGAGGTAGCGAACCAATCGCGAGGGAAAAGATGCCGAGCGATGGCGAAAAGGAGCGCAAGGTTGAGCATGGAAAGGGCAACGGAAATGCCGATGGCCATGCGAACGAAGTCGGTTCCGAGGCTTTGCGACAGGGCGTAGAAGGGGGCTAGCACCACGACCCATAGAAAGTTGGTATAACCTTCCACGTACTGTCCTGGGTTGAACACCAATCCCTGGCCTAGCACGAGGTTGCGGGCGTATTGGAACGAGATATAGGCGTCATCGATGACATTGTGATGGTAGAGGCGGGCGAACGATGTTGCGGTCAGGGATACGTACAGGGTGGTGAGAAATAGGCACCACACGGCCGGGTCTGTGGCATTGACAAGGGGTGAGGGTCGATGGGAGGAGCGGTTGAAGGGTTTCATGATCGACGCAATCGGCCGTGCTGCGAGAAGTACTAGTATTTCCCTTGACTTACATTTGCCTGGCCTATACTTGTTAGCAATGCCTACCGTTTCCAAATCTGTCACAGAACAGCAAGCCCGAGTAGGCGAGCTATCCGAAAGTCTCGAAGATTATCTCGAGATTATACTTCAACTTCAGCAGGAGAAGCGAGTCGCGCGGGTTCGTGACATTGCTGCCAAAAAAGGGGTGTCGAACGCGAGTGTATCCAACGCGTTGCACCGGCTTTCGCGCGACGGATTTGTGAATCATCAGGCGCATGAGTTCGTGGAGCTGACGGACTTGGGTTTGGATTTGGCGCATCGGATTTTACGTCGACACGAGTTTTTAGTCTCTTTTTTACGTGATGTGTTGCAGGTTTCGGAGACGGGAGCGGAGCGGGATGCGTGTGCGCTCGAGCATCATCTTTCTTCCGAGACTCTCGAGGCGCTTTCGACTTTCTACCAGTTTGTATGTTCTTGTCCTCGGGTGGGAGTTGGTTTTTTGCAGGCCTACAAGGCATGTTGCACGCGCAAGGAGGGTGCCACGGACGTGGGGGAGGGGCTGGGTTGTGCCAACGCGGGGCCGGAAGGTTCCCGCCGTTGTGAAGCTGGGGGAAAGGAGGAAGATGATTTGCTTCCGTTGAGCGAATTAGGGGCGGGGCATGTGGGGCTGGTGGTTCGTCTCAAAGCGCCCCGATTGCTTCGAAAACGCTTAGTGGATGCAGGTTTTCTTCCCAACGTGGAGGTGGAGGTTCGGCGTTCCGATCTGGAGCATCGAGGGGTTCAACTCGTGGTGCAGGGCTGTGAGATGCTCATGGACGCGCAAGAGGCGGCGGTGGTTCTTGTTCGTCCCATCGCACCGAAAAAAAACGATTTGGCGTGACGGCGTGGGGTTGTCTCGACGTCGGGGGTTGTGCGCAGTAGGCTTGCGTAGTTGTGAGTGACCGTCAGATCGTATCGTCCAAAACGTTTTGTCGCCGTCGGCTATCGTGGCGTACGTTCGGCATGGTGGGAGCGACTTTGGTCGCGATGACGATATTGCTGTGGATAGCGATTCACCGCGTGCCATGGTTGGGCCCGTGGTTGGCCGACGGTGTTCGGGCTGTGGTGGGTCCAGCGCCCGTGGCATGGGCAGAGGATGTAGCGTACGGCTGGCAAGATCGCGTGAATCGGTGGCGACACGGTAAGGATGCGCCGCATACGTATTGGGAAGTCCCAGGCGATTGGGTGCCGGTAGCTTCGGCGAGTCCTGTGCCAGCGGCTGCCGAATCTTCGCCTCCTTGCTTTCCGCCAAAAAACTTCGAACCGCCGTTTCGTGTCGTTGCGGCTTCAGGGGATGGCGTGTGGGTACCGGTCGATGGTCGGGCGAGTGTCGGAGGACAATCCGTGATGTTCAAAACGATGGTTCATCCCGACCATGAGCGCCCCTATACCGTTCTGGCGCTGGTTGCGATGGATGTGAGCAAGGTCCGAATTCATGCGGTGGCGGGCACTTTGGAGCCGAGAAGTACGACGTTTCCCGAGTCGCTGCGAACAGGGATCGTTCCCGAAGCGCAGCGGCCTTCTCTCATCGCGGCATTCAATGGCGGTTTTCAGACTATCCACGGGGGATATGCCATGATGGTGGATGGGCATCGAATCGGTGAGCCTCGTGCTGATGCATGCACCGTGGGACTTTATCGAGACGGCACGATTCGGATTCGTTCGTGGCCGGACCTAGAGGCCGAGACGGATCGCATGACCGCATATCGTCAAACTCCTCGGTGTCTTGTCGAAAATGGGCAGCGTCATCCCGAATTGGAGAACCGATACAATACGTCGTGGGGTGCGGTAGTCGATGGGGGAACGGTCATTCGACGGTCTGCGTTGGGTGTGAGTAAGGATGGAAACGTGTTGTATTTCGGGATGGGGGATTCACTGACCGCCCGTTCGCTTGCGGATGGTCTGAAAGCTGCGGGTGCGCATGACGTGGCGCAGCTCGATGTCAATCATGTGTTTCCTCGCTTCGTGTTTTTTGCCGAAGGCGCGCGAGGGCTGGAAGCAGTGGCGCCTTTATGTCCGGGATTCAGTTTCTCCCCGGGGGATTATGTGCGTTCCCCGATGGCTCGTGATTTTTTCTACGTGACATCCGTGCGGCCATGAAAACTGGAGACCCAATATGGTGAACAAAAAAACGCGAATGCTCATCGCGTTGGTTCTTCCCATTCTGGTCATTCTTGGCGCTGCAGCCGTCTATTGGGGTTCCGAGCCTCTGATTCGGTCCATTGTGGTTTCAAAAGCGAAAGCTTTTGGCGTTGGGGTCGAACCGGAGCATTGCGATCTCGGGTTCGGATGGGTTCGATTGCGTGACGTGAGGCTTAGCCTCGACGGGGTTCCTGGACTCACGGCGACGGTGGAGCGTGCGACCATCGATTGGCGCGGGCTCTCGCCGTCGCGTGTGGAAGCCCGAGGTCTATCGCTTTCGTTGCAAGGGTCAGCGGTGGACTTGTTGATCGACGGGGGTCAATGGGCGCAACGATACGCGCCATTGTTATCCTTTCCCGTCGTGGCGGATGATGTGAAAGTCGTATGGAGCGAGTCACCTTCCGCGTTGCCCTGGCTGACCATGGACAAGGGGCGGATCGTGCCGGCGTCGGGGGGAGCCCATCTCACATCAGGGGAAACGAATGTGATGGGGATTTCGGTCGGACCCGTGGGTGTGGTCTGGGAAACCGTTCCGAAAACCATCACACTGGGGTTTGGGCACGTCGATCCTTCCCGAGCGTTGTTGCGAATGGATATCGATCGTTCGACTGGCGGGGCGAAGGTGGTGTTGCGTCAGACGGCGCTCAGGAAGATTTCGCTTTCGTTGGGAGTAGAGTTGCCGATGGGGGCGGATGTATGGGTGGAGGGAAGCGCGGAGTTGTGGCTCGGGAAACATGGCTTTTCTGATGAAATTCAAGGGGTTGCAGAAATAAGGCTTCGTGGATATGTCCCTCCTCATCCGCGGGAACTCGATGGAATCGTATTTGGGGACACGACGGTTTTTGAAACGAGCTTTCGGATGACGGCTGAACGGAGACAGGTGGTATTGGAGAAGAGTCGTTTGGTGGCGGGGGCGTTTATGTTGCAGGGAGGAGGTCTGATTGATCGAAAGGGAGATCATGCGCAGATCACGATGAGCATGTCCGGGGATATTGCGTGTACGGCGCTGGTGAAGTCGGCGGTCATGTCGCGATTGGGAAAGGGTTGGGCAGGGCTTGTGGCGGACGCGGCTCGTCGGGCTCTGGCCGGTTCGGTGCGAGTGGCGGTGAAGGTGAGTGCGGACTCACGAAAGCTTACGGAAGCGAAGGTGCATCACGACGTTGGGTTTGGATGCACCGTGCGGTTGTTGTGAAGGGATGGGGATTTAGTCTTTGGGATATTGATCGACGGTTTTTTTTGCAGGCCGAAGGATGGCGATGACGGGGCTTGTGAGAACGTCGTCCTCTCCTTTCGCGAAATACATGCGAAAGCCGATTTTGGGGGGACCGGCCACAGGCAGAAGGGTGCCGAGTTTGACATGGCCTTCCAGCTTCATTTTTACGGCGCTGTGGTCCGTGGTTAGCGCTGAGTCTTGACGTGACTTGACGGCCACGCACATGCCTTCGCGCACGTGGTATTCGGTATTTCGGGTGACATAGACTTTGTGGATGCGGCGTTCGGGGCCAGCGTATGAGGTGCGATTCGCCATGGGTTAGGGTCTCCAAAACGGCAGCATGCCCAAGCAGGAGGGGGACGGCCAAGAAATGGGCTGAAAGTCGACAATTGCGGGGGTTGAATCGGTTCTCATTGACCATCGCGCACGCCGTCGATACAGACGAGCGATGCGACCGTTTGCGTGTGAACATTGTGGATCTGATCTTCACCTATCGTTACCGGACAAGGCGTATTTATGTGAAGCTTTACCGACGGAGCATCGGTGGGATCGTGGGCAACTGGAGCAGGCGTGGTTGAGGCAGGCATCGGAGCGTGTGGAGGGGTCGCCTGACGATTTCGATTCTGTCTTTCAACTTGCCAGTCTTTGCGGACGACTAGCCTCGACGTCGTTACGCGCTGGGGATTCCGATCCCGCGCGTGTGTATTTGAGCCAGGTGGTTGCCGTGATCGATGCGTATCACCAACGTGATCCGACCGAAGAGCGGTCGCGGGCGATGCTGATGGAGGCATTGGTCGAGCAAGCTACCGTGAGTGAAAAACTACGTGATTTCGGGATCGCGGCCTCGGCTTACGAACGTCTGGCTTCCTTGGTGGGTGCTGAGGCGGAAGCATCGCCGAAGAGCATCGAGCAGCAGCGCAATCTGTCCAGTTGCTACAATGGCGCGGGGCGTATGAACCGGGCGGTGGGGAATTTGGTCGCTGCGAAGCAATTTTTCGAGAAGGACCTTGGTGTGATCGACAAGTTGTGTGACTTGTATCCTGAGCATCCCGACTTGCCCATCGACCGTGCGGTAGCTCACTTCAATCTATTTCTTGTGAGCACGTCACGAGAAGAAGAGCTGTTGCATCTCGATATGACCCTCGAGATTTTGGATCGGCTGCCGGCCGATGGAGCGCAACAGGTGGAGCAGCTTGCGCAGCGTGCGCGGGCGGAGCGAAAGCGATTGATGGATACGGATGATACGGCATCGGAGCGTCTTTCCAAAGTCACTGCAGATATGGTGCGGTCCAAGGAGCAAGACGCCTCGAAGCGGCCGGTGGATGATCGAGCATGGCTTATCGCGCAAGTCGACGGTGTGCTGCGAGCGCGACGAAAGCGTTTGCATGTTTTGCGGTGAGAAGACATGGCGGGCTAGGCACACCTCGATGACAAGGGAGCAATCATGAGTGAGCAGTGTTCGATTTCGTTGGATGTCGTGAAAGAGGCGTTACAAGCCTTGGGGTGGAAGTACGAACAAGGGGATGAGGGGATCGGGGTGACGTTTCAAGCGCCGGGTGTTCCCAGCATTCATGTTGAGTTCAAGGTGGCGGGCGCACGACTTTTGGCCACCAGCGCCATTGATGTTCCGATTCCAAGGCAAAAGTGGGCGGAGGTGTTGGTGGATCTGAATCAATTCAACGCGACGCATTTCCGTCCGAAGGCATATTTGAGCATGACCTCGGAGTCGGATGTAGGGATGTTGATTGGCGAGGAAGTGCATGATCTTGCTGGTGGGACGACCGTAGAGTTGGTTGGGGCGTGGATGGGAGGGCATGCGAATGCGTTTGCCGCTTGTGCGTCCACCGTGCTTGGTGTTCGATTGGAATAGTAAACCTAGAAATTACTTTCGACGAAACGGGGGCGTATGATCTGATAATCAAAATAACATGTTATTTCAATAGGTTATATTATATTGCCCGCGAGGGTATCAGCAACCATGGGATTCGTGATCGGTTGGCAACCCGTCGTCTCCGTGTTAGAGGCGCAACGCCGCGTCGCGTTGTGCGGCACCCCTGTGGGCTATGTCCGGCAGGAGATAGTCCGCGAAGCATTTGAGACACGGCCGGAAAACCGGTCGCATGCACGGAAGGGTTTGGAGGCTGAGATTCATGGCTCAAGAACAAACCACGCAGAACGTCGGCAAGGTGTTGCAGGTCATTGGACCGGTTGTTGACGTGGCGTTTCCGCCGGGTAAGTTGCCGGCCATCTACAATGCGCTCAAGATGAACAACCCATCCATCTCGGATGCTGAGGACAACTTGATTTTAGAAGTGGCTCAGCATCTCGGGGAGTCCACGGTGCGGACGATCGCCATGGATTCCACGGATGGTTTGGTCCGCAACATGGTGGTGACGGATACGGGCAAGCCGATCATGATGCCCGTGGGCAAGGAGTGTCTTGGGCGCATTCTCAATGTCGTGGGTCGACCGGTAGACGAAGCGGGTCCGGTCCATGCGCAGACGTTTTTGCCCATTCACCGTGAGCCTCCCAAGTTCGTCGACCAATCGACGAAGATCGAGATTTTCGAGACGGGGATCAAAGTGGTCGATTTGCTCGCACCGTATCGCAAGGGCGGCAAGATCGGATTGTTTGGGGGTGCGGGTGTTGGCAAGACAGTGCTCATCATGGAACTCATCAACAACGTGGCGAAGGCCCATGGTGGTGTTTCCTGCTTCGCGGGTGTGGGAGAGCGAACCCGTGAAGGTAACGATTTGTTCTGGGAAATGACCGAATCCAAGCTCGAGTCTGGTGCTTCGGTCATTTCGAAAGCCGCGTTGGTTTACGGTCAGATGAATGAGCCTCCAGGGGCGCGTGCGCGTGTCGCCTTATCTGCCCTGACCGCGGCGGAGTACTTCCGTGATGTGGAGGGCCAAGACGTTCTATTGTTCATCGACAATATCTTCCGATTCACGCAAGCCGGTTCGGAAGTATCCGCTTTGCTTGGCCGAATCCCCAGCGCGGTGGGTTATCAGCCCACGCTCGCGACGGAAATGGGGGAGTTGCAGGAGCGGATTACTTCGACCACCAAAGGGTCCATCACTTCTGTGCAGGCGATTTACGTGCCCGCGGATGACTTGACGGACCCGGCCCCAGCCACGGCCTTTGCTCATCTCGATGCCACGACGGTGCTTGCGCGAAGCATTGCGGAACTTGGCATTTACCCTGCCGTTGACCCGCTCGATTCCACATCGACGATGCTCGACCCTCGCGTGGTGGGAGATCGTCATTACCGGGTCGCCATGGATGTGCAGCAAATCTTACAAAAATACAAAGACTTGCAAGATATCATCGCCATCTTGGGCATGGATGAGTTGTCCGAGGACGATCGTCTGGTGGTCTCTCGAGCGCGTAAGATTCAGCGCTTCCTGAGCCAGCCCTTCTTTGTAGCGGCTCAATTTACTGGTTTTGCCGGGCGATTCGTTTCTCTCAAGGATACGATCGACGGATTTGAGCAGATTGTTTCCGGAAAGCATGATGACATTCCCGAACAGGCGTTTTTGTACTGTGGTGGAATCGATGAAGTCTTGGCGAAGGCTGCCAAAATGAAGGCGTAAGACGATGGCGAATCTCAAAGCATTGCCTCGACCAGGAGGCAAGATCCGGCTTGAAGTCGTGACGCCAGAGGGCTTGGCCCTCAACGCGGATGTGGACGAGTTTACATCGCCTTCTGTGCAAGGACAGTTCGGCGTGTTGCCTGGTCACTTGCCGCTGCTGGCTGCTCTTCGAACGGGTGTTGTGTCGTACCGTCAGGGACAACAAACCGTGGTATGTGCCGTGGGTCCCGGCTTCGTCGAGGTGGTCGATGACCACGCGATTATGCTGACGGATCGGTTTGCCGACAAAGACTCGGTCGATATTGTCGACGTTCGCATGCGCCTCAAAGAGATCGAAAGCAAACTCGAGAAATGGGATGAGCCCGGAACACCCGAGCACATGAGCGTCATTGAAGAAGAGTTGTGGCTTGCGGCTCTGCTCGAACTCAGCGGTGATCCGCCGCCTCCAACGATGCGGCCGACGCGACTTCCGGCGCAAAAGGCGAAACCGACCTCGGAAATCTCTGACGAAAGCTGACCTTCGTGTCAGCGAGTTTTCCAATCACCCTACCGCGAACGATGGCTCCTGTTTCGTGCTAAGGCACGAGGCTAGGTCGCCTTGGGTGTAGTGGCGTCATCGCCTGAGTGTTACGTGGGGTCGTCGTCAGGCTCGTTCGAGTCGGTCGATTCAGAGGCTTCTGAAGCGGTGGGCGGAGCAGGCGCTGCGGGAACGGGAGTGGATTCCGGAGGTTTCCGAATGTTATGGTTTTTGCTGAAAAATAGCATGTAGCCGAAGAATAGAACGAAGGGAACGCTAAGCAGTTGTCCCATCGTGAAGGGGAAAGAAGGATCGAGAACCTGGTATTCCTTGAACCATTCGACGATGAATCGAGTGATGAAATACAGGGTCAAAATCAGGTAGAATAGGGCACCGTTTCGAAGACGGTTGCGATATTTGTGCTCGAGGAAAAGGGTAAGCGCCAGCAGGGCAACGCCAATGGCGGCTTCATACAATTGTGATGGATGGCGCGGCTCGGTGAATCCTCGTCGAACGAATACAACGCCCCATGGAACGTCGGTGACGCGGCCGTAGATTTCGGAGTTGAAGAAGTTGCCGATTCGAACCGCGGGAATCACGAACACGGCTCCGGTGAGCACGACATCGAGGTATTGGTGGAAGTCGAGTTTGTGTTTTCGAGTAAACAAGTACGTGGCGAGGATGGCACCGAGCCCGCCGCCATGACTGGCGAGTCCAAGTCCAACCTCGAAGATTCGACGAGGGTTATCGATGAACGAACGCGGTTCATAAAATAAAAGGTGAACGAAATGGGCGCCCAGAAGCATTCCGACGGGTACCCACAGCGTAAGGGAGTTGGCATGGTCTTTGGGTAAGCCTCGTCGTTGCAGCGCCCGTGACATCTCCGTGGCGCCGATGAGCAGGCCTGCCATGAAAGCGACTCCGTACCAGCGGATTTGAAAGAAACCGAGGTCAAGAGCGACTGGGTTGAAGTTCCATTCCATGGATACGTGGATCCTTCATTTCGGAAATCGGAATTGAGACGGTGGGGAATAGAACATGAGGGCGGGATAGTCGATTCCGAACCGCTTCATTCGCCGACAGCACGGAATGACGACCGGAAATGGCGGGTCGGCATTTCTTACTCGTCGACAGGTTATCAGCGTTTGACATGGACACTGGCTCGATCCGACGGATCGGAGCGTAGGGTTCGTAGATCGCGTGCTGCCCATGGTCAAGCGCGGGGCTGATTTCGATAAGGTTGCGGAAGAGTGATGCGGGCGGTGAGTCTGAACATTTTGGGGAGGGGGAGCGACGGATCGGGCGAGATGTTTCGTTCGATCCTTTGATGCGCCACTCGGCCATGCCCGAAAGCTACGAAGGCGGGTTTGGTGGCAGTATTACAAAGACAACGAGAAAAGAGGCCAAGGATGGATCGAATTCGAGTGGTTGGTTGGGCGATGGGGTTTGGGATGGGATTGGTCATGTTGGCTTGCAACGGGGGGCCGCAGGATGTCGAGAACGTTTCGCAGGCGGCGGAGCCGTTGGGGTCGGAAATGAAACCGGAATTGCGCAAGGCTCCAGGCAGACCAGGGGTGTATGGGCTTGCGCTGGAAGCCGATAAAAATGGTGATGGGAAGGTGACGGAAGCTGAGTTCCTAGGGGCAGTCGAAAATAGGTTTCAGAACCTCGACAGTGATGGGGACGGTTTTTTGGAGGGGACGGAGTGTTTGGGACGCATGCAGGATATGCCGGGCTCTTCTCGAGGGATGAGGCGAGGGATGCCGATGATGCGTCGAATGGATAAGGATGGGGACGGCAAGATATCGAAATCGGAGTATGTGCAAGGGCATAAGGAGTTGTTTGAAACGATGGCGGAAGGGTCGGGAGTCTTGTCGATTGACAAGATATGGCAAGAGGGCAACGGCAGGGCAGGGTTTGGACATGGGATGGGACCGAGGATGCGGGGACGAGATCGATTTGGGCAGTTGGACACCAATGGGGATGACAAGGTGACCAAGGCGGAGGCGGAGGCTGGTCATGCCTTACGTTTTCAACAGATGGATAAGAATCAGGATGGTGTGATCGATGCGGATGAGATGAAAGCGTATCGAGAAGCAAAAATGCCCGGATTTGGACGTCATACTGGGCGTTGGACGAGGATGGACACGGATGGAGATGGAAAGGTGACGAAAGCGGAATTCGACCGCTGGCATACTGAGATGTTTCAACGATGGGATGAGAATGGGGATGGGGAAGTGAGTCTCGAGGAGTTTGGGGCGCATCGACCGATGGCAGGACCGGGGCGTGCGCGTTGACACCGAGGGCGCTGTGTCGGACGGTCTGTTGATTGGCTCCTTACTGAACTGTAGGCATGGATCCTCATTCCCACGAGAAGAACTACCCAACGCAAGCGCCAGAAGATGTGGAGTTGGTGCGTCGGGTAGCCGCTGGGGACCGGATAGCGGGCGAAGTATTGGTGGAGCGCCATTTGCGGCTGATTGTAGGTTTTGCGTTTCGGTTGCTCGGGGACATGGCGGAAGCGGAGGATGTTGCGCAGGAGACTTTTCTTCGGCTTTGGAAGCATGCCGATCGATGGGAACCCAGGGCCAAGCTATCGACGTGGTTACATCATGTGGCGCGCAATCTATGTATCGATCGGCTTCGTTTGCGGCGTGGGAGAGAAGGCGAAGTGATGGAGTTGCCGGACTTGCGTCCAGGAGTGGTCACGCTGCTGGAGAGTCGACAGCGAGACGACGCGGTGCAGCGAGCGTTGTTGCAATTGGCCGAGCGTCAACGCAGTGCGATTGTGCTGGTGTATTACCAGGGGTTGAGCAATCGAGAAGCCGCGCAAGTGCTAGGCGTCGAGGTAGATGCTCTCGAATCGTTGTTGGCGCGAGGGCGTCGCACTTTGCGCAAGCTACTGATGGGGGTTGAGGGCGAGACGGCGAAGAGGGAGATTGTGTCATGAAGCGCGAACGGGCTCAAACAAAGCAGGTCAAGCTCGATCGGTTTGCGGAATTGGTGGAAGCCTACGGTGCAAATCCGAAGCGCTGGCCCGAAGACGAGCGAGACGCGGCGCTCATGTGGTTGGAGAGCAGTGAAGACGCGCGGCGCTTGGTGGAGGAAGCGAATCATCTCGATCGATGGTTGGAGTCGGCGGGTAGCATTACGCCTTCTCCCGCGTTGAAAGGGCGGATCATGGCGCAGATGCCGAGGGTATCGGAGGTGCCATTGTCGCCTTGGATGCGTTGGGTTGAGCGTATTTGGCCGTTTGGGCCGACGTGGCAGCCTGTGGCGGCCTTGGTGGCAGCAGCGATGCTTGGGGTGACGTTTGGTGTTGTGATGCCGGAGTCGGACGAATCGTCTTCAGGGGAGATGGTGGTTGCGGAGGTGCTTCTGGACATGGGTGATCTGGCAGATGATTGGAACGAGGGACCATGAACATGCGCAATGCCAAGACTTGGGCGGTGATCGCGGTATTGTCATTGGCCGCAAATCTGTTTCTTGGTGGGCTGCTGGTGGGGCGGAGCTTTCGTTCTGACAAACCGCTTCCACCGCCTTCGGTCATCGGTCCCATCGCTTTGCTTCGTTCTTCGCAGGATTTGGATCCTGCTGCCAGGCAGATCGTTGAAAACGCGCGCGAGAAGCATCGCGAGGAGATTCATCGGTCAATGATGAGCGCCAGCCGTTCGCGTCGTGCAGCCATCGAGGCTGTTTGTGCCAAGGATTTCGACGAAGCCAAAGCGCGAGAGGCATTCCGGGCGTATCGCGATCAGACCGTGGGGGCTCATGATGTGATGCATGAGTCGTTGATTGATGCGGCGAAGCAGATGACAGCGGAACAGCGGATGGTGCTTCGAGAGGTATTGATGCGAAGCGGAGGTCGGGGAGGGTGGAAAGGAAGGGGGCGCGGTGTGGGAGCAGGCTTTCGAAAGCAAGTCCCTCAGGAGGCTTTGGAGGAACCGTAGGGGATCAGCCGTAGTATTCGTTGCCGAGGTGGGTGACGAGGTCTTCTCCCATCATCCATCGCATGGTGTTTTTCAGTTTTTTCGCTTGGATGAATAGATCATGTTCGGGATAGAGGCCGGGGGCTGTCATGGGGCTCTTGAAGTAGAAGCTGAGCCATTCTTGAATGCCGGTGAAGCCTGCACGTTGCCCGAGATCCATGAGCAACGCTAGATCCAGTACGATGGGTGCCGCGAGGATCGAATCTCGACACAAGAAGTTGACCTTGATCTGCATGGGATAACCGAGCCATCCGAAGATATCGAGGTTGTCCCATCCTTCTTTCGAATCTCCGCGCGGTGGGTAGTACTCGATGCGAACCTTGTGGTGAATGTTGCCATAAAGTTCTGGGTAGACCGACGGCTGAAGAATCGTGTCGAGCACTCCGAGTTTCGAAACCTCTTTGGTATGAAATGACCCTGGATCGTCGAGGACTTCTCCATCGCGATTGCCCAAAATATTGGTGGAGAACCAGCCATCGAGACCGAGCATGCGGGCTTTGAGTCCGGGGGCAAGGATGGTTTTCATGAGGGTTTGACCGGTTTTGAAGTCTTTTCCCGCAATGGAGACAGCCATATCTCGGGCGAGTAGTGTCATGGCGGGGATATCGACGGTCAGGTTGGGGGCACCGTTGGCGAAGGGGACATGTTCTTTGAGACAGGCCCACGCGTACATCATGGAATTGGAGATCGCGGGGTCATTTTCTCGCAAAGCTTTTTCGAAGGCCTCGATGGAAGCGTGTGCGGGGCTAGGGTCGACGAGCACCTCGGTGCTTCCGCACCAAATGGCAACGAGACGGTCGCATCCGTTATTTTTTTTGAATGAACGAATGTCCTCGCGGAGTTGTTCCACCATATCCGCTTTGGTTTTCCCTTGTTTGATGTGGGTTCCATGCAGGCGTTTGACGTATTCGGGATAGAAAACGCCGGGCATGGCTTTGACTTGTTCAAGTTCTTCTTTGACGGGGTCGATATGTCGACGTTCGAGGACTTGCGCGTTGAGGGCGGATTCATAAGCGTTGTCGGGAAAGATGTCCCAACCACCGAAAACGAGTTGGTCCAAGGTTGCGATGGGCAAGAAATCTTTGAGAAGGGGCACTCGATTGTCGGTTCGTTTTCCGAGGCGGATGGTTCCCAGTTGCGTCAACGAACCTATGGGTTTTGCGAGGCCTTTTCGTGCGAGCAAGCATCCGGCCACGAACGTTGTGGCGACGGCTCCAAGGCCTGGAAGGAGAACGCCAAGTTTGCCATTGGGGGGTGTAATGACTGAAGGTTTCTTCACGGTAACCTCAACGCGATTCGATCGATTTGGTACAAGGATGAGTCTTTCATCCGTGTCGGTGGCGGCTCGTGGCAAATATGGTGCCGTTGGTATTCGTGGGTGCGACGCCGACGAGCGGAGGCTGGAGCCTACGCCTGGTTGTTCCGTTTGTGGAGGGCTGTCTTACTTTGGGTGTGGATTCGTTCCTGCGGCATGGAGATTGTCATTCCTCCCTTGGCGTGCTGGCGCGAAACGTGTAAGCCGCGCGCCAGCATGAGCATACTCGATGGCTACAAAGCGTCGCTCAAGCCTTTGGAAGTCGAAGAGCCGATCGATGTGTACGTGCATCGACCGCTTGGGTACTTGGTTGCCTTATTGACGTTTCGAACACCGATTTCACCGGACTTGATCACTCTGGCGTCGATCGTGGCCGGGATCGGCGCAGGGGTGTGTATTGTATGGCGTTTTCCGTATCACCTGCCGGTGGCGGGGGCGTTGGTGTTTTTGTCCGCGGTGCTCGATTGTGCGGATGGGCAACTGGCCCGCATGCGAAAAACATCGTCGGCATTCGGAAGGATGATCGATGGAGTGGCGGATTCGATCGTGATGCTGTCGGTGGTTCCCGCGGCGTTGGTTCAGGTGTGGCGGTTGTACGACAACGACCCGTGGCTGGCTGGCACAGTGGTCGGAATTAGCATCTTTGCGGTGGTGACGAGTTCGTTTCATACGGGCATGTATGATCACTATAAAAACGTATACTTACATCTGGCCCATCCGTCTTACAGGGATGGTGAGGATTACGAGACGGCGCGGGAGCGGTGGGAAAAGGGAGCCTCGGGGCAGCCGTTCTGGAAGCGGCTATCGTGGCAAGTGTATTTTTTTTACATCAAGAGCCAGGCGGGTTACGTGGCCGGGTTCGATCCCTACACGAGTGCAAGGTTCGCACTATTTCCCGCGTATGATCCGCAACGAGCAGCCGTATATCGAGAACAAAACCTTCGCGTGCTGCGGGTTTGGCGAAGCCTATTTGGATTTGGCTCGTTGGTGTTCGGAACCGCGATGTTCGTGGCGTTGGGAAGGCCAGACGTGTATTTGTTGTACCGTCTGTTGATTCTCAATGGCATTTTCTATCTCTATTTGCGCCCCGCGCAACGTCGAGCGTCACGCCAGGCGTTCGAGCAAATGGGATTGCGGATGCCGGATCAGAAATGGAGTGACGGGACGTGACGCAGAAACGCGGTTGTGCGCCGGTAGCGGTGGTGTTGGTGGCGGGCATTGGTGAGCGTTTGCATCCGTTGACGTTGCATCGGCCGAAAGCGCTGGTGCAGGTGGGCGGCGAGTCGATGCTGGCGCGAAGCGTTCGGCTCTTGCTGGCGCATGGCGTGGAGCAAATCGTGTTGGCGACCGGTTTCAAGGAGGATGCGGTGCGTGAGGCAATGCAGGGCGTGCCGGTTCCCGTGTCTTATCAATTGAACCCGCGCTATCGAGAGACGCAAAACGCGGTGTCATTGCTGGCCTGTGAGCAAGCGGTAGCTGGACGAGCGTTTTACAAGTTGGATGGGGATTTGTTGTTTCGTGCAGAGGTGTTGGAACGATTGGATGAGGTGGACAGTGGGTTGGTCGTGGCGATGGACCGTTCGGTGGAACTTGGGCAAGAGGAGATGAAGATTCGGCTAAAGCAGGGGGGGACATCGATCGCGGCGTTTGGCAAGGGGCTGGAGCCATCGTCGTGTCACGGAGAGAGCATCGGGATTGAGCGTGTCAATGAAGTCGCGGTGTCGTTGATCTTTCACGGTCTGCGTCAGGCGGTGGAGGCTGGGGAAACCCATTTGTATTACGAGGACGTCTACGGTCGGTTGGTGGATCATGGTTTGGAGGCGAGGGGGGTGGACGTCGGTGATCTGAGTTGGATCGAGGTAGATACGGCGGGGGATTTGTCTCGGGCGGAAGCGATGGTGCGCGCTGGGCTGTTGTAGGTTTGCACCGGGGGGCGTGTAACGACGGTAGCAGTGGATGCTGGCACTTTCGTTGCTTCAAAGCGATGCACGTTTGGCGGTTACACCACACTGTGAACATGCATTCACAATTTCGTCGATAAGAAAGCTTGGTTGAGAACAGAGGCGGAGTCCAGGGTGTGATTTCCGTGCAACAGGGTGTGGTGTACCGACAACACAAAGGGATGGTAACCGGCTGAGACACAAGCGGAATTGGTTGCAAAAGATTACCCACTTGGGCGAGCGGCGTGCTAAAGGCCGCGAGATTCTTGTGAGCTTGGTTAGGAAAGGTTAATGAACATGGGTCAGCGAGGACCGTCGAGGGCCATCATTCTTGCCGCGGGTATGGGATCGCGTCTTGTAGCGGAAGAGGCGTTTCCCAAGCCGCTCATGCCGGTCGCCGGGGTGCCTTTGCTCGTTCGCGTTCTTCGCAATTTGCAGATGGAGGGCATCCGCGAAGCGGTCATCATCACGGGGTATCGGGGCGAGCAGATAGAGCAGCGACTGCTGGCGGAGCCGAGCCTGGTGTTGCGTCTGCGCTTCGTTCGCAACCACGACTATCAGCTCAAAAACGGTGTGTCCTTGCTAAAAGCCGCTCGATACGTGGATCGGGAATGCATCCTATCGATGGCGGATCACCTGTATTCGCCGGAGTTGGTGCGTCGTATTCGACAATTTTCCTTGCCTGAGGGGCATTGCGTGCTGGGTGTCGATTACGATGTGGACCGGTGTTTCGATATTGACGACGCCACGAAGGTGAGGGTGTCGGGGGGGCGGATTGTCGATATTGACAAGAGCTTGGAGCAGATTGACTGCATTGACACGGGGGTGTTTCGCATTGGTCCGGACTTCATTCGCGAACTGGAGCGGGTGCGAGAAGCCACCGGTGATTGTTCGTTATCGGACGGAGTTCGGGCGATGGCGCAGCGCGGCAAATTCCTGGTTTGCGATATTGGCGATGCGCGCTGGATCGATGTGGATACGCCGCAGGCTTTGCAGCGTGCGGAAGCGATGATTCGGGTCTTTGGTGATGGCTTGGGTGATGAGCCCCGGTCGAGCGCGTCGCCGGTAGCACCCGAGGCCATGGAATATTTCGCTCCGTCGTGGGTGCGGGCGGTACAACCTTATAATGAGGAGCACTTCGATGTGGCGGCGTCGCGCGACGGGGTAGCGCGGATGATGTCCAACGAGAGCCCTTATGAGCCGAGTGAGCGTGTCATCCGTGCGGTGGTGGAAGCAGCTCGCCATGGTAACGTTTATCCAACCGGCGCTCGCGGACTGCGGGAGCGCTTGGCGGGGAGGGAAGGATTCGCGGAGGATTTCGTCACCTTGGGGTCGGGGTCGACGGAGTTGATTGACTTGATCATTCGTACTTTCGTCGCGCCGGGAGAAGAGGTTCTGTTGAGTGTCCCGACTTTCTCCATGTATGAAGCGCGAACCCGCGCGGTCGGAGGGGTACCGGTGATGGTGCCGATTACCGATGATAACGCTTTCGATGTGCATGGGATCATTGCGAGTATCACGGAGCGAACCAAAGTTATTTTTCTATGTGCGCCGAACAATCCAACGGGAGCGCGGCTCGATGAAGCATCGGTGCGTCGAATTCTTGGGCTCGGGTTACCCACGGTGATTGACGAGGCTTATTATGAGTTTGCGGATAATCCGCGGACTTTGTCTCATGTACTGACGGAATATCCGAATGCCATTGTGCTTCGAACGCTTTCGAAGGCGTTCGGGTTGGCGGGATTCCGTTTGGGGTATGCGTTTTCCCATCCGGTCGTGACGCGGCTCATTGGTCGATTGAAACTGCCGTGGAACATCAATGGGGTCACGATTGCTGCGGCGTCGGCGGTGTTGGATGACATGGCGGAATTCGATGATCGCATGCGACGACTTCGCAGTGGGCGGGACTATCTCGCTCGCGAATTGGCCATGGTGCCAGGGCTAAGGGTTTTGACGACCGATGGTAACTTCGTGTTGGTGGATACCCATCACACGGGTATCGAACCGGAGTCGCTTGTACAAGCGATGTTTGCAGAGGGTGTATTGATCCGCTCGCTGGCTGTTCATCATGCGGAGCACAGTTACGTTCGCATCACGGTGGGAGACGAAGAGCAGAATCGTCGCTGCGTAGAAGCCATGAGGTTGGTGGTCATGCGCTTGTCGTTGTTGGATGGAGCGTCGTCGGCGATGCGTGTGAATGTACATCCAATGTGACGGTGCGTTCGTTATCTTCCAGGGTGCAGCACGAGCTTGTTGGGGGCTTGCGTGCGAGGGGTGAAGGTATGGTAGGCTTCACCGTGTGAAACGAGCGTTCTTGGGCGTCTTGATGGGCGCGTTATCGCTGTACTCCTCTACTGGCCTAGCCTTCATTTGGCCGAATGTTCCACAAGAAATCGCGCAAGGGTTACAGTCGGAAGACGAAGGGGAGCGTCGTGCGGCGGCGGAAAGACTGCACGAGTTGCCTCAGAGCATTGCAGTATCGCATGTGTTGACGGCGCTTGATGATTCCGATGCGGAGGTGCGGCTTGCTGCTTCGCGTGTTGCGGTCGAGATGCGGGTGCAAGGATCTGGTGAACGCGTGATCGATTGGTTGGGGGAAAGGGATGTACGACTTCGTCTCATGGCCTGCGAAGTGCTGCGGGTATCGCCTTCATCGCGTGCCTTGGCAGCTTTGTCTCGGGTGTTGGGAGACTCGAATGCGGAGGTTCGAGTGGCGGCGGCATTGACGCTTGGGACGATTGGGGATCGCGAAGCCGTGGCTGCCTTGCTCGGGCACTTGGATGACGCGAGCGTCGAAGTCCGGACCGCGATGATCGAAGCGTTGGGAAGAATTGGAGACCATCGTGCCGTGGTGCCTTTGCTTGGGAAGGTGCAGGACAACGCGGTCGAAGTACGTCGAATGACGGTTCGTGTTCTTGGGGATCTTGGTGATCAGCGAGCTTCCAGTGCGCTCATTGTTGCCCTGCGGGACAAAGCCAACGAGGTGCGGCGCGAGGCTATCGAATCATTGGGCAGGCTTCGTGCCAATGATGCGGTAAGCGCTTTGGCGCCGCTTATTCAGGAGCGTGGTTCGTTGATGCTTCGGGAAACGGCGATCGAGGCGTTGGGGAGGATAGGCGGAGACGTTGCGATCGAAGCATTGTTGAAAGCTCTCGAGCAGGATGAGCCGACATCGGAGGAGTCTGTGGTTCGACGAGCGTTGGGGCGTGGTGGTCCTTCCATGATTCCTCGGCTCGTGTCCACGATGCAGCAATCATCGCATCCGAACGTGGTATCGGGTTGCGCTTTGGTGTTGGGCGAGTTGGGATCGGAGGAGCAGATACCGTTGATCGTAGGGGAGATGCAACGAGGCAAGGTATCGGAGCGCGTGGGGCTAGCGGCATTGGCGAAAATGAGGAGTGTCAAAGCGCTTCCTTTCGTGTTGGAAATGCTCGATGGCGCAACCCCGGACACGCGAAGAGCCGCCATGCTGGTAGCGGAACAACTATTGAATCCATCGGATCGGGATGGACGATTCGTAGATCCGCTGTTGAGTAGGTTGATGGATTCGAAGCTCGATCTTCGTGAGCGAGAGCTGTTGATTCGGTTGTTGGGAAAGACGGGTTCACCCCGTGCGGTCACGGCGTTGTCCGAGTTTGCGGTGTCGACGCAACCGCGTTTGAAACGAGCGGCGATTGATGCGTTGGGGGAGATTGGTCCCGCGGGACAGGATGCGGAATTGCTTACGGCACTCGACGACACGGAGCCGTCGATTCGGTTTGCGGCGGCGTATGCTTTGTCGCGAGTGTCTGCTCCGGCAACCGCAGGTGTCTTGTATCGAAGGCTGATGCATGCATCGGAACAGGATCGATTGGCGTTAGGGATTGCGTTGTCGGGAGCGATGCAACGAGCGACTGATGACCGTTTGGTGACGGAGGTAGTGGAGGGATTGGATCGGGTACGGCCGCCGCTGCGTGACGTTCTCGTGGAGGGATTGGGACGGATGCGAACCCGGTCAGCGGGTGAAGCCTTGATGGGTCTGGCACGCAGTCCTTGGGTGGACGATCGTCGAAAGGTGGCGGAGGCTTTGGGGGGGCATGCGGAGAGAGTGGACGTGGTTCGGCAGTTGTTGAGCGATGCGGATCCATCCGTGCAAGCCAATGCTGCATGGTCGTTGGGCAAGATTGGTGCTCGTGAGGATGCAGCGCGATTGCAGGCATTGGTTACGCATCGAGATGCCGCGGTGGCAAGCAATGCGGTGGGGGCCTTGGGGTTGTTTTGGGGGCGGGGGCTG
Source organism: Deltaproteobacteria bacterium ADurb.Bin207 (assembly GCA_002070115.1). GTDB lineage: Bacteria > Myxococcota_A > Polyangia > Polyangiales > Polyangiaceae > MWCO01. Next base: position 68,848 of record MWCO01000003.1, read on the forward strand.
GTTCGCTCGTCGGAACCTTTCTGTGCGGCGCTTGGTGATTCGCGAGCGTATGTCCGTGTGAATGCGTTGGCGGCGTTGCGGTTAGCGAATGCAAGATGCGGGGATGGATCGGTGGAAAGGCAAATCCTCAATTCGGATGCGTCGGTGATGGTTCGAATTGCGGCGGCGCGGCTGTTATCGGCCGTGCCATCGACGATTCCCGAGGCCGACGAACGAGGATTGCGTCGTTGTTTGTTGGATGATCGAAGCGGACAGGTGGCGCATGTTTGTCATCGAGCCGGGATCGAGCGCAGGGGAGACACTACGGATGAGATAATTGTGTATGTTGTGCCGGACGGTCGGCAGGAGCCGATGGGTCGAGCGTCCTATGCGCTTGTATTCGAGACAGGCAGTATGCGTTTGGGGTTAGCGGACCGTCGAGGAGCGGTATATGAAAGCATGGCGCCAAGGGGGAAGGTGGAGCTGGCAGTGCCTGCGATACGACTTCGATAATTATGTAATATATTGTATTTATTGACTTATTTTATAAGTCGTGCAAAGCGAAACCCGCCATGACTTGACACTTCCTGAAGGTTCCAGTTGCACAAGGCAAGGCCTGAGGCTATCGTCCGGCCGCAATTACCGGGTGGACCGTCGCGGGCTCCCCTACGAGAGTCCGCTTTTTTTTGTTTCGCTCCCGCGGTTCTTTCTTTGCCCACTTCGGTATGAGGTAGCCAGCGGGCAATTGGTGCAATCCGATAGGAGAAACTTGGTCGAATCGAAGGACAGGACAAAGAACAAAGAGGCCGCCTTGCTTGGCGAGGTCGAAGCCGTGGTTTGTCCGGTGCTTCAGGCGCACGGTTTGGATTTATTCGACCTGAGTTTTCGTGTGGAAAAGGGGGGGTGGGTCCTTCGCGTCACGATCGAGCCCCCTGTTGAATCGGTGGAGCGAGGGGTGACGTTGGAGCAATGCGCAGAGGTATCGCGGGACATCTCGACAGCGTTGGATGTAGCCGATCCGCTTGCTCATGCGTATACGCTGGAGGTTTCTTCTCCTGGGGTGGAGCGGCCGCTTCGAACGCTTGCTCATTTTTCGCGATTCGTGGGCAAGCCAGCGAAGGTAACCATGCGAATGCCGGTGGAGGGTATGGGCATGGTGCTGCGAGGTGTGATTGCAGGTGTGGACGGTGAATCGGTATTGCTAGACGTTGGACTGCCGAATCCTGTTGTTTTGGCGTTGTCTGACATCAAGCGCGCGAACCTTGTTTATGAGCTGCCTTCTCATCCAAAGAAGGGCAATTCGAAGAAGAAGCGTCGTTCTGGTGAAGAACGACGAGATTGACGGAGCACGAATCATGGCAGCCCCTTCCTATGCTTCTGGTTCAGAGCCCAATCTCGGGTTGGTGATAGAGCAAGTTGCCAAAGAAAAAGGCATTGAAAAGCATGTGTTGATTGAGTCGATCGAGGCCGCGATTCACAAAGCGGCGCAGAGCGCATTCGGTGCGGCGCGAGAACTCGAAGCGAAGTTCAACGAGGAAACGGGACAAGTCGATTTGTACCAATACATGACCGTCGTAGAAGTGGTGACGGAGCCCGAGCGAGAGTTGTCGTTGGAGGATGCCAAGCGATACAATCTGGTCGCGGAAGTGGGCGAAGAGCTTGGATTTCAAGTATTTTGGCGCTCGGAGGATGAGGAACGGGCCCGAAGGCAAGATGAACAATTCGGTGACTTATTGAAGTTGAAGCAAGCGAGCGCCACCTTCGGTCGCATTGCGGCTCAAGCTGCCAAACAGGTACTCCTGCAGCGTGTTCGCGATGCTGAGCGAGACATTATTTATGACGAGTACAAAGACCGAAAAGGGGAACTCATCCGCGGAATCGTTCGTCGCTTCGAAAAAGGAAACAATATCATTGTCGATCTCGGTCGAACCGAGGGGGTGCTTCCGTATCGAGAGCAGACGCCTCGTGAGACCTATCGCCACGGCGACCGTATTGTCGCTTATGTCAAAGAGATCGATCCGCAAGCCAAGGGTTCTCAGATCGTATTGTCGCGATCTGACCCAAAGCTGGTGGAGAAGCTTTTTGAATCCGAGGTTCCTGAAATCTACGAGGGGATCGTTCGAATTGTGGGAGTGGCACGGGAACCGGGGTCTCGCTCGAAAATTGCGGTGACGTCCCGAGATGCGGATGTCGATCCGGTAGGTGCATGCGTTGGCATGAAGGGCTCACGGGTGCAGGCGGTCGTGCAGGAATTGCGAGGGGAAAAGATCGACATCGTGCCTTATGACCGGGATGCTGCGCGATTCGTGATCGCGGCCATTCAACCGGCCGAGGTGACGAAAGTCATCGTGGATGAAGCCGATGGGCGAATGGAACTCGTGGTACCCGACGAAAAACTATCGTTAGCCATCGGAAAGAAAGGTCAGAACGTTCGTCTGGCGGCCGGACTGACGAAGTGGAAATTGGACATCATTAGCGAAGCCAAGTTCAAGCAGATCGAAGAAGAAGCCATGACGGCTCTCCAACAAATCGATCAGGTCTCGGAAAGCGTTGCTAAATCGATGTATCGATTGGGCTTCCGATCTCTGGAGGAGGTGGCGGAAGCTGGGACCGATGAACTCGGCGCTATTCCCGGCTTGGGCGGACAAGACGTGGCGCTGCTGATCAAGCAAAGTGCGGAAGAGACGATGGAACGGCTCCGACAGGAGCGTATCCGCGCGGCCGCACAACGAACCGAACCCTTGACGGATCGGGAAAGACTGTTGTTCATCCGTGGGGTTGGGCAACGGACGGTGACTCTTCTTGAAGAGGCTGGGTATCGGACAGTGGAAGACGTGCTTCGAGAAGATATTGACCGGCTTGCCATTCGAACGGGTCTCGGGATCAAAAAAGCGCGGCTCATCAAGCAAGGTGCGCAGTACTTCGTGGAGAGCGAACAAAAAGTGCTTGATGATGCGCGGCAAGAAGCCAAGCGTGTTGCCGAAGATGCGGCGTCGCAACCCCCGAAGCAGCAGGAGCACTAATCACCATGGCCGTTCCGCAAACCCAGGATCGTCACTGCCGGGCGCCTCGTCGTGCGCCGGAGCGAACGTGTGTGGGTTGCGGTAAACGTGATGCTGCCCCGAATCTCCTTCGGATTGTGTTGGGACCGGAAGGACACGTGGCTTTTGATCTGGCAAATCATGCCATGGGGCGTGGGGCGCACGTGCATCCCGCGCCGCAGTGTATGGATAGTGCCGCACGAAAAGGTTTGTCGAAAGCGTTTCACACCCGCGTGGTGTGTGAGCCTATTGCGCTTCGCGACATGCTCGCGGGTGCGGTGGAAAGACGATTGAAAGGTCTTCTGGGCTCGGCGATCCAATCTGGTAACGCCGTGCTCGGTAGGCAGGCCGTGGATGATGAACTCGGGAAAAACACGATTGAGACAGTCATCCTCGCCTGTGATGCAAGCGACGCCCCTGGCCCAGCCTTGAAGCGAGCAATCGCAGATGGCCGCGCCGTGGCCTGGGGTTCGAAAGGCCAATTGGGCGCCGCGTTGGGACGAAGTGAAGTCGGTGTCGTCGGGATTCGTTCTCCTTCTTTGGGGAGAGCAATTGCTGATATGTGTCGTATCGCGGACGGTGTGCGGTCTTGTTCGGAGGTTCGATGAGCAAGGTTCGGGTGTACGAGGTTGCGCGAGACCTGAACGTGGACCAGGACCACTTGGTCGGTGTTCTACAGTCTCTGGGTTTCAGCGATGTGCGCAACCGTATGAGCAAAGTCGATGCGGATGCGGTCGAGCGCGTTCGGCGCCACATCGAAAGCCAGCAGCGAACGCCCGAGGTGGTGCAAGAGCGTCTGAGTGACACGGTCATCAGGCGACGGCGAGTGGGTGCGCCAACACGGCCTTCTTCGTCGGCTGCTCCAGTGGGTACCGCTCCCGTGGTGGAAATGGAAAAGCGGCCTGATCCGCCGGTGCGGAAGCGAAAAGTCGCCGAAAAAGCTGTCGCTCCCCCCACCGATGCCGCTTCCGAAAAGGCACCGGATCTCGTTGAAAAACCGGCAGTGCCTGTTGAACCCGTCAGCGATTCGGTTGCCGAGACCGCGAGCGGTTCAGGTGTCGACCCGACGGTGGACGGGTCGGCTGAACCGGTAATCGAAGAAGTCGTGGAATCGTCTGCCGTTAAAACAGCGGAAACGCCGGTTGATGAATCCGTGGAACCTTCGTTCGACAAGCCGCTCGAGACAGCCACAGCGCCATCGGTTATCACGGAGTTGCCTGCGACAGTGACCAAGCAAGCCGTGGAGAAGGAGCAAGGGGAGCATGTTTCGGAGGCCGCGTCGCAAGAGCCCGAAGCCGTTGCTCCTGTCGTCGCTCCTGACAAAGAACCGGTAGCCCAACCGGGGCCTTCGGTAGTCGAGCATATTGTGGAGCCGACGCCCTTGACTCTTGATACACCGAGGGACATCGCGGTGGCCGCGTGGTTGGCGGGGGAGCCTTTGGTAGGCGAGCCTGTCAAGGCGTCCAAAGAAGCCGCGCCTGCGGTGGTGGAGCCCAGTAAAACCGTTGAGGCCGCGCCTGAATCCGCGGTTTCCGAAAAGACGACCGTAGAGCCCCGTGAAGAAATATCGGCGGCTGTTCAAGATACTGTTTCGGCACTCACTTCGGAGGTGCCAGACGTGGGATTGGTCCAGGAACGTTCCGATATCGTACCGAGCGTTTCTAAGGAGTCGGAGGAACCCTTTGTCGAGCGATCGGAAGAACGCGAGAGTCATCGTGAGTTGGCGGGAGAAGATGAGAGTGCGGGAGAGGAGCCTGTAGTGACAACGAAGCTTTCGCAGGACGCCCCCACGCGTGTCCCCGTCAGGCCCGCATCGCCGACACGCGTGGCACCTCCAGTCCCGCAGCCCCCGGTGCGAACGCAGCAACACCGAACTGGCATCGACGTTTGGGAAGGGCGTCCGGGAGTGCCCATGCGTCAACCACCCCAACCTCGGCCTTCTACGACACCTGCGAGCCCTGTTCGAAGACGTGAATACGACCCAAGGGCGGCCAGTCCAGCTACCAAAACCGAAACCCGAACGACAGCGAATCGTCGCACTTGGGCAGCAGGACGTGGGAAGCGCGGGGTGGCTGCGCCCGTTCCGTCCAAGAAACCCGTAGCTACGAAAGAAATGTCTGAGCATAAGAAAATCATCAAGATTGAGGCTCAGGTATCGCTTCAAGCCTTGGCAGCTCGCATGAGCCTGAAAGCAACCGAAGTGCTCATGAAATTGATGTCGATGGGGTTGCCGGGGGTGAACATCAATTCGACCCTTGATGCAGATACGGCCAAACTCGTGGCGAGTGAGTTTGGCTGGGAGGTCGAAGATGTGGCGGTAAGCGAGGAAGAAGCGCTGAATTTGGCGCGCGATGAGGCTGATGAGGATACCGCCAATCTCGAGTTGCGCCCGCCCATCGTGACCGTCATGGGACACGTTGACCACGGGAAAACCTCACTCCTCGATCAGATCCGAAAAACGAATCTGGTAGCGGCCGAGGCAGGAGGCATTACGCAGCATATCGGTGCGTACCGCGTCAATACCTCTCGCGGGTTCATCACATTCCTCGACACGCCTGGGCACGCCGCATTCACACAAATGCGTCTGCGGGGAGCCCAAGTCACGGACATCGTCATCTTGGTTGTCGCGGCGGATGATGGGGTCATGCCTCAAACCAAAGAGGCGTTGAGCCACGCCATGTCAGCTCAAGTTCCCATCATCGTGGCCGTGAACAAAATCGATAAAGAATCGGCAAATCCTGAGCGAATTCGTAGGGAAATGTCGGACTTGGGGCTTGTGCCGGAAGAATGGGGTGGAGAAACCATCTTCTGCGATGTGTCGGCCAAAACAAGAGAAGGATTGGATGCGCTTTTGGAAATGACCGCGCTGCAAGCAGAATTGCTAGAGCTTCGCGCCAATCCCAAAAAACCGGCCGTTGGCACCGTCATCGAGGCGTTGTTGGACCGAGGCAAAGGACCTGTCGCCCGTGTGGTCATCATGGATGGAACACTCAACACCGGAGATGTCATCCTTGCCGGTACCTCGTGGGGAAAAGTCAGGGCAATGACCGACGATCGGGGCCGCGCTGTCCGATCCGCCGGCCCTTCGATGCCCGTAGAGATCCTTGGATTGTCCGAAGTACCAAGCGCTGGCGATCCCATCCATGTCGTTAAAGGCGTGAAAATTGCTCAGGATCTGGCTCAACAACGAAAAACGAAAGCATCCACTAGCTTGATTCCTGCCGGCGCCAAAGTCTCCCTCGAAGACCTCACCAAACGTATCGCCGAAGCCGATCAACTCGAACTTCGCATCATCGTCAAAGCCGACGTACAAGGATCTGTCGAAGCGGTTGCCGATGCCTTATCCGGCCTATCGACCGAAAAAGTCCGAGTCGCCATCATTTATGCCGGTGTAGGCGGCATTACCGAAGGCGATGTCAACCTCGCCGTGGCATCCAAAGCCATCATCGTCGGATTCAACGTGCGCCCGGCAGGCAAATCCGGGCAACTGGCAGAACTAGAAGGTATTGAAATCCGCCTGTATAGCGTCATCTATAACGCTATCGACGATGTCAAAAACGCCATGCTTGGCCTGGTGGGACCGTCGTACGAGGAACGGCAGCTCGGAAAAGCCGAGGTTCGAGAGATCTTTCATATTGCGAAAATCGGAACCGTGGCTGGCTGTTTCGTGCAAGAGGGCCTCCTTCGACGTAACGCCAAGCTTCGTGTCATTCGCGACAGTGTCCAGATTTTCGAAGGACGCTTCGCCAGCTTGAAGCGATTCAAAGATGATGCGCGAGAAGTCGACAAAGGCTTCGAATGCGGCCTTTCCATTGAAAGCTACAATGACATCAAGGTGGGTGACATCATCGAGTGCTTTGAAGTCGCCGAGGTCCAGGCTACGCTCTGACAATCCCAAACGGCCCGCTGCTGCCCCGCCGTTCCCTAATCCCTTGGAATCATTGCCATGTTCGTAGGTGTACAACGCCTCGTGCTTCAGATCCCTGGCGCTCGATCTCTCAAAGACCGTCGTCAAGTCGTGCGTAGCTTCAAAGATCGTGTTCAAGCCCGATTGCGAATATCCGTTGCGGAAATAGGCCATCTCGACCGTCCCTCCCATGCCGTCGTGGCCATGGCAGTCGTATCCAACGAAGCGGCCGTATGCGACGAAATCCTCGCAAAAGCAGCGATGATGGCATCGACCCTGGGAAACGCCGTATTGGCGGACCGTGCCACCGAGATCGTTCCCTTTGGTTTTGCAGGATCCGGAATTCGCGGTGGAATTGAACAACTTCGGTTAGCAGAAGAAGAAATGTGGCGGGATATCGACGAGGAGCAGGATGATGCCAGGTGAAGGATGGCGAAGCGCCCGCGTGGCTGACCGCGTTCGAGAGGAACTCGCACGGGTGTTGACACGAGAAGTATCCGACCCCCGACTCGAAGGGCTTCGTGTCCTTCGGGTAGAGATCTCCGGAGATCTACAAATCGCTTGGGTCTACCTTGGGCTTGGCCATCTCGATAGCCCCGAGCAGCGAAGCCGCGCTTTGCGTGGCGTGGCATCGGCTCAAAACAGAATTCGAAAACGAATCTCCTCACGACTCGGTCTTCGCCGTGCTCCAGAATTGCGTTTCGCTTTTGACGAAGCCATCGACGAGCAATCCCGGATTTTGGCTTTGCTCGACGAGGTTGAGCGAGAAGGCGTCGACCGATGAATCCGCGGCATGGCCGAAGGGGTGGAGCGCGGAGGGTGGGGCGGGCGAACGGCTTGGCGTGATGAACGGAAGCGGAACTGATGACGACGACCGTGGCACCGCTAACCCATGCTTATCGATACTCTCGGGATGGCAAGTCTGCGTTCGCGGCGAGGAATAAGTAATAAATACAAATAGTTACAGGCTTGCCGCCCGGCGAAAGGGTGTCAGGAGCAGCCGAGGGAGTGTCCGCAGTTCAAGCATCGGTAGCACGAACCGTTTCGTACGGTGGTATGACCGCAGACATAACAAATCGGCGCATCCCCCATCATCGAACTGAGGTGTTGAGCTTGGGGGTGTTCGACTCCTGCGGATAGAAAGGGCAGGGGAGCAGCCAGAGGAAGGACCCCCTGTTCCGGTGGTGGCAAGGTAAGGGGATCTTGGTTTTTCGTTTCCGTGGGATCTTGAATGGCAGCGGCGTCGGCCGGGGGAACATGCGCAAGATCGTACCGATGCAAGTATTCGATCCCCAGCACCCGAAATAGATAATCCACGATCGAAGTGGCAAACTTCACGTTCGTGTGTCCAATGACGGGACCATGGGGCTCGAAACGGGTGAACGTGAATTGGTCGACGTAGGTTTCGAGAGGAACCCCATATTGCAAGCCTATCGACACGGACATGGATAAGCAGTTCATGATGGACCGAAACGCGGCCCCTTCTTTATGCATATCGATGAAAATCTCACCAAGGGTGCCGTCGGCGTATTCTCCGGTTCGTAAAAAGACCTTATGTCCACCGACTTGCGCTTCTTGCGTGAAACCAGTTCGTTTTTTGGGCAACCGAATGCGAACACCGGGAGTGCGGACGGCAGGCGTGTGGATATCGTCGGAAGCGACGGGCTCTGGGCCGGTTGATTGATGTTCTTTGGTTGTGGTTGGTGAGCCCGAGGACAGGGGTTGGGAGGCTTTGCAGCCATCGCGATAAATGGCGACAGCCTTCAGGCCAATGCGCCAACCTTCTTCATACAACTCTTTGATATCGTCTACGGTTGCCTCGTTGGGGACGTTGACGGTTTTGGAGATGGCTCCGGAAAGGAAGGGTTGAACGGCGGCCATCATGTGCAGGTGGGCAGAGGCGGATAAAAACCGTTGGCCATGGCGCCCGCAGCGATTGGCGCAATCGAAAACCGGAAGGTGAGAATGATCGATGTGCGGCGCGCCTTCGATGGTCATTCGTCCAATGATGACGTCATTGGCTTGTGCGATTTGTTCTTGGGAAAAACCGAGGTGTTCGAGCAGGGAAAAGCCTGGTTTCGACGCGGCAGCGGTTGCCTTGAGCCGCGCCATGGTTGTTTCGCCGAGCACCCAGGGGGCAAACGCCTGCGAAATATCGAAAACGCCAGAAAGCTTCCCTTCGATGTTGCGAAGGTCTTGTTCGTCGAGCCCCCGCTGCAGCAGGCTCGCTCGGTTGATATGGGGTGAGCCGGTAAGAGTCCCCGTTCCAGATATATAAGTGATGATGTCCTGGACTTGGGCCTCGGAATAGCCGAGCTTGCGTAACGCGCCTGGGACCGCCTGGTTGACGATTTTGAAGTAGCCTCTGCCTGCCAGCTTCTTGAACTTGACTAGGGCAAAGTCCGGCTCGATGCCCGTCGTATCGCAATCCATGAGCAATCCAATGGTGCCCGTAGGCGCAAGAACCGTCGCTTGCGCATTGCGATACCCAACCTGCTCGCCCATCGCCACCGCCTCATCCCAAACGTCGCAGGCTGCCTTCCACAGAGCTTCCGGGCAGTGCTCCCGCTGGATGCCATACGCCGCATCCCGATGCATCCCCATCACATGAAGCATCGGCTCCCGGTTGATGGCAAACGCTTCGAAGGTGCCTTTGGTTCGCGCAATCTCTGCCGATGTCGCATACGCTTCGCCCGTCATGATGCCGGTCAGGGCAGCCGCGAACGCTCGTGCCTGGTCCGAGTCGTAGGGAAGCCCCTCGATCATGAGCAGGGTGCCCAAATTGGCATAGCCCAACCCAATGGGACGATATCGATGGGAGTTTCGCGCGATTCGTTCCGTGGGATACGAAGAAAAATCGACGAGGATGTCTTGTGCGAGAAAAAACACGCGGATGGCGTGCCGATAAGCGGCAACGTCAAAGGAACCGTCTTGCCGCCGAAACTTCACGAGGTTGATAGACGCAAGATTACAAGCGGAATCGTCGAGGAACATGTATTCGGAACACGGATTCGACGCGTTGATTCGACCGCTATTGGGGCAGGTATGCCACCGATTGATGGTCGTATCGTATTGTACGCCTGGATCCGCGCAGGCCCACGCTGCCTCGGCAACCTTATTCCAGAGTACTTTGGCGTTCAGACGTTCGACCACGGCGCCGGTGGTTCGGGCGATGGTTTTCCATTCTCCGCCCACGGTGCAAGCTCGCATGAAGTCGTCGGTGATGCGCAGGGAATTGTTGGAGTTTTGTCCGCTGACGGTATGGTATGCCTCCCCGTTGAAATCCGCTTCGTATCCTTGAGCGATGAGGGCTTTGGCCTTGCGCTCTTCTCGAAGCTTCCAGTCGATAAAGTCAACGATTTCAGGGTGATCCATGTCAAGGGTGACCATTTTGGCCGCGCGACGCGTGGTCCCACCCGACTTGGTGGCGCCTGCCGCCCGGTCGAAAACCTCGAGGAAACTCATCAATCCGGAACTGGTCCCGCCACCGGATAGCTTCTCTTGACGAGCTCGAATCGGGCTGAAATTCGTCCCAGTCCCGGAACCATACTTGAACAAACGCGCCTCGGTTTTCACCAGCTCGTAGATGCTCATCAGGTCATCGTCGACACTCTGGATGAAGCAGGCCGAGCATTGGGGACGCTCATAGGCGTTGTTCGTTTCCACGATGCTATCCGTGCCAGGATCCCATGCGTAATTGCCCCCGCTTCCGACGATCTGATAACGGTGCCATAACCCACAATTGAACCAAACCGGTGAGTTGAACGCGCCGTATTGGTTGACGAGCAGATAGGTCAATTCATCCTGAAATATGGCGGCATCCGATGCCGTGGAAAAATAACCGAATCGTTCCCCCGCTTCTCGAATGGTATGCGCCAAACGTTCGACCACCTGAGCAACACTCGTTTCTCCTCGATCCTTTTGACCATAAAGCCCAGATTTTCTGAAATATTTGGATACGACGATGTCTGTTGCAAGCTGGGACCAAGAGGAAGGAACGGTCACGTTATCCAACTGGAAAACGACGGTTCCATCCGGATCGGTGATGCTCGAAGAGCGCTCTTCCCAAGAAATGGACTGCAAAGGTGGAGTGTCGGAGCAAGAAAAGCGGCGTTCGAAGGATAATCCGCGCTCAGAACCGAATTCCCGCACTCGTCGAGCACGCTTTCCGGTCTGCGTAGACGTAACTCCAACGTGTTCGACCATGGCCGAATGTGACATGCTTTCGCCTCCCAGCGTGGCAACACAAACCACCACCCAAGACAGAAAAAAGAACGACGACTCTTTCCCCGCCTTATCGGTTTCGACTTCTATAAGAATGCTAGCCTGTTCAGAACATCCCTTTGGCCCCTCACCCACGCGCACTCATTTCACTAAACTCGCGTACAGGCTCCGATGACCGAAGAACCCCGTGATACCCTACCGCTTGTGCCCCTTCAAGCACAAACCACGAGATGTGGTAACTTGCCGTTAGAACAACCACTTACGCCAAATCCTCGCCCCGCTGAACACCCGATGGGCTGAACGCCAGACCAGAACGCCACCTGTCAAGAATTTAATCGATTTGCCGGTGAAGCATCTTCGGCGATTGTTTTTCCATAATAATATCCATGCCTTAGAGGCTGAGGGCGATTGCGCTTGCTTCCTTCACTATCCACATTCCCCCCTTTGGATACCGCCCATCGACCATCCGTTTTCGGACTCCTGTCGCGCGCGTCGTCGTGTCATGCCCTGGGACGAGCTTTTCGAAAAGCGCGTTTCGTACCTTGTTCGCAGACGATGTAGGGGGGGTATGTCGGGTTTTGCGTTGGACCTGGAAGCGCTTCGGTGGGCCTTTTGATTCGCATGTCGTCGAGGCGTCCAGCTAGGGAATGCGCCAGTCCACGGCAGTCAGTCCCTTGGAAACAAGGGCCGCATTGATGGTCGAAAATGGCCGAGACCCCAAAAATTTCTTTTGGGATAGGGGAGAGGGATGAGCCGCTTGCACGACCGGGTGGCGGGCCGTATCGATAAGGCAGACTTTTTTTCTTGCGTGCGCACCCCAAAAACAAAATACGAGCGGGACATTTCGCCGGTTCAACGCTTCGATGACCGCATCCGTAAAACGCTCCCACCCCTTGCCCGCATGGGAAGCCGCCTTATGCGCTTCCACCGTCAGAACCGTGTTGAGAAGCAAGACGCCCTGGTGTGCCCAGGCGGTCAGATCGCCATGCTTGGGAGCAGGTATGCCGAGATCGCTTTCCAGCTCTCGAAAAATATTGCGCAGCGAAGGTGGCGGCCTTGTGGGAGGGCGCACCGAAAAACACAACCCATTGGCTTGTCCTTCGTTGTGGTACGGGTCCTGGCCGAGCAACAACACACGAACGTCGTGGTAGGGCACCAGGTCCAACGCGCGGAACACCTCATCATCGCTGGGAAATACGGTTTTGCAGGAGCGCTCCTGACGAAGGAACGCCACGAGCTTATTGAAGTATGGCTTGTCGAACTCATCGCCAACGACGGCTTGCCAGGAGGGAGACAGACTGCGCATGGCATGGATCCCATAGCTGATATTCGGCGTTGGGGCGCGTATTACCGTTCTTTCGAATCGGCAGCGACAGGGGAATGCACTTCGGTGGGCGGCAACCACCGCGGCAACCACGTGAAAAGTGACTCCAGCAGAATGTCCGTATGCGGTTGAGCTGAGAGGATGGGCAGTTCTTGCACCAGGCGCAAGCCTTGTGCTCCTTGGCTTTGTTCCTGAAATAGAGCCGAGAATTCGGAAAAATCTCGACGCCATTTTCGTTGGTAGGTGATCACCACGTCCATGTCGGACCGCGCGCGAGCGAGCGGTTGTGCATCCAATCGGTCCATGCAAACGTCGACAACCAATCCTCCGACCAGCGGAAGCGTGGATTGCATGGCGGTGACGAGTCCGCCTCGCGGATTGCAGCCCGCGCCAGAATGGCCGACGACCACCACGCGCGAAAGGTCGATTCGGACTTGGTCACGGGTGGCTCGAAGGGTGTAAGCCAAGAAGTGATCGAGGTCGAAATCGCCCCAAAGCGCTTGCGGCAGCTTGCAGGCGGACGTCGACGAAGGTGCTGCGATCACGCAAGGAAAGAAACGATGGTCGGCAAGGGCCCTGTCCCAACAAAAGCGAAGATCGGGCATACCCGGCGCTCCCATAAAGGGGTGTGGCACTTGTCGTTTGTTGATGCCGTGAAGAAAAACGACCAAAGGAAATGGTTGATCGGGCTGGTGGAGCATCGAGGCGTGGATATAGGCACGCCCTGTCCATGCATGGTTTTCGTCGGCTCCCTGGGCAGGGCCGTAAGCGAAGTCCACCGTATGTCCCGATAAGGTCGGTTGAGCGTGGACCCGCTTGCTCGACGTTACCGCCATCCACGGGACAAAAGCGGCGAACAGCAGACGAAAGACCGATGGGGGGAGGCGCTGTTTCACGTCTGGATTGTGGTATCGTGCCAGCCCATTTCGGGCAAGCTAACCGCATTGGTTCGTTGCAGAAAAGGGGCATCGGACTAGGATCGAGCCTCATGCCAAAGGCAGAACTCGAGGATCGTTGGGCGTTGGTGACGGGAGGCGGTACGCGGTTGGGAGCCGTGATTTCGAAGGAACTCGCTCGCGCTGGTTGTCACGTGCTCGTGCATTATCGAACTCATGACAAAGGGGCGCGGGAGGTAGCCGACGAAATTCGTCTAACTGGCCGAAATGCAAAGAGTTTCAAAGCGGACCTGACGTGCTCGGAGCAGCTCCACGCGCTCGCGCAATGGACGAAAGAGACGACGGAAGGGCGGTTGGGGGTGCTGGTTCATAACGCCGCCAACTTCGAGCGTGTCGAACCGAAAGACCTCACGCAGGAGCATTGGGACCGCGCGCTGGCACTGAATGCGGGTGCTCCTTATCGATTGACGCTTGCGTTGTCGGATGCTCTTGCTGCGGCAAGGGGATCGGTGATTGCCATGGCTTGTGTAAGTGCCCTCAAACCTTGGAAAAATTATGTTCCCTACGCCACCTCGAAGGCGGCTCTCTTTCATACGGTCAAAGGCCTGGCGCTTGCCATGGCCCCCGACGTTCGGGTCAATGCGGTGGCTCCGGGAGCCGTGCTGTTGCCAGAACACTACGACACATCCAAACAGGCCCGGTTGCTCAACCGCATTGCGTTGCAACGGTTCGGGGAGCCTGGCGATATCGCCCGTGCCGTTCGATTCCTTGCCGAGAATGATTATATCACCGGCCAAATGATCGTCGTGGATGGGGGGCTCGCGTTGGCGTAGCGAGCTTGACGGCGCCAAAGAGCAAGCTTAGGTCAGAAGACCTGCGCCCCAACCCGTCGTTGCCCAAGGAGCCCTGATGAAGCGCATCTGGTCCAGGATTGTGGTTTTGGTATCGATTGCCTGTGGCACGTTGTCGTCCACCATGGGATTCGCCCAGCCCGGCCTTGCCACGGCAAGCGATTCGCCGGAAGCCCATCAGCAGGCCGTGGTGTTGGTGGCGATGACCGGCAACGACACGGTGGATTCTCAGCTCCGTGCCACCGCCGAAGCCTTGAAACAGCGGATTCATGAGCGTGGATACCGAGATGTGGATCCTGCACGCCTCAACCAGGCTCTTGCCGAGCCCGGCGGAATCGATTCGCTGCGCGACCGCGTGCAAGCGGCGTGTGTCCTGCGCGTGGACGTTCAGGCTCACGATGCTTTCGGCGTTTCCTTGTTGCTCGTCGTTCAAACTGCTGCCGGGGAGCAAACCGCCCAGATTCAATCATCACTTGCCGAAGTCTCAGCCAAAACCGTCGCCGCCGCGGACCCGTTGATTCCACCGGCTCAGACCAAATCCCCGGCCGAGGTTCCCAGCCCACCGATGGAGGCCGTCGCTTCGCCTCAGAGCATGGATCGCGTGATTCTGTTGGACGGAACGGTGCTGCAAGGGCAGCTTGTCGGTTTTGCCGGAGGGCAGACCGTGACCTTTCGAACCGAAGACGGCAACACGCTTTCGATTCCATGGCATCAGATCCAACAAATCCTTCCGAACGCGAAGGCGGATGCGGGGGCGTGGAACTGGGGCCAAAAGCCAGCCGCCGAAAAGGTGGATTGGTCCCAACGAGGCGGTTCGCTTCTCACCTTGGACTTGCAACTGCAAATCCTCGGAATGATGGCGCGTTCGGACCACCCCTACGTGGTGCAATACCCCGACGGACAGACGATGAGGTTTACAGGAGACTCACCGGCAGGGGGTGGGGGAGGTGCTTTGGGATTTCATGTCGGCTTCATGCAAATGGCGATTCCGGACCCTTCCGAAGGCGACATGATTTGGGCTTTTCGCGTCGGCACGGGCATCGATATCGGCGCCATCGCTTTCGCCCACCGATTGAAAAACACGACTAATATCGGATACTTACAAGATGGGGAGATGCAGACTCCCCTCAAGCAGGAAGGTGGGGAAATCGCTTGGGACTTTGCCAAAGTCATCATGATTCCGTTTTTCTTGGGAGGACAGGTGGGGTCTGGCCGCTTCGTATCCGACGACGAATGGCGAGGCGTCATGTTCGGTTTGAACTGGCATCCCACCTACACGGCGGCCAAGCCCGACAGCCTCGATTCGATTCGGAGTTTCAATTACTTGGGGGTGCAGGCCCACGTCGATATGGGTTCGATTCGCGCCAACCAGCCGCTCGAACCCAATTTTCAGGTGACGGTAACCTTCCTGCCTCAAATCGACCGCGATGCGATGTTCGCATCGATTGGATTCGGTTCCGTTTGGTATTGATCCTTACGCGTTTGACGCTTCAACACCCCTGACAGCTATCTGGGATCTTCGGTCGGGACACGCCGGCGTCCGAGGCATGACAACTTGTGATTTCCAAGTCCTTCGTACATCGATCCCACTGCTCCTGGGTGCATAGACTCCGCTCGTCAGTGCCGTGGATGCGAAACGTGCGCATCACGCAATCGTCTTGCCCTCCAGGGTATGATTGCTCGAATTGTTCTACCCCCAAACACACTTCGAGTTTTTTGCAATAGGCCTGGCCATATTGTTTGGCGACGTCCGTGAGCAGCGGGTTGTCGTTGCTGCTACAGCCCGCGAGCCATGCTATCGGAACCGTGAATAAAAGGACGCGGACGATCATGGGGACTGACTGTAGCGAGGCTACGGGCGGATGGCAATCGAGCCCGCGCACGAAACGTATCCGTCGTTCGTGCTTCGATGGGCTCGACAAGGTGGCCACGGGGGACGATATCCGGTAGACCACCCCAGCCAACCAGGCCAACCAGAAATCGAGGTATTCATGGCACGTTGGGCAGCCATTGTGGGAGCCCGCGGGACTGGCAAGTCCACCCACGCAAATCAAGTCGTTCACCTACTCAAACGCCACGGTATTTGCGTGGGAGGATTCTTCCAACAAGCCACGGAAGATGAGTTGGGTCGCCGCTCCTACGACCTTCATCGACTGTCCACGGGTGAGGTGCTTGCCCTGGCCCGTCCTACGACCGGACAAGAACTTCCAGGACATACCACGTACTGTTCCTTTTCTTTCGTCGATGCGGCGTTCGTTCAGGCTCGCCAATGGGTCGAGCAAGAACTCGGATCCCATCCCGTGATCGTGATCGATGAAGTCAGTAAGGTGGAAGTATCCGGACAGGGACATCACGACGCCATCCGTTGCGCTCTTGGAGCAAGCGACGATACGGTGGTCGTATTGTGCATTCGCGCGGATCAGCTTTTCTATGTCGTGGAAAAATTCGAACTGGAAGACGAGGCCATCGGTTTGCTCCAACTACCGGCTTCCGATGAGGATATCGTCGCGTTCGTCACCGCCATTGCACCACCGAATGCGATCGACCAGCAGCATTGCTCAATCGAGCCCTACTCATCCGCCCTGTGATTGAAAATAATATATAAATACAGCTAGTTATGTCGATGTGGTCGCCACGGGGCGAGCTGTGCTGTTCGGGCTACTCGAGGCGTGGGACCTGCTTTCCGATCTTGCGCCAACGCCAATGACCTTGATGTCAAAGCATGTCGTACGCGCTTGGCTCGTGACCAACGGGAAGAACCAACCCGCGAATGGAAAGGATTCGATGATCCTTGTTGGGATCAAGATCAGAGAGTGGGGAGAGAATCCAAAGCCGGTTCCGGTGTGCCCGTCGATGGTTCCGTCGGCGTTTCCGTCGGCGTTTCCGTCGGCACGGCTGAGGTCATGGTTGGCGTTGTGGATACAGCTTCGGTCGCTGGTTCGAGGGTGGCGGTATACTTCACCGCGTAGCCACTGACGGAAAACCCGGTAGCCTGCCCGAAGCCGTCGAACGTGGGACTCATCTCGAATCCAACGATCGCGTCCGCGCCTCGAGCCAAGGCTTCTCTGCGCAATTCCTGAATCTCGGTGGAGTCATGGCTCATGATGTACATGGTGTCATCGATGCGTTCGAGCCCGGATTTGTGGCCTTCGGTGGTTCTGAACACGAAGCCGAGCACTCGATAGGGGCGACCAATGTCGCGGGATGCGTGGATGGGAATGTATTGCGAAGGAGACGCGGCGCTTGCTGGTTCGGCCAAGGCAATGAAACCGGATTGTCCGCAACCGATCAGGGAAAACGCGAGGAGAAGAGAACCGAAGATAGTAGGTTTCATGGTGTTGCCTCCTCGCTGGGCGAAGTCGGGGCTACGGTGGGAATTGCTGGCGTGCTGATAGTTGGTGTTGTGCTCGAACCGGGCGCAAGCCTTTGGGCCATGGACGTACTACGAACCGCTCTTCCGCTAGCCACAACGTTGGTTGATTCATGGATCTCGATGCGCAGACCCACGATGGCATCCGCCCCCAATTTGGCGGCTGCATCTCGCAAGCGAGACAATGCCAAATCCTTTTCGTCCGCATCACATAGGGAAATGACATAGCCAATTTCCTGTCCTTGGGGGCCAGGGTCATCGCCACCGAAGAATTGGACGACTGCGGGGTCGACCGGGGGCAACCTCTCGGCCGGATTGACACCCGTTCGGATTCCTGCCTGATGCACGCCACAAGCGGAAGTGCCAAGAGCCGCGGCCAATAACAAGCCTCGAACCGCTCGAATTCGAAGTGGAAATGTCGATACACGCATGCATGAATTCCTATCACGCATGCGCGAAGGACGATAAATTACCTGTTACACTATCGAGCTACCGCGGGAAAAACCGATTCCCATCTTCGGTATAACGACGGACGATGCGTCCTTGAACGACCATTTGCTGAAGGGTGGAAAGCAGTGTCGTTCGGGGAATGTCGACGGCTTGATGGAGTTGTTCGATATCCCATCCTCCCCGTTTTTGCTGGAGGACAGACTCAATCCGTTTTTCGATGGCGGCGTTTCGAGGGGTGTGAGGATCGACAAGATCGTGGGATACCGCCACAACGCTCTGTTCGAATGCTCGTGCGATCGCTGTGGCAAACTCGAGAGTCGCTTGTTCGATCTGGGAGCGAAACGGTTCAGGGATGTTCTCGCGCGAAGTGGCCATGGCGAGGCTTTTAGGTCGGAAAAGGGATGGGAATCAACTACCATCCATCCCAAGCCGCGCGTGAAAGGCGTTCGGGATTCCGTTGCCCACCCGCCTATCCGTCGGGCCAACGGGCTTTGCAGCGTGGGTGATCCACATACACTTCCACGCCTTGTCCCGTGGGAACGAGTTGATTCCAAGCTTTGGTATCGGCTTCTCCTCCCGTGAAGACGTCGACACTGTGGCCCACGACTTTGAGCCCACGGTCTTCGGCCCGAAAACACCCGTCGTGAACGGATCCGTCGGGCATGGGTTGGGATACATAGGCCGGAATGAACACGGCGGTTCCAAGAGCAATGACTTTGTCGTCGACGGCGATGGTGCGAAAAGGCGTGATAGCCTTGCCCAGAGCACCCCGTCCATAAGGGTATTTCGCTGGATCGAGCGCCTCATAGCAGATTTTTTGGCCGGACCGAGGACATACAGCCGCGCAATCGCAGTTTCGTTTAGCAAAACTCACCGTTCGCGCACTGGCGAGCCTTCCGCTTCCCTGCACACAAAGCATGTCGTGAAACGTGGTCGGCACTTCGGCGATGAGCTTGCAACTGGCATCGAATATCTTCGTCTTGGAGCCACTGTATTCGGCTTCGTTCGGAAATGAATAATAGGTATTGCGAAATACCCCAAGCAGGCGCGCCGCAACATCTACCGTCGGCGGCGGATTGCCTTCCCCTTCGGCTTGTCTCGTTCCCATGGCTCCAAGGGTATGCGTGCGCGTATCCTTTCTCGTTCCGCTTCCTCGATAGCGAGGCTCCACCATCACCGAAGATGGTTCGTCATCGGGAGTAAGAGGCTGCCGCATCCATGCCGAGCCGCTGGTTTCCACACAGGAATACAGCGAAAAAACCATGGGAACGGCAAAGGCAGACCAAGCTTGCTTGGCGAACCGCGTGGGTATCATCGACACGCGCCGATCGTATCATGAGATGGAAAAACAAACGACGTGCGCGGAGAAAATCGTTCTCTCCGGGCACGTCGTGAAAGAAGTGTGAACCCAATCAAGCCATGACGATAGCTTCATCCGCGACCGGGCAGACTTCGACACAGCCTACCGTTTCGCGGCCTTCGCACTCGTCGCACTTGTCAGGGTCGATGATGTAGATGTCGTCGCCTGCGCTGATTGCCTCGTTGGGGCATTCGGGCTCACAAGCTCCGCAGTTGATGCACTCTTCCGTGATCTTCCTTGCCATGAAGGCCTCCTGCTAGATTCGAGATGTTGTCGACCGCTTTCTATATCAATCGCGATCTCCCTCATCGCGAGCACTCCTTATCTAGCCCTGGAAAACGAGTCAGGCAAGAGTTGAGTGAGAGCAATGTGAAGGCAAATGTTTCGCCCACGCAAATATGAACGAGTCGTGCGGCCAAACGTTATGCGAAACACCACCCACCGCAAGGGGGGACCTTTTCCAACGTGAATCCACGAGGCGGGGGGGATTCTAAAAATGTCTTTTAATTTACATGGTTACAGTTGCTGGGCTATCTCATTTCTCCGCATCCTTCCAGGTGGCCATGGGTGCTACACGTCGTTAGACGAAGGAAGCCACCAGCCGAAAGCGTTCATCGGTGGGAATGATCGACAGCGGTTGGTAACGAGGCAAACGCTCGATGATCGGCTGCAAGGGGCGCGAAAGCTCCTCGAGTCTGCTTTGTGCGAAGAATACTTTGCATTCCTCGAATACTTGGGTTTGCCACGCGCGACGTTGCTCCTGCCCCAGCAGTTCGACCGCCTTGCGCGCTCGTTGTATCACCCGAACATCCAGTGCGGGATCGTTCGGATCGAAACGTACCCACCACGTACCGTGCTCGCCAGAAGGAATCCCAAGCTCCCAAAGGCGCATCCGCAAAGAAAGATCAAAGGCCGCACGTACCGCTTCATCAGCAGACATGGGGGCAACGATCGGTCTGCCATCACGCTCGACACACGCAACTCCCCCGGCGCGCAATATCTCATCGAATAGAACGATATCGGAATGGCTGTGGGCTTCCGCCGCTCCTTGCAAGCACCGATGCACCGGCGTCCAACAAGCCGTCAAACCAATGAGGTCGACAAGGGATTGCGGCGCCCATCGATGCGCGAGAAATATCACGCTGGCTTCCGCATGAGTCTCCTCCACACTGGCCCCATACTCTCCAAGAAACTCGGCGAAGTCCCCGAACGTATGCCCAACCTCATGCAATAGCACGAGCAGGTTTGCCGCGTGCGCAAGACGAGGTATGTCGTCTTCGGAAAAGTGGGTCGACGCCACCATGAGTTCCGCCTGGCTTTCCACCATCGAGGAGCGTACGGCATTGGTGAAGGTCATCACCTTGTAGCAATCGCGTCCTTCTGAATCCGGAAGCTTTTCGCCGGCCATGGTCATGTTGCTTGCACCGCCGCCGACTAGCAAATGCTTGAGCCAAACCACGTTGAGATTCGCGCCTTGGTTGGAATCGTTCAGCATGGAAACAATAGGACGAAGCGGCTCCGGAACGGTTTCAAAGGCAGAGACGACGAGTTGAATTCCGCCTTTCGCGCCAAGCCGCGATACCTTCTCTTCCACCGTCAAGTTCACATCGATCAAGTTCGTTGGATCCGACGCGGCAATCCAACTCGGCAAGCACTCTGCCCAAGACTCATCGGTCGTTCGCGCCCGACACCAATCGGATAAATCCGCAAGCACCTCCCGCAATTCGATGGCGTGGGGAGGAACCTGCATCCGAACACGCTCCAGAAGCTCGGCCATTTCATCGAATTGTTCTGCAAATTCAAAGCTATACGGGCGAACCAAAAAGCGAAGTTCCCCCCCTTCATAACAGCGAATCCTCACCCGCGTCGCGATCGCTCGCACCTCGCCCTCGGCTGCCGACAGCGCGGGTTCGAGAAACGTTTGCTGCATCGAAAGAGCTTGCTGGCTCAACTCATCGAAACGCTTCCATTGCCGCGCGGGTATGGCACCGTCGTTCCCCAGTGCATCATTGAAAATCCTATGGAGCTTCTTTCGAATCAGGGCGTATTCAGAGCCCAACGCTTCTTCGAATCGCAGCCGATCTTCCGGACGGTCGAAAAGGTAAAAGCCCTGAGTCACGAGAGGTGTGGCGTCATAAATATGATCGAGAAAATCGCGCCACCGGTATTGCCCCCGTTGCCGCGCCGATAGACCCTGAATCTGTTTTTCAAATTGCTCACGAGACGCGGGAGGCACGAGCACGCATCCCCGTTCCCCATGCACGTTGGAACCATGCTTGAACAGCGCAAACGCCCACGGTGCCAAGCGTTCCTTGAAGGAAGCGGATACCTCAGGAACTGTCAATATCGTTTGCACGCATCGGTTCGTCAGACCATCGAGAGGATCTAGCAGCCGCTCGTTGAGCAACGTGATCCGCTGTGCCAACTCGTGTAAACCGCGTAGAGCCTGATCGAAACGAAGGGCCTCACCATGCACAGACTCGCCGTTTCGCGATGGAACATGCAAACGCGTGTCATCACCCGTCAGAAAATTCAACCGATACGTCGTACCGTTGAGGACGATCTCGGAACCGTGGTGAAGACGCGACTCGGAGACAAGGAGCGGAACCAAAGGTAACCTCATCGAGTTGGGCAGACGATGATCTGGGATGCCCTTTGCGCTGGCGTCAAGCTCGGAGGCGAAGGGAACGCGTGTTCATGCTCGCGTCGCCTGTGATAATGTATCCCATCATGTCGGAACGACGAATGGAGCAACAAATCACTGGTGGTCGAACGCTGTCTGTCTGTCGGGGAGATCTGACGGAAGAGTTCGTCGATGCGATCGTCAATGCGGCCAACGAGCGTCTTGCCCATGGTGGAGGGTTGGCGGGGGCCATCGTAAAAAAAGGGGGAATGGAGATACAAACCGAAAGCTGGGCGCTTGCTCCTGTGCCCACGGGACGGGCGGCGGCCACGGGCGGGGGGCGCTTGCCCTGCCGACGTGTCATCCATGCGGTCGGTCCGATATGGAAAGAATATGAACCTCAACAAGCTGACCGGCTTCTTGCCTCGGCAGTCCAACAATCTCTTTCCGTGGCTTCAAAAGAAGGCCTCGTGTCGATTGCCATTCCGGCGATAAGTTCGGGCATTTTTGGGTTTCCGAAGGATCGGTGTGCAAAAGTGATGATCGACGCCGTTTTCGATTTTTTCGATCAACACGGCGATAGTACGTTGCGCGATATTCGCTTGTGCAACTTCGATGAGCCCACCGTGGCGTGTTTCGAACGAGCGTTACGCGAACGCCTAGCTCCTGTGACGGCCGAAAGCTCATCATCATGATACCGCTTCGGTGATGGCTTCCGTCCACACCGGTACCAGATTTTTCCAGGCAGGCTCGTATTGCGAGACGCTGATGCCGTTGGCTCGAGCGATTTGCGATCGATTCAATCCAAGCAAGCGCAGCATTGGCTGGGGTTGGTGCTTCCCGGAAAACCACACCATCCACCGGGTTTCCCCGCGCCAACGCAGGCTTCATGACAGTCTTTGGCACTGCCTCGACAACCCTCGCATCCGTCGTTCGAGCAAGCGCAGCATGCCGATGGATTGGTGGAACCCGGCTGTGCGCAGACCCCGACAGCACCGGCTCCCGCCTGGGCGCAAGCATGCGTACACGTTGCCCCCCAAAGCGTGCAGGCGGAACACCCTCCGCCGCTTGGTGGTTTGACTTCGCTAGACCACGCGACAGCAACGCGATTCCGATTCCACGATGATACGGACGCGCCTCCAAACCATACCGCTCGTGGTTTTCCTGCTTTCAATTCCAAAAATGGAGTGACTTGACCGAACGCATCGTAACTGTCTCCGCTCAATCCAAAGAGCTTACCGCGATCGACCCAGCAGGTTCCATTCACACTCGTGGCCCAATAGGTCCCATCGCCCGCCTCACGGAGCATCACATAGACGCCCCCCACATTTTTCACATCGATGGCACCGGCGTGCATAAAAATGGGATTGCCCGCAAATCGCGCGAAATTCACGCCGTCCGTCGATGTTGCAAGTCCTATATGACGCCCGCTCGAACCCGAGCCATCGTACCACATACGATACTCGCCGTTTTCCAATAGCACCGATGGACGTCCGACCTTGTTTGCTTCCCAACTTCCCGCCGGTCCCGGAGACAATACTTCCGAGTGCTTGCTAAACTTCGTCGGCGAAGAGCCTTCCGCCAGCCAGATCCGATCGTTTTCCGCCGTGGGAGCGTCCGTATAATACATGCGCCACGTTGAACCAGCGTGAACCACGCTCGGATCGTTGACATGGTTGGACGATCCACGATCGAGCACCGGCGAAGGTGATGCATCCGAAGGATATTTTCGCCACTCGGCCCCGTCTTTGGACCAGGCTAGATAAATACGATCGTGACCATCGCCCCCTTGCGCCCCATAAAACATCACGGAAACGCCTCCAACATCGTGGATGTCGGGCGCGTAGACGTTGTCGGAGCCATGATTGGCGGTCGAAGACGTGGGAACCAACACGGGATTATGGCTCCATGGAGAGAACGAAGCAGGCCAACCGGGTGGTAGTGCGGGATCACAAACACAAGTGTCGTTTTCACATATTTTTCCCTGATCGCAGGTACCGCAAGGCTGTCCACAACCATCGTCGGCGCATACCTTCCCATCACAGGAACCAACACAAGGTGTGTCGGGCGAGGAATCCGGCGCCGAACCTTCAGGTTCCGAAGTATCCGGATCCGGACTGTCCCCCGGCCAGGCATCAGACGTGGATGCGTCCGAAGGATTGGCCCCATCCCCCATCCCACCTTCGGTGTCGATCGAAGCATCCTTCGGGGATGGCGACGGTGCGGATGCAACGTCGTTGCCGCTCGCACAACCCGGGCTGGTGAACATGACAAGCAACAACAATCCCATGCGGCAGGACATCGCGCGACCTCCGGAAAACATAGATTATCACGATCGCTCGACGAGGATAATGGACCGTTTGTGCTCCCCGCAGGGTTTTGTTCGGCACCGTGGCTGCCGTTCACTTTCGAAGCTTGTCGAATAGCTCACGACGCGCTTCCGTCCAGGCCGCTCCCTCCCTCGGCCACAGCGGTATCCCACCGCTCACTTGCTGCAACGCTCCAGGTATCATCTTTGTCATGATTCGGTCTGAAGTTTCACGATCGATTTTTTGCACCAACTGCAAATAACCAGCATCGCTGATGCCGCGGCGCCATTGCTTCAGTCGAATCGAAGACAAAACACCGTCGAACCCCAGCGTTCGATAACCTTCCACCACCTGCTTGCCCGGATACACGAGCACGCCATCGCCATTGCAATGATCGCCTTGCGCGTTGTGGAATGTCTCCGACCACAACAGCGGATCATAAGGACCATGCCCACCTCGATTGCCATCCGTCCAAAACGTGGACTCCCAATAAAACCATCGCTCGATATCGTATTTCTGTTGAATCCAGGCGTTGGCGCGCAAGGAGGCATACCAGCCGTCGGTGAGGAACGTTCCCGTGTGCGGAAGTTCACCGTTGTAAATCCATACATGCTTGCCCATCGAACGCGCCTGCTGCACGAGCGATGGGTCGTAAGCAGAGGCAATCATCATCACCAAATCCACTTGCTGTCCCGTCGGCGATTCCGAGCAAGTATGTCCCACCCGAAGCGAGCGAAGAAGTGGATTATTGTTATGTTTCAATAACTTACGCCATCCTGGCCCCGTCGGACTCTCGCATTGTTCGTCGGCGGCATAAAGAAATATGTCGCGTCGCAAAGGCTCATCGCGAAGTCCAAGGCCCTCGAGAGCCTCCAACGTTTTCTTTATGTTTTCGAGTTTGGTAGGGGATGGATCGCCATACCCACCATAGGCCCCGAGCACGATGACGCTCGCGCTCTTTCCCATTCCCGGACCATGATAGCCGTATTTTTCTGTGTACAACTCGCCGGTGAGCGCTAGCCGATAGGTTTGAACGTCCTCCGGTTCGGTGATCGGAAATACCGTCGATAGATGGTGGCGATGCATGAGTTGAAACAAATGATCGACCGCCTTGCGACTGCCCATTCGGCTCGCGATGCCGCGATCGGGTTCCACATACACCATGGTTGCGACCGCCGCGTAAGGAAGCGCAACCGATCCAACCTCCAAGTCCACAGGAATGCTTGCCAGCGCCGCGCTCGAGCTGCGTACTTCCACGCTTCCCCGATACGAACCTGCCGGTAATCCCGTGGTGGGCAACGTGATGTCGATCCACACCACACGATGCTCCCCAGGATTGACGATCATGGGATAATTCGCCCAGGACGGGGCTACCTCGATGGGAATGAGGGGATCGGGGATGAATCGATCTCGAGACGGATCTTCGGGCATCGACGAGGCTTTCCACCCGAGCGATTCGCCTTTTACTTTTCCGCCCGATCGTCGCTTCACCTCGAGTTCATGCACGACGAAGCGTTCGATGGGACGGAATGAAGTGGCAGGTAATGCGCTATCGTTTTTTATCGTGACAGGACCCGAGAGTTCGTCCAGGTCGACAGTCACCGATTCGATGCGTTCGGAGGCCGCCGTCACAACGACTTGAAAAGCGATGGTCTCGCCGGGCAGACCAAACAGGCGGATGGGCTGGCCGGGCTTCCAGACAGCATTATTTTCACCTGCCATCCAAGGCAGGGCTCCGGCATGGCGCGCCACGCGTTCACCATCATCCACGACCCACACGAGTTGCTTTTCTATGGGCTTGGCCGGGGGCGGTAAAGGGACGTCTTCGACCCCTTTCTTTTTGCAGCAAGATAACGTCAAGAAAAGCAAACCGACCAGGGCTGACCAACGATATGTCACCGGTTCTCTCTCCGTTTCGGATCTCGGACGATCCGTCGCAAGCGATAGCCATACGCTGTACAGGGACGCGTAGCAACGGGACGAAGGATTGCCCTTGACCCTTGGCAAGCGTCAGCGAACGTTCGGGTTTGTCAAAAGGAACGGGATGATGAAAAACAATGCTTGTGTGTCTTGGATTCTCTGGGCAAACGTTGTTTTGCTGGGCTGTGGGGGCAGTGCGGGATTCGCAAAGGGAGGGGATCCATCGTTTGGGACAGAGTTAGAAACGGGAGCATTCGCCGAGACACGACAAGTCGCCGAGGAGCATGGCGAGCATGGGAAGCCATCACAAGGTGGCGCAGAACACATCACCGTGGCATCAGGCCCCATCGTGGTTGATCATACTTCTGTCAATGCGTTTGCTTCGATCCCACCGCCCGTGATTGAAAAAGCTAAACAGCAGCTCGCTTTTTTTTATGGGCATCTCTCGCACGGAGAGCAACTCCTCAACGGGATGGATATTCTTGCGAGTGAAAAGCCGCTGTACGCTTACCAGAAATCATTCTTGCAGCCGTTCGTCTCCTCCCTCGACCCGCGTCCTCAATTTCCGCAATGGGAGCCAGCTACGCGCGAACAGCTTACCGCGGCGATCAACGACCGCAATGTGGTCATGTGGGCTTGGAGCAGTTGGCTTGGTTCCCCCGATGAGGTGGATGAGGCGTATGTCTCCGAATATCTTACGAAAATGGAGCGTCTGGAGACGGACTTTCCAGCCGTCCGGTTTGTGTACTTCACAGGTCCCGCGCAAACCTGGGTGGATCCGCAACGCTCTATGGCAAAAAGAAACGCGCAAATCCGCGAGTACTGCAAGGCGTCGGACAAAATCCTTTTCGACATCGAAGATATTGAATTGCATGCCCCCGATGGCACCTACTACGCCAAAGGAACCCACGCCTGTGAGTGGTGTACGACATGGTGCGCCTCGCACGATTGCAGTCCGATCGTGCCGCCCTCCTGCGGAGCGTGTGACGATCGCTGTGGGGCCTGTCGTGGAAACCACACGCATTGCTTCAATTGTTATCGCAAAGGACAAGCTTTTTGGTGGCTTGCGGCTCGGCTCGTTGGCTGGAATGGGTAATGCGGGAGCGAACTTATGGATTCACGCCAAATCATCACCTACTGGATATTGTGCTTCGTCTCGATCTTTGCCGTGATCAACCCGTTTCGTGCCACGACCTGGACGGCCATGGCTACCGAAGGATGGAGCGAGGAGCAGCGAAAACGGGCTGTCCATCGAGCGCTTCTTGTCGCAAGTGCGGTGCTGTTTTGTGCGGCTTGGATCGGCAATCACGTCATTATTCGCTCGAATATCCATCTCGGAGGATTTCGTGTGGCAAGCGGTATCCTTTTGCTTACGACCGTGATTCGACGAATGGTTCTCAACCGGCCCTTCGATCTTCAACAGGTAAAAGGAATTTCGGAGGATCGAGCGCTTGAACTGGGGTTTGCTCCCCTTGCGTTCCCCTTGCTGAGCGGTATTGCCGCGATAGCGACGGTTATCCTGTACACCGGTGAGCCGACAGAGTTGTGGCGTCGTGGGACAACCCTTGTGGCCCTTGGGCTTACGCTTGTTCTTGCGTGGGGGATGATGCGGGCGGCACCGCGGATACATGCTTTTTGGGGTGAACAAGGCAGTCGTATCATCACCCATGGGTTGGATCTGACGATTGCGGCATGGGCGGTGGACTTCACTGCGGTTGGCGTTCGGGATTTGCTTCCGCTCATCCTTGGAACACCACCTGCAGGGGGATAAATGGCGTTCGGAAGGCCGGGCGAGCATATTTTGCCGTGAACAACTTGTGGGAGTTCATTGTGAGGGCTCCAGTTCCAAGCGCTGGCGGCCGCCGATTGGCCCTGGCGGTTCGCCACCAGCGGTTTTTCTCGACGATTACCTCGTATTTCGACGAAAACCCGTCGAAAAAGGGTGGCGGTCCGCCACCTGGATAGACGAAAATCCCTTGTGATTTCGCGCTTGAAGCTTTGGCCCGCGGGTTGCTCTTTCGGCAACCATGCACACCCTCGATCCGACCCTCGATATCGTTTTCAAACTCTTGTTTGGCGGGCCGAAAAGCAGCGACATCCTCATTGCGTTGCTCGGGGCCGTGCTGCAGCCGCAAAGCCCGATCACCGAGGTGAGCATCCTGAATCCCGCTGTTCCCAAGCAAACGACCGAAGAAAAAGACATCGTGCTGGACCTGCTGGTCCGGTTGCAGGACGGCACCCTGGTCAACATCGAGATGCAGGCTGAAAATCGTCCCGGGTTTCGTAGCCGCGCGCTGTATTACTGGGCTCGCGTGTACGCGGATCAGCTCCATCGGGGCGAAGACTACGAGAAGCTCAAGCCAGTGGTGATGATCGTGTTTACGGGATATCGGGAGAACATCACGCGGAGATTGCATGCGGTGTTTCATGTCTTGGAAATCCATGAACACGTTCGCTTCCAGCAAGGCTTCGAGCTACACTTGATAGAACTTCCCAGAATCAAAGAGCCACAGGCCATGGCAACGGCGCGCGCCGCGATGCGTCGCTGGGCAAGATTTCTTGGTGCAAATACGGATGAGGAGCGAGAGTCGGTGGCGAAGGAGGATCCCATGGTACAGCAGGCTCAGAAGATCCTGATGGAGATATCGAGCGACGAGGATGTGCAGAAGCTTTTACGCGAACGCGATGTAGCGAGGAAGTTTTTGGAGATGGACCTGGTGCTTGCCACGGAGCGAGCGGAAGCCAAGGGCTGGAAGCGGGGCAGGAAAAAGGGCAGGGAAGAGGGCAGGAAAGAGGGCAGGAAAGAGGGCAGGAAAGAGGGACGGCAGCAGGGCCGCGAGGAAGGACGCAGGGAAGCGATCATGCAGCTTCTTTCCCTTCGTGGAATCGAACTGACGCCGGCGGACCATAGCGCCCTTATGGCCTGCAACCACATGGAAACATTAGATAAATTGCTTCAGCGGGCCTTGACTCTTCCACCGGACGAGTCTCTGTTCGACGGTATCGATGTGCAGTCAAAACCTTAGTTTCCGCTGACAATCGACGTGCTCGGGCCACTTCCCCTGCGGCATGATTCGTCACGATCCGGAGAATATCGCCGCATAAGATTCCATGCGCCCGTTGCCTTGCTCAAAAACCGCACTACGACCGCAATTTCGGCCCCTGAATCACGATATCGTTGGGATTTCTTGCATCCAGTTCCGTTACAGGAAGATTCTCCCATGTTTGACCACGGATGCCATTGGCCAATTACTTGCCCGAATCAGCCCAACCAGCCAAATCCGTCTCTCCTCCGCCGTCAACGCGGAGGCCAAGCACGGTGCCTTCCATGCGATTGCCTCACGTCTTCACCCTTCTAACCCTGTTAGGAAGCCTCGCCGCTTGTGATCGAGGCTCCAAGACCGGCCAAACGCTCGCCAGCAATTCCGCAACGACATCCCAGCCCGAGTCGGTCGATTCGCTTGGTAACCCAGTGTTTTTACAGAGAGACACCCCACCTGAGGTGTCTCTGAGCGGCGCCTCCTCCGCCCAACACCTCTCCCTGCCCGGTTCGTCCAACCGACTTGCCGCCCTTGCTTGGGAAACCCCCATCTACAAGCTGCCGGACAAAGATTCCGTCCTTCTTGGCTATTTGCGGGTCGGAGCCATCGTTGCCGCCAGTGCTAAGCCTGTCGGTTATAAGGACTGCCCCGCCGGCTGGTATCAAATCGCTCCCTTCGGCCATGTTTGCATTGCGCCATCGAATGCAACCCTCGACCTTCAACACGAACTTGTCCGCGCGACAGCCCAACGCCCCGACGTTACCAATCCGCTTCCCTACATATATGGCATCGTTCGAAAACCAGGTCCCATCTATTCCAAGCTCCCCTCGCTTCAAGAAGCCTCATCCGCGGAATCGGATTTAGGTTCCCGCATGGCGGAATGGCTCGAGCTATCCGGTCCAAACGGTGCCTCCTTTCGCACCGACTTATGGCTTCGCTGGAAAGACCCAACCCAGGTTCCGACGCCCCAATCCCTCTGGGAATCGAAAGCTAACCTTCATATCCCTTGGTTTCTCGACGGTCGCTCTCCTCCCGGTAACCTTGCCAACCTTGGAAAAAACAAAAACGACCTCGTTGTCGGGCAAATGAGAAAACACCAAGGGTTTGCATTCATCGATACGGCGGTTCGCGACGGGCGACGCTATGGGATCACCACACGACTGTTATCGATCCCCGTCGATCGCGTTCGCCCCATTGCGGGCTCTTCATTTCACGGTTTTGAAATTCCGTCCGACATCGATTTCCCCTTTGCTCTCGTTCGTGCTCGCAATGCCTTCGCTTACCGCATCGACAACGGAAAACGCACCAAAGCCAACCCGCTCGCCCATCGTTCGGCCATTGCCCTGGTCGACAAAAAAACCTTTCATGGCGGGGTATTACACTATCAGACCGCAGATGGTTTCTGGGTTTCCGACCGTGAAGTATCCCGCCTCGACCCCGCGCGTCGTATGCCAGCTTGGGGAAAAAATGGCGAACGATGGATCGATATCAACATCACCAAACAAACTCTCGTCGCCTACGATGGTACCAAGCCTGTTTTTGCGACCCTCGTTTCGACCGGAGAAGCCGGGCTCGGAGATCCGGAAAAGTCTAAATCGACCAAACGTGGAATTTTTCGGATCGATCGAAAACACTTGACTGCCACCATGTCCTCCTCCGAAGTCGGCGAAGAGTTCGAACTCAATGATATCCCCTTCGTGCAGTACTTCGAAGGCGGCTACGCACTCCACGCCGCCTATTGGCATGATGACTTCGGGGTGCCCAAAAGCCACGGTTGCATCAACCTCTCGCCAGATGACGCCAGACGGCTATTTTTCTGGACTGAGCCTCGAATCCCCCCGGATTGGCACTCGGTACAACGCTCGCTCACCGGATCCGTCGTTTTCGTTCACCCTTGACCCGGCCCAATCCACATCAGGGACACGCCTGCCCCGCTTCCACCGCTTCTATCGATACCTCAGCCTCCAAAGGCTCTTTCATTCGATCCAAGACGACAACGTCGTCGTCGTTGCGTAGTTCCACCCGAAGATGATGCTTTCCCGTTGGCGACGACAGCTTCTCGAACGGAACGTCGGTAACGAGGGAAGCGCTGCGAATCATTTCGTTTCCGTCGACAAAAAATACCGCATGCCCGCACTGTGAATACGTTTCGCCGCAATAGCCGATGGGGCGCAATAGCCAGTTCTGCGCTTCGATGCGAACCCGGACCGCCGGAACTTCGTCATCGTGAAACATGACACATGCCCCGTCCGAAGGAAAAACAACCGATAGGGAAGGGGGACCGAGTGGGATTACCGCCTTGGTTTCATCGTCATCCCCGCACCCCGCCATGGTCAACACTGTCAGCCCCGCGACGAGCCACGTAACCAAGCAAGCAGCGTGTCTTCGACAGGTGCCAAGCCAACGCAAACGACGAATTCCAATCATCACGGCCAACAGACTAATCTCCCATCGAACGCTACGCCACTGCCTCCGCACCCGCCACCCATCGCGGCTGTGCTGCCGGGTTCACCTTCACACTCACCAAACGAGATACACCGGGCTCTTGCATCGTGACCCCATACAATACATCCACCGACTGCATCGTCCTTTTGATATGCGTGATCAATATGAATTGAGAACGGTCCGTCATCGAACGCACCAGATCGTTGAACCGAGTCACATTGGCCTCGTCCAGCGGCGCGTCCACCTCGTCGAGCACGCAAAAAGGTGATGGTTTATGCTGGAAAATAGCGAAAATAAGGGATACCGCCGTCAGCGCCTTCTCGCCACCACTGAGCAATTCTATCGAGCCCACTTTCTTCCCCGGCGGTTGCGCTCGTATCTCTACCCCTGTTTCGAGCAAATCCTCCGGATTCGTCAGCACCAAGGTGGCTTTGCCGCCTTGGAACATACGCGGAAAAATCTCTTGAAATCGCTCGTTGACACTATCGAAGGTGTTGCGAAACAACCGACGACTCTCCCGGTTCATTTGCTGGATTGCCTGCTCCAAGTCCGATAGCGCCTTTTCGAGATCCTGTTTTTGCGTCGTGTAAAACGTGTATCGCTCACTTGCCTTGTCATAGTCTTCTACCGCATCGAGATTCACCGGACCCATTCGATCAATCAGGTTTCCCAGCTCCTCGATGCGTGCCCGATGTTCGTCGTCCGGGCGCGGACGCTTGTGATAATCCCCCACTACCGTTGCCAAACGAAGACCTCGAAACTTCTCCGCAATCGCCTCAAATAGGTGCTGTTTTTCGAGTTCCAACTTCTGAAGCGCCATCTCATGACGGCGCTGCTTTTCCACGTCTTGATCCAACCGATCACGCAATTCCTTGATTTCGGTTTCATGAACCGCCAGCGCGCTGCGTGCCGCATCCAACGATTGTTTGCGTCGTTCGAATTCTGCATGCGAGGCTTTTGCCGCGATCGATGCTTCGACCATTCGTTCTTTCAACGAATACAATTCCGCGGCGACATGCCCTTGCTCTACGGACGAGGAGGTGATCTCTTGCTCGAGCCCATGGTCTCGATCGAGCAGTTCATGGATGGAACGATCCAGTCTTTCCTGGGTTGCACGCATCGAACTCGCTTGCTCTCGAATGCGCACAAACTCGATTTTCCGCTCCGTACAGGTCTCTTTCTGTAGCGATACTTGTTCAGTAAAGTTGCGAGATTCCTGCTCCGCCACCTCGAGTTGTTCCGCGACAGCTTTCGCCTCAGCCTGCGATCGGAGCAAGGTTCGTTCCACCTCATCACGCTCGAGCGCGGTATCGTCGAGACGCATGTCGAGCGCCTCCACTTCCTTTTCAATCTCACCAAGTCTCGAGTTCACCGTGGTCATCTGATCGTCGAAACGCCGAAGATCATGGTCGAGTGTTACCTTTTCGAGCTGCAAATCGCGCTCTGCGCTTCGCTGCCGTTCGAGCTGGTCCCCCAACTCGAGTATCTCTTTTCGAAGTGATTCATGCGATGCCAAGGCAGTATCCGCGCGCTTTTCCTGTTCGACAACCTGCTGGCGCATCTCACGAAGCCGCAGCTTCTGCTGGACGAGGGCCGCCGCGACCTCATCCCCAGCCCCGCCACTTATCCGGCCATCGCGGTGATATACCGTTCCCTCCACGGTGACGAGCGTTGCTTGCACACCTTGTG
The DNA here is from genome assembly GCA_002070115.1 of Deltaproteobacteria bacterium ADurb.Bin207. Taxonomy (GTDB): domain Bacteria; phylum Myxococcota_A; class Polyangia; order Polyangiales; family Polyangiaceae; genus MWCO01. The sequence continues at coordinate 102,277 of MWCO01000003.1, forward strand.
ATCGAAGGCTTCGCGCCGTGTCGGTATTTTCAACCAATAAGGCGTCGCCCACCAAGGCGTGCATAAGAGCCTCATATTCGCGGGGATAGCGCAACCGATGCAGCAGCGGTCCAAGGACCCCCGCGGCTTTCACATCCCACGCCGTCGCGACGAATGGTGGACTACAAAAGATGACGCTCGCTCGACCCGCTTTGCGTGCCGCAAGTTCCCGAAGCAGCACGGTGGCTCGGTCCATATCACGTACGACAACGGTCTGGAGTCTGTCTCCCATCAACGCCGCGAACGGAACAAGACAATCTTCGTGCGGTTCGATGAGATCCGCCACCATTCCCACGATGCATGGATCACGGGTATCCATGAGCGATCTTGTTCCCGATCCCACGCCTTCGAGACGCGCATGCACCTCCTCCAAAGCGCGAAGTTGCCCTCGACTCTGACTCAATTCACTTTTTACCGACTCCACATGCCGGTCACTGGCTACCATACGCTCTCGCAAGCCTTGCAGTTGCGTGGAATAGTCACTCACCTTTTGTGTCGCCGATTGCAGGTCTTGATCCAGTGTGACGACGGATTGAGCGAGCGATGCACGCCGGTCCTGCACTTCCTTCAAGTCTTCGCGAAAACGTTCGGAATCGATGATCAGTCTTTCTCGACGCAAGCGCATATCTTCGAAACGCTGGTCGAAGGCGGAAAGACGCTCTTGGCAAGCGGCGGCCGAGGCGCTGCTTTTCGCCATTGTCGTTCGGAGCCAGCTCGTTCGCGTTTCCACTTCGCGCAATTCGTGTTCGCGCAAGCGAAGCTTGTCTTCCTCGATGCGCAATCGCTCAGCATGCTCCGCCTCCGTCTGTTCGAATTTCGACAGGTTTTCGCGGACAGCCGCTTGCTCTTTTTGAAGTCGTTCTGCCTCGATTCGTAGTCGCTGCCGTTCCTGGGCAGCGGCTTGTTGGCGTTCTCGAAGCACCCCCAGCCGGTCCATCGAGCGCTGCGCTTTGGCATCGCAGGTTCGTACTTCGTTATCAGCGAGAAATGCAGCGTTTTGATCCTTGTCGACCTGGTTTTCCAAGAGGACGCATTCCGCTCGGCCCGCTTCCAGCACCGATTGGCGCGTGCCGAGTTCCGTTCGCTCTTGCTCGACCCGCTCACGGGTCTGTTCGACTGCACCCCGCTCCACTTTTTCCACCGCCAAAATGGCAAGCAATCGGTGTGAAGCCTCATGCAACACAAGATCGTCGTGCTCTCGGCGGTAGTCGAGATACCGCTTGGCTTTGGCCGCCTGACGCTTCAACGACGCCATGTTGTGCTCGATCTCGGTGACGATATCTCCTACCCGCAGCAGGTTCTGGCGCGTGAGATCCATCTTGATCTCCGCTTGCTTTTTTCGATGCTTGTACTTGGTGATGCCAGCCGCTTCCTCGATGAGCAAACGTCTATCCTCAGGTTTTGCCGAGACAATCAACCCGATTTTCCCCTGCTCGATGATCGAATACGCCTTGCTCCCCACGCCGGTTCCCAAAAATAGATCATTCAGATCCTTGAGTCGCACTTGCGTCTTGTTTACCAAGTACTCGCTCGTGCCGTCGCGATAGAGCCTGCGGGTGACCGCGATCTCGGGATAGTCCCGGTATTCGATGGGCAGCGTTCGGGCGATTTCCGGATCCGAATTGGAAAACGTGATGGTGACTTCGGCGAAACCGAATGGTTTTCGGCTTTCCGAACCCGAAAAAATGACGTCGCCCATCGATTTGCCTCGCAATTGACGAGGCGATTGCTCTCCCATACACCAACGGATGGCATCCACGATGTTTGACTTCCCGCATCCGTTGGGTCCGACGATCCCCGTCACATCGTGGTCGAAGTGGACCACCGTGCGGTCGACGAATGACTTGAAGCCAGAGATTTCGAGCTTCTTGATATACATGATGTGGACTGACGTGAACGGACCGTGGGTGTCATTTGATGACGTGACATATATGGTCCTGCCCCTCCTGCTACCTGTACTGCGTTCGGAGCGCAAGGCTTTCGAACGTTCAGACAGTGGATGGACTCTTGACAGAATGATTCGCAAGACGCATCGGGAAGCGTGCGTCGCGGCGGATTGATGCTACGCCGTGCAGGAAAGGTGTCTGACTATGCCTACTTACGAGTATAAGTGCGCCGCCTGCGGCCACGAATGGGAGGAAGAACAACGGATCGTCGATGCCCCGCTCGATACTTGCCCCGCCTGTAAGGAAAAAACAGCCCATCGACAAATTTCGGCTGGCAATTTCATCCTCAAAGGCGGTGGCTGGTACGCGGACTTGTATTCGAGCCCTTCGAAAAAGGGAGGAAATGGGGGTGCCTCCAAGTCTTCCCAGCCTTCCCATTCTTCCCAACCTTCCAAGGAGCCTGCAACCCCTTCATCCTCCGCTAGTTCTCCAGCGGCCAACACCGCCGATTCCTCAAAAACATCCTAGGGTTAAGCAAGCGGAGGCTCCGTTTCGATGCGCCTTTCGGAACGTGTACCCCAGGCGAAGAATAGTGCTAGTATCGCCTCCAATACTCATGATCCCAAAAAATCCAGGGGGTCGCTCCCGAAAACTTGGGAAAGGTCGGTCCGGGCGTTCATCCAAACCCCCGCCACCAGAAATATCTCTCGAGCAACGACCTGTCGGTCGTGCCACCTTGAACGCGATTCTTCGCGAAATGCAGGAAGATATTCCGCTGGTCCGAAAGCCTTTCGTCACCATCGGATATGACGAAAAACCACTCGGCGACGATGTGTCTCCTGCGGAATCCTATGCCCCCACGTGTATCGACGATGCAAACGCGGCTCCCGAAATCATCGTCTCCGAAACTCGTCCAGGGTTGGAAACCATGGCGGTGATCGACGAAGAACTGCTGCGTGATGCACGGCAAGCCCTGCAACGGCAATCTTCCGAAACGCTCAGAAGTGCTGAAGTCTTGGAGTTGCTGACCTTCGTCATTCTCGACAAATCCTTGCCCCTGTCTGCTTCGATGGAAGAACGACGTACGTTCGTCGCGGAACGTCTTTGGCATCGACTGCCTGCCGGTGGAATCAATGCCGTTCGAAGAATCGACATTCGTCCTGCGGATGAAACGGCGTTGATGATGCGCGTGTGGTGTGCTGTGCCAAAACTGACACCTTAACTTTCCGCGCCCTGTCCTCGGTCCGTGTGCTACACGGTGGGCGCTCATGTCAACTACGCCGAAGAATCAAGAAGACCGCTACAGCCCCGCTTTCATCGAACCCAAGTGGCAAACGTATTGGGATGAACACCATACGTTTCGCTCGGTGCGTCGACCCGGGCATCCCAAACTCTACGTGCTCGACATGTTTCCCTACCCCTCGGGTGCGGGTCTGCACGTGGGTCACCCGGAAGGGTATACCGCAACCGATATCGTGGCCAGACACGCCCGAATGAAAGGCGTCGATGTTCTGCATCCCATGGGTTGGGACGCTTTCGGCCTGCCCGCGGAACAATACGCCATCCAAACCGGAACCCATCCGTCCCAAAAAACGAAAGAAAACATCGAGAACTTCCGACGACAACTCAAAATGCTCGGATTTTCTTACGATTGGGAACGGGAAATCGACACCACCCAATCGGATTATGTTCGTTGGACGCAATGGATTTTTCTACAAATCTTCCATCAAGGCCTTGCCGTCCAATCCGAGATCCCAGTCAATTGGTGCTCCGAACTCGGCACTGTCCTTGCCAATGAAGAAGTCATCGATGGAAAAAGCGAACGTGGCGGCCATCCTGTGCAGCGAATTCCCCTTCGACAATGGTCGCTCAAGATCACGGAGTATGCAGACCGATTGGTCCATGATCTCGAATGCGTGGATTGGCCCGACACCAAACTCAAGCAAATCAACTGGATCGGTCGCAGTGAAGGATGCGAGATCGAGTTCGCCGTCGACCAATATCCAAGCTCCCTTCGCGTCTTCACCACGCGCCCCGATACCCTATTCGGCGCAACCTATGTGGTCATTGCCCCCGAACACCCCCTCGTGGAAACCATCTCTGCCGCCTCGTGCAAAGATGCCGTTCGAGCCTATGTCCAGGCCGCTTCCGCGCGAAGCGATCTGGATCGAGTGGCCACTTCCAAAGACAAAACAGGTGTAGCCACCGGCGCATTTGCACGTCATCCGTTAACCGGAGAGAAAATTCCGATCTGGGTTGCGGACTATGTACTCGGTTCCTATGGAACCGGCGCCGTCATGGCCGTGCCCGGGCACGATGAGCGCGACTTTGTCTTCGCGCAAAAACACGATCTTCCGATCATCGAAGTCGTCAGTCCCGATGGAAGCCTGAGCGAATCGCTATTAAGCCCGTTTATCGAAGATGGGATCTCCGTGCGTTCCGGAGCGTTCGATGGTTTGCCGACCCCCGAAATGAAACGCCGCATCATCGATCACCTGGAACGACACCATCTCGGAAAAGCGTCCGTCAGCTATAAACTTCGTGATTGGGTGTTTTCCCGGCAACGCTATTGGGGCGAACCCTTTCCCATCTATTTTCCCGTCGAGGTCGCAAATGACGGTGATCCCCGCAAAGGTGACCCCCATACCATCCGTTACGACCAACCCATCGCCGTCGATGAATCCGAACTACCCGTGAATTTGCCAGACCTTCACGACTTCCGTCCAAGCAACGATCCAAGGGGGCCTCTGGCTCGCGCCCTCGATTGGGTGTTCTTTCAACGCGATGGAAAGTGGTTTGCTCGCGAGACCAATACCATGCCCCAATGGGCTGGTTCGTGCTGGTACTACCTTCGTTTCCTGGACCCGCGTAACGACAAGCGGCCGTTTTCAGAGCAATCCTACGACGATTGGATGCCCGTCGATCTGTATGTAGGCGGTAGCGAGCATGCCGTGCTGCATCTTTTATATGCGCGGTTCTGGCATAAGGTGCTGTTCGATATCGGCTTGGTCAAGCATCGAGAGCCGTTTCACAAGCTCGTCCATCAAGGGATGATCCTTGGGGAAAACAATGAAAAAATGTCGAAATCTCGAGGAAATGTCATCAACCCGGACGATGTGGTTCGCGAATTCGGCGCTGATGCCCTTCGCGCCTACGAGATGTTCATGGGGCCCCTCGAACAGGTCAAACCCTGGAAGACAAGTGGAATTCAAGGGGTGCGACGTTTTCTCGAGCGCGTTTATAAGCTGTGCTTGTCTTCCGAAGCGGAGGCGAAGGCCGATGAGGCAACTCTGCGGCTCGTGCATAAAACCATCAAGAAAGTGGGCGATGACATTGAAGCGATGCACTTCAATACTGCTGTCAGCGCCTTGATGATTCTGTCGAATCACCTTTCTACGCTGCAACCGGTGCCCATGGATGCGGCGCGAACACTGGTCCTTCTGTTGTCGCCCATCACACCTCATCTTGCGGAAGAACTGTGGCAACGTCTTGGCGGCACGCCATCGGTATCCTTACAACCGTGGCCTACCTACGATGAAGCCCTCGTTCGCGAAGATGTCGTGGAAATCGGGGTGCAAGTGAACGGGAAAGTGAGAGGAAGAATCGCTTTGGCGCGTGATGCTTCCGAAGATGAAGCCCTCGCTCTCGCCCTGGAACAAGAAAACGTTCGTGCTCATGTCCCCGATGGCTCCGTGCGCAAAATCATCTATCGACCCGCGCAAATTCTCAATATCATCGTGGCAAAGTAGCGAGCCGTGATCCTTCGCCAGCTCATCCAGGTGTCGATCATCGCGGTGGGGGCGCTCGGTTGTGGCTATCGATCGACTCTCCCGTCCGCAGCGCCAAGTCACTGGTGTGTACAGACACATTTGGCTCCGGCTTTGTACCCCCAAGCATCTGCCGCACTCGTTTTCGGTGTGCGAGAGGCGCTGGCGCAACGAGGATGGTTGGCAAATTGTAGCAACGCTCGGGTGCTTCGAGTCCAAGTCCTTGATGTTCGATTCGAAACGGAAGGGCTGATTGCACAATCTTCGGCGGCATCCGCCCGCGCCATGCGTGTTGTCGTCTCCGCCGCTGCGGATATCGATCGTTCACCGGCGGATAGGGAACTGATGGTGACCGAATCATACGAGGTGGCGTCGATGGATTCGCCGCTTGCGCAGGAACAAGCCAACGATATTGGGGTGGTCACAGCGGCGAGACAGGCCGGCCATAGGCTCGTTCAAAAGCTTGCCCACGAGCCTTCCGTCGGCACTTCGTCTCCTTGATGCATTTGTAACTATTTGTATTTACGAATAAATTATGCTCTCGTTGGCCTGAGTGCCGTTGGGTGATACCGTGCTAACACCATGATTACCGTCGGGTGTGCAGGGTTTCCCGTTCCAGCCACGAGGTACTTCCGCGAGTTTCTCTTTGTCGAGGTGCAAGAGACGCATCTTGGAGCACCGGGGCCAGGTACGGTGCGCAGGTGGCGACGGGAAGCGCCGGAGGGATTTCGTTTTGCGCTGCTTGGCCCCCGCGAAATTGGGCAAGAGGGGTTTCGCGAAGGAAAAGTCGTGGAGACGGCCATGAAGAGTTTGGTGGCGGTTGCTGCCGAATTGAGCGCTGAAGTTGCCGTATTCGTGGCGCCTCCGGACTTCCCTTGCAACCGCGCAAACAAGACCGTAGTCAAGGATTTCTTGGCGTCCACACGTAAAATGTTCAAGCTGGTGGTTTTCGATCCTGGTCCGTTGTGGGAAGCCGATGAGACCGAAAGCTTGTTGACGGCCGATCAGGTGCTGGTGGTGCGAGACCCTCTGAATCAAGGGACTTCAAAGAAAAAGAGAGCGTATTATCGTCTTCCCGGACCGGCGGGGCATAAGTCAAGGTACGAAGACCCGGCGATTGAACGTCTTGCGGAAATCGCCAAAGCAGCCAAGCATACCGAGGCCACGTACGTTTTTACCAATGTGGATATGTTCGCGGATGCCAAGCGTTTTCGAAAGGCCATGAAGCTGTGAATCTGGTTCACTGAATCGGCGATCATTGAAAGAGGGGAAGCCAAGAAAACGCCGCCTATTCTTGGGAAAAGGCGGCGTTTTCAGGGTTTTGGTAAAATGAAATCTTATTCTTCTGCGGTGCCGCAGCCTTCGAAGCACTTTTGTTCGAGGCAGGTCGTGATCTCATTATAGGCTACATTGAAGTTGCCGTCATCGCACTGTACCTTGCATTCCTCGAATGTGTTGGGATCGGTGCATTTCTCAGCAAGGCAATCCCATGATTTTCTGCATTCTTGGGACTCTTCGTTGAAACAGGCCTCGACTTCCTTGCAGCAATTGGTTCTCATGCAGGTGGAACAAGAATCGGCTTCTGGATACAATTCCTCGCAAGTTTTCGTAGAGGATCCGCCGCCCGTTCCGCCAGTCTCGCCACCGCCTGTTCCACCGGTTACGCCACCGCCCGTTCCACCGGTTACGCCACCGCCCGTTCCACCGGTTACGGCACCGCCCGTTCCGCCGGTTGCGCCACCGCCCGTTCCGCCGGTTGCGCCACCGCCCGTTCCGCCGGTATCGCCGCCACCCGTTCCGCCAGTTTCCGTGCCGCCCGAGCCAGCATCTCCGCCGGACCCGCCGTTGTTTTCATCGTCTTCCGTAGTGACGGTGCAGGCAGCAAACGCCAGCGCGAGCGCGGAAGCAACCAAAGTCCAGTGCAAAGCTAGTTTCTTCATTTGATTCTCCTTTGAAAAGCCTTCAGCCTCCAAGGTCACCGTCGTTAGGTTCCATCCCAATCATACGGTGACAACCGAAATTCATTCCCATCACGGATCGCTTGTTGACGTAGTCTCTTCTGGGTTAGCAAGTCAAGATTCTGACTCGCAGATGGACGATGCGCCAGTCGTCCTATTCACTATTCACCCTTTTCTTATCCCAAAATGAATGCAATCCGCGGCCGCCTCGCCGCAGCATACACCCCCCCAAGGTCCCTATCGCCACGCAATACCATGGAAATTCCCCCCAAAAACCATAGAGTGTCCAACCGTGGAGCCATCGCAAATCTCCAATATATGTATTTTCTATAAAAGGTTCTAAAACAGCTTGCTGGCGCCCCACCGGATCGATAACCGCGCTCATCGCCGTGTTGGTCGCCCGCAGCAGATAACGTCGATGCTCCACCGCTCGCAGTTTCGCCAACGCCAAATGGATGACTGCCGCGCGAGATTGTCCAAACCACCCGTCGTTGGTCAGGTTCACCAGCAGATGAGGGCGGTGTGTCTGGACGACATCCCTCACATAGGAAGGGAGGATGTCTTCGTAACACAACAATACCGAGATTCTTCGGCTTTCAAAGGCAAGGGGGCCGGATGCGATCCCTTTCGATATCGATCCCGATTGGGGGGACCATCGGGATAGAATTGGAAACGTCTCCCCAAAAGGAAGGTACTCGCCAAAGGCAAGACGATGTTGTTTGTCGTATCGGCCGCGCAACTGACCATCAGGTCCCAACAACAGCGCGGAATTGAACAGTTTCCCATCGTGAGATTCAAGGATGGCACCGGTCAACAACGGCGCTTCCAGCGTTGCCGCTTCCGTTCTTGCCACGAGGGAAGCGGGATCCGACGAGGCAAGTACGTGAAGGAATGCGGACTCCGGCCAAACCACCAACTGCGCTCCTTCGGCAATGAGCCGACGGCTCAATTCGACTTGGGTGCGAAACTTTTGTGCCAGTTGTTCCGAAGAGGCTGGCGGCATCGGTACGTTGCCCTGAACCAATCCCACACGAAATAGGGGCGCCGATTGCGTTCTGTGATCGGTCCAAACGATCAGGAACGCGCCATAGATCACGGTGCCCGCAAGCATCAGAGCCGCGGTGCCCCACGCTGACTTGGAAGGGAATTGTGGCTTCGATGCGCGGAAAACATCGGCGCAGGCAGCGTTGACGAGCACCAGCGGGAGACCCACGAGTACGGGGCCGCCGAGGTCCGCGGTTTGCAACAGGAAGGGGATATCATGGACCACGGCTCCAAAATACCATGGAAAAATAAGGGGATAGATGGTTTCGGAGGTGACGAAGGCCCCAGCGACGCACGCGGTCCAGGGCCAGGCGCGACGATGAAGGCCACTGACCAGGGCGGCAAACAACGCAAACCGACCCGCTTGCAGGACGCTTAGGATGAGCAGCAGCACGGCTGCGGTGAGCGTACCGAAGCCCCCGTGGTGGCGAAAGGTGTCGATAAGCCAGGAAAAGCCTAGGGAAGTTGCGGTAGTTCCGCACGCCAGGCCCAGCAGAGCAGCCACGACGATGCTCTGGTTTCGTAGGCTGATGAGCAGGGGAACGAGCGCGACGAACCCGAGGGGCCAGAGTCCGATACCTGGAAACGAAGCAAAATAGAAAATGCCTGCGAGAATGCAAAGGGGCAGCGTCAAGCGTAATGGCAATGGTCGTTCGAGGGATGAATCGACACGGGTGGGTGTCACGAGGCCCACGATTACCCTCGGGTAATGCGGGCGAGTTTGTCGAGCACTTCTTGAATCTTGAACGGCTTGGTCAGGTAGTGTCTGGCTCCGGCTTGGATTCCAAGGATCACGTCTTTCGGCGTGGTACGAGCCGTAAGAAACACAATCGGAACGTTGGACCAATGAGAAGACGCTTTGGCCCTTCGCGCTACTTCGAATCCATCCACGCCCGGGAGCATGATGTCACAGAGGATGACGTCGGCCGCAGGAGGTTGGGAGATGCGTCGAACTGCTGCCACGCCGTCGGCCACGGATTCGATCTCGTAGTCGAGGGCGAGCGCTTTTTCGAGGAGCGTTCGTACGCTAGGGTCATCCTCCACAATGAGTATTCGTTTCTTGGCCATACCTTGGATCATCGCAGGCGTTGAATGATTTGCAGTCCCTCCCGTGTTTCGATCACATTCGAGATGTCTCCCACCTTGGCTTGCTGAATGGCCGTGCGCAGCGCCGGATCGATATCCGAATCAGCACGAATGGGAGCCAGCAGGCCACCGCGTTGCGCATCGGGTGCGTCCGAATGCATTTGTGCAAGTTTGGAAAAGTCGGCGTCGGGAGCCTTCACTTGCTGCGCGATATCCGAAGCAAGTTTGCGAGCTTCGGCAAGCGTGCGAGGAGCTTTGGGTTTAATGCCTTCTGTTCCGTCGTGGGCAATGACGATACGTCGCACCGTCATGCGGGTGGGCTGAGCCTCGAGGGTTGGACGCAAAGCGGAAGGTAAGGCTGCTACGGGGGGAGTTCGTGTCGGGGCGGAAGAATCGGAGACCGGGCTCAATCGGTCGGGGTTTTCGCCCGCTGGGGAGGTGAGATTCGAGCAGGCGGCAAAGAGCAAATAAGCGCCCAAAAATGGCATTCGACTGGGAACCATGGGCGCTTCATACCTTCAGGGCTCATGGGTGGCAAGGGACAGGGGCTCTCTAGGCTTGCAGCCAGCGCCCTATTTGCGCCAAGGTGCGAATGTGGCTGTTCCTCGTGTGTTACATATCGAAGATGACCCCGCAAACCGGCTCCTCGTGCGGAAAATCCTGGTAGGCGCCGGGTTTGAGGTTGTGGATGCGGCCGACGGATTGGAAGGGGTTCGAATCGCACGAGAAATCCAACCTGACCTGGTGCTCGTCGACCTCAATATTCCGGGGTTGGATGGGTATGAGGTGACGCTACGACTTCGTGGGGATCCAGGGCTGCGGGAAGTGCCGATCGTTGCGATTACCGCGGAAGGTGATCGGTCGACGAGTCTTGCGGTGGGATGCGATGGCTTCGTGCAGAAGCCGATCAACGTGCGGACTTTCGCACAGACGCTGGAAAAGTTTTTGCGGGGAGGAAAAGAAGTGGTGTCGGCTGCGAAAGCCGATATGCATTTGCGTGCGCAAAGCCAGCGGATCGTGGCGAGGTTGGAAGCGAAAGTGGCGGAGTTGTCGGAGGCCAATGACAAGCTACGCGAAGCCGAACGGGCGCGAACCACGTTTTATCGCAATGTATCTCACGAACTGGCCACCCCCATGACGCCGATTGTGGGTTACGTCAGGCTGTTGGTCGATGAGGAACTCGGTGCGTTGAACCCAGCGCAACGCAAAGCCTTACAAGCGATGGACGGTTGTGTGCAACGTCTTCGGGCGCTCATTGACAATCTGCTTGATGTGACGGGCTTGGAGGCGGGGACGATGCGCTTTGTGCATCGAGATTACGATGTGCGCTCGGTGGTGGAACGAGAGCTTGGCAGGTTTCAAGGATTGGCGGCACAAGGCTCCGTACGTCTTGTGTTCGAGTGTGCCGAATTGAAAATGCCAGCGTGGGGCGACGCGGAGCGCTTGGGGCGGGGAATCGCGCAACTAATTGATAATGCATTGAAATCTACATTTCGGATAATGGCCCGGGGATACCCGTGAGCCATATCGACAAGGTCATGGAACCGTTTGTCCAAGCGGATGGATCACCCACCCGAAAGCATCAAGGAGTTGGCGTGGGATTGGCTATAGCAAGAAAGATAGCTAGAGGATTGGGAGGGGAATTGCTTGTGGAGTCTCCCACCCACGAACGAATCGGGGGCATGGTTTTCCGTGGAACGTCATGCAAACTATCGGTGGCACAACGGGCGCCTCAACCATCGTGAATTCCATCTATTTGGATTGGAATGCCACGACTCCACCGCTGCCCGAGGTGGTGGAAGCCGTTGCGCAAGCGTCTCGTCAATGGTGGGGAAACCCTTCCTCGTCGCATGGGCGCGGAGCGATGGCACGGCAGCAAGTCGAATTGGCGCGCGAGCGGGTGGGACAGCTTGTGGGACGTCCCGCTTTCGATGTCATTTTTACGGGGGGAGGGACGGAATCCAACAATTTGGCGATTCGTGGTTTGCTCGACCGTGTGGGGCCGGTGATTTGCTCGCGGATGGAGCACCCATCCGTTTTGCATGTGGTGGAAGCATTGCAAAACGAACGCACCGTGCATTGGCTCGACGTGGATCAGCGAGGGGTGGTGGATCCGGAGCAAGTTCGCGAAACGATCGTATCGAGTTCGAAACCATGCTTGGTGGTGATCCAATGGGTCAATCACGAGACCGGGGTGATCCAACCGGTGGAAGAGATTGTGCAGCAGGCGCATGAACATGGTTCGATTGTGCATGTGGATGCCGTGCAGGGGATTGGAAAGCTTCAGGGGCGTCCGTGGTCCGAGGCGGATACGATATCGTTGTCATCGCATAAGATACGTGGTCCGCAAGGGATTGGGGCGTTGGTGGGGGCGAGCTGCCAGCGGTTACGGCCCATGATGTTGGGCGGGCCTCAGGAGCGCAAACTCCGACCTGGAACGGTGCCGGTGGCACTCGCGGTGGGGTTTGGAGTTGCAGCAAGCTGGGCCAGTTCGAGTCCGTCGCGTTACGATGCGATTCGACCCTTACGGGATCATCTCGAACGAGAAATGATCCAGATGGGGGCCAAGAGAAATGGACAGGGAAAACGGGTACCGCATGTGACGAATGTATCGTTCGAAGGTGTGTTGGGAGATGAGTTGGTAGCGGCTTGCGATGTGGAAGGCGTTTGTCTTTCGGCAGGCAGTGCCTGCGCTTCGGCAAGCTCGGGGGCAACGTCGGCGGTGGCTGCGTTGTTGGGGCCAAAGCGTGGGCTGGAAGCGGTGCGGGCAAGTTTGGGTGAATTGACGACAGCACAAGAGATCGAAAAGGCGGTCGAGGTGATCCGAAGGGTGGTTGGACGAGCTAGCGGTGATGGATGAAGTACTTCTTGAAGTACTTCTTAAACCTTGATCCTTTCATGGAAAGACCAGCCGTAACTCTACGAGATGGAAGGGGTATTTACGTTCAGCTTCGCGCGATGGAACGTTCTATTGAATGGATCCGACAAACCCATGGACTTGTCAAGTGTTCAGTTCGTGTTCTGGAAATCGCAACCCGGTTCCTGTCTTCAATGATCACTTGAAAAATTGTTCGTAATTATTGAATATATAAGCTATTTTTTCACATTGTTTTTGGTAGATACAGGCTTCCGCGGCGGGACCATACACCCCAATTCCTGGGGCCTGGGCGACGGGGTTGTCATCTCGCCAGCCGTGCAATCGGGCGGAAGGATCGACGGGGGTCGGAATGGGAAGCCAGGGCCATAGAACGTGAGATGCAAACAGCAGGGCGGCCGCGGGTCCAAGCAGCAGTGTCGTGGCTTGCACCCATCTTGCGCCACGGGCAAGGGGACCGGCAGCGAACGGAATGCAAAATAGCGCGGCGACGGCAAACCAATTGGGTTCGGGGGGGACTTGGCGAAGCAGTGCCGAAGCCAGGAGCAGCACGGACATCGATAGCATCAATCCGCGTTCGAAAGGTCGAGGCCACGCTTCGCGAAAACCGAACCAAAGTACCGCGGGAGTCCAGAGCAGGAGTTGAGCGCCCAGGGCAGCGGCTGAAGCCGTCAAGGTTCCCACGGCGGAGCTTTGGTCCACGAAAGCATGGTGCCATTGAAAACCAAGAGAGGGCAGGGCGATGGGAAGGGCAATCGCCATGCCCATTGCCACGGCGAGGCGTTCGCTGCGGTGTGGGGACAAGAACAGAAGAAGCAAGCCAGGAACGAGCATCGAGACTTTTGCCGCCAGGCCCCATGCGCAGGCGAAAATCAAACCAACGTTTTTTTTCCAAGAAGGTGTCTGATGGTGGATCACCAGCAGCACTGCGACGGCTAGCAGCAGGGGAGTATCAGGCGTGATCAAAAAACCGCCAGCCAGCGGCAGAGGCAAAAAGGCACCGAGCAGGGCCGTCCAGCGTTGGTGGCTTGGCTGATCGTGAAGGGTTTTGGAAATCCAGAGCAGAAGCAGCGGGATGAACGTTCCCACCACGAGGGCAGGAAGACGGATGCGCAGTTCAAGAGATAGAAAATCGAGGTTGTCGGCGAGTCCGACGAGCCAAGTCGTCAGGGGCGGATGGTCGGTGATGGTGAATCCGAGCCTGTGGGCGGCGAGGTAATAGGCTTCATCGGGGGATAGACAGGTGCGAACAGCCAGGGCAAAGCGGAGAGGAAGCGCTGCGAAAACTAGCGTAAGTGCCCAAAAATCAAAGGTAAATTTGCGATGCGGGATCATGGGCCAACCGTTGGCGTCGTACCTCATAAAGAGCGATGGCCGCGGACACGGAGGCGTTGAGAGTGTCGTAGACGTGGGATGTGGGCAGTCGAGCTATGTGATCACAAGCGTCTCGCACTCCTTTTCGGAGACCCGAGCCTTCTGCTCCCACCACGAGTACCGTGGGTTGGTGTAGAGGCAGTGAATCGAGGGAAACGGGGGATTCGCCGGCCAGTCCCACGACGACCATGCTTTCGTTGTGGAGGGCGTGTAATGCGGCGGGTAGGGAAGAGACGCGGCAGAGTCGAGCGTGTTCAATGGCGCCGGCGGAGGCGCGGAATGTGGCGGGAGTCAGGGGAGCGGAGTCGTGCTCGGGCCACAGGATCCCGTGGGAATCAAAGGCGACGGCACTTCGAATGATGGCGCCAAAGTTTTGTGGATCAGTGATCCGGTCCAGGGCCGTGATCAATGTTGGGCTGGGGGCCATGAGTTCCGCTAGGTCGAGCAGTTGGAGTTCTGGCGCGTAGGCCAATACTCCTTGGTGACTGGCACCATGGGTAATTCGATCGAGGGTTTGGCGGTCGACTCTTTCGACACCGATGTCCCTGGATTGGCAAAAACGAAAGATGCCGTCCAGGGGGCGAGAGTCTTTGTGGGATGCGCTGGCGAGCAGAACACGTTCGATGGCGTTGCCATGCACGCGGATGGCTTCTCGGACGGGTTGCACGCCGATGACGATGCGGCTCACGGGATGGTCTTCGAGGCTAGGGATTGATTGATTTGCGCGAGAATATTCAGGGTTGCGGCTTCAGGATCCTGCGCATCGCGGATCGGTCGTCCCACCACGAGGATATCGGCGCCATCGGCGATGGCGGAAGCGGGGGTGGCGACACGTTTTTGGTCTTGGGTGGCAGCGGCTGCAGGGCGAATTCCGGGGGTGATGAGCAAGGCATCGCTACCGAGGGTGGATCGCAAGTGAGCGACTTCTTTGGGGGAGCAGACGAAGGCGCGAACGCCGGCTTGCCAGGCCATTTTGGCCAAGCGCTCTGTTTGATCCGCGACGGCCCGATCGATACCGAGGCAAGACAGGTCGGTGGTATCGAGGGAAGTGAGGACAGTGACCCCGACGATCTGAGTGGTTCCGGATTTTTGGGCGGCCTGGACCGCTCGGGAGAGCATGGTGGGGCCGCCGAAGGTATGGACGGTGAGCAGGTGGATGCCGAGGGTAGCCAAGTTATCGACCGCGCGTTCCACGGTGGCGGGGATATCGTGGAGTTTGAGGTCGAGGAACACGTGGAATCCGGCGTCGGCGACTTGCTGAACGACGGTGGGGCCTTCACGGCAAAACAATTCGAGGCCGATTTTGGCGAAGCGAATGTGTTTGCTGAGTGTGAAATAGGGTCGAGCATCCGCGAGGGATGGGAAGTCGAGGGCGAAGGCGAGGTGGTGGTTGGGCACGTTGATGTAGAGGCTACAGGCAGCTACACATCGGGTCGCCTTCGACGCATGTGCAAGCGGGACGAGGCGTGGAGGGTTTGGTGTCGGACGGCGAGCCGCGTTGCAAAGCGCCTCGTGTAGCATTCTGCTCTTTTTGTGCGGCAGCCAACTCAGCCTTTAGTTTGGCTTTGGTGGCCTCGTCTTCCGCGTTCGATAGTTTATCCATCAAATCGCTGACCTTGCGGCTTTGTTCGTCGAGTTTCTTTTGCAGTTGGGCCATTTCCTCGGCTTTTTGATTGGCGAGCAGTTGAGCCTGACGGGCCTCTTCCTTGGCTTTTTGGTCGGCGCGATACCAGAGGACTCCACCGGTGGTACCACCGATGAGCAGGAAGGCTACTGCTGCAATGACCGCGTACATCAAGGTCTTTTTGCTTTTGTCTTGACTAATTTTGGCAAGCTCTTGCGCGTGAGCTTGCTGTTGCCGCATGGCTTCGAGGCGAGCATGCTCTTCAGCCGTGACGCGAGCCTTTTCGATTTCGGCTTGTCGTAGGGCTTCGAGGCGTGCTGCTTCTTCACGCTTGCGCTGTTCCTCGGTTCGTTTGCGTTCCTCTTCGTCGCGAAGGCGCCGCTGCTCTTCCTCGATGGCGCGCCTGCGAGCGTCTTCTTCGGCCCGTTTCGCCTCTTCGACGGCTCTGACCTTGGCTTCCTCTTCCTGCTTGATTCGCTCTTGCTCGAGGCTGAACAGCTCGTTGAGGGAGAAAAGAACCGAGCTCTCCTTTTGCTCTTCGCTCATGGTGTGGTGCTACCTCACAGCGCTCGCTTGCGGATAGGGGTGACGTGTCATCGAGACACGGTACCGTCACTAACAATCTGGAAAGGAGACGTCAATCGGAGACCGACGGTTCCTTTGACAGTGGCTCGAAGGAGCCTGCTACGGGTCTGTGGTCGATCCACGAAAAGAATAAGTGGATCGTAGCCCGTAGTGGGGCCAAGGGCAAGAGAAGGGTCGTTGCCCGTGCGAATGAAGTGCGGAACCATTGGGCTTGGGTTATTCACGCCAGAAGAATTTCCATGGATTATGCTTGAGGTCCCGGGCCATCTCTTGCAAATCGTCGAATAGCTGCTCGTCCATGACCAGGGCGCCCATGGTACCTTTGCCGGTGCGAATATGGGCGACGACAGCTTGGGCGTCGGCTACGGCGGCTTTGGCGCGACTGGCAATTTCCGATACGTCTTGGATGGTTTGCTTGATTTTCCGCTGTTCTTCAGGGGAGCCGACCGTGGAAGACAGGCGGTTGACGTTCGCCATGGTGGTTCGCGCATCGCGCAGCAGTGGTTCGCTATCCCGTGCGATGGCGGAGGAGGCGTGGTCGATGTTGTTGATGATGCGGTTGACTTGAGGGTCATCGACGTATCGGGTGCGTGCAGCGCGAACGAGTTCATTGGTTTCGATGGTGATGGTTTCGACGTTTTCGGCGATACGATTGAGTCGGTCGCGATTTTTGTCGAAGAACTCACCGGTACTGGTCAATGTACTGTGCAGGCCTTTGAAGGTTTCTTCGATTTGCGCACGATTGTCTCGCAATGCGGAGATGGTGGTGTGAAGCAATTCATAACCTTCCGCGAGCAATAGATCGAGACGAGGGGGATCAAGTCCTCGCACGATGGCATTTTCCGCGAGGGCGGGTCGGTCTCTGGTTCCTGGATCGATCGCGAGGAATTGTTCACCCAGCACGCCTTGCGAAGTGACATAAAAGACGGCGTTTTCTCGAACCGCTTCTTGATGGCGTGTTTCGATGGCCAACGTCATGCGCACGAGGGCTGGACGCTGTTCGTTCGCCTGGGGTTCGACGCCTCCACGGAATTGGATTTCTTTGATTTTTCCGACGGTAATCCCGGCGATGCGCACGGGAGAACCGGATTGGATGCCCCCTGGATTGTCGAAGTCGACGAAGATCCGGTAGGTAGGTTGGAAGCTCATTCCTCCCATGAGCACGATGAAGCCAGTCAGTATTCCAATTGCGATGAGGATCAGGAGACCAACTTTGACTTCGATGGAACGCGGGTTCGCCATGCTCCCCTCATTATAAGTCCATGGGGCCTTCAGCGTAGCCGTTCGTGAACTGTTCGACGACGCCGTCGGTGGTGTTTCGGAATTCCTCCCGGGTGCCAAGGAGCCGAACTTGCCCCTTGTACAGCATCACGATCCTGTCGGCGATACCAAAGATCGAGACGAGGTCGTGAGAGACGACGATACTGGTGACTCCGAGGGTATCACTCAGTTCGCGAATGAGCTTGTCCACGCGGCGTGCGTTGACGGGATCGAGGCTGGTCGTTGGTTCATCGAATAAAATATACTGGGGGTCCAGAGTCAGGGCGCGTGCGATGGCCACGCGTTTTCGCATGCCATCGCCCAACTCCGCCGGGAAGCGGTCCGCGAACGCTTCCATATGTACCTTTTCGAGCAGTTTGATCGCTTCGTGTTCCGCACTACGGCCTTTCAGATTTTTGTGTTTTCGTAACGGAAGCGCCACGTTTTGTGCGCAAGTCATTGAATCGAAAAGCGTCGAATGCTGAAAGACCATCGCGCATTTTCGACGTACGGCCATCATCTGAAGTTCGTCGAAACGCGAGATTTCCTGCCCATCGAGCCAGATCTCCCCCTGGTCGGGATAGAGCAAGCCGACGAGGTGTTTGATGAGCACGCTTTTTCCAACGCCGGAGGCACCGATGATGAAGAAGACCTCGCCATCATGGACGTCGAAAGAAACACCCTGGAGCACATTTTTAGGTCCGAAGCTCTTATGGATGTTTCGAAAGGAAATCATCGTGCAAAAAAGATGAAAAAGCCTGCGACGCTAATGATCAAGTCGAGAAAAACGACCGCAAGGGAAGAGTTGACGACCGCGCGGGTGGTTGCCCATCCGACGCCTTCGGACCCTCCGAACGTGGACAGACCACAATATCCCGAAACGACGGGAATGGCAGCGCCATAAGCGACGCACTTGGTCAGACAAATGACGACATCGCCGGTTTGCACCATGCTGACGTCGAAGAAAGTACGGAAGGGAACGTCGAAGAATGATTTTGCGGTGACAGCGCCGGCACAGAACATGACCGTGGTGATCCAGATGATGAGGCAGGTGGTCATGACGATGCTGGCGATGAATCTTGGTTTGATGAGAAAGTCGATGGGGTCGGCGGCGCACATGCGCAGCGCGTCGACTTGTTCGGTGACGACCATGGAACCGATTTCGGCGGCGATGCCGGCCCCCACGCGAGTCGCAATGATCATGGCGCCGACGGAGGGAGCGATTTCTCGAATGAGAAGTTGCAAATACGTGGCTCCCATGCGGGAGAAGTCGGGAAGGAGGCGTTGTGCTTGGACGCCGGTTTGATAAATGCCGATGAGGCCGATGAAGCCCATGACGACAGTGACGAAGAAGACGGATTTATTTCCGATCTCGAACATCTGCTGGACGATGGCGCCCGGTTCCCGTTTTCCGCGAACGACATAGTACAAGGTGCGAACGAAAACCGAGTACATATCGCGGGCGGACCGAAGCAGATCGATAGAGGAATCGCCTAGCTCAGCGAGTGATGTCTCGATACGTGACGCGGGGGAGTTGGGCGATACCTTGGTGACTTGCATGTTCAACCGATGATGAAGGAAACGAAGTAATCGAGGATGAAGATACCGGTGGCGGAAGCAACGACGCCGGCATTGACGGCTCGACCGACTCCTGGGGCTCCTCCTTTTACCGCGAGGCCAAAATAACACGAGGCGATTGCCATCATCAGTCCAAAGAACGCGCTTTTAATCAAGCCATGGGCGACATCGCCGAAGTTGAGCAGACCGCTGGTAAGGCCGTTGAGAAATACGCCATATTCGACGCCGAGCATGGCTTTGCTAGCGATGGCAGCGCCAAATAAAGCGAGGGCATCGGCGTAAATATTGGCAATGACAAGGGTAAGTACGATGGCGAGGAGCCGAGGCGCGATGAGGAATCCAAGGGGATCGATGGCAAGGATGCGCAGCGCGTCGATCTGTTCGGTGACGACCATGGTTCCCAATTCGGCGGTGTTATTTGCGCCGACTCGTCCGGAGATCATGAGCGCGGTGAGCAAGGGGCCCAACTCGCGCAAGACGGAGAACCCCGCTCCCCATCCGAGCAGACCGTAGGCCCCATATTGTTGCACCATGGGAGCCGCTTGAATGACCGCGATGGCTCCCACGAAAAGCGCCGTGACGACCACGATGGGAGTCGATTTGACACCCATTTTATACATATTCGTTTTGAATTCGTTCCAATCGAAGTTTGCACGGGCGATGCGCCAAAGCACGCGGACGAGAAGCACGGCCATGCCACCCGCAACCTCGGACATATCGAATAGGTTTTTGCCAATTCGAAAGGTAAGGGACTCTTGGGCAGCGTGAGGAGATGCAAGACTCAAAGGGGGCCCTCCGTCAATCCGTGGACGAATTGTCGAACGTACTCATTGTTGCTGTTTTGCGCTTGCTCCGTGGTTCCGTCGAAGATGATCTTGCCGTCAAGCATCATCCCAACCCGATCGGTGACCGTCAGCAATCGGTCGAGGTCCGACGAAACCATGATGACGGTAGCGTCTCCTTTTTCTTTTTTGAGCAGGTCGAATATTTTTTGGGAGCTGACAGGGTCGAGTCCCGCGGCTGGCTCGTCGTAAATGAGGATGGGTGGTCGAGCGACCGTGGCACGAGCCACTCCGACGCGTCGTTTTTGTCCGCCGGAGAGGCTGGGAGGGCTGCGGTCCTGCATGCCAGGCAAGGCGACAGCTCGCAGTCGTTCGTCGACACGGTCTTGAATCTCTTGTTCCGTCATATCCTTGTGAAGGCGTCGCAAGGGGAAGGCAATATTTTCGCCGACAGACAGGTGGTCGAACAGGGCATTGTTTTGGAAAGCGATACCGAAGCGTTTTCGGAAGCCTTGCAGCTCTAGTTCGGACATTTGGAGAAGGTCGTGACCATCGACAAAGATTTTTCCTTTGTCGGGTCGCATCAATCCCACGACGTGTTTGAGCAAAACGCTTTTTCCGGCAGCGCCAGGGCCAATGAGACCATACAGGCAGCCTTTGGGGACGGTCAGGTCGATACCGCGAAGGACAGGCTCACGAAACGCCTTTTGCAAGCCTTGGATTGCGATCACACCTGCTCCCCGCTTGTGATTTGTTCTGCCATGGCAAGCCGCATGCGGCGCCAGAGATATAGGATTGTTGACGCCAGCGTGAGCATGAGCAGAAGAGCTATGCCGAGGGTAACTCGAAGTCTGGTGGCACTGCCTCGAGTCACCGAAAATGGACCGATTTTTGTGATTTCGCGGGAAGAAAGATCGGGGGAATCGGGCCGACGAATGGTGACGACGGACACATCCTGGGCAGCCAATCCAGCGACAGCTCCTGCGACGAGATGTTGGACTTGGCTTTCGGTAATGGGTGGGGAATCGCCCCGATGACGCAGCAGTACAGAGGCCGAAGGGGGCTGGGAAGGTTGGCCTGGAACGACATCGGTGGAGGGGACGGAAAGGTGTACCCGCGCACCCAAAACGCCATCGATACTTGCGAGGGAGCGTTCTAAATCCCCACAGATTCCAGCTACATACTGAGCATGCTCGGCCAGAGGGCTCGGGACGAGGGAGCTTTTGCCCACGGCATCGATGACGCCTGGCGCATGTCGCGGTGGCAGGTCGTTGTCACGCAATGTGGCAATGGCTGACGCTGCCTCGCCGCGGGAAACCGAGACTTGATAGCGTCCCTCCACCGCAGGATCGGTTTCCTTGGTAGCGTCGATGCCGGAACGATTGAGAGCATCCGCCACCAGATTGGCGTCGCGCTCGTCCAATCCGCCAGCCACGGGAACGGAACACCCAACCACAGCGCATGCGATGGCCATACAAGCCATCACTTTTACAGTTGTGGTTACGGCGTTCTTGCGCATCCGTCACTCGCCTTTGAATACCGTTCTGGTGACGTCGAGCGCTGAATGAGACGGAAAACTCATGCCGCGAACGCGACCGGTAATACATGAGGCGATTCCAGAATTGGGAGGGTCCGTCGTCACCGTGACTCCAACGGCTCGTCCGTTTTGGATCGCGGCACAAATGTTGACCGTCATGCTCATTGGGGCGCCGCATCCGACGACATAGCTACCATTATTGAGTTGGGCCCCAAGCTGGCCGTTGGTCAAGTCCGGCTTATTGCCGGCCATCTTGAGTTCCGTCACATACGTGTTCATGGCAGCTTCGCAGCTCATTCCACCACCGAGAACAGGACGAGAGACACCGTCGGATCCGGTGGAACGGTACACGCGCCCTGGAGTGGTGGAAGAGCTTTTGATGCCACCATCGAATTCGATATTGAGCGCGGAGTGAGCATCGACGAGCACTTCTCCGCTGCGAGTTTTCGGTTTGGCAATGAACCAAGCGCTGATTCCGATGACCGCGACGATCGCCAGCGAGCCGCTGATAAAAAGAGCTTTGTTGCGAGTGGTTTTGGATTCTGCCACCACGGAGCGCTCGAGTTCGATTTTTTCCGCGACGATTTGTTTGTTGAGCTTGGCGTGCTCGGCGAATGGGGCGAACTCATCCCAATCGGAGATGGGGCGTTCGTCTTGAGAAAAAGAATCGACGAGAATGTGTTGTGCTTCGAAGGTGTGGGAGGCGATTTGTTGAAGCAATTCGACCGCGGAAAACGGTCCGTGGTCCATTCCGTCTTTGATGACGACGTAGCGGGGACGGGGATCGGCTTCGAGTCTATCGCGAAGCTGAGCCAATGCGGAGGTGGGATCGATCGGGTCGGGGGCTCGAGGCGCGCGGGCTACCGCAACCAGGCCGCCATCGTCGGTTCCCATGAGATCATGGGGAATGGGTGCGGGGGGAGGCAGGGGTGCCACCGCTGCCTTCGGTGGGGGAGGAACCATGGAAAGCGAGATGTCGACTTCGAAATCCTCGTCATCGAGCGCTGCTTCGTCGATGGGGGGAGGAGCTTGGCTCGCCGTGGGAGCGAGATTGTGAAGGGCTTGCGCAAGGGCTCCCAGATCGGGGGGACGGTGGGAAGGATCGCCAATCAACGCTTTGCTGAGGATGGTGTCGACGATAGCAGGCAGAGAAGGAACGATCTCGGAAGGACGTCGCATACCGGGGCCCACGGCATCGCCGGTGAGCATTTCGTAGGCGATGGCGCCGATACTGAAAACGGTGGAGCGTGCGTCGCCGCCTTTGCCAGTGCGAGATTCGGGGGGCAAGCAGGCTCGGTCTCTAGGCAGTCCGGACGATGGTTGTCCTGGAATCAAAGCGGTTGGGCTACCTACTTGAAAGCGAATGAAAGAGGGGGTGAGCAAGAGTTGTTCACCCCTTTCGTGGCGTGCGATGAGGTCCGTGCAGAGCGGGACGAGTATCGCGACCACCTCGCGGGTAGAGTAACGTTCGCCTCGGGATCGTCGGTTTTCCATATCCGCGCGGAGCGTTCCGGGCGGGATGACGACGTTGGCGGGGAGGGGTGTTAAACCAGGGCCAGCTTGAGTCATTGAAAGTCGAAGATACGACAGGGGCGGTGGGCTCTCAATACAGACGAGTCTGAAGTGAGCGAAGGAGGTGTAAGTCGTGAAGAAATAACGCATTGCGTTGTCAATGATGGGGTCGTGAGAGGTCGGCCTTTGGGTTCCAGCGACCTTGGGCTAGGATTCGAGCGTGAGCGTTCCGACGTCGCGCGTTACGGTAGTCATGGTGGTCGAAGACGACCCTGTTAATCGGATGCTGCTTGGGGAGGTGTGTCGCGGTGAGGGGTATGAGGTGTTGCTGGCGGACGATGGGGAGATGGCGCTCAGTCAGTTTATGGAACGGGATATTGATGTGATTTTGGTGGATGGTGCGATGCCGCGCATGGACGGATTTGCGTTTTCTCGCTGGGTTCGGTCGTTGAGCGACGTGCCGATCATCATGGTTTCGGCGAGTATCGAGCCGGGGGTGCAGCGCAAGGCGCGGGATGCTGGGGTGACGACGTTCATATCGAAGCCGTTTCGGGTTTACGAGCTGACGAGACAGATTCGGGCGGTGATGAGGGGGGTATCGCCGAGTGAACCGCCGGGGGGGCAACGTCGGCGTTTGGCGGCCGTATTGGATAGGCTGAGGACGTCGAAGCCGTTGCGTGCGGACTTGGGGCGAGCGATTCAGCAGGGGGGAGTCTGTTTGGTTCTTCGGTTGGAAAACGAGCAAGATGTGGTTCGGAGGATAGGGCGTACGGGACGGGATGCTTTGCTTGGGTATGCGGGGCAGGGGTTGGAGGGGTATTGGGGGCATGAGTCCGTGTATTGGACTGACAGCCATGAGTTGGCCGTGGTGGTTACGGCATCTCAGTTCGAAGGGTTGATGGAAATGTTGCGAGGTCTCCTGGAGGAGATGCAGCGTTTTGATGTGGGTGATGTGTTATTTCGCTATGGGGCCGTGAGGTTTCAACCCATGCAGGGGCTTGACCCCGATGAGGTGATAAGGGTAGCACGCCACGCGGCGAACGAAGCTGGACATCGGGGAGAGCAAGGGCGTATCGAAGAGATTGGCGAGCGGGTGGAGCCAGCAGGAAGCGAGTGAACGGTCAATATGTCTGAGATCATGGACTGGCTGGGCTTTGGTCCGAGTGACTTGCGTGCGCCGCTAACGGGACGCGAGCAAGAAATGCGTGACCTTGAGCAAGCGTTGGCGGAAGTGGTGGACGCACGAGAGTCGAGGCTCGTGACGGTGATGGGGGCGTCCGGAGTAGGGAAAAGTAGGTTAGTGCATGATTTTTTGACGAGGCTCCGGAAGACGAAAGGGATGGTGTTGCGAACGTATCGGGGAAGTGCTCGGGATGCGCGGGATAGTTATGGGGTGTTTTCTCGTGTGCTTCGATCGCGTTTTGGTTTGGTGGAGGGAATGGGGGAGCAGGCAGCGAAGGACAAAGTGGTCAAGGAGTTGGCCTTGGTGCTCGAGGACCGAAAAGTTGGCGATGTTGCCTATTTTTTGGGCCAGCTCATCGGGTTGAGGTTCGAGGGAAGTCCATTGACGCGGGCTGTATCGGACGACGCTCTCGAGTCTCGGTTGCTCCGTCGCACGGTGTTTCGGAGTTTTCTTGCGGCCGATGCCCAGCGAGGCCCCCTTTGTCTCGTATTCGAAGACCTTCATGAAGCGCACGATGAGTCGTTGGCATTGTTGCAGTTTTTGCTCGAGCATCTCGATGGTCCCGTTTTGGCTCTGTGTATTGCTCGCAACGAATTGGAAACGCGTCGTGATGGCTGGCGTTCGATCCGCAAGGAGCGACATCGAGTCATCGACCTGGGGCCACTTGGGGAAACGGATGCGGCAAGCATGATGCAGGCGTTGTTGGCGCCGTGCGGGGAAGCTCCACAGCCGTTGGTGGATGCGGCGTGCCAGCTTGCTGGAGGCAATCCGTTATTGCTCGAGCAGATGGTTCGCATTTTTCATGATACTGGGGTGTTGGAGGAGGAGGATGCTCTTTCGGAGACGCCGGTGTGGCTCGTTCATCTCGGCAAGCTCGAAACGGTACGTCTTCCTCTCACGGTGGAAGACGCCGTGCAGGCTCGAGTGGCGGCATTGGCTCCGGCATTGCGGTTGCTGCTCGAGCAAGCGGCGGCGGTAGGGTCGGTGTTTTGGCTCGGAGCCTTGACCGTTTTGGCGCGTCTTGACAGCACCACGCCGGAGCTTTGGTCTTTGCAAGACGACGCGGATATTCGCAAGATTCGCGAGTTGCTTCAGGAGTTGATGGATCGGGACTTCGTGTTGCGTTTGCCTGATTCGACGTTTCCTGGGGATGAAGAGTATGTATTCAAACACAATCTGGAACGAGAGCGCGTCGCGAAGCTGACCTCGCCTTCGGTGTCCCGTCGTTATCATCGGTTGATCGCGGACTGGCTCGAGCATCAGTCCAACACCAGATCGGATGAGGAGTACGTGGCGATGCTTGCATCGCATCGGGAGGCTGCAGGTTCGATGCGGGAGGCTGCGATGGCCTATCTGGACGCGGGGGATGTGGCCCGTTCCCGGTATTCTCCTGCGAAAGCGATAGAACATTATGCGCGGGGGCTAGAGTTGCTTGGGGATGACGAACCGAGACGTCGTCTCGAGGTGTATCATCATCAAGGCGATGTCTGTCAGCAGCTCGGAAAGATGGAGGAAGCGCTTGTTTCGTTTCGCTCGATGCTTTCATTGGCGTACCGGTTGAATCTATTTGGCAAAGGCGGGGCGGCCCACAATCGCATAGGGCGGCTGCATCGAGAGACGGGAGTGTTGGATCAGGCGGCTCGACATCTTGGAACGGGGCTCGCTTTGTTCGAAGCATGCAACGACGAGCGGGGGATTGCATCGAGCCTCGATGACATTGGAAAACTTCATTGGCTTCGTGGTGATTACCCCTTGGCGCTCGAGCAGATGCGTCGTGCTCTCACCATGCGTCGACAGATTGGTGACCGGAGGTCGATAGCGCTTTCTTTGAACAATGTCGGATTGGTGCTTCAGGATTCTGGCGAATTCAAGGAGGCCCTCGAGTCGTTTTCGCAAGCTTTGAAGATACGAAGAGAGATTGGGGACTTGCTTGGGGTGATTATCACCTTGAACAATCTCGGTACGGTTGCGCAGGACCAGGGCAATCATGCGAGAGCACTGGAGGTGTTTGAGGAGGCGTTGGCGGTAGCTCGCGAGGTTGGGGATAGAAACAAGATAGCGCTCGTGTTGACGAATCTGGGCGAGGCGCAGCGTTCGATGGGGCAGGCTTCGGAAGCGGTGTTGAGTTTGACCGAAGCGGTGACAACGTGCGAGGATCTGAACGACCGTCTAGGGGTAGCGGAAGCATTGCGCGCGCTTGGAATGGCCTATTTGGAACAGAACGAACTGGTCCAGGCTCGTGAGAGTATTTCTCGTGCGGTTGACATCTTTGCCGCCGCCAGAAGCAAGGTTCATCTTGGTTCGGCCCTCCGCACGCTTGGGGAAATCACCGCGGGGGGAGGTTGGGGCCGTGAGCATGCGAGCAAAGCTCGTGATTATTTCCAACGATCCATCGCGATCTTCGAAGAGATTGGAAATGAATTGGAGCTTGCTCGAAGTTTGACAAGCTATGCGGATTTTCTGGATCGAGGAGAACTGGTCGACCATATTGTCGAGGACTCACGTGTGTTACGCCATAGGGCCGAGGGAATCTTTTTAAAACTAAGAAACTCATCTCCTACGAACCATGCAAGCTAATTCAGCCCAACCCAACACGCTGCATCAGCGGTTGCAGCAGGTCGCCTCTGTCATTTCCGGCCAATTCGTTGGAAAAGACGAGATCATTCGTTTGCTTTTGGTCGCTGTGATCGCGGGGGAACACGCGGTGCTTCTCGGCCCTCCGGGAACGGCAAAAAGCGCGCTCATTCGGTCGTTGTCCCAATTGCTCCAAGCGCGCTACTTCGAGTATTTGCTCACGAGATTCACGGAGCCCAACGAGATTTTCGGTCCGGTGGATATCGCGGCGTTTCGCGAAGGTAGTTATCGGCGTCGAACCGAGGGGATGTTACCCGAAGCGGAAATCGTATTTCTCGACGAGGTTTTCAAGTCCAACAGCGCCATTCTCAATGCGCTGCTGACTTTGTTGAACGAAAGGCGGGTGGTGGTGGGCGGACAAGCGATTCCGTGCCCGCTCATCAGTGTATTTGGTGCATCCAACGAGGTGCCTGGCGACGAGACGCTGAATGCGATTTTCGATCGGTTTCTCATCCGTGTGCATTCGGACAATCTGGATGCCTACCACTTTTCGGAACTGCTTTCTCGTGGTGTCCAGCATGAACTGCGCGCGATGAAACAGCAGGCTTTGCATCCCTTGGTGTCGTCGACGGAGTTGATGTCGTTGTCAACGATGGTGGGTCAGCGGATGCAGTTCAACGAGTCATTTTTGTCTTCGTACAAGGGGTTGGTATTTCAGATTCGGGCCGAAGGCATTAGTTTGAGCGATCGGCGGGTGGTCAAGCTTCTCAAGCTATTTGCCGCAAACGCCTATCTCGATGGGCGCCAAGCCGCGGACGCGAGTGATTTTTTCGTTCTCAAGCATATTTGGAACAATGAAGATCAGGTGCCTGTTCTTGCAGGGATCGTGCAGCCGGTGTTGGAAGCATTTTATCGTGAGTATCCCGACCGCAAGCGAGTTGGCGCCGCGGGGGTTGGAATTGAAGCATTGGCTGTCGAGGTAGACCGTATTCGACAGGTTTTGACGGGAGGGGGGGCATTGAGCGACATCCAGCTTTTCAGTCAGCTCAAAGCCCTCGGTGAGGTGAAAACGGCTCTTTCCTCGATGACGGATCCGCGCGCGAGGGAACTCGAAAAACGCGTGGCTCAGCTCTTGGAGGCGTCTCTTCGGACGGGGCGATTCGCGCAATTGTGACGTCTCGTGATCTTGTCATTCGAGTGAGAAACGTGGCTGGCGACGAGGCTCATCTTCCGGAATGCAAAACCGAAGGAGCCGCGGGAGCTGATTTGTCTGCGTCGATTCCCGAACCTTGGACAATCGAACCGGGGCAGCGGGTTTTGGTTCCCACGGGAATTGCGTTGGCGATTCCACAAGGGTTCGAAGGGCAAATACGTCCACGATCAGGCCTTGCGTTGCGCCATGGGGTGACCGTGCTCAATGCGCCAGGGACTATCGACAGTGATTATCGAGGCGAGCTGAAAGTGCTGCTCATCAACTTGGGCGAGCGTCCTTTCGTCATCGAGCCGGGCGACAGGATCGCTCAACTCGTGATTGCAGCCTGCGCGTGTCCGCGGTTTGAGGTGGTATGGGAATTGGACGAGACCCAGCGGGGGGCTGGTGGTTACGGGTCGACAGGTTTGTGAAAGAAAGGAAAGGCCGTGGAAATAAGGGGTGATGGGAGATCTGGCACGATATCGCATGCTGACGATGCGGGAGACAGTCGCGGCGATCGTGTACCGCCGCATGATCTGGGGGCGGAGTCGGCGGTGCTATCCGCCGTCTTATTGTCGCGGGACGTATTGGATAAGGTGCAGCCCATTGTTGCCGCGGACCATTTTTACAGTGATGCCAATCGAAAAATCTTCGAGGCTTTCGTTGACTTATCCGCGAACGGTCGGCCGATCGATATTTTGACGGTTCGAAGCTGGCTCGATGATCGTGGGTTTTTGCAGCGTGTGGGAGGTGCGAAGTATCTTGCGGAAATTCTTGATGCGGTTCCTGCGGTTTCGAACGTCGACGATTATGCAAAACGAATTCGGGAGAAGTGGCGTGTTAGAGAATTGATTTCCGCGTGTCGTCGGGTGGCGGCGGAGGGATATGGGACGATCGAAGACGTTCAAAAGTTCATCGATAGTGCCGAGCAAACGGTTTATGACATCGCGAGAACGCCTGAATCGACGACGGTCATGTCTTTGCGGGATGTCATTCAAGTGACGTTCACAAGGATAACGGATTCGTTGCGTCGGGGCAGTAGGATCACGGGGACGCCGACGGGTTTTACGCGCTTGGATAAGTTGACGGGTGGGTTGAACGAAGGGGATTTGACGATTGTGGCGGCGCGACCGGGAATGGGAAAGACGTCGCTGGTACTCAACATGGCGGTCAACGTGGCGTTGCCGAAAGAGGTAAGGAGCGAGGATGCGGAAGGGGGGGAGGAGTATCGGTTGGAGCAGGGAGCGGGGGTGGCCATATTTTCGTTGGAGATGCCGCGAGAGCAACTTGCTACCCGCCTATTGTGTTCTGAGGGCCGAGTGGATGTGAGCAAAGTGCGGCAGGGGGGGCTTCAGCGTGACGATTGGAGTCGGTTGACGAAAGCCGCGGGAGAGCTTTCCAAGCTGCCGATTTGGATCGATGATACGTCGGACCTTTCGGTTCTCGAGCTGCGCGCCAAAGTACGTCGCATTCAATCGATGCAGGGCGATCGGGGCAAGTTGGGATTGGTGATGATCGACTATTTGCAGCTCATGAGCGGCAATCCGAAAGCCTCGAGCCGCGAGCAGCAAATAAGCGAAATCTCAAGGAATTTGAAGAAACTGGCGAAGGATCTTTCGGTGCCGGTGATTGCCCTTTCGCAATTGAATCGTGCGGTAGAAACGCGTGGGACGAAAGACAAGCGCCCGCAGCTTTCGGATTTGCGTGAGTCTGGTGCGATAGAGCAAGACGCCGATACGATCGTTTTCATCTATCGAGATGATTACTATAACCCGGAGGATCCATCGGTGGCGGGGCTAGCGGAACTCATTGTTGCCAAGCAGCGCAACGGTCCCACGGGGCGGATCAAGGTACGCTTTACCAAGTCCTGTACGCGATTCGATAACTTGGCGGAAGAAGAGTATGGCGAAGAGGAGCCGGGCTGATTGAATATCGAGACGCGATGGTTGAGGGTCGAACGGGCGGAAGCTCGGGATAGGAGTATTGAAGAGGCCGCGCGTTTGCTTGGCGCGGGTAAGCTCGTGGCATTTCCCACGGAGACGGTGTATGGGTTGGGGGCAAGGGTGGGCGACGAGTCCGCAGTCCGGGCGGTTTTTCGAGCCAAAGGACGTCCGGCGGCCGTGCCTTTGATCGTGCATGTTCG
Source organism: Deltaproteobacteria bacterium ADurb.Bin207 (assembly GCA_002070115.1). Taxonomy (GTDB): domain Bacteria; phylum Myxococcota_A; class Polyangia; order Polyangiales; family Polyangiaceae; genus MWCO01. The sequence continues at coordinate 132,276 of MWCO01000003.1, forward strand.
GGACATACAGCAGGCGCGACGTTATGTGAGGGAGATGCCTGAGGTGGTGGAGGAGCTTGCGCGGAAGTATTGGCCGGGGCCGTTGACGGTTGTCTTGGACCGTTCGGAGCAGGTGCCGGATGCGGTGACGGCTGGGGGGGGTACGGTGGGGATTCGGGTACCGGATCATCCGGTGGCTTTGGCGCTGATTGATGCATTGGGGGAGGGAATTGCGGCGCCGAGCGCCAATCCGTATGGCAGGCTTCCGCCTGTTCGGGGGGAGCATGTGATCCATGCGTTGGGAGGACGGATCGATGCGGTGCTTGATGGTGGCCCATGTCGTGGTGGGCTGGAGTCGACGGTCATCGATGCGCGGATACTGCCTGCGGTGCTGTTGCGTCGAGGGGCGATGGATCCGCGGCAGCTTGGAATTTCGCTGGTAGAACGAGTGGTTACGGAATATTGGGCCTTTGATGGATGGATTCGTGTAGGGCCGTCTTCCGAGTATGCACGATGGGCAGCGAGGTTGGGTGCCCTGAAGGTTGGGCGCATGGGCGAGCCTGAAATGTCGCGCAAGCCTTCGGATGTGGCTTCCTACGCTCGATGGTTGTACGAAGGATTGCACGAATTATGGGCACAGGGGTGTGCGCGAGTTTGGGTGGACGCACCGCCGCGGGGGCCGGAGTGGGAACCGATTTGGGATCGGTTGGCGCGCCTGTCGAAGTTGTCTCCGCCGGACTGTCCGCCAGACTGAAAATACACGCCTACCATCGTCGGCAAGCGACGTGAAGGCGTGGTCTCAGAAGCCTATAAGCCGAGTTCTGTTCCGGGAAACGATTGCTCGCGGCCCGGTGGTGATCATTCCTCTAGTGCGTATGGTTACCCATGGCATCGATAGCGGCCAACCCGGGGACGTTAGGAGGGCGACCTTCTCACAGCATGGTGATGCTATATTGTCCCTTTATGCGGCCTTGCTCCGGGTGGGGTTTGCCGTGCCGCACTCGTTACCGAATGCGCGGTGGGCTTTTACCCCACCTTTTCACCCTTACGTCCCGGACGAACCGGGGGCGCGGTTTGTTTTCTGTGGCACTTTCCTTGAGGTTGCCCTCACCGGGGGTTACCCGGCACCCTGCCCTGTGGAGCTCGGACTTTCCTCCCGCCTTTCGGCCGACGGTCACCTATTCTTCTGAGACGGGGGCATGATAGCAGGATTTCGGGCGGATGGGATCTTGCTTTCTCCTTGGGTTCGCGCAACGGTGGATGCTGGTATTGGAATGAGGGCTTTGGATTCAGAGCGGTGGAGAGTTTGATGCGAGTATTGGTGGTGATGGGTTCTGATTCGGACCTTGCGCAAATGACTCCAGCGTGGGTTGTGTTGCAGAGCCTTGGTATTGGGTATGAAGTCAAGGTTGCCTCGGCGCATCGTTCTCCGGAGCGGCTCGTACAGATTGCGCAGCGAGCGAGAGAGGATGGTTTTGGTGTCATTTTGGCCGGTGCTGGAGGAGCCGCGCATCTAGCGGGTGTCATGGCAGCCCACACAACCCTTCCTGTCGTCGCCGTGCCCATCGCGGTGGGAACCCTAGGTGGTGTGGATGCTTTGCTTTCGGCGGTACAGATGCCAGGGGGAGTGCCAATTGCGTCGGTGGGCATTGGGGGAGCTAGAAACGCGGGCTTGTTTGCTGCCGCGATTTTGAGTGCTTCCGATCCCGAACTAACCCAAAGGCTTCAGCGGTTCCGCCAAGAGCAGTCGGAAAGCGTGCTTGCAGCCGACCAACGAGTACAGGCACAACTAAAGGGGAACACGTGAATCAAGCGCGTTTTTGCCTGCCAATGCACAGGGTTTCCGATTTTTCGAAATTATTCCCGTGCAAAAAGCGCCAGGGCCCTTCTTTCCGCACGCGGGCTCTTGTAGGCTAGGTGTCCCCATGGCGGAAGACGTTTTCGGAATCGTCGGCACGCTCGTCGGCGGGGCGTTCAACGTCGAAGCAGTGGTCGCTGAAGGCGGCTTCGCGGTCGTGTACCGTGCGTATCACGCCGCCTTCCATGCTCATGTTGCCCTCAAATGCTTGAAAGTACCCGTGGTTCGACGGGTGGACCGACGAGAGTTTCTTGAACGATTCCGGGAGGAAGGCGAAGTGATGTTTCGCCTCTCGCAGAGCATTCCCGCGGTCGTGCGCCCATTGCATGTCGATGCTTTCGAAACCGCCTCCGGTGTCTTCGTTCCCTACATGGCGCTCGAATGGCTCGATGGTGAAACGTTGGATGTGATGATTGCACGGCGTCGGGCCGATGGCCTCAATCCGATGAGTCCGAAACGGGTAGTGCGATTGCTTGCGCCGGTTGCGCGGGCTTTGCAACGGGCGCATCGGTTCCCTGGCAAAGATGGTCCCGTATCCATCGTGCATCGCGACTTGAAGCCGGACAACATAGCCATTGCCACGGTGAACAATGAAGAAGTCATAAAAATCCTCGACTTCGGAATTGCCAAAGTCAAAAGCGTGGCGAGTCAGGTTGCAGGTCGTCAGTCTCAAGAGGCGCCCGCGGCGGTTCCTTTCACGCCCGGCTACGCAACACCAGAGCAGTGGATACCCAAACGTTATGGACAGACGGGGCCTTGGACGGACGTTTGGGGGTTGGCGTTATGCGCTGTGGAGGCGATGTCGGGCAAGCCAGCCATCGATGGGGACCATGCGGCGATGATGGGAACCGCGCTGGATGAGCGTCGACGTCCTACGCCTGGATCGGAAGGGGTTCGTGTATCGGACGAAGTGGAGGCGGTGTTCGAGAAAGCTTTGGCTGTCGATCCCCGGGATCGGTATCACGATGTGGGTCGATTCTGGGATGATCTCGAGCAAGCCTTGGGTTTGTCATCGACGCGTATGTTGGCTGGGGGATTGTCTTCGGTGCTCGATCCGCGAAGCGAAGGGCCGCCCCCAATGCGAGAAGAGCGAATCGAAGCGGCGGATCATCGGCTTCGGAAACGAATTTCTGTTTCGATGGATAAGTCGGAAGAGAAACGTTCTCCCATGAGTGTTCCCGACCTCGATCCCACGCCTCTTTCACCCGGGCAACCGAACACGAACTTGGAGGTCGACCTTTCGCAGGAAGCAAAGCTTGCTGAGATTGCACCTGTTCCCATGCCGGCGACATCCACGGCGGAACAGGAGTCGGTCATGGACTTGGCTGCTCCCGAATCTTCTTCTTCCGAAGGACGTGCTCCGGCCAGTGGCGCTCTTACCGATGTTCAACGGATCGCCGAGGAAAGCTCCGACCACCATGGCATGGCGGAGGTGCGCGGAGAACCTTCCGGGATCGATCTTGCGGTCTCGCCCGGTGAAGTGAGACGAGTGTCTTCCTCGGGGATGCGTGCGGTCAATCCTGAGCAAAGCAAGCTCGCTCTTGCGGTCTCTCCGCAGGATGTTCGAAGAACCTCGAACGTGGCTATGCGAGCAGTTCGTCCTGCGCCGCCTGTGCCTTCCGCCAATTTGGGAACGAGAAGTGATGGGTATCGTCCCGTTTCTACGTTGGACAGCTCCAAATCGAAGAGGCTTGGCATACCTATCGTCCTGGCTGTCGTCGGGATTCTTGTGGCTCTTGCTTACTACGTCAACGCCAGCATGGGAGGGGGACGCTGGGCGTTGGGACCGGTGCCTGTCAACTGGATTGCGGGATTGCTTACCGTGGCGGGTACGGGAATGATTCTCGTTCGACTGTTTTGGCCCGAAGAATGACAACCACCGATTCTGGTCCGTCGGCTTCGCTCGACAGTCTCGCCCAGCGATTCTCTCCGAGCATGAATGCGGTCACGTCTCCTTATGGGATCCTGTGTGATCTAACGTTCACCTTCGCGGTCGTTGCTGCGGTTGGGATTTCGACCGCGGCTGTGTTTCATTACTTTCCTGCGATCCCAGGATGGGTCGCCATCATTCCCTTGGCAATTCCTTTTCTCATCAACGCTGCGGCCCATCTGGCTCTTTGTGGTGCGCGACATAGAGTGGTCAATTGGCTCATGGGCGTTCCGTTTCCCGTCGAGAATGTGAACGCCGTGTTATGTGGAGTTGGGGAGCAATTCGACGTGACTTTCGAAGAGGCGGTGCCTTCCCGCGACGCGCTGATGCAGTACTTGGCGCGAGCATCGGAAGACGCTTATGTTCTCGAGATCGATGAGTCACGCCGTGCGATGCTCGCTCGATTCGGGGTTGTCGAGTCCAAGCACAATCCGCATCGCGAAGCGCATCGTCGATTCAAGCGAATGCAGAAAGTCGTTTCGTTGGCACTGATACCCATGCATGAGGAGCATCGCATCGAGCGAGTGCTCATTGTGTGATGGGTAGATCGTTCGATGCGCCATGGCTGGTTGAGGACGAACGCGCACGGAGATGATTCGTTCGCCGTATATCATTCGACACAACGATCTAGCGTTGAGGGCAGTGTTGTATTTGGAGTGCGAGAGCGTGGTGAATCGAAACGGAGGATAAATCAACTTGGTTGGGAGCGTCATGGCATCGAGCGAATGCTCATGATAGGATCGGAGGCTAATTCGATGCGCTATTGCTGGTGTGGGGTCGTACGCGTATGGTGACGATTCGTTCGTCGGAAACTGTACGCGCCACCCATGTTTTCCACTCTTGGATGCTTGGCATGGGGGGCAAGCTCGTTTCTTGACGCCAAGTTTGGGCAATGCGGACTCGTGGATCCAAGCGTTGGTGTAACAAATTGGTTTCGACCAACGTGTAGGTTCGTCGAAGCTCCTGTTCCGAAATATTTCCTTGTCGAAGTCGGGTCATTGCCATTTGGGCTAGTTGCAGAGCCCGATCGACGGCTTCATCGGCTCCGCGAAACGACAATACCAAAGCTGTCATGCGACGCTGTCCGGTTGTCCTTGCCTCCGCGCGCAATGAGGTATCGAGGGAACGAAACGACTCGGGCAGCATCCCCTCCGAACCGGCAAGTATCTCACGGAGCATGGCGAACATCAGACGGTCCGATGGGGAGGGGGAGGGCTGGGCGACTCCGATCCAGGCTTGCGAAGAAGTATCGGAGTGCAGGGCGATATTGGTGGCATCTGGGCCGGATGACGGTGGTGGACTCGGAGAACAAGTGCGTGGTGACCCGGAACGGTGGATGATCCATCGATCGGTGACCCGAGCAGCCGATGGCACTTGTTGTGCGTCGGAATTGGCCAGGACGGCCAATCGCAGGGGACCGGAAGCCAGGGCGGCATGTCGCAGGGTTATGCTTTGGACATCGGCTTGAACGATGGTTTTGTATAATCCATAGGGTGCGAGCCAAGCGGGTTGTCGTGGTGACAGGGTTTTGGCGAGCATGCCAAATCCTTCGCCTTGCGGTCCGTCGGTGTGAAGATAAGCGATCAGGCGATGCCGAGCTTCTTGAATGGCATATTCCGGGGGGGGTGGTCCAAGCATGGCTGAGGCTGCGGCATTCGCAACGCGTCGTGCCAGCGCGCTTGGGTGTTCCCCAACTTTTGGTGAAGCGTGGGCGAGGATGCCGAGGCCATCTTGGGCGATCCATGGTTCGAGGGTAACGTCGTCCTTACCGTTGTGGTGATGGGCTGCAGCGATCGCCGCGAGGGCCGAATAGCCGACATCGGTTCCTGTCTCTGCGGTCGTTCCGCAACGGTTTGCGAGAAGCAGCCAGAACTCGCCTTGTCCTTCTTCCAGTCGGGATATCGTATCGATATTGGGCTGTTGCCAAGAGGCGGAGAAGGTTGGCAACGAAGATTGGAAACTGGAAAGGGCCGTAGTGAGCGTGCGGCCTAGTTCGGATTTGTCGCGGATATCCTTGGGCGGAGGGAGTCCAAGAGCGATGGCTACGCGTGACGGGCCAGCTTGTAGGCGAGCGGCGTGGGACCACCAAGCAGCGATGGAAGCCGCTTGTTGGGGGTTGGAGGTGCGCAACACGATTTCGCCCGCGACCGAAGCGTCCGCGTAGGCATCTTGCAATTCACCTTGCATCTCGTGAGAAAGCCATGCGGCAACTCGAGCCGCGTCCAGTGTCAAATCCACGTCTTTTAGAGCGGGATCCCGTTCGACGGACAGAGCGAGGCAGGCTCCTCGGGGGCGGACGGTGGCGCTCGAGCGAGCCAGTCGCCAGGCTGTGGCGGCAGCGAGTCGTTGGGCGAGGGGGCCTGAAGCCGCGAAGGTGGTTTCCGTGAGCCGGGTGACGGCGAAGGTGTTCGACACGCGGGCTGCGAGGGTCAGTACCGGCGTATCTGTGCGAGATCCTGTGAGAAAAACAGCTTCCACCGTGTCGGCTTCCGGCCAAGGATCTTCCGAAGGTGTGACTGTTGGCCACGGGGAACCAGCGTTCAATTCCTCGTGAACTGCTGTGGTAAGAACGGAGGAGCCAACCGTCGCGAAGGCGATGCGTTGTGCGCCATGAAAGGAGGCGCGCCACTGCTCGAGGATTCGCGCACCATCGGGGGTGGAAGGAACGAGCACGGTTGTGGAGGCGGGAATGGCGATTTCGCCCGTGCATGCGTTGATGGCATCGAGTTCGAGTCTGGATGGCGATGAGCCTCGAAGTGATTGCAACGCGTTGGCAGCCGCTTTGGTTTCGGGGCTATCGGGTTGGATGGGGCGTTCGAAGGCATTGCGGAGTGCGGCGACCCATGCCCGTGCTTCGTTTGGGTCTTGCACGAGTGTGCTGATTCGGTAGCCGAGACGATCGGAGTGGACTTCGACGGGACGTCCTTGCGCGTTTTTCAAGCGCTCGGCCACGATGGTGGCGAGGGCTACGGAGGCTTGACCATCGCCGCCGGTAAGCACGAGAGCTGCGATGGCTCCAGCGGGATCGCCTTGTCGAACGATCGACGTAAATCTCGGTCTGCCTGGATCGTCGTGAACGGCGATGCGTCCGGTGCTGACATTGCCGAAGGTGGCTTGGGCGGCTTGTTGTTCTGCGGGAGGGCGGGATCGCCACGAGACGCATGCGGCGGTGGACAGCACCATCATGAGTCCGGCTGCGATGATGAGTGTCGTGTACGGAGAAAGGGCAGGAAACCTCATGGTGAGCGATGGAAAGGTCCTACGGTACGAACTGGCGTTATGACAAGGTTTTTCCTGCATTGCGGGGAGGAACGGGGTCGCCGTTGGACAGGTGGTTCAGGCGGTTTTCATGGTTGAACATGGGGAAGACGGCTATGATCAGCCGCGGTCGAATATGTCGAATACCGATTGTATGGTTGAGCCCGCTCGGCAGGACGTGGAAGCTGTCAACGATGAACTGGCGCGGCGTCACCCGATTGATGATTACTACGACCGATCGATTTTTCCTATACGATGGATCGAGAAGCGTCGATTGGCGATCATTCGTTCTTTCGTAGATGAGCGTGATGGAATGCGCATTGCGGAGGTGGGCTCTGGGGGTGGGCATGTGCTGCGCATGTTTCGAAGCTCGAAGCTGACGGCCATCGATGTATCGAATGTATTTTTGGACACGGCGAGAAAAAACCTTCGCGGTTATGATGTCGAGTTCATCAAGGGCGAAGTCGACAAGCTTCCGGTTCTTCCCACGGGATTCGATCGTGTGATATGCACGGAAGTGCTCGAGCACACGCTGGATCCTCAGGCAATTTTAGCCACGATCGTACGGATGCTTGCTCCGGGGGGGCGAGCGGTGATCACGGTTCCGCATGATCCACTCATCATGAAATTGAAAACGATGGTGCGGCGATCTCCAGCGGGATGGGTTCTTCGAGAGAAAATCAACTGGGGCGGTGACCACTTGCATTTGCACCAATGGACTCCATCGAGTTTTCGACAACTGCTTTCCCGTAACTATCACGTGCTCGAGGCTGCCGCCGCGCCATCTGCCGTATTGCCCATTCGCCTATGTTATCTATGTGCGCCCAAACGATGAGAATGAGAGGCGCGTGATGTCGTGGTCTCGAGCCGACGTCAAGGTTGGTTTTGCTTGTAACAATCGGTGCTTATTCTGCGCCCAGGGGCATAAACGAGAAGGGTGTGCGCACGTTCCGTTCCAGGAACTCGTGGAACGCATGCGACAGGGGCGCGCGGCGAGTCATGAACTTGTATTGACGGGAGGGGAGCCGAGCTTGCATCCGGATATCCTTGCGTTGGTTCGGGAAGCCAGGCAGATGGGATACCAACAAGTTCAGCTTCAGACCAACGGACGAAGGCTGGCTTATGCCTCGTTTGTGGATGCTTTGATACAAGCCGGGGTGACGGAGATTTCTCCTGCGCTTCATGGTCCGACAGCGGATATTCATGATGCGCTGACGCGTGCGCCGGGTAGTTTTCGGCAAACGGTTGCGGGGATTCGTGTCGTACGAAGTCGGGGGCTGCCCATCGTATCCAACAGTGTCGTGGTTCGGGACAACGTCGAGCATTTGGTGGCGTTGGTGGGGGTGTTGGGAAAGCTTGGAGTCGGACAAGCCCAGCTTGCATTTGTGCATCCCGTGGGCACGGCGTACGAGCTATTCGATCGTGTCGTCCCGCGCTTGTCCGACGTGGTGGAACCCATTCGAGCTTGTCGAAAAATCGCAGCTCGATACCGGATGCGATTGGTGACGGAGGCGATTCCTTTGTGTTTTTTGCGGGGAATGGAAGAATTGGCGGTCGAAGACACGATCCCCAATACGACCGTGATCGATCTTGATGGTATGCCTTTTGATTACAGTATGTGGCGTCCATCGGAAGGGAAACTGCACGGTCCCCCGTGTGATGCGTGCGCTGCGAAAGGCCGTTGCGAAGGGCCTTGGCGGGAGTATCCGGAACGATTCGGCTGGGAGGAGTTTCGCCCTTTGTGAGTGGGTTCCTCGATGCCATGGCCGATAGGGGATGATGCCGTTCAAGAGTCGTGGCAAGTTTTCACAATCACGGAATGATGTTCGTCCGATTGTTTCGTGCTCTTGGATTTTAGCAGTTTTCGAGTGGAGAAAACCTTCAGGTTCGTTTCAACCTTATGACCAAGCCTTTCGGTCACTGCCATGGGGATAGGTGCGAAGTGACTACCATGGAAGGAGGGACAAGCCTGTGAATATCACGATTTTTAGCCTCGATTGATGGTTTCTTGCGACGTGACAGCACCGCGATTCTTTCCTATGGTCGTGGTGTGTCACGGAGGATTGATTCGATCGGAGCAATCCACGAGTGGCGCTGTCTTCCAACGGAGAGGGTGTCCCGTATGAGTCGTAAACAGCCAATAAGTGAGCCGCACAAAATCAAGACGGTTCGGAGAATTGCGTTTCCGTCGATCGAGGAGCGAAAAAGGAATCTGGCCTCCGCCGCGTTCAACGTATGGCGACTGACGCCCTCACAGGTTACGTTCGACATGTGTTCGGCGGGGACGAGTGCGTTGAGCCAGGAACAACTCGCGGGGCAACTCATTGGCGATGAGGCTTATGCGGGAGCGAGGAACTTCGAGTCGTTGCAATTGGCGGTTCGAGATGTTTTTGGGCACTCGTACGTATGCCCGACGCACAACAATCTTGGCAGTGTGAAGTTGGTGGTTGCCACCATGGTGCCGTCGGGAAAAACGATTCCAAGCAATGCGCGAACGCGGGCGGATGTACTCGAGCCTCGGGGAGTTCAGGTTCCGGACATTCGAGATCGCGACGAGAAGGTGTTTACGGGCAATGTCGATCTCAAGAAACTCGAGCAACTGATCGAAAAGGGCAATGTGGCCTTGGTGGGAATGCAGGCCTTTGCCGATGGCCAGCATCCTTTCAGTCTGGAGAACCTGCGCGCGGTGCATGCGCTTTGCAGTCGTCATGGACTTCGGCTTGTGCTCGACGGTTCTCGCGTGGTGGAAAACGCATGGTATATCCAGCGTCATGAGGTGGGACAGGCGGATCTGAGTATTGCGGATATCGTCAAGCGGATCGCGAAGACGGCGAGCATTTTTCAGATCGATGGGGCGCAAGATGCGAAATGCAATACCGGTGGGTTGCTCGCTACCGACAACCCCGATGATTATGAAAAGGTGATGAATGAAGTCGTCGTGTACGAAGGACTTCATACCTATGGAGGGATGGCGGGGCGGACGATGGAGGTGTTTGCACGAGGTCTTCGTGAGATGTGTGATGAAGACGAAGTGCATTGGGTGATGCATCAGACCGAACGATTCACCGAGATGCTTCGTTCGGAGGGGATTCCTCTGGAGCGGGGCTGCGACGGTGCCTATTTGCGCGCGGATCAATTCTTGCCGCATATCCATGAGCATCAGGAAGATGCGTTGGCAGCAGCGTTGTACTTGATGAGCGGTGTGCGTGCGGTAGCCGCGGGGCGTGTTGGACGGGACAAGCTGCTTCCCGTGCAGATTCCGCGCTTGGCGATGACCGGCGAGCATCTCGATCAGGTGGTTGCCGCTATCGTTAGCTTGTATCGTCAACGCGAAAAAGTGGCGCCTCTCGAGCCGCTATCCGTGGGAACCTGGCGCGATCAAATGCGTTATCGTTCGGTATTCGCGGACCTGACTCCCTACGAATTCGACACGTTCCCCTATCTCATCCACACGGTGGAACACGTGGGAACGCTTACCCGGGAAGAGCGTCTGAAGGCGATCCGAGCGGCTGGATATAACACGTTTTTGCTTCGTTCCGCCGACGTTGCCATCGACTTGCTCACCGACTCGGGCACGTCTGCGATGAGCACCGATCAGTGGGCAGCGTATGATGCGGCTCATGCGTCATCCGCCAATAGTTCGGAATTCGAGCATTTTGTGGAGGTGTTGCAGGATATCTATGGGTATCAGCAAATCATCCCGACGCATCAAGGACGAGCTGCCGAGCATATCCTTTCGCAGATCATGATCAAACCCGGCCAACTCGTTCCGGGTAATATGTATTTTACGACGACCAAAGAGCATCAAGAGCTTGCGGGTGGGCACTTCATCGATGTGATTGTCGATGAGGCTCATGTTCCGCAGAGCGACTGCTTGTGGAAAGGAAACATCGATCTTGGCAAGATCGACAAAGCGGTGAAGGAGCGGGGAGCGGAGGGGATCGCTTATATTTCCTTCGAACTTGCGGTGAACATGGCTGGCGGGCAACCCGTGAGCATGGACAATATGAAAGAGGTCTATGCGTATTGCAGCGCCAGAAAGATTCCCGTTTTCTATGACGCCACGCGCGCTGTCGAGAACGCATACATGATCCAGCAGCGAGATCCACGATACCGCACGACAAAAATCCGCGACATCCTTCGAGAAATGATGCTGTATGGGGATGGATGCACCGTCAGCGGGAAGAAGGATTTCCTCATCAACATCGGTGGCATCTTGGCGTTCCGCGATGACAAGGAGCTTGCGGCTCGCGCGCAGGAGCTGTTGCGAGTGTATGAGGGTAGCGTGGCGAGTGGAGGTCTTGCCACGGCAGATCTGGCTGTCATCGCGCAGGGAGCGCAGGAAATGCTCGACGATCGCTATATCCGATCGCGCGTTCGACAAACGCAATTGCTTGGATCGATGCTGATGGAAGCGGGGGTGCCGATCGTTACGCCTCCTGGAAGCCACGCTATCTTCCTTGATGCGAAGCGTTTCCTTCCGCATGTTCCGCAAGAGGAGTATCCAGCGCAGCGACTCGCGGCCGAAATCTACGTCGAGACTGGCGTTCGAGTCATGGAGCGCGGCAATGTCTCGAGCGGACGCGATGAAAACGGAAAGAATTATTGCCCAGCTCTCGAACTCGTTCGCTTGACGATTTCGCGGCGTGTGTACACCAACGATCACATGCGAGCGGTCGCCGATGGAATCATCCGTCTATACCAGCGACGCAATGAGATCAAAGGCTTGCGTTTCGTGTATGAGCCCGCCCATCTTCGCTTTTTCCAAGGCCGATTCGAACCCATCGAAGGATAAGCAACGCTCCTCATCCTCTTGACGATGCGACGATTCTGACACGCTCTCTGTCAGTGGGGGGCCTCCCTGTTGCAATTGGCGCTGCAACCATCCCCTGAAACGCGGTTGCCATCATCACACGTTTCGCCCTCTTCCGTCTGCATGATCCCGTCCCCACAACGAGGCCCTAAGATACATCCGGGAGCACACTCCCCATATCCTCCAGCGTTGATTCCATCGTCGCATTGCTCGCCGAACAAACTATCCACGACCCCATCCCCACAATATCCTCCCAACTTACATCCCGGCGCGCATCCGCCATAAACACTCAAATTCAAACCGTCATCGCACTCCTCTCCTTCGGACGTTTGCACGATTCCATCTCCGCAATGAGGTGCACGAAGCTTGCAGCCGGGCATACAGCTTCCGTAAGAACCATCGTTGACGCCGTCATCACAGGCTTCGTACTTGGTGACGATCCCATCGCCACAAATCCAATCGCACTTGCTTCGCACGTTGTCGAAGTTGGATAACGTGAGACGATAATTGGATTGGGTGGTATGCCGTTCCGCTTGAAACACAGCGATTTCGTATACTTGTCCGAGTGTGAGCCCAAAGGCTGCCGCGGTCGTGGCGTTCAATTCAATCCCGCCGGGTAGAGCGCCATGAACCCCGCCCAAATCCACTGCCAACTTTCCGGCCAAAAATACCCAGACATCGTCATCGCCCGTAAACAGCAGTATCTCGTTGCCTTTGTATTCAAACCAATACCGAACCTCGCTCGTGAAGTGGAAGTTATGGGCTCGTCCTTCATTGCCGAATAGCTGACCATCCAACGGGAAAAAACTGCTGTTGTCGTATTGGTATTCGCCCGTGGCCAGACGTGTCAGTTCCAGCGTTTGCAATGCGGTAGCGTTCACGCCTGGCACGTCGCGATACCATTGGTTGAACGTGGCCTCGCTCGTCACGGTGAGACTCGAAGAGGTGCCATGCGCGTACTCGGGTTTTCGATCGGCCCCAAGCAGAGGTTTGACGATACCCGACTCGGTCCCAAGGTATTTTTCCATGTCCGGATGGGTGTCATGGAAATCCCGAAGAACGATGGGAAGCGTCATGGTTGGACCGCCGCCAACCACGATGGGCGCGCAAGTGAAACCGGGTTCGACTGTGCATGTCGCGGAACAACCATCGCCGGATTGATTGTTGCCGTCATCGCATTGCTCGTTGGAATCTCCAGGCAAGATGATCCCATCGCCACAACGTGATTTACAGGCACCCCCGCTACAATCAGGCTCTATCTCGCAAAATGGCGTGCAGCCGTCGCCCATGTCGAAGTTGCCGTCGTCACACGCTTCCGATCCTTCGCGGATACCATCGTTGCATACGGTTGGAATGCAAGGTTTCCCTGGTTCCTCACACTTGAATCCAGGTTCCAGCAAGCAATTCTCATCACAACCATCACCCGATTCCGGTACCGCATTACCGTCTTCACACTGCTCGTTTCCAGCAATGATCCCATCGCCGCACATCGCGGCTTCGCACGCTACGGCCACCACGGGGCATACCCACCCCGGCTCTACCGTGCAGGTTTCATCACAACCGTCACCAGGCTCATCGTTGCCATCATCGCAAGTTTCCAATCCCGTAATCTTCCCGTCGCCACATACCACGGTCGAAACGCAAGCCTCGCCTGGAACAGGACAAGCAAAACCGTTTTCGACGGCCTTACAATCCCCTGAGCAACCATCTCCGGAATCCGTATTTCCGTCGTCGCATGTCTCTCCCACATCCAGCCGTCCGTCACCACAAGCGGGTTCTGGCGGTTCCGAACACCCATCTTCCGTGCAATCGGAGTCCGATTCTCGGTCTGGAATGACCAGGAGGTCATAGGGCGCGTCTTCGGGCGTGGTATCCGTCGTGGAGGCGTCATCAACACCCGAATCGGATTGGGAACCGGTGCCTTCTTTGTCGGCAGTGCATCCCAAGGACCAGACGGTTGAAACGCCAAGAATCGTGAAAAACATGACGGCGCTGCGCATCATTCACCTCGAAAATCCAAGATAGCACGGGGAAATGGGATGTCGGTAGGCTTTGCCCAATTGTGGGGGAATACGGCCTTTTGACAATTATTCTGGTGGGCAAGCCTGGCGGCAGGCTGTTGCCATCCCTATACTCACTGGCGCGACCGGGGTGGACCCGGAGGCGCAATGGTCAGACGGAATCCGGCATCAAGAGGTTTGGTTAATGATTACCTTCACGGAAAAAGCTGCTGAAAAGGTCAAGGAAATCGCGGAAGCGGAGAATCTGCAGGGGCAGGGGATCAGGCTTCGCGTCATCGGCGGGGGGTGCTCTGGATTCTCCTATGACTTGTATTTCGACGATGAGCCGGGGGAGATGGATGAGACTTTCGAAACCAACGGGGTTCAGCTTTACGTGGACCCTATGAGCTTTCAATATCTGGACGGCACCGAGGTCGATTACGTCGAAACGCTTTCGGGTTCCGGCTTTAAGTTCAACAACCCGAACATCCAAGGTACGTGCGGCTGCGGCTCATCCTTCTCGGTTTGAGCCGACTTTGCAGAGAAGACGTTTCACTGCCGCACGTGGTCACTTTTCTTTTCTGAACGTCGCTCTTGCTGAATAAAAATTAGGAAAAACTCACCACTCTCGACGTCATGTCGTTGCGCTTCCGGTCATGGTAACGTGCCGACCGGAAAGGAAATGCCATGTCGTCGAAAGTGTTATTCGTCATCTTTTCCGATGAACCTTGTCGTCGCAATCATGCGATTCGGTATGCGTTGGATCTTCATCACAAAGGACATGTGGCGCGAATTATCTTGGAAGGTGCGGCCACGGGCAGCATGCGCGAGCTGGGTGATCGTGGCTCCGACTTTTCGAAGCTGTTTTGGGAAGCGAAGGATTTGGGTCTCGTAGCAGGAGCGTGTCGAGCCGCGTCGGCTGGTTGTGGAGATAAAAACCACAGCGTGTTGTCCATCGCCCAATCGAATGGAATCGAATTGTTGGACGCGGCGGATGGGCATGCCAGTCTCGAGCCATTCATCCGCGACGGATTTCAGGTAGTCGTGTTCTGACGACGTGGTTTCTGTCGTATTGATCTATCCGAACATGGATGGCAGGCGATTTCGGTGACGAGCGCACCTCAGATTTCCACGGAGACTCGATCCAGTCCGCCTAGGGCGCGCTCTTCTTCGGCATCATCCTATCCATTATTCAATCCCACCCGTATTGCTCGTTCTCTTTCGGTCGAACCTGGTGAAGAGCGGCGAACCGCGTTGCTATTCGTGTTGTTGATCTTGGCCTCCATCGTTTTCGACATGGGGCGAGCAACTCGAGATGCGCTTTTTTTGACGCGCTATCCCGTGACGTGGATTGCCCATATGTGGATTGCGTACGGAGTGGTGTCTTCCGTGGCAGCCGTGGGGTACGGGTGGATTTCCTCGCGCGTTTCTCGTGCGCGCCTCGCCATCATTTTCGCCATCTTCTCCGCTGTGTCCTATGTCGCGTTCCGCGTGGCGATTGGTGCGGACTTCGGTTGGGCCATCGTTGTTTTTTATGTCTGGGCCGAGGTCATTGCGAATCTGTTCATCCTTCAAGCCTGGGCGATTACCAACGACCTGCACGACCCTCGAAGTGGCCGAAGGCTATTTGGTCTCATTGGCGCGGGACGAATCGTGGGGATGCTTTTTAGTGGTTTTCTTACGGGCAGTATCGTTCGCGCTATTGGGACGCCCAATCTCATCGTGGTTGTCGCCGCGATCATGATTGTTTTCGCAGGTCTTGTGCGATTCATTGGAACACGTTTCCCACTGGCAAGACCGAAGCAGCAGCCGGGAGCGGGACGGGAGCCGACAGCTTCGTTACGACGGCACAAAAAATACACCTTCTTTCTGTCGATCATGCTCCTCACGGCGTTCATCGCGCTGACGGTCGGCGATTATCAGTTCAAGGCGATCGTCAAGTTCTCATATCCCGAACGGGATGATGTGGCCGAGTACATGGCTCGATTCTACGCTTTGATGGGAACGCTCGCTCTATTTGTCCAACTCTTCGTTGCACCGCGAGTGCTCAAGTATCTTGGTGTGATTCCTGCGTTATTTGCCATGCCTGTCGCCTTTCTCGGAAGCACCGCGGCCCTTCTGTTTTCTCCGGTTCTTCCCATAGCGACGATGATGAAGCTGAGTGACAACGGATTGCAGTACACGATCCACGAGGCCACGATGCAGCTTCTGTACTTCGCGTATCCAGCCTCGCTTCGAACGCGTGTTCGCGCAATTTTGGATGCGATGATCAAACCTTTGGGCTGTTCTTTGGGGGGCGTCGTGCTGGTTTTCTTGTCGCCCGTGCCCTTCGCGGGAGAGTCATTGACGAGCTTGGCTGCGCGCGTGGCTTCCGTGGGCTTCGTGTCCTTGACGCTTGGCATCGCCTGGGTTGGGGTTCTTCCCCTGGTGAGGTGGGCGTATGTTGATGCTCTTCATCGAGCTTTGGTGCGTAGGCAGTCGGATTTGCGAGAGGAAGTGGAGCTTCAACTCGATGCCTCGATGGAAAAAGTGCTTCGAACTACCGTGCATTCGGGCACTCCCGTGCAAGTTACGTTCGCTTTCGAAGTGCTGGCATTGAGTTCGCCCAAGGCTGCGCGCGAGGAGTTTCCACGACTCATTGCTCATGAAAGCCCAATCGTCCGTGCATTTGGGGTTGAACAAATTGCTCGTCTGGACCCTGAACGAGCAGCCGATTTGGCACGGGCACAGCTCGCGGATCCGGATCCAGACGTTCGCTGTGCGGCGATCGCGACATTGGGTTCCGTGCGGCAGGAAGATGCGGTCGATGAGATCGAGCACTTTGCGTATGACGATGCGCATCCACGACTTCGCAACGAAGCCATTGTGACGCTCATTTCTCATGGGGGTTTGCCAGGGGTGCTGGCCGGGGGCGCGAGATTGCAACAATTGATTCATAGCCGTGACGAAAACGACCGAATCGAGGCGGCTGTCGTTGTCGGCAATGTGGGACAAAAGGGGCTTGCTCGAACCCTCAAACCACTGTTGAAAGACGAATCGCTGTTGGTTCGGAGGACCGCCGCAACGGCCGCTCGCGGCTGCGCTAGCACGGGGTTGCTCGATGCGATGCTCGAGGCCATGTCGGAACGCTCCCTCGTCAAGCCGCTCATTGCGGCCATCATTGCTGTCGGGCCGGAGGCGATACCGGAATTGGCCAATAGCCTTCGAAACGAAGATACGCCGCGTCTCGTGCGACTCAGTATCCCGCGTGTTCTTCATGGAATCGGAACGATGGAGGCTCTCGAAGTGCTTCGCGGCTGTTTTGGCACAGACGATGAGGGGGTGCGTCAGAAATGTCTCGCGAGCGCCTCTCGGTTGCGTGAAGAACTCCAGGCGCCCGCTCTTCCCCCACAAACCCTGAAACCCTGGATCCAACGAGAGATCGAAGACCACGTTACCGCGCGGGATGGATGGCTTTCTGTTCGTCCTTGGCTTACTCGTCCGCTGTTGGACCGACAGCTCCAACTCGAACTACGCGGACACATCGTTCGCATCATGAGACTTTGTGAACAGGCATACCCACGCGAACAAGTGGCGGCTGCTCGAAATGGCATTTTTTCTCGTGATGCAACCCGAAGAGCCAACGCATTGGAAGTGCTCGACAACGTACTGGACCGAGAACATCGTCTTGCGATCGTGGACATCGTTGGCAGATTCGCGACGGAGTACCCTTTCGTAGACGACCGTGAGCCCGTTACCACCCCCGTTCCCGAACGTGTCAAGCATTGGTTTGCGCAGCGTGTTGCTCTGCCCGGCTTCTATCGACGCTCCGTACTTTTCGAAGCGGTCGGTCATAATCGCGTTTGTGATCTTGCCGAGGCGGCCCTCGCCCATACTCGTCGGTCCAACCCGTTTCTAAGAGAAAACGCGCTCATCGCGCTTGCGGCGTGCCGTCCTGTCGGATGGCAGGACCGTATGGAGCGTGCGTTGAACGATGAAGATGCCGTGGTTAGAGCGTACGCTACTTACGTGATGCAAACAGGTCGTTCGGGCCTGGATCCGGGGGACGAGATGTATACGACTGTAGAAAAAATATTGTATTTACAAGGGGTTTCGCTGTTTTCGAACGTGCCGGGCAACGAGTTGGTGCCCCTGGCTATGAGGGCTCGAGTCATTCGACTGGCACCCGGTGATGTGGTCTTCCACGAGGGCGATCCTGGAGACTCCTTGTTCATCGTGTTTCACGGTCAGATCGCCTTGCATGCGGGAGGGCGAGAGCTGGCCGTGTTGGGGGAAGGAGAAGTATTGGGTGAACTTGCGATGCTCGACGAAGCGCCGCGTACGGTGACGGCTACCGCGGTGGGTGATGCGGATGTGTTGCAGGTATCGACGGAGGACTTTCGCGTGGCCGTGCAAGATACGTCGGAGTTTGCCAATCGCGTCATCTCCGTGCTCGCAAAACGTCTTCGCGATGTGATGGGGAGTGGCAACGTCGTTCGGACGGATGAGGAAGGACGAAAGACCGCGCTTTAGTTTTCTACGTGACGCTTTCTCATCGACTGGGCTTCGTCGACCTTCGAGGGTGCAGCAGACGATGTTGGTCAGCGAGTTCGAGCAGGGACGAAGGGAAGAAGGTCCTTGCTGGCTACCGTGTTTTGTTCTCCCGAAGCGAAGCTGACCAACCATTTATCATTTTGCTCTGCTTCGATTCGAACGACTTGCCAAACGTACTCGCCCGTGGGTGGACGCAAACACGCGAAGCTTTTCGGTGAAAGCGTCGTTTCCACGGGCGGTTCGGGCCATACGTCCTCGACCGCCACCGCATGAGGTTTCTGTCCACCCGATTGTACGAGCAACAGGGTGTTGCGCGCTTCCGACACGGTAGCTCCGACGAAATGACTTCCATTTCGGAGGATGACGTTTTCTCCGGCTCGTGGTTTCCAGTCGGTGGGACGATACAAATCTCCGGCGTTTTGACGCTCCATTTCGAAATGGCGTCTGCGTTCGACACGATCGAACGCGTGGACGAGATTGAGTTTCGTTACGGGGGAGGGGACGAGTAGCTGACGGTGATCGACGGTATGATCATGGCCTTGATCGTCTACGATGGATATCTGGTTTGCATGAAACGACGTTATTTTACACCCTCTCCAGCGAGAGGGTTCGATGCGACAGATCGCAAGATCTCCGATTTGCCATTCGGTTTTTGCGGGTTTTCCCAATCGGTACACGTTGGCTGAGTCCACCTCGCGCGTTTTACCGGTTTCATGGTCGGTAAGAATGAGTGTTTGACGATGCACCGCGGACACGGACCCTTCGATGAAAGATGCGTGGGCGACTTCGGCCACGACAGCATCACCGGGAGCAATGACCTCGGGCAAAGAAACGGACGCTACCGCATTGGGTTCGTTGGTTTTTTCTGAACACGTAGAACAGCCCGTGGTCACCACCGGCAAAAATAGCAAGAAATAATGGCGAATTGGCCTCATGAATCGTAGGACTCGCAAGAGCATCGTGATGGGATTCGTCGCGATAGACAAGACCAATTCCACATCCCGATGTCGCTGTCTGCCACCGATCTCGCGGGTATGGTGATGCTTCTTATTGCTTAACGCACGCTCCGAGTCGTCGCTCCAACACGCGCCAGCGCACCTCTTGCAGTTCTGGTTGCGCTTTCCAGCGTGTCATCACTTTTCTAGCCGTCGCAACGTCTCCCACGGCGCAGGCTACGATGATGCGAAGACGCAGGGCTTCACGCATGATTCTTGGTTCGTGCAGGTCTCGCTCGAGCGCCCAATCGAGTGATTCGGCAGCGGCCATCCAGGCCCGTGCGTTCATCAAATTGCGACCCGCCAAGTATGCGGGCAGACCATCTGCAGGCGCTTCCACGATCCACTTTCCAAGCAGGGTGAAGGCCAATCTCGGATCGGGGCTCCCATCTCCAAGCAGCAAGGCTCGAATCGCTCTGCCTTCATAGGGGCTTCGCGTTCCGCGAAGCTTGACATCCAAGGTTCGTAACGCGTCTTCGTTGACGTATCGATCGAGCAAACTCGTGTAGATCTCGTCGGCTTTGGCAGCTTGTCCCTGCATGAAGTACAAATCCGCCAACGCTTCGTTCGCACGATATCGGGTGGTGTCTGGAAGCATCGTGTCGTCCTCGATTGCTTTCCACTGTCCTTTGGCTTCCGCGAACCCGAGCGAACGTTGGGCGCATGATGCTTGATTCATTCTCGTCCGAGGATGGACGGGATCGAGCTTCAACGCTTGTCCGAATCGCAGCATGGCGGTGCTGCAGTCTCCTTGCGATGCGAGCACTTGTCCTTCGTCGTTGAGGGCATCGACCGTATGTGGACAGCGACGTTGAAACACACCTGGTCGATCGAAACGCGCTTTCGCATAGGCAAGTTCGGCTTCGGAAAGCGTGACTTGTCGTAGATCGTTTCGCCATGCTTCTTCGAGGTTTTGCAGACTGTCGTGAGCAACTTCCTCCAGCCGCTCACCTGCGTACCAGCGGCGTATGGCCTGCATGCCGTGCCGGTCGGCAATCCATTGCACGAAGGCACCGGCGACCGTGTAGGCCATCGATGAGTTTTTATTCAAAAAACCAAGGGCAAACACAGTATCCAAAGAGGGGAGAACATCGAGTTTCAGCATGGCGGAAGACCAATGATGCGGTGTCAGCACATCGTCATCCGGTGAGGCAGCCACGGCGATGCCTTCGATCAATCCAGGGTCGGGCCACCAGCCGCCGAGTCGGCCGGCTACGGAAAAAGGACCACGAGCCCATGTTCCCGCGAGCACATGGGCAAGCTCATGACCCAGGATGGGGTGTGGGTATTCGTCCAGGTGAACGTAGACTTCTTTGCGCCAGGGCTTGGCGACAGAGGTCCGCCCCGCGCCGGTCAACATCCGCTTTTGTTCCGGGCTGTGGAACATATAGACACGAATGCGTGGAGCAGAATCGATTTCGAGCGCGGTTTTGACTTCATATAGCTGGGTCGAGCAGTCACGGAGCAACAGCTTCGCCAACTCATGATCCACCGATCGTGGATAAATGAGTTCACAACGATCGTCGAACAACGATGCTCCAAGCGCGTTGGATATGGTATTCGCCGTTTGCCAATGACCCAGGCGACTGCCTTCGATGTTGAGGATGACGCTGGTCATGGTGGTAGCAACACTCAGCCAAAGCACGCCTGGGTGGCGCTGCTTGGAAAAGTGCAAACGACCCGATTCGCTTCGATGGAAGAGAAAGGCGGCGCTGCCGACGGCTATGATCGAACAGGCGCTTCCTGCCCGGTAGGTCAGCAGCGTGACAAGGTTATCCGTCACGTTCGTGTCATAGAGTGTTCCGGAAAAAAATCCGAAAAACGGATCATAAGCAAACACCATGGGACTCGTATAAAAACGAATTAGGCTGATCCCCACGCCCAACGCCGGACCCAATAGCGAGAGCATAATCAGCAAAATATTTCGCAATCTTCGGGAACCAAGCGATGGCATCACCTGGCCCACGACGAATCCCCAACAAGCTCCCATCACGGCGCCGACGGCCGGACCAAGTAGAAATAGTGTAATGCCGGTGCTGGCGTCACAAAACCCAACCCGAAGACCATGAAGCAAGGTTGTCAACAACGCTACCGTGGAGAGTAGCAACGCGTTTTCGATCGACCGGACGAATACTTCGCTGGGTTGAGTGTCCGGTACCTTGGAAAAAAACGCAGCCGCTACGGCCGCGAGCGACGGGAGCAGAAGCCCGCAGACCAACGACGATTCGTAGCCTGGGCCGCCGACGAGGGGAAAGAACCCGAGCACCAACAGCACGATGAACGCGACCGCGGAACTCGCGATCACGGGCGGTGATCGATAAAGAGGAAGCATGCCTTTCAAACTAGGCCTATCCCTCGAACCCCAGAGAAACAAGGGGGATCAATGACAAGCGATTTTTATGGCGTTTTCCATGAACAACACGAGACTCGCCGTCCGATCGAGAATCCGTGTCAACGGGAGGATGAC
This sequence comes from Deltaproteobacteria bacterium ADurb.Bin207, assembly GCA_002070115.1. Lineage (GTDB taxonomy): Bacteria > Myxococcota_A > Polyangia > Polyangiales > Polyangiaceae > MWCO01. The sequence goes on from MWCO01000003.1 coordinate 154,109, forward strand.
GTGTGATATCGTCGGAAGTGCGACTGCTTGCGGTACCGATTCGTGAGGCACTGACGAAAGGACAGATGAGGTGTTGGTGGATGCGGGCAGAGGCATGAGGCCTCGATGGAGGCGAACGTGGTCCATTGCGTAGGTTGTGGCGCACTCAACACGCTGGAAGGAGCACGGTTTTGTGTTCAATGCGGTGCCCGGCTCCCGGTTCAAATGGAACCGTCGGAGGTTGCTCCTTCTCCCGCGCCTATCGATGTTCGCTTTCCTGCGCCGGTGCCTGGTCCACCGCCAGCACACCCCCAACAGCCTACCCCTGAATCACTCAGGATGATGACTGGTGCGAGAGAGCTTGCCGCGCCTTCTTCGTATTCCTTCGTAGGAAACCGTTCCGTGGAGCGACCATCGATTCACGATGAATCCTACGCCGCACAAACGTCCGGCACGCATGCCCAACGGCTGGCGGACGCCGTAGCGCAAGCATCCTTGACGCAATCTCATTCGGAACCCCGCGGTCCTACTGACCTCGGCCCTTCGGAACGAAGCATCGAGTCGTCCTTGCACGGACCGGAAGTATCGAAACCATCGCACGAGCCTTTGGTATTCGCGCAGACGATCTCCCGTGCTGCTTCCACGCCGGTGCCTGAACTGGCGACGCGCACGTTGCCCGCGATTGAACACGTTGCGGACGGCGTTTCTAAGCCCAGCACGGAGCCGCGGGTCGTCGTGAAATCCGTTCCGGACAAAGCCGCCTTGGCCGATACGGTGAGTGTTTCGAGCCTATCAAGCTCTCCCGTCGATGCAGCGGAACCACAGGCATCTTCGGTCCCTAAGGGAGAACAATCACGTATCGGTTCACCTCAGCGCCCGATGTATTCGCCCATCGTGAAAAAAGCAGCGGCGAGCGCATTCGGCTTCGACGCTCCCGAAGATGACTTGTCTTGGGCTCCGCCGCCCTCGGGTCAGGAGCCCGCGGTATCCCCGCTGGAATCATCCCCATCTCGGTCTTTCGACAGCCCGGTTGTCGTGGCGTCACCGTCAAAAAGTGCCGAAGCAACGTTCAAGCAAGAGGTGAATGAAGCGGATATCGCGGGACTGCTCGACGATATCGATGCGGGATTCGATCGAATCGTTTCGAGTCCTGGTGTCGATGCGAAGGTGGAAATGACCGAGGGGGAATCGCAAGAAGTCATTGAATTATTTACGAATATCGCTGCTGGGTACATGAGACCGGTTCGTGATTTCATGGTAGAATTGGGGCTTGGTGAACCGCCTCGTGAGTGGATCGATGTGGTCAAACCCGCCGTGGCATCCCTAGGGAAATCCGGCAAAGTCATGGGTTTGTCAGAGCTTGGAGCGGCTACCGAGGTGTTTCTCGAAGCGTTGACGAGCGTGGAAAACAGTGAAGGAACGCGGTTCACGGCAGAGCATGTCAAAGAGTTGACCGAGGCATTCGAGCTGTTGGCAGCGGAACTTCCGGGTGCATTCAACCTCGAGCAAGAGCGCGAACGCAGGGAACCCATCATCGTGCAATCGTTGCTACGGCAGATCCCGGATGTGCGAAAGGTCGCTCTCGACAAGCTGTATTCGGCAAATCTTACAACTCTGTCGATGTATTATCACGCCAAGCCGTATGACATTGCTCAAGCGGCAGGGTTGAGTGAGGAGTTGGCGGCTCGGATCGTTTCGCATTTTTCGCGGTATCGTGAGCAAACCTCGGTGGTCACGCCGGACCTGGAGCGCTCGCAGGAACACGAAAAACTCACGGCGCTGATGACGCTATTGCAGCAGCAAAACGATGACTTCGAAGCGGCATCGAAGTCGTGGTCCGCGCATGCGATGCAGGATAAGAAAAGGTTGCGCAAAGAGCGAAACGATACGGTATTGGAGATCAACCTCCTTCTCGCAAGGCTGGGGGAGGTGGATCTCGTCAAGCAGATCGAGAAACTGCCGTTGCACGCCAAGGTGCGTGCATTACAAGCCTATTTGGATGAGCATAAGGAGCACGTCGCGGCCGATTCGCGGCGTTGAAAAACAAGGAAGCCACAAGGATTAACGATGGCGGACTACTCCCGAGACCAAGTGCTTGCGAAAGTAAAAAGCGGTGAGGGGCTTGCACGGGCCGACTTGCGGGGCCTCGATCTGTCCGAAACCGAACTACTTTCTGTTGATTTCCGACGATCGGACCTGGAAGGGGCCAACTTCGAGAATGCAAAACTCGATGAGGCCAACCTCGCGAACGCCAATTTGGTAGAGGCGTATCTCAAAGGGGCGAGCCTGCGGGGGGCAAAACTCGACAAAGCGGATCTCGATAGCGCCAACCTCGAACGGGCCAACCTTCAAGGGGCCGATCTCAAACGCGTTTCGCTCGAAGGGGCAACGCTGACGGAAGCGAATCTGTCGCAGGCCCTCGTCATCAACGCAAGCCTCGAAATGGCGGATATGGGAGGGGCTACCCTCGAAGGTGCTTCCCTTTCGCATGCGCAGATGAATGAGGCTTACTTGGGAGCCGTCAAAGCCAAGGCTGCCGACCTCAGCAATGCCGACCTGTCCAGCGCCAATCTCGAAGAAGCCAACTTCGAAAGCGCCAATCTCACAGAAGCCAACTTGACCGACACCAAAGCCCCAGGAGCCGTTTTTGCCAAGGCTTGCCTATTGCGTATCAATGCCACGAACGCATCGCTCGCGGGAGCAGACTTGTCCTTCGCCGATCTTCGAGGCGCGGACTTCTCCAACGCCGACTTGCATGGCGCCACCCTCACCGGGGCCAAAGTCTTTGGCGCTACGTTCTCTCACGCCAACCTCGATGACCTGCTGCTCGAGCACCTCGATATCAGTTCCGACGGCGACGATTCGCGTCGGATAAGCGGTGAAGCGGCCATGCAATGGCTCCAAAGCGGTCGCCCTTCCGCCGAAATCCCTGGCCGACGCTACTTCGGAAAAGGGGATGTCATGCGCAATGCGGCTCTCGAATTCGGCGATAACTCCTTGGTCGAAATCGAAAGCAGATTCGAAAAATGCTCGATCACACTCGGAGACGGAACCGAATTGATCGTCGGAGAAGCCGGCGTGTTACGAAGCTGCACCATCAAAGGCGCCGGCAATATCATCATTCATGGCCGATTTCTCGAAGACAATAGCCCGGGTATCATCGGACCCAAACGCCTCATCGTCAGCTCCCGTGGGGCTATCCATGCCACCGTCAAACAACCCGAAGGCCATACCCAATTCGCTTTTGAACCTGGTTCGAAATTACGGCTCAACATCGTCCGCCCGGACGACGAGAAAGGTAGGTAGCGTCGAATGGCTGATCTCAAGAGCGGGGAAAAACAAACCCTCGTCGAGGAAGGAACCCAGTTCAAGGGCTCGCTTACATCCTCCTGCCCCGTCGTCGTTCGGGGAAAGATCGAAGGAGAAATCGAGACCCCTTCTCTCACCATCAGCGAAACAGGTGCCGTCCACGGAAAGGTTACCGTAGGTGCCGTCGTTTCCATGGGGGATATCGCCGGAGAGTATGACGCCGATTCCGTGCAACTATCCGGATCCGTACAGGACAATACCGTGATTCGAGCCAAAACCCTCGAAGTCAAGCTTTCTTCCGAGAAAGGAAAAATGGAAGTCGTTTTCGGAAATGCAAAGCTTTCCGTCGGCGATGAGCCCGAGGACTCCTGATCGTCACCGCCTTTGATGCATGCCTTGCCGAACCCGCTCTAGGGCAAAGCACACGCGCTTACCACGAACACCATGAGTGATGATCCGCCTTCGTGAGGCGACGCTAGCCGTAAACCATCCAACGATTGGCTCATACAACCAACCAAATCGGTAGGTATCGCACCACCGGGAGATACGACCACCTCCGAAAGCGCTCCCGATTCAGCGACCTTTGCCTGAACATAGAGCGTTCCTTGCACGCCGCCACGTTTTTGCATGCACTCCGACAGTGACCGCTGTAGTTCTTGCTCCACACGACTCCGCTGCGCTTCCGCAAAACGATACGTGGACCCAAGTCCTTGCCGCATCTCCACTTCACACGACCCAACCTGCCAAGTTGCATGAAACGGTGTCGCCTCCGATGGTTCGGCAGTCATACTCGTTTGCTTTGAGGAGGAGCCTTCCGCCTGTGCAAATTCGGAAGGAGGCTTCGCCCCAGCACAACCCATTGCCGCTGCACCGGCCGTTGAAATCAATGCGATGAGGATTCCCAAGATCCAAAACCAGCGGCGCTGTCGTCGTCCCATCGCGCCCAAGACTAACCTGGGCAGAACGATTCGACCAGTCATCATGCCGTGGTGTGACGCCAATATCTTTCGATCATTGCGGATCTGCACAACAACGAAACCCCGTGGAATAGTCCCGTTGGTTGCGAGTGGGTTCGTTTGGATAGTAGCCGTGAGCTACGTTTCTGGCTTCACAGCCTTCATAATTTCGTCCTTGCCCCATGTAATGGTCGCCCAGGGCAATGGCGTTTCCCTTATGCTCCTTCTCTGACACCAAATCGAAAACCCATTCCTGTAAATTGCCCACCATATCGAACGTTCCGTAGGCATTCGTACAATCAACATATTGGCCCGTGGGCGCAAGACCGTCGGGAACTTGATTGATGCGCGGGTCATTCATCTCGGACGTGCTCCACGTCGTGTGAGGATAGAAATACAACACCAAGTGGGAAGGGCCTGGGAATTTATGCGTGTTGCATCGCCGTTCGATACGGTGCTGAGTCCCGTACGGAAATATCATCCCTTGGGGACCGCGACAGGCAATCTGCCATTCGTGTTGCCTGCAAAGCCGAAAGCCCGCATTTTTACAGGCGATCTCAGCTTGGTCGCGACCCGTATACCCTTGCGGTACAACGCCAGGTAGTGCATGTGCGCGCCATTCTCCCATTTGTTCGGGAAACGGCGGAACACGATAAGGATCGTGCATCTGTCCCCGATCATCGATCAAATGAGCTTCCCAACGATGAATACAGAACGATGATTGAACCAGGATCATCGAGGAAGGACATTGGTCCTTGGGGCGTTCGAGAACCATCGATTCAGCGTGTTCGACAGGCTCCGCACTTGCCGAAAGCACAACCTGTTCCACAGAAGATGACGACTTCGTTTCGACGGGATCCGTTTTTGCACAAGACATTTTTGCACAAGACACGACAATGCCCACAATCACCATCGAACGGGATCGGGATGGGAGCGTCGCGAGCATCTGTCGTGCATAATCTTTCCTCCCCAAAGGTCCAAGCTCGTTGCGCAAAACACGTGGCTGACACCGTTTGTACTTCTTGATAAAGCAAAGATATGAAAAACGTCCAAACGAGGCCTCCCTCGTTTCCCCAAGCTCCGCTTCACCAACCGCTGGCCTGGGAAAAGCAAACCCAATGGCAGGTTCTTTGCGGCGATACCCATCATTGGCGTATGGGGATGTATTCACCGAAAGAAACGTCTCGCGCGGAACTTCATAACCTCGAACGCCATGATTGCCCCGAGTTGTTCGTACTTCTTCACGGAAGCTTGACCCTTGTCATCGCCGAAAGCAGCGGCTTGCGGGAAATTGTGCTCGAGCCCCATGTTCCCGTGCTCGTTGCCGCCCCCCATGCCGGCTATTGCCCCAGGGGACCGTATTCCGGCGTGGCCCTCGTGGTCGAAAGGGATTCGTTCGACACCGAATACCGCCCTGCGCGTTCGTGGATCGAATCATGAACGCTGACAACGCCTCTTCGAACGATCCCATCCCGACGGTCTGTGTTTGCTCCCGCCTTCGCGCGGAACGCATCCTCCACGGTCAAGACCCCCTTGCTTCGCTTCGTAGCCTGCTTTCCATCGGTGACCCCGGTCAGCCCGGTTGCTCTGGCCCGCGGATGCCGCAATTCGTCGTTCGTCTGGAGTTTAGCGACCTGTTGGGACCTTCGACGAAAGACGTGGAGCAAATCGTTGCTTTTGCTTCGAAGGCTAGACAACTCCAAGGTGCGTGCCTCGTTCATTGTGAAGCGGGAATCAGCCGATCGACCGCCGCGACCATCGTGCTTTTTGCTTCGTGGTTTGGTCCTGGACGTGAACAAGATGCTGCGCTTGCCTTGCTCCGCCTCGTTCCCCGCGCCATGCCCAATGCCATGCTCGTGGCTATCGCCGATCGTTGCCTCGATCGACAAGGCGCGCTCATTGATGCCGTGGACGAAACGTTCCTATCGTTGCGCATGGCGTAAGTGCCGAGGCTATCGAATCACGAAGGGCAGGGAAGGACTAACGCTTCGAGAAGGGCGAAGGGAAGATTCCGAATTGATCGGTAGCGCGCCCCGAGGGCGGCTTGCAGGGGATGCAGCTTTCTTCGAGACGTAACGAAAGCGTTTGCGCTAGTTTCCACAGGAATTTGACTCCGAGCACGGCATCTTGCTGCGCTAGATCATAAAAAGATTCCCTTTCCAACACCCGGATGCGGCAGGGACCAGCAGCTCGCACCGTGGCTGTGCGCGGTCGCTGTGTCAGCAACGCCATCTCTCCAAAATGCGTGCCCGCCGATAGCGTAGCCAGCACCTCCCCATCGCGAACGACTTGCGCGGACCCCTCTACCAAAACGTATAAGCTTTCCGTGCACTCACCCTGATGCAATATCTCTTCGCCGTCCGCCACCTCCAAGGTCCCCATCACTTGAGTCACCCGCGACAGCTCCGCATACGAAAATTCTGTAAACATATCAATATGTTGCAATGTCGCCAGATCCGCGGCCACCTGCGTGGTCCTGTCGAAAAACTCGTCTCCGGCTTCCTCCGACAGAACGCGCAAAACCACGGCCGTGATGTTGTCTTCTCCGCCCCGTTCGTTCGCAAGCGCAATGAGTTGTTTGGGAACCTCCTCGATGGGTTGCACCATCCTGTCGAGCAGTTCCGTCTCCGATTGGATGTATCCGTGCAAACCATCGGAGCATAAAAGCAAGGTATCACCCGGAAGAAGATCGAATAACAACGTGTCGACGACCACGGACGGATGAGGGCCGACGGCACGGGTGAGATACGCGGCTTCGGGGATTTCGGCGGCCTCTTCAGGGGTCAATACCCCACGTGCAATGGCTTCGGCGGCGTAGGTGTGGTCCAAGCTGAGCTGATGGATTTGTCCGTATCTTGCCAGATACACGCGACTATCTCCCACATGAGCAAGCGCAGCCTTTCCATCCCGCACCAGAAGTGCCGAGCAAGTGGTTCCCGCTCCCAACGTTTTTTCGTTGCGGCTCAACGCATGAACCGCACGGTTCGCGTATTCCACCGCGGAACGTATCAGCGTCTCGAGAGCACGCCCCCGGGCCTCCGGCGTCTCGGGTGTGTCCAAGTCCGAGATGTAATCGTCGATTATCGTATGAATCGTGTCGACTGCGAGCTTCGAGGCCACCTCTCCTGCCAAGTGACCACCCATCCCATCGCACATGACGAACAATCCGTGCTCGTGAACGACGAGATGAGAGTCTTCGTTGTGATCCCGCTCGCGTCCCACATCTGTCGCGGCTGCGAAGACGATCTGCATGGCGGCAAGGATACATCGAAATGCCTTTCCTTGCTCTTGCGAAACCGCCGGTCTGCAAGCGGATTCGACGATGGATCATCGTTTGTGGAATAAGACGCCTCGTTTCTCGTAGGAAGTCCGATCGCTCCGGTCATGAAATCGGAAAGGAGTCGATTGGTGCTTGACCTTCCGCGTCAGATGCTCTCCACCAAGGATAGTAGTATCCAGGGGGATATTTCCGTTCGAATTAACCCGATCCGATGGAGCGTTTCCAAAAGGCGGCCATGAGTCTTACGCTCATCCTTACGGTTTGGCACAGGAGTTGTCTCGACGACTTTCATGCGCAACCCGTGGCAGCGACCCAGTGCGGATATTTCGCCGCTTTTCGCTGGCTGGGAACCTCCGACGAATCCCGGGAAGCCTGTCAGGAAGCTGCCTCGCGAGCCCTCGGCGCGGCTCATCGATACGATCCAGAGCAACCTTTTTTCCGTGGTTTTATCGAATTTTGCGTAATCATGGCGAAGGCTGTTTGCGGGAACGTCGACGATTTTGCGCGAACGATGCCAAACAAAGCTCCGTGGCCGCGCCTTCGGAAACAATGCTCGCGCAAAGCGAACAACTGCGATCGATGGCAGAGGCTATTCAAATACTCCCGGAAAGACGTTCCTTTTCACCCTAACCGTGATGGCTCCCTGTTCGCTTGCACCCTCGCTGGCGATCCAATCGCTGGGATTTGCAAAATTATGAACAATTACAATATGTTGACTCATGTTCAAGAGGGGCTGGGACGGCCCCTGCGTCGCTCTCTCAGCCGCAATCCCAGGCCCATCGTCGACACGAGGAGGGATACCACAGGCACCGCATCTCCGATGGTTCCATACCAACTTGGCTCTTCGAGCCTTCGCACGAGCCCCCAACCCGTTTTGAAGTCATCATGACTTCGATTCAACGATGAAAGGGACAAAATCTCTCCCGTGGCGCCAATCAAAGCCGATATCCCGCCCCCGGAAACGCGAAGCAAATCCCGACGGTTTTCTATGGCTCGAAAAACGGCATGCGCCAGGTGCTGTTCCGGTTCCGCCGTATCGCCAAACCACGTATCGTCCGAAAGATTGACCAATACGGAAGAACGCCGCCCGATCGTTCTGACATGGCTCGGAAACGTGGATTCGAAACAGATGAATACACCGACCGAAATCCCGCCCACCTGCACCGGTTCCATGGACTCGCCCGGACGATAACGTCGGTTTTCCCGGCTCTCTAAAAAAGAAGGAAGCCATTCGCTATAGGGGATGAGCCGTATCTTCTCATAAACGACTCCCAGTTGGTCATCCGGTTGGAGAAAAGCCGCGGCATTGCGGATTTCTCGCGAGGCTTTGTCCACGCTCGTGACACCAAATAAAAGGGGACTCGTAAATCCTTTTCGGATCCTTAAGGGATGGGAAAGGCCATAGTCATGACGGGCCGTACGAAGCAGCAACCCTACCGCTTTTTCCGGCCATATCACCAAGTCCAGCGGGCCGACGTCGTTTTCCAGGATATGGCTAAGGTGTTGATAATCCGTCAAATTAATCTGCTCCGCTCCGGCTTGCCACCCTTTCGCTATCACGCCAGCCTGTACCCAACCCATCCGCATCGGAGCCGCAGATTGCCGTCGATTCCGTATTTGGACCATCCGTCCCCAGCCCCCCCCATGAATCAATACCATCATGGATAACGCCAGGATCGCCGTTTGCCACCGCCGTGTTTTCGAGACTATCCCATGGGCAACCGCAGCATTGAACGCCACAAGCAAGGCACTTACGACATGAATCCCCCCTGCTTCGGCAACCTGCGCAAGAGGAAGATTACAATATTGCGTCAGGCCGAGGCTGAAAGGGAATAGCAGAGGCATGGCATATTCCATCGCCATGAAGGTAAGGGGGGCGGCCACGGAAAGGGGCCAACGCGGGAATAAGTAGCGAAGGCTCGCGGCCCAGATCGCCCATCCCAACGCTTGCAGCGCGAAAATCGTAAGTCCGAGGCCGATGGCCAAGCCGGGAGGAAGGCCAGCAAAACGGGCCATGAGCCCCGGAAACCAAGACATGGCGATGACTTGAAGCATCATGCTTGCCACCCAACCCAAGAACGCCGCCTTGGGTGGGCTGCTTTCCGAAATCCCCACGAGCAATGGCACGAGCGCTATCCACGCTAACCATGCCATCGCCCATGGCGGAGCCACGCTCAAAACGCCAGGCGCCGCAAGGGCAACACCCACCCCGGATAGCGCCGCAAGAGCAACCGGACGGCAACGACGCAAACGAGGTGGCAGCAAATCAAAAAAAATCATGGTGAAATCGACGGGTCAAGCCTTCTGAGGCTCCGCTCACGAGACGTTCCGCGAACATGCCGCCCATGAGACAGCAACAGGCGCGATGGGTGAAGGCGTGCCCAGGATACGCGCCTTGCAGGGACTGTTCGAAAGGACATCTGCGGACTTGGTTTTGGGCAACGACGCCAACGACGCCTTTCGTTCGACACCAAAGAGCATCATACTCGAAGCGTGTCTCCTGCGCCGAGCGATATTCACCTGACGCTATCGTTGACCCACGATTGCAATCTTCGTTGCCATTATTGCTACTCAGGTGCGAAACAGGCACGACACATGCCGCTGGAAGTGGGAAAACGTGCGTTGCAATCCGCGTTGCGGCAGACCCGGCGACGATTGCATCTCGTTTTTTTTGGAGGGGAACCTTTGCTACGCTGGGCTGATCTGTTGGCCTTGACCGATGAGGCCCGGACAAGGGGAGAAAGCTGCGGCGTGCAAATTCTCCCGACCCTTACCACCAATGGTACCCTGCTGACGGACGATCGCTGCGCCGAACTCGCTCAACGTCGCTTTCTACTGGCCGTATCTTGCGATGGGCTCGAGATGGCCCACGATGCTCTTCGACGCGATCGCGCCGGAATGGGTAGTTTCGCTCGGACCTGGCAAGGAATCAACACCGCCCTGAAAGCTCATCTACGGCCTCGGATCGCGCTCGTGGTCCATCCTTCGAATATTGCCTATCTGCCTGAATCTATTGAGTTTTTCGTTGCCGCGGGCCTGCGGGACTTCGTGGTCAATCTGGATTGGTCCGCCCCCTGGGATGCTCGAGGAATGAAGGAGCGGCTCACCCACGCTTACGAAAATGTGGCTGCCTTGTATGTGCAGGCTTACCGCGACGCGAATCCCTTTTGGATATCGATGATCGACTCGCGCATTGCCGACCGTATCCGAGGGGTCGATACGCAGGATCGATGCGACCTGGGCCGACGAAATCTCGTCGTGGCTCCCAGCGGCAACCTTTACCCTTGTGACCGATTGATAGGCGAAGACGACGGCCTTATGTCGATCGGTCATATCGACTCCGGGGTGGATGCAAGAAGGCTCGAAGCATTCATGAAACAGGCTTCTTTCATTCCGACCGCGTGTTTGTCTTGCGCCATCCGCGAGCGGTGTAGACATCGATGCGCCTGTGCCAACCTCGCGATGAGCGGCCATGCGGGAACACCTACTTCCTTGCTCTGTTTCTATGAACAACTTTGCCTTCGGACGGCTGACGACGCGGCCGAGATGTTGTTTTCGGAAAGGAACGAAGGATTCCTTGGACAGCATTATGGTGACAAGGTACCTTTCTAATGCTTATCGCTTGTTTCGCACGGTTCTGAGTTCGACCGAAGGAGTTGATGATGGGTTCGAAATTATCGCCCGTTTCTGCTTATCGCGAACGTGCTTACCCCAAGGTCGAGAGCCCCACGCTGCAACGGTTGTTGCTGCTCGTGGGGATGACCGCCACTTCGCTTGGAGGATGCGGCCCCGCGATCGATTCGCGTACCGTCGACCGCGCCATCGATGAAGGCGATCTGGACGGTGCGGTGGATTGTGATGCGAATCCCGAAGCCGAATCTTGTACCCCCGCGGACGCCTCGACCGAGTGAGCGTCGAGACATCTTGAATGCGTGTGTTTTGGCTACTACTCGGCCTCAGCGTCCTGGTGTTGTGGCACGAAATGGGGCACGCGCTGGTCGCCAGGGCGTTGCGTCTTCACCTAACCGATTTTTCCTTTGGCTTTGGCCCCACGATGGCTTCGAGATCATGGCGGGGCGTGCGCTGGCGATGGGGAATGATCCCTTTCGGCGGTTTCGTTCGTGTCGCTCAACTTTCGTTGCGAGCCGATGAACCCGGGCGATTTCTTCCTCGTGCGGTTCTTTCCCGACTCTTGACCATTGTGGCTGGCTCGGCCGCCAATCTGCTGTTGGCGGCAATACTCGCTTTTTCGAGCGCGTGGTGGTGGGGCGAACCCACGGGGGCGATAAGCGGTTTGCAAGTGACGATGGTTCCCGAACGGTCCGCACTTCGGGTGGGGGACCGAATCGAGAAGATCAACGATATCGAGGTGAAAAGCGTGCATGATCTTCGTCGTGCGGTAGCAAAAGCCAAAATCGCGGAAGTCCAATTATGGCGGGCAGGCAACCTCATGCATTTGCCCATCGTACCCATCGAACGGGCTGGTAAGAGGGGATTCGATGCTCGTTATGTCATTGTCGAACAGACCTATAAACCGAACCTGCGCCAAGCGTTGGGGATAGGCGCACGAGCGCCATACCATCAGGCCATCTCGCTTTTTCGAAACAGTGGGACGATCGTCAGACCAGATTCCGGCGTGCGCCCGGTAACGGCTGTCGGATTGGCCGATCGGGTGTCGCAAACCGGACGGTGGGATGGTCGACGCCTCTTTTCTTTGGCCTCGACGCTTTCGGTGGCGGTGGGGCTGTTCAACTTATTACCAATACCGGGCTTGGATGGGGCCCGCTTCGTGCTGGAAGTCGTGGAGTCCGTCCGACGAAAGCGCATTTCGATTCGTTGGGCCTTGTATGTGCAGGTGGCGGGTGCCGTTTTTTTGGGGCTGCTGTGGCTATGGCTAGGATGGCTCGACTGCCTCGGACGATAAGGGGTTGAGCGGGCTCATCTTTCTTGCCAAAATGGTATTATTGTGAAAATTGCAGAAAATAATACGAATGCAAAGACCAAAACCTAAGACAGTCTCCTCGGATGTGGTGTAACTATTGGAATTCATTATTAAAATTACTATTTCCTGAAAGAGTGATCGCTTTCTGGAACGGCATATTGTACCTTCAGCTCCGAAAAAAGGAGAGGATTCATGAACCTTGGATTTCGACCGTATGTCCTTCTGGGTTGTGCATTTTCGATGGTTCTTGCCGTGTCGGGATGCTGCAAGGACAAAACGCAGGACACGCCAGGGGAGACACCTGCTGTCGCTTCGGAAACGCCGGTCATTCCTGGCCTGCCCACCAAAAAGCCCGTCTCGGTAAAAACGATCAAGATCGGGGAGTCTGCGGAAATGAGCGAATTCAAACTCGAGGCAAAAGAAGCCAAAGAGTGCAAGGCCAAAGGATATTCGCGCCCCAAAAAGGATCATAAGTGGGTTGGCGTAGACGTTTTGATTGAAGCCACCGGCACCAAAGAGCTTCTGGTCAATCAATTATCTGCTAAAGTAACGGATTCCGAAGGCGTGGTTCATAACGCATCCTATGCAACACAGAGTAGTTGTGGAGAACATTTTAAATCGGCACGCCTCAACAATGGTGAAAAAGCAAAAGGATGGTTGATTTTTGAAGTACCGAAAGCGGCGAAAGGGTTCACCATGACTTATACTGAGCGAAGTTATACGGAGAGCGACGCCGTTAAAGTGGAATTAGGCTTGTAGCGATTGTCTGCACCCTGCTGTCTTGCAGAACCCAATCGATGGTATTTTCCGTCGATCGACTGATCTCCAATTCTATTCAATCTCCTGAACCTTTCGACTATAATAGTATCTGAACGAAATGAGTAATTGAAATGCTCCATGTCGAGGATACAGCGCTCGTCTTGATCGATGTGCAGGGGAAGCTGGCGCAAATCGTCGAGAATTCGGAAACGCTTCATATCAACATCTCGAAGCTGATTCGAGGCTTTCAAGCTCTTGAAGTCCCCATCCTGTGGTTGGAACAAATACCGGAAAAACTTGGTCCAACGACGAAATCTCTCGCCGAGTTGTTCAAAAATCAACGGCCGATCGCAAAAACTACCTTTAGTGCGGTTCGAAACAATGACTTCATGGATAGACTACAACGGTCGAAACGAAGAAAACTACTGCTTGCGGGAATAGAAACTCATATCTGTGTATATATGACGGCCTCTGAATTGGTGGCCAATAACTACTATGTGGAAGTGATTGCGGACGCTGTTTCGTCCAGGAATCCGAAAAACCATGCGATTGGTATTGCAAAAATGCAAAACCAAGGCGTGTCCGTGACCTGTGTCGAAACTGTATTATATGAACTGCTGGGTGATGCTCGCTCGGAACATTTCAAAAATATCCTCGAAATCGTAAAATAGCGATATTAATATGGAAGAGAGCGGGCCAACGTCGACAAGTCAAAAGTAATTAATCATTCGGGAGATATCTCGTGGTCGAATCGAGAAAGCCCCCCGCTACGTATTGCAGTCTGTTTCAGACTTATGCGCGCATGGGGGCTGTTTTCGTTGCATCGACGTTGCCCATCCATGCATGCCAGAGCAATAAGGACTCCCTCCCGCCGTCGCCCCCTGTTTCTGCCTCCGCTTTCGCCTCCACCTCTGCCTCTGCGGTGTCCCTGCCCACCGCGGCAGCATCCGATGGCGCAGCCGATGGGGACGTTCGGCGAGTTCTGGTGGAGCAGCTCGAAATCGATGGCGATCTTCCAGCTTTTGTGGTTCGTGGCAAAAAAGACGGTTTCAAGATGGTGTTTTTGCATGGTTTATGCGGAAACCCTTATGCCTATGCCCTCTCCTTTCGCCATGCCGCCGCTCGCTTGGGGACTCTGCTTGCCCTGCAAGGCAATATTTCATGCGGTTCGGACTTTCGAGATTGGTCCTGTCCGCCAAGTCAGGTGGACGCCAGGATCGAAAGAGCTTTTCGTGCGCTGGGTGATGAGTCGGACCTTCGTAACCTTATCCTTATCGGGTATTCGTCGGGGGCCACGTATGCCGAGCTGCTTGTCTTGCGAAATCCATCTCGCTATGCTCTGCCCATCCTCATCGCAAGTCCTCAAAAACCTGCGTATTTTCGCCTTCGCAAGGCTCGTGGGGTGGTCTTGATGGCAGGAGAACGCGACAGGCACGACCTGATGAAGTCCGGGCTTCGGGATTTATCCGCAAGGGAGATTCCATCTGCCTTTTTCATTCTTCCTGGCGCAACCCACGGTGAAATGGGTAACGATGCCGAGAATGTGATGGAAAATGCTTTGCTATGGATCGTTCGAAACGCCTTGGCCGACTCGACCACCGCTCCGTGATCTTCCGGCTCCCATAATTTCAATCATGCGTGATTAGAAGGCGAAGGATGGCATGCCATGGTCAGAACTTTTTGACGGGGCCACCCACGGCTTCTTGAAAAGGAATCTCTTTGGAAATATTTCGATACCGTTCCATCATCGCCGCGGCACGCTCTTTTTCAACTTCGATGAGATTTTTGCTCTCATGCGGATCATCTTTGATATTGTACATCTCGAAAACTCGATCCGCGCCGGCTACCGAGAGCTTATAACCATTTTCATCGATGAAAACCCGTTTTCGAACGTTATAGGTATCAGCGGGAAGGTCAGCGATGATCGGTCGAGCAGGTGTTTCCTTCCCTTGAATTTCTGGCCATAAGCTGACACCCGGCAGGTCTTTGGGAATGGGTATACCCATCATATCCAAAATAGTCGGTACGAGATCGATATGACTTCGCCATCGGGAAATTTTCCTACCCTCGAGACCCGGAACATATATAAATAGAGGCACACGGATCAACACCTCGTACAACTCAAAGGCGTGCTTCCAGAAATTGTGTTCACCAAAAGCCTCACCGTGATCACCAGTTACGATAACGACCGTATGCTTGCCCCACGGCTGTGTATTGACATAATCTAACATGGCTTGAATGTGATGATCGGTGAACCATATCTCCTGATCATAACGGTCACGCCCTTTTTTCCCGAAGTCAGGAGCTATGGAGTGCGTATTGTAAACATCGTGCGGATCCATATAATGGTAATACGCAAAAAATTGCCCTGAAGTATTTTCTCTTTCCGCATGAATCTCATTGATGAGTTTGGTATGATCCGGTGCGGTAATATATGGGTCTTTGTTGTAATCCCATTGAATACCCGGAACCATTTTCCATACATCGAATCCTTGGTGAAATCCTGCAACGGATTTCAAATACATATGTGCCTGGACGCCGAGCGTTCGGATTCCACGTTTCTGAAGTAACTCCGCCATGAATTCGTTTTCATCTTTATAAGATGTGAAAAACGGAGAGGTCCGAGCCAAGGATGACGGATATCGTCCAGTCAATAAACCACCCACGCTCTTGGACGTAAATGATGAAATCGCATAACCCCGTTCGTAGGCAATGGACTTGGCATGAAGTTGCGTCAGATTCGGGGCGATAGCTCGGTCGTAACCCTCCCAGGGCATGTCGTAACGCATGGCATCGACCACCAACAAGATGACATTCAGTGGTTTCTTAGGCGTTTCAACGGGAATAGGAGTCGAGGAGGCGGCTACGGCGGGTGAAGAGGATGTGGCAGTTGGCTCGGGATCTGTCGTTTTGCCCCGCTCACAGCCGGTGATCAGCAAAACGACGGTAACGAGGATTCGGGTAGAGGCCTGGGAAAACATGGCGGAACCATGCAACGCGCCGATTCGATTTTCCATCTCGAAGAGAGCAAAAAAATCGATGTGCGAAAGGCAGCCTGGTCAATGAACACGCAATCCCGCCAGTTTCACCGCTCCTCTGTGATATCCACTTGGAAATAACTGCGCCAACGTTTCCAACGAGAGCCCCAACTCCTCGCATACGGAGTATACCGTCGGAACGTCCCCAGTCTCGTCGTAAACGTTTCGAAGGTGATCGAGCACTTCCCAATGTTGTTGGGTCAACCCTGCCTCGATTCCCATTTCCCGAGCGCGATGGATAGCGAAGGCACTGTCCCATTCGTCGGGATCCACTAGAAAACCCAGCACATCGACACGATACACTTTATCGATCCCTTTGGCCGTGCATTGTCGATCGTCTTTTCCATGGCACGGACTACAGAGAATCGAATCGCGATAGGAAATACCAGCCAGGCGGCACGCACCGCGCAAGTAGCCACTTGGAAATAGGGCCTGCAAATCGGCGACGGACAACCCGTTGTCGGAGCAAACGAAGTAGAGCAATGGGCATCGTCCGGTCTTCTCGAATTGGCTGCGAAGGTAGCGAATGACAGCCCAGTGACGGTCTGTCAATCCTTGCGTGATTCCAACGATTGGTGCCGTTTGGCGTGCAAAATCTTCCGTCCAGTCTTCCGGATGATCGAGAAAACCCAGATGATCCACCGAGGGGGCCTTGTACGTGCTGTCGTGCATCATGACTTCAACAGGCCAGGGTAGGCATCGACGTCGAAATCATGCCATCGTCGTCCCTATGAATCCGTTGTCACGGTTCTTGGGACCTCGGCGTGAATAAGGAAAAATACAATGATTTTGCATTGCCTTCGTTGTTCGTGCAGTCACGGTATGCTACCCCAATATATCTGCTTGGATGGTCACGGCTCCGCTTTGCGCGAACGTGTCGTGTTGTTGTTCTAAACGGAATCGCAATGGTTTCTCAGTCTGATTCGAAAGACGATCTCACCCGCGAACCTCCGCTCCGTCCTGTACGCATGCGCCTTGACCCGGGAAATCTCCAACTCGGAAAATACCGTATCCTGGGCGAGGTTGGACGTGGGGGAATGGCCGAAGTCTTCTTGGCGGTCGCACAAGGACTTAGCGGTTTCAATAAGTTGGTCGTTCTCAAAATCATTCGTGCGGAGGTGGCGGAAGACCCGGACGCTCGCTCCATGTTTGTCGATGAAGCTCGCCTGGCCGGAAGACTCAATCACCCGAACGTCGTGCATACGCTCGAGGTGAGTGAAGATGCGGGTCGTCCCATCCTCGTGATGGAGCATCTCGACGGTCAGCCGCTCAGTTCCATTTTGCGAAGGTGCCAGCGGGATGAAAAGCCGATGCCCATGGCCATGGGGTTACGGGTGCTTGCGGAGGCGCTTCAAGGACTGCATTACGCGCATACTCTGAAGAATTTCGATGGAACACCCTTGCGTTTGGTTCATCGAGATGTGTCTCCACAAAACATTTTCGTGACCTTCGATGGGCAAATCAAAGTGTTGGATTTTGGAATCGCCAAAGCGGCGATTTCGTCTTCGGAAACGCGGGCAGGCGTGATGAAAGGCAAAGCGGCTTTCATGGCGCCGGAGCAAGTGTCTGGCGAGTCTATCAACCATCGTGCGGATATCTACTCGACCGGAGTCGTTCTTTGGCAGTTGGTGACCGGACAACAATGGTGGAAGGGAAAAGCGCAAGGCCAAATCTTGCTCACGGTGTTGAACGGCGATGTTCCCAAACCGAGTGATGTTTGTGAAAACGTGGATGCGGATCTGGAAGCCATCTGCCTCAAGGCGATGGAAGTGGATCCCTCCAAACGGTTCCAGTCCGCGCTGGAGATGCACGACGCCATCGAGGCGGCGATCGATGCAAGATCGTCGGTTTCCACACGCGATGTGGGAGCTTTCGTGGCGAACCTGTTCAAAGACGAGCGTGAAATGCTCAGTCGCACACTTGAAACCGAACTGAAATCACTCAGTGAATCTGGATACCGAACACAGACGGGAACCCTTTCGCACCCCCACAGCGAGGATTCCCAAAGTTCGATTCGTTCCGTCAACTCCGACGCTTCCTTGTCTGGGATGCGGCTTTCTCGACGCCCTGAGAAACGGAAAGGAGCGGCGGTCATCATGGCTGTCGTCGGACTGGCGATTCTTGCGGGAGCTACGGCGCTTCTGCTGCGAACGCCGCCCGAAACCGTAGCTTCTGCCGAGCAGATGAGCGCGCCTTCCGAACCGTCGAATCCTCCACCGCCAGCGCTTTCCCTCGAAGCGACCAAACCAATGGTTCCGGCGGCAAGCTGCACCATCGCTGTCAAAGCCATCCCAAGCAACGCCACCATCTCCATCGATGGAAAACCGATGAAAGACAATCCGTCGACTCTGCACGTGGTGCAGGATGGAAAAGTCTATTCAATTCACGCACATGCGCCAGGATTTGTCCCTCGTACGGTCGAAGTGGCTGCCCTACGGGATGCGAGTTTCGTGGTCGAGTTGGAGCCGGTTCGCACCGGAGGTGTTGTTCCCCGCGTTCTGGATCCCAAGGCACCTGAGCCGGTGGTTCAAGAGCAGCCGCCTGCATCGCCCCCTGAAGCCAAGCCGCCTGCCGAAAAAAAAGAAGACCCCAAAAGCGCGCGGGATCGGATCAAAGAACTCGATACGACGAGCCCCTGGTGAGCCTCATCCAAAACGGGTGACGGGCATCGCTCGTTTGTGCTTGGTTGCGACATAGATCGCTTCGAGGCGCTTGGCGATTTGTGCATCGACGGACTTACCTTCCAAGTAGTCATCGATTTGTTCATAGCTCATTCCCAAGGATGCCTCGTCGGGGTAGAGCGGCCTCAAATCCTCCAGGTCCGCGGTCGGCACTTTTTCGTATAACCGCGCGGGGGCCCCCATAGATTGCAGCAAGAGGCGCCCTTGTCGTTTCGTCAAACCGACCAGCGGCGCCAGATCGCATGCACCATCACCGTACTTGGTAAAAAAACCTGTAACGGCTTCCGCGGCATGCTCCGTTCCCAACACCAGCAGGTTATGGCTTCCGGCCAATGCGTATTGCATCACCATTCGCTCCCGGGCTTTGACATTGCCACGGTGATAGTCCGACAACGGCTCGCCCAACCCATCTTCCAACGCTCTGACCGAGGCATCCACACTGGCTTGCATATTTACGGTTACCAAGCGATCCGGCTCGATGAACGAAAGCGCAAGCTTCACATCCTGTTCATCTCGCTGCTTACCGTAAGGAAGGTGCATCGCCCAGAATGATATCGGGAGCGCCGAGTGGTGACGCGCATCCTCAACGGCCAATTGGGCCAGCTTGCCGCATAGTGTCGAATCCTGACCACCGCTGATTCCAAGCACGTACCCTCTCGCTCCCGAACGAATCAGGTAGCTGCTTAGAAAACGCACGATCTCCGATATCGTGACCTTGGCGTCGATTACGGATTGTACATGCAATGCTTGCGCGATTCGTTCCTGTTGTGGATTCATCGTCTCCTCGGCTAGACCCTTGTACAGCTTCGACATTAAGGGTCGCAAGCCCTGTGACCAGAGCGATGATTCATGGTAGCGGTGCAAGCGTGAGACCTGTGATTGTTTTTGTGGCCATGGTTTGCACCATGCTGGGATGCGAAAAACATCCCCCGTCGGACGTGCAAACGCAAAAAACCGTGGCTTCCGTTACCTCGAAGGAGCAAGCAAAACCAGCGATTTCACTTGCGTCTGCCGCGTCATCCTCTTCCGTGAGCGAAGAGATTCGAAACAAAGAAGGCAGGGCATCGGGAAAGGTTCGTGAATTCACGTTACGATTCGACGACACCCCCGTGGGACCCATGCAAGCTGTCGTTGTGGTTCCCCGAGAGGCAAGTCCGCATCACCGTTTACCGGTGCTGATCGCGATGCATGGGCAAGGGGAGGCCTTGAAAGGGCCAGCCAAAGGGGCGCGCGGCTGGGTCGATGACTACTGGCTCGGCAAGGCGTTGCGTCGCTTGAACGCTCCACCATTGACGAACGCTGATTTTCGTCATCGTTTCTCGGAAAAACGGCTCGATATGCTGAATCAATCTCTTTTTGCGCAACCCTTTCGAGGTCTCATCGTGGTGTGTCCGTATACACCGCACAAGTACCTCAAAGGCAAGGAAGCGTTCTCTCAGTCTTTGCTCGCGGATTTCATCGTGGATACGCTATTGCCCCAAGTATATGAACAGGCTCCGGCAATGGGAACGCCAGCCTCCACGGCCATCGATGGCGTTAGTTTGGGGGGGCGCGCTTCCCTGCTGGTTGGATTGGCTCGGCCTGAGGCGTTTGGGGCGATCGGTGCATTACAGCCGGCTTTCGATGGGGAAGACGCTCCGGAGTTGGCGAAAAGAGCGCGAAACGCATTGAAAAAAAATCCGAGCCTCACCGTACGATTGCTCACGAGCGACAACGACTATTACCTCGAGTCCACGCGAACGATCTCCAAAAGGATGGAAGCGGAAGGAGTCAAACCCATGCTCGATGTCGTGCCAGGAGACCATTCCTACGACTTCAATCGCGGCCCTGGCGTGTACGAGATGCTTCTGTTTCACGAACGCGTGCTTCGAGGCGAACATGCTCCCGGCACGCAGGGCCGTTAATCCTCATGTCGCAGGAGCCAACACCACGAACCCCTCCGATTTCCATGACGGATGGGAGTTTCACGTGCGTTGCACTTTTGCGTTGGACCTAATCCGGTTACTCATATACTCACGCGATGCCCAAGGTTTCGATGTCCTCTCTCAATCAATCAATCGATGCCGCTGGAATGACAGACGCCGGAACGGTGCGAGAGCATAACGAAGATGCTTTTCTCGTTCGCAATGACTTGTGTTTATTCATGGTTGCCGATGGGGCAGGGGGGCATAACGCAGGCGATATCGCGAGCAAGCTGGCGATCAAATCGATCGAGAACTTCTTCGAAGCCACGGAAAGCGTAGCCAAAACTCGTCCGGAACGAGACCGTTTCGGGCTGATGACACAAGCAAGAAGACTGGCCGCGGCCGTACAGAAGGCTAACGCGGACGTCATGGAAATCTCCCGCTCGTTCGAAAAGCGAAAGGGGATGGGAACGACGGTTGTGGTAGCGTATCTGCGCCCATCTTGGAATCGCCTGTATCTTGCGCATGTGGGAGATAGCCGCTGTTATCGCGTGCGAGGTGAGCACGTGGAGGTGCTGACCCATGACCACACGATACTCAACGATGTCATGGAGATGCGTCCGGACGTGGGTGATGACGTTTTGGCCCGGCTTCCCCGCAGTGTCGTAACCCGGGCCCTGGGAATGGGCGAACGGATTCGTGTGGATTTACGAGCCTTTGTCTTGGTTCCGGGAGATCGATATCTACTTTGCAGTGATGGGCTGTACCGGGATTTGCCGGAAGATGTGCTGTTCGAAACGCTTCGCATAACGGCAGAACCGGAGGAGGTGGCGCAACGGCTCATTGCTTTGGGAAAAAAAGCGGGGGGAGGCGACAATCTCACGGCTCTGGTCTTCGATTGCGTCCGACTCGGCAAGCCAAGCCACGACAAGCAGGGCGCCGATTCATCTTCGACTCGGAGAAAAACGGCTTCCGCGCCAGAAATACTGCTGCTCGGAATCGAAAGCGATGTCGATATTCAGCCAACGGGTGAAGTGCAGATTCTGCCGAGCGATGCATACGATGCCGAGGTGCGACAAGCGGTGGAAGATTTCGTATCTCCCTTGAGGCCCGATCACGCGGCCCTTCCCATCGACCTGACGAAAACATCGCAGTGCGGTGCTTGCGGTGAACAAATCCCCGTGGGAGCGCGATTCTGTCCGTATTGTGGAGCGCCGCGAAAGACGTGACGGGATCGGTTCGAGGCACGATACCCTGAGACTCGATTCTGAACCTTGCTCCAAGCCGTTCTGGCATCTACGATGATTGTATGCTGCGTACCGTGCGGATGAGTGTATGGCTTACTTGGATTGGTGTTGTGGGCGTCAGTGCTGCTTCTTGTGCTCAGGCGCAAGACCCGGATGCTGTCGTTGATAAGCCTGAGGCAGGGGTGGGCGGCTCTGCCGGTCAAGCCACGGGAGGCACCGGAGGCCAACTCGAGGATAGTTCCTCCGAAGCAGATGGCGGTGAAGCAGGAATGGGAGCCATGGGGGGCTCCAACCCCGGTGGAACGGGTGGAGCAGGCGGGAACGGTGGCACAGGCGGCACAGGCGGCTACGGCGGAACTGGCGGCGTTCCTGTCGATGCCGAACCGGAAGCAGGTATTGTCTGCGGCACGGAAATCTGTACCGATTGGCTCTGTGAAAAGGCCAATATCGGCGTGTCGATGACCGTGAAGGCTTGCTGTCAGAAAACCAACGAATGCGGCGCCGTCAACGAAGAAGGAGGCAGTCTCTGTGTCCCCGTCGAGGTGGTGGAGACTCTGCTCAAGATGACCTGTTCACCCATCGAGTGAAAGGCTATCCGGAAAATCACAGGAAGTGACGAAGCTGCTCAGCGCGCTTGGGATGGCGAAGCTTGTGCAACGCTTTCGCTTCTATTTGACGAATGCGTTCACGCGTTACGTTGAAGCTCTGCCCTACCTCCTCCAACGTGTTATCCGATTTTTCGTCGATACCGAAACGAAGTCGCAACACCTTCTCTTCACGAGGAGAGAGCGTTTGCAGCATCTGCCGCGTGGTGGAGTTGAAGTCGATGTTGATGACGCCATCTTCGGGACCAACCGTTCGTTTGTCCTCGACGAAGTCGACGAGATGACGGTCTTCATCATCTCCCACCGGTGTTTCCAAAGACACTGGGTCTTGGACCGTTCGCATGTATTTGCGGATTTTGTCGACCGGCAGATCC
Organism: Deltaproteobacteria bacterium ADurb.Bin207; assembly: GCA_002070115.1. Lineage (GTDB taxonomy): Bacteria > Myxococcota_A > Polyangia > Polyangiales > Polyangiaceae > MWCO01. The sequence goes on from MWCO01000003.1 coordinate 177,183, forward strand.
ATCTTTTCGGCGATTTCTTCGGGCGACGGTTCGATGCCGGTCTCCTGGACATGAAGCCTTGTGATACGCGCGATTTTGTTGATGGCCTCGAACATGTGGACGGGAAGACGGATGGTTCGCGCCTGGTCCGCAATGGCTCGATTGATGGCTTGTCGGATCCACCAGGTGGCGTAGGTGGAGAACTTATAACCTCGACGGTGGTCGAATTTGTCCACGGCCTTCATCAAACCGATGTTGCCTTCCTGAATTCGGTCGAGAAAGTCGAGACCTCGGCCCGGATACTTCTTGGCAATGGAAACCACGAGACGCAAGTTGGCTTCGACGAGTTCGGCTTTGGCGCGTTCGGAGACTCGTTGACTGCGGCGTACTTCTCGCAGAACACTGCGGAGCTGAACGCGATCGATCCCGGCTTCTTCTTCGGCGGTTTGCGCTTGGGTCAGGAGCGTTCGAATGGTGTCGGCGTATTCCTGGAGTTCGTCGAGAGCGAGACGTTTGGGGCCGCCCGTAGTCGAACGAGATGTCCCGTTTCCTTGTTGATCGATGAGCTTGACGATGGTTTTGAAAGGGATCCCCGCTTCGCACTCGCAACGTTCGAGCTGTTTTTCCGCGTCGTCGATTCGACGCTGAAGCGAGTATAGCTTGGCGACGAATCGATCCAGTTGTTTGCGATCGAGGCGAACGTCATGAAGCAATGCAATGGCGGCCTTGAGTTTTCGTTCGGCACCAGACAAGTGACGCTTGCCCGAGGAGCCTTTTGCGTTTGCTTTGCGCGCAGATTCGAGCAATTGCAGGCGCTCGTGGTGAAGAACCGCGATTTCTCTGGCAACGCGGACGAAGCGACCCTTCTCCGCATCATCTTCGTCGTCACAGTCCCGAAGCACATCCGCTATCCGGGTCTTGCCGGCTTCGACACGCTCCCCCAAGCGAATGATTTCACGCATCGTACTATGACATTGGAGCATGGCGGCAACCATACGCCGCTCTCCGTCTTCGATACGCTTGGCGAGTTCGACTTCTCCTTCGCGGGTCAGAAGCGGAGCACCACCGAGTTTGCGTAGATACATATCCGCGGGGTCACGCATGCCACTTGTGTCCACCAGTCGCTTCTCAGTGTCTCGATGGGGATCGAGGGAAGAACGGTGGGTTGAGTCATGAACCTGGGAAGGAACGACTTCGATATGCTCGCGTTCGAGTTCTGTCATCAAATCACTCACACGGTCGGCTGACATCATAGAATCCGGAAGTGAAGCGTGAACGTCATCATAGGTGAGGAATCCTTGCTGTTTTCCGAGAGCAACGAGTTGGGCAAATGGGTGCGACGGAATCGACTTCTTGCAGGAACCCGGACACCTATTGGTTTGGACTGAAGGCATCAGAGAACCTCCGACACTGGGGTAAAAAGGAACCACAATCGTTTTGGCGAGCCGCGAGGGCTGACTCGCATCCGGCTCTCACCGCAGGATGCGCCGCTTCGACGCATCAGCCATTGAGAGCCGCGGGGCTTTAGCGCGGCAAGAAGGTGGATGCCAGAAAATCGACATCGAGCGATGCTTTTTCTTTCGACAAGCCCCCCAGCGTTGCGCTAACTATCCGAAAGTTGTGTCGAAAGACGCACGGGGACGCGTCTTTCAAGGCTGCAAAATCGCAAGCCAACGGGCACAAATCCTCCTTCTGCCGTCACTCTGCGACGGAATATTTTCCTTTAATTTCGTTTTATTGGGAACTCGATCGCTCCCCTTCGAGCCGCGCAATCCCCCTATCGCAACGGGGGAGAGTGGGGCAAAGAAGCGACGAAAATTGGGCAGTAAACCACGAGCTGCACCCGCGCGCGTCACACATCAGTTGAGTTCAGTCAAATTCAACCCGCCCGGATACCAGTAGCTCGTGTACTGTCCATATCCGTATACCGTGATGCCCACCCGCTGATCCGCCTCCAAATGATGGTTCCCATTGCCCGACGTCGGTAGCTTCAGCCTCGCATCAGAGTATCCCGTCGTGCCCACCGGTACGAATCCCGTGACGGGTGCCCCATCCAACGTCACTTGGGCCCCATCAGGAGCGATGATGTTCACATAGTTGTGCTCGTAGTTGACCGGTGAGTGAAATAAATAACTCTGTCGGAATTGACTGCTGGTCACCGCCAACGCCATCGCCGGATCTCCCGAATTGCCTCCCGCGTTCTGTCCTTTCATGTATTGCGAGACAAGAATTCGCCCCGTGGCCTGGATGCGGAATGGCTGATTGGCGTCGATCTCCACGTAGTCGCCAAGGTTGTTCAACGTAATGGGAGCACTCACCGCAGGCTCAAAGGTTGCGCTGACCCCCGGTTCCGCAGCAATGACACGAACGAAAAATGCTTTGGGTTGCGCGAGTGTCGGAAGCGATGGCGGAGTGACAATATACTCCGATGCCAACGTGTTGATCGGAAACATCGACTCTTCGAGATGATCACAAGCCGGGACGGTCGAAGGAACGTATGTGCAGGCATGTCCCCCAATGACCTGAATGGGTTTGTCGGCTTCCACGATGGTTCCGGTGAGATCGTGAGACGGGGAGGTGCCGGAAAGCACTTGCAGAACGTCGCCCTGATTCAGGACAACTGTTCCCTGTCCCGACGTCAGTCCCGCGCCAGGAAGAATGTCGTTGCCTGTGGCCGATGGAACGAGATTGACGGTCGTGCCATCTTCCGAAGCCACCACCGAGTAAAACCCAGGAAGCCAAAATCCGCTGTACTGCCACGTGTTACGCGAAGCAACCATATAACGAGTTCCCCAGGCCGTTACAGGAATGAGCAAAGAAGCGTCGTTCGAATACGATCCATATCCGCTGACCATGTATTCGAGCGGGTTGAACTGATAGACGGTAACAGGCTGTGTGGAACGAAGACGATACGCCCCCTTCGTTGCAATCGTCGTTGCCGATGCCGTACGCAAGTCCGTCCATGGCAAATGGACGACCTGGACCGAATCAGGAGCCACCGTCGTGCTCGAAATCGTAGTAGGCCCTTGCGTAATACTGATTTGTGCCTCGCTCGAACTGGTGTTCGAGATGGCTACTGAAAAATGAAAGTACTGAAATCCACCTAGCTCCGCAATTTGGGTGTTGAGCGTAACGGTGGGAAAATAATCGCAGCCGATATACGTGCGACCCAACGTCTCCGGCGCGCACGGACCCGTACAGGCTCCTTGTTCACACGTGCTGCCCACCAACGGATCGCATTCGTATTCTATCCACCCAGAGCCGTCCGATAGACAGCGATGCACCACGTTGCCATCGCAAGAGGACTCCCCCGGCGTGCATTCCACACAGCCGTACAACGGCAGGCAACTCTTCGCACCACAATCGATCCCTGGCTCCCACCCCCCCGAGGAATCACACGTGCGCTGCTCGTTGCCATCGCAACCCACCTCACCCGGATAACACTTGTTCGCCTCCCCATCGCAGTCTTCATCGATGTCGTTACCCCAAATCTCAGTCTGATCCGGATTGATGGCCCACGCCGAATCGTCGCAGTCACCGGAGATGGTCACATACCCATCCGGCTGTGAACACGCTTGCATGCGCGCCGACGGATCATTGCTTCCAAACCCATCGTTATCCGCATCCCGATAGTACGTCGTCAAAAGCCCTTCGTCGATGCTCCCATCACAGTTGTCGTCGATTCCATTGCAGACTTCCGTGGCCCCTGGATGCACGTCCGGGTTGCTGTCGTCGCAATCTTGAGGTGTGACGTAACCATCGTTGTCATCGTCTCGCCCCAACGCGCTGCCGCCCGAGCCGCCCGAGCCGCCCGAGCCGCCCGAGCCGCCCTTTCCACTCGATGTTCCCCCCTTTCCTGCATTGTTGACAGATTCACTGCCGTCATCACCACCGCAGCCGTGGACCAAGCATGCCGACAACGCTGTGAATACGATTAACAAGGACAGCTTTTTCATGGTGTTGGCTCCAACTCGAGAAACCTCAACGGTACATCATGACATGCACCAGGCGCAAACGGGACTAGGAAGTTCAGAAGAAACCGTTACCAAGCGGATTGGGGTGTCCTCACAGTCTGGGATTCATCGATGAGTCACGAATACTCCCACACCGGTCGAACGCGTACGCAACCGATGCCCCCTGGTAAACACGATGGCCGACAGCTCAATGACGGTCGCTTGTGCTTCTACGAATCGTTTGTAGGTTTGGATCGTCTTGTCCGCGTCTCGCCAATCAGTCGGTCGGACACATCGTGGGTATTGTTGAGGAGTGCGGTTTGAAGCGAGCGGAATATCGTTGGCGTTCAGTTGAGTTCGGTCAGGTTCAGCCCCCCCGGATACCAGTAGCTCGTGTACTGTCCATATCCGTATACCGTGATGCCCACTCTTTGATCCGCCTCTAAATGATGATTCCCATTGCCCGACGCCGGTAGCTTCAACCGCGCGTCAGAGTATCCCGTCGTGCCCACCGGTACGAATCCCGTGACGGGTGCCCCATCCAGCGTCACTTGGGCTCCATCAGGAGCGATGATGTTCACATAGTTGTGCTCATAGTTGACCGGTGAGTGAAACAAATAACTCTGTCGGAATTGACTGCTCGTTACGGCCAACGCCATCGCCGGATCTCCCGAATTGCCTCCCGCCTCCTGGCCTTTCATGTATTGTGAAACGAGAATTCGCCCCGTGGCTTGGATGTGGAATGGCTGGTTGGCATCAATCTCCACATAGTCACCAAGGTTGTTCAACGTGATGGGAGCACTCACCGCCGGGTCGAAGACGACGTTGATGGCTGGTTCCGCTGCAATGACACGAACGAAAAAGGCTTTGGGCTGCGCCAGTGTCGGAAGGGAGGGCGGCGTGACGATATACTCTGAAGCCAAGGTGTTGACCGGAAACATCGACTCCTCGAGATGATCACAAGCCGCAACGTTCCAAGGGATATACGTGCATGAATGTCCACCGAAAACCTGGATGGGTTTGTCTGCCTCCAGCAGCGTGCCCGTAAGATCATCAGAGCCCGACGGTCCTGACAGAACTTGCAACACATCGCCTCGGTTCAGAACAACTGTTCCTTGTCCCGAGGTCAGTCCCGCTCCGGGAAGGATGGTGCTGCCTGTGGCCGATGGGATGAGGTTGACCGTGGTGGCATCTTCCGAAGCCACCACCGAATAGAAACCGGGAACCGTGAAGCCGCTGTACTGCCATGTGTTACGCGCAGCAACCATATAGCGAGTTCCCCATGCCGTAACAGGAATGAGCAGCGAAGCGTCGTTGGTATAGGTCCCGAATCCGTTTGCCGTGTATTCGAGAGGATTGAATTGATAGACCGTGATGGGCTGCGTGGAACGAAGACGATATGCACCCTGCGTGGCAATCATCGTCGCTGATGCCGTGCGTAAATTCGTCCACGGCAGATGGACGACCTGTACGGAATCTGGGGGCACGGTCGTACTCGAAATCGTGGCAGGCCCTTGCGTAATACTGATCTGTGCCTCGCTCGAACTGGTATTCGAAATGGCTACCGAGAAGTGAAAGTAATCGAAGCCCCCCTGTCCTCCGAGCAAACTATTGACGGTCACCGTGGGATAATAATCGCAGCCGATATACGTGCGACCCAACGTCTCCGGCGCGCACGGACCCGTACAGGCTCCTTGTTCACACGTGCTGCCCACCAACGGATCGCATTCGTATTCTATCCACCCAGAGCCGTCCGATAGACAGCGATGCACCACGTTGCCATCGCAAGAGGACTCCCCCGGCGTGCATTCCACACAGCCGTACAACGGCAGGCAACTCTTCGCACCACAATCGATCCCTGGCTCCCACCCCCCCGAGGAATCACACGTGCGCTGCTCGTTGCCATCGCAACCCACCTCACCCGGATAACACTTGTTCGCCTCCCCATCGCAGTCTTCATCGATGTCGTTACCCCAAATCTCAGTCTGATCCGGATTGATGGCCCACGCCGAATCGTCGCAGTCACCGGAGATGGTCACATACCCATCCGGCTGTGAACACGCTTGCATGCGCGCCGACGGATCATTGCTTCCAAACCCATCGTTATCCGCATCCCGATAGTACGTCGTCAAAAGCCCTTCGTCGATGCTCCCATCACAGTTGTCGTCGATTCCATTGCAGACTTCCGTGGCCCCTGGATGCACGTCCGGGTTGCTGTCGTCGCAATCTTGAGGTGTGACGTAACCATCGTTGTCATCGTCTCGCCCCAACGCGCTGCCGCCCGAGCCGCCCTTTCCACTCGATGTCCCACCCTTTCCTGCATTGCTGGCAGATTCACTGCCGTCATCACCACCGCAGCCGTGGACCAGGCATGCCGACAACGCGGTGAATACGATTAACAAAGACTGCTTATTCATGGTGTTGGCTCCAACTCAAGAAACCCAAACTTATGCATTATGGCACGGGCGAGGAAACAACGGGAACCAGGGTGGAACGAAACGCATATCGACAGGATGGTCGCGTCCGGACGTTTCATCATCGCTCGATTTCGCTACAATTGCGCCCATTCAACCGATGTCCTCTGTCGATCACGATGGCCGCTCGCCGATCATTGCCGCTTTGGGACCGACCAACACGGGAAAAACGCACCATGCAGTCGTGCGAATGCTTGAACACGCCAGCGGTATGATCGGTCTGCCGCTTCGATTGCTCGCGCGGGAGGTATATGATCGCGTTTCCATGGAGGTTGGTGAGCAGAGCGTGGCTCTCATCACCGGAGAAGAACGCAAATTACCTCGTCATCCACGGTACTTCGTATGTACCACCGAGGCCATGCCCATTGACCGTGAGGTGGATTTCGTGGCCGTCGACGAAATTCAACTCGCCCAGCACCCCGACCGCGGACACGTGTTTACCGATAGAATGCTTCACCTTCGCGGGAAACGAGAAACCTGGCTGATGGGCGCGGAAACGATGCGAAATCGTATCCAAGAATTGGTGCCGACGGCTACCGTTCAAGTGAGACCGCGCCTATCGCGGTTGACTCATAGCGGCCGGATTTCGATCAAAGCATTGCCCCCGCGATCTGCCGTCGTTGCCTTTTCCACCGCACAAGTCATCGAACTGGCCGATCGCATCCAACGCATCCACGGAGGCACCGCCGTTGTCCTTGGCGCCCTGTCGCCTCGCACCCGCAATGCACAAGTGGCCATGTATCAAGCTGGCGAAGTGCATCACATGGTCGCCACCGATGCCATCGGCATGGGATTGAACATGAATGTCGACTTGGTCGCTTTTGCCGGGATCCGAAAGTTCGATGGCCGAAAAGAACGTGTACTCGACGTGAGCGAGCTGGCACAAATCGCTGGCAGAGCTGGAAGGTTCATGAACGATGGCAGCTTTGCCACGCTTGCGCCCCTGCCCGCATTTTCGCAGAATATAGCCTACGCGCTGGAAAACCACGTTTTTCCTCCCGCTTCACGCCTTGGTTGGCGGAACCACGACCTGGACTTTTCGAACGTGGATTCATTGCTCGCATCCTTGCGGCAACGCCCGCGGCACCCAGCCTTGCAGCCCGTCGATGGCGCGGAAGACCATGAAGCGTTGATTCAATTAGCATCGCGTCCCGAGATTCGTCGAGTGGCCATCGGCCCGCAGAAAGTGCGGTTGCTGTGGGACGTATGTCAAATCCCAGATTATCGGCAGCTTCTACAAGAAAGCCATTGGCGCTTGCTTTCCGACATCTTCCTGCAACTCGCGGGACCACGCGCTCTGGTGGATTCGGATTGGCTCGCGCGTCAGGTCGCCCATGTCGACAACACACAAGGGGATATCGATACCTTGATGCTTCGTCTCGCGTTCATCCGTACATGGACTTACGTCTCGAACCATGACGCGTGGGTCGATGAGCCGCGAGCCTGGCAGCAACATACGCGACAGATCGAAGACCGGTTGAGCGATGCTCTGCATGAGCGGCTCATTCAACGTTTTGTCACGCAGAAGCGCCCACGACTGTATTCCCCTGCGACCCCCCGCGCGCGCTCGTCGCCAAACAACGAAGATGAGCATCCAAACAAGAAGAAAGGACCCTTCCAGACATTGGCCGCATGGAAAGCCCGCCTTGCCACTGCCACGCAGGTCGCTGCTCCTTCCCATGGGATCGACGATGTCCTCGAGTCGGATTTCGAGTCTTTTCAAGTCGATGCCCTCGGTCAAATCTTGCTCGACGGACTGTGTGTCGGACGCCTGTCTCGCGGCATCGACCTCAACCGCCCCGATGTCGCCGTCGTCGCAGAAGACTCCCTGCGAGCTGGTCCCAAACTGCAAATCCAACGACGATTACAAGCGTTTGCGAGAAGTTGGGCACAACAAGTCATCGCCCCGCTTCAAGGCCCCTGTTTGGAATCCTTGACCCCAGCAGGACGTGGCTTGCTGCATTTGCTCTCGGCACGTCTCGGCACCGTCGCCATGTCCGTGGCGCGAGAACAAGTGGCCCTTCTACCCCCTTCCGATCGAAATACCCTGAAAAACATGGGAATTGTTCTCGGTTCTAGGTTTGTATTCAGCCGCCCGATGCTCGACCCACAAATTGTTCCACGACGTGTCTTGTTATGTCGAATATTTCTTTCATTTCCAGGAGTCGGTATATTTCCCGATGGCCACTCCACCTACTGTTCGTTGCAACCTGGTGTCGATCCCTCCGCGTATACGGCAATGGGTTATCCGGTCCTAGGAGATCGCGGAATTCGGGTGGATATGGTGGATCGCGTGCTGGGAGTACTCAGAAATCATCGAGAATCTGACCGTTTCGATGTTCCGGAACGCATTGTTGCTTGGTTGGGTTTGGAGCCGGGAGCGGACATTCAGGCGTTGAAATTGGCTTTCTCTATCGCCCCATCAAAACGAAATGCCGATGCAAACGTCAGGAAGCCGAAGCCAAGGACGAAATCGAAACCTTATAAATAACGATGTTCGAACAATGATCGTTCGGAAAAATGATGCCGTAGCCCTTATGCTTGAGTTGTCAAGTTTCAATGAACGTGTTACGGGGCAGAATCGTGGTCGGGATTTGCCCTCAATGTGGAAGAGCGCGCGAAACGAGCTATCGTTTCTGCCCACAATGTGGTTTCCCCGTTGAGCATATCGAGGCTTCCCCCAACGACCCGCTTATCGGCCGTGTGCTCGGTCAAGCCTACGTGCTGCTGGAAAAAGTAGGCACCGGCGGAATGGGAGCCGTGTACCGAGCGGAGCAGCGAACCCTAGGGCGTACGGTGGCTGTCAAAGTCATTCATGCCCATTTGTTACATGACCCTGGTGTGGGCGATCGCTTCTTCAACGAAGCTCACGCGGCCAGCCGGTTGAGCCATCCCCACCTCGTTAGCGTGATCGACTTTGGAAAAACCGAAGATGGTCTTCCCTACCTGGTGATGGAATACCTTCGAGGTCGTGACCTCAGGAGCCTTCTCCAAGAAGAAGGCCCTCTCGAACTGTCGCGTGCGCTCACCATCTTTCAACAAGTGCTGGAAGCCTTGGCAGAAGCGCATGCGCTGGGCGTCGTTCATCGAGACCTGAAACCCGCGAATATCGTGGTCGAGCAAACGCGGGCGGGTTGTGACTTCGTCAAGGTCGTCGACTTTGGCTTGGCCAAAATCATCCACGGAAGCTCCGAACGCGCCCTTGTCACCGGCGACCTCGTTCGCGGAACCCCTTGCTATATGGCACCTGAGCAAGCCATGGGAGGGGCCATCGATCCGCGAACGGATATATATGCGGCTGGCGTCACGCTATTCGAACTTCTCACCGGCCGCCCGCCTTTCGAAGCGCGATCACCCATGGAACTGATGCTCGACCACCTCAATACCGCCCCTCCCGATCCTCGAACGCTGGCGCCGTCTCGTCACTTGCCCGCCGCTCTCGTGACTGCCTGCCTTCGCGCGCTTTCCAAGAAACCCGATGAACGTTATCAATCCGCCGAGGACTTCCTTCGTGACCTGCGTGGGTCGGATATGTCCCTGGATGAAGCCGGTGCCTATCCAACCATCCCCGTGCCCGGCAGGGCCGCCTCTTGCCCCTCTTGCGGAGAACCCCTTACCTCATCGCAGAAATTCTGTGGAGCCTGCGGTGAACGTATCCCATCGGGCCCCCCCCTGTCGGGACCGCAAAGCCCCAGCAGACCCCGACTCCCTGACGACCCGCAATCGCTTTTCGCTCCCCAAGACAACGCTCATCTGCTGTGGCTCCAACAATTGCGTCTATCCCACACCACAGGCACCAAAGCCGTTCGCCTCGTCGGTCCACACGGAAGCGGAAAAACTTCGATCCTTCGAGATGTTGCCGCGTTTGCCCGAATGCAAGGGGATGCCGTCGGCTGCATGGAACCTGACCCGTGGTGGGCCGAACCATCGGAATATTCCCTGCGTCATCTCATCCTCCAACTCGTCCGCTTGCCAGAAGATGGTAAAGACCCGCTTTCCTGGGCAGGCGCCTGGCCCGAAGCCGTGTTGGGATTGCAAACCCTCTTTCTCACCACGAATGCCTCCTCCCCCCACTCCCCGGAAACGCTTCGGGCCGCTGCCTGCGCAGCTCTGCAATGGGCCATCGAACGCGCCGCACAAAGCGCCTTGAGCGGGCATGTCCTGGTCTTGGCCGATGACCTCGAACGCATCGATGGCGTCTCGCGCAACGCCCTCGCCGACGCTCTGGCTCTCCCTATTCGCGTCCCTTGGCTGTTGATGGTTACCCATGTCCCGCGCCAAGATATCGGATGGCGCTATGACCTGCCGGAACGCGTCCTTCAAGGAATCCCGGTGGAAAGCGCCCGCCATACGCTCCGGGCCATCGGCGCCCGCGATGATGTGTTCGAAGGCCAATCCCACGTGCTTCCCTTGCTCGTGGAACAACGCGTACGAGCCGAAATCGAAGGCCATAACCTGCCTCCCATGGGCCTGGCAGACGTGATCTCCTACCGAATGGCCGCTCTTCCCCTGCACGCTCGCATGGTGCTCGATGCCCTCGGCATCCTGGGCGACGATGTGCCCATGGAACACCTCAACCAAGTGGTGGACCACTCTTGTGATGTGAACGAAGGCCTTAGAGCCCTCGCTGTCAGCGGCTTCATCGATCGTCGCAGCCATGGATTGTGCTGGGTCAACCCATTGTTCCGAGAAGTGGCAAAAGCCCGAATTCCTGCCGCATTACGGATCGCCCTCTCCGAACGGGCCGCCGACGTTTGCCACGAGAATGACCGTCCCGTGGAAGCACGCGCCGCCTTCGCCCTCGAAGCGGGACGAGGTCTCGAAGCGCTGTTTTTGCTTGAGTATGTCGCTCGCTCCGCAAAATCCCATGGCAACGATGAAGGCGCGGCTCGAGCCCTGAAACAAGGCGTCGACCTCGCTCGGCAAACGCCGCCAGCCAAAGGCATCGACCAACCCCAACACGCCGCCGTGCTATTCGGAAGAAAATTAGGCGAAACCCTGCTCGATCTCGGCCAACTCGCGCAGTCTCGACAAGTCCTGCAACAAGCCCTCGAATTGGCGGATGGCGATAGCGAGGTCGACGTACTGAGAGCCTTGGCCAGAGTCGCCAGAGCCGAAAATCGATCCGGGGAAGCTCAAGCTTTTCTCAAAGAAGCCATCACCCGCGCCAAACAAACCGGCCGCCACGAAGTCCTCGATTCGCTCGTCGAACTCGAACGAAAATGGGCCTCCTAAGATCTGGTTGATATGGTGAAATATTCAATGAATTCAAGTAGATAGACACGCCCCCTTGATCCCCCCATCTCCTCTGCCTCATCCCTTGGCGCACGTCATGGCACCAATCACTCCGGATAGTATTGGATCGGTGCGATGATCGAATAATCCGCAGGCGGTGATGGCCACTC